>JAPPGG010000041.1 GCA_028875055.1 Chloroflexota bacterium
CCATACCCGTATCCTTGACTCCCCCTATGTTACCATTTTGTCCACACGCCCTAGCAGGGGGTCAGATGACCGACTTTTCTGCCAGGTCCCGTATTTGGGCTTCGGAGTATCCCAGGTCCTGCAGGATTGCCTGGTTGTGCTCTCCCAGGAGGGGCGGGTGCTGGTCCAGGCCTCCAGGGGTACGGGAAAACTTGATGGGCAGGCCCGTCTGCTTGATGGACGTCAGGGTGGGATGGGGAATCTCAAGGTACATGTCCCGGTGCAGCACCTGGGGGTCGGAGAACACGTCCGCCAGGTCGTTTATGGGGCCGGCGGGAACGCTGTGGGCCTGCAGGTCAACCACCCAGTCGTCGGCGTCCCTGGTCAGAAAGTATTCCTGCAGCAGCGGAGCCAGGGTAGTACGGTTTTCCACGCGAACGCCATTGGTGGCGTAGTCGGGGTGGGCCTTCAGGTCCTCGCGCTTAACGGCCTGGCAGAAGCGGTCCCACAGGCGTTCCGAGCCCACGGCGACGTTGAAGTACTTGCCGTCTTTGGCCATAAAGGCCTGGTAGGGAACGAGGGTGGGGTGGGCCTTGCCCAGCCGCTGGGGCGGGCGTCCGTAGGCGAAGAAATAGCCGGCCTGGTAGGTCAGCCAGGCCACCTGGGCGTCCAGCATGGAAATGTCGATGTATTGCCCTTCTCCGTCCTGCTCGCGCCGGTAGAGGGCGGACATCACCCCGAAGGCGGCCCACATGCCGGCGCCGATGTCGGTGACGGCGACGCCTATCTTTTCGGGTTCGCCCTCCGGGTCTCCGGTAATGCTCATCAGGCCGCTGATGCCCTGCATTATCTGGTCATATGCGGGCCGGCTCTGGTAGGGGCCGTCCTGCCCGAAGCCCGAAATAGAGCAGTAGATAATGCCGGGATTGGCCTGTTTTACCGTCTCGTACTCCAGGCCAAAGCGGCCCATGACGCCGGGGGTAAAGTTCTCGACCACGACGTCGGAATCTTCAACCAGTTTCAGGAAAATCTCCCGGGCCTTCTCTTCCTTGAAATTAAGGGTAAGGCTGCGCTTGTTGCGGTTTATGGACAGGAAGTAGGCGCTTTCGTCGCCGATGAAGGGCGGGCCCCAGTGTCGGGTATCGTCCCCGGCGCCCGGAATTTCGATCTTGATAACGTCGGCACCGTAGTCTCCCAGCATCAGCGTGCAGAAGGGCCCGGCCAAAGCACGGGTCAAGTCCAGCACGCGTATCCCTTCAAGCGCCTTCATTCCCTTTATACCTCCTGATTTAAAGCCCGGCGGGCCAGTTTGCCCATATTAACACAGCAGGCCGGCGGACGTAATTGTGGATGGCGACGGGGCTGCGGTCGAAGGGCCCTTCGGGGATGGGTGAGCCGACCTGGGACCGGTTCAGCTGGAGGGAATTTAAAGGTTTGCCATTTTTCAACAGAAGGGCCCTGAACTGAACAGTTACCCTGGCCTGGCCTCCTTGATATCGGCCTCCGCTACTGCTAGACTTGCGAAAAATCGCTGCTTTCCAGTGTGGCGGAACAGGGAGGAGTCGAGATGACCACCACCAGCCAGCCCCAGACCACCTATCCCATCAGTGACGACAACCGGTTTACCGCCGTTTTTGGCGCTCCCGACCCCAACGGCCGGGCCAAGACCAAGGTCGTTAACTATATGACCGACTTTGTGCAGGAGTTCATTCGCCAGTCGCCCTTTGTGGTGATGGCCACGGCCGACGCCGAGGGAAACTGCGATGCCTCGCCCAAGGGCGGGATGCCCGGGTTTGTGAAGATTCTGGACGACCGCCACCTGGTACTGCCCGACGTGGCCGGCAACCGCCTGTTCCAGTCCTATCTGAACATGGACGTCAACCCCCACGTGGGGCTGATTTTCATGATCCCCGGCGTCAACGATACCGTCAGGGTCAACGGCACGGTCAGTATCGTTAACCAGGAAGAGTTGAACCGCAAGGACGTGGAGGTTTCGCTGTACGAACCCGACGAGCGGGGCTACCACCTGCAGGGCATTATTATCGAGGTGGATGAGGCCTATGGCCACTGCCCGCGCGCCCTGCACTTCTCCAAGTTCTGGGACACGGATACCATCGAAAAGCACAAGGCTGACCGACCTATACCCATACGCTAGTACTGAGTCACAGTTGTAGTGTCAGGGTATAGCCTGCGGAGTTTGGTTCTG
>JAPPGG010000034.1 GCA_028875055.1 Chloroflexota bacterium
CCATACCCGTATCCTTGACTCCCCCTATGTTACCATTTTGTCCACACGCCCTAGCGTTGTACGTAAACGACGCCTTCTTCGCGTCCGACGTACCGGTCCCTCATTTCCAGGAAAGCGTCATATTTCTCGGGCTGGTAGTCCACTCGGTTGTTGTCGTCATCCAGGTAAGGATTGGGAAAGTAGCAGCGCACCAGCGTCTCCTCCCAGTCCCGGGAAAACCTGACGTAAAAGGACTTGAGCCCGCCGTGGCTTTCCGCCTCCACAAACTGAATGCCGTTAACCGAGGCCTCCGCCAGGTGAAAGTGCCAGTTATCGGCCTCGATGGTGTACCAGCCGTTGCTGAAGTCCGGCTCCTTGATGCCCTTTGACGTGTTTTCACTGGCGACTTCACCGCCTCCAATGACCCA
The DNA here is from genome assembly GCA_028875055.1 of Chloroflexota bacterium. Classification (GTDB taxonomy): domain Bacteria; phylum Chloroflexota; class Dehalococcoidia; order Lucifugimonadales; family UBA3495; genus Bin22. Next base: position 408 of record JAPPGG010000034.1, read on the forward strand.
CATCATTTTGTCGTTGGAAGTCAGCTCCGTGATCAATTCCGACAGAGTTTCCATTATCTGCCTCCCCGGTCTGCTCTCCGTTCCACCAGGTTAGCCATTATGGGGACTGGCCCGCCTCTTGTCTAGCTTCCAGGTCGGTCTCCAGGTCCAGGTAAAGCTCTCGCAGCTTTTCCAGGATTTCAGGCGGGGGATTCTCCCACATGCCGCGTTCTATGGCTTCCAGAAGCCTTTCGACTATGCCCCGCATGGCCCAGGGGTTACTCTGCCGGAAGAATTGCTGCATGTCCTCATTGAGGATGTATTCTTCCGTGACATCCTCGTACATCCAGTCTTCGATAACCTGGGCAGTGGCGTCGTAACCGAACATGTAGTCCACGGTGGCTGCCAGCTCGAAAGCGCCCTTGTAGCCGTGGCGTTTCATGGATTCCATCCACTTCGGATTGACCACCCGGCTGCGGAAAACCCTCCGCGCCTCATCCTGCAGGTCCCGCACTCTGGAGCGGGAAGGATCGGAGCTGTCCCCAAAGAACTGCCGGGGATTGCGGCCGGTCAGGGCGCGGACGGTGGCAATCATCCCGCCGTGGTACTGCATATAGTCGTCGCTGTCGAAGACGTCATGCTCCCGGTTGTCCTGGTTCTTGGCTGCCACGACAATCTGGCTGAACCGCTGCCGGAACTGGGGACGGGCGCTTACGCCAAAGTCCCGCTGGGTGTAAGCGTAGCCTCCCCAGGCGGTATAGACCTCGGCCAGGTCATACACCGACTCCCAGTTGCGCTCATCCAGCACCGGCAAGATTCCCGCGCCGTAAGTGCCCGGCTTGCTGCCGAATATCCGGTATAGAGAGCCGGACCTGTCGCCGGCCTCGGAGCCTTCGCCCTCAACGCTTTCGGGCGGTCGCTCCAGGTCTTCCCTCAAGTGTTTGGCCACGTAATTCTGGTCCGACGGCTCATCCAGCGAGGCCACCAGTTCCACGGACTGGTCCAGCAGGTAAATCAGATTGGGGAAGGCATCGCGGAAAAAGCCGCTGATGCGCACCGTAACGTCTATGCGGGGACGGCCCAGTTCCTCCAGTGGAATCAGCTCCAGGCCCGAAACGCGGCGGCTCTCCGCCTGCCACACCGGTCTTACACCCAGCAGGTACATTATCTGGGCAATATCGTCACCGTGGGTACGCATGGCCGAGGTGCCCCAGACCACAACACCGACCATCTCGGGGTATCCGCCCTCTTCCTGCAGGTACTTGTCCAGCAGCGCATCGCCCAGGTCCTTCCCTACCTCCCAGGCTACAGGCGAGGGGAGCGTCTTGGGGTCCACCGAATAGAAATTGCGCCCGGTGGGCAATACGTTGGCCATGCCCCTGGTGGGCGCGCCGCTGGGGCCGGGTGGGACAAATCGCCCGTCCAGGCCCCTGAGCAGATTTCCAATCTCATCCGAAGTCCGCATCAGCGACGGGTAAATGAAGTCCGAAACATAGCGCAGAACCATTTCGGTGGCGGCATCCTGGCGACCCAGGAGATTGCTGACAACGGCAGGTACGTCATCCCGGTCAAAGCCGCCAGCCTGCAACTGCTCATAGGCGCTGCGGCACAGCATTTCCAGGCGCTCGATCACGTCACCGGCGCTGCGCAGGGGAGTTTCCCGGTCCAGGTCCAGCAGGATGGCCGGCAGGTTTCCATTGACGGCCCGGCCCGGATCGTCCAGCAACTCGGTGTAGTCCAGGCCCAATGCCTCGGCAAGAGTCCGGCGCAGGCTGGGTATGCCGCTAATGTCCAGCCGGGTCAGGGCAGACAGCAAGCCGACCAGTTGGTCTTCAGTGGGCGGGTCGCCCAGGGTATGCAGACCGTCCTTAATCTGCACATCCTTGATTTCGCAGAGGTAGCCGTCAATTTCCAGCATAAACTCGCCGAAATCGTCGGGCTGGGCTTCCACTCCCAGGTCCCGGTGCAACTCCGCCTGCTGGACCATTTCCCAGATCTGGCCTTCCAGCATGGGCAGCTTGGCCGGGTCGAGGGTCTGGCACTGGTAGTGTTCGTCCATCAACTGTTCCAGCTTGGCGATGTCGCCGTAGCTGTCCGCAGTGGTCATGGGGGGGATCAGATGGTCGATTATGGTGGCATGGGTGCGTCGCTTGGCCTGCGTCCCCTCTCCTGGATTGTTGATGATGAAGGGATAGAACAGGGGCAAGTCCTGCAGGGCCACCTCGGGATAACAGGCTTCGGACAGGCCTATTCCCTTTCCTGGGAGCCACTCCAGGGTCCCATGCTTTCCCACGTGCACCATGGCGTCGGCCTGGAACACTTCGCGAATCCAGCGGTAGTAAGCGATGTAGTGGTGCGTGGGGGTCAGGTCGGGACTGTGGTACACGGAAATGGGGTTTTCGCCGAATCCCCTGGGCGGCTGCAGCCCCACAAACACGTTGCCCAGGTCCAGGCCCGCAATGGCCAGCGAGTCGCCCGTCCGGTACACCTGCCCCGGCGGGTCTCCCCATGCCTCTTTCAGTTCCTGCTGTACCTGGGGAGCAAAACCCTGGAACCATCGGTCGTACTGACGTCGTTCCACGTGGCCGACGGCCAGGCGCAACTGCTCCTCGGTCAGTGAATCCCGGTCATTGCTGCATCGCTCGATGATGCGGTGCACCAGTTCGTCGCCATCGGCGGGAATGTCCTCCACCCGGTAACCGGCTGCCCTGAAGGCGTGCAGCAGGTTGATAACCGAAGCAGGGGTATCGAGACCCACTGCGTTGCCGATGCGGGCATCCTTGGTGGGGTAGTTGCTCATGATTATGGCAATGCGTTTTTCGCTGTTGGGCTTCAGCCTGAGACCTGCCCACCTGGCGGCCAGTCCCGCCAGGGCCTCCATGCGGTCGGGGGCGGCCACGTAACGCTGCAACCTGGGTCCTGTAAGGCCGTTGCCGTTGTCTCCTGACGTCTCTTCCTTGAAGGAAATGGGAACAGTAATGATGCGGCCGTCAAACTCGGGCAGGGCGATGTTCATCGCCGTGTCTATGGGCCCCAGTCCCAGCGAGCTATCCTCCCATTCCTGGCGCGATCCCGTGCTCACGATGCCCTGGATTATGGGAATGTCCAGCGCATCCAGCAGGTCCACAGACCAGCCGGTGGCGATGGTTGGTCCCTCCTGGCTCAAGTCGCTCATGGCCAGGCCCATGGTATTGATGATGCAGTCCACCCTGGGTTGGCCGTCGCTTCCTGCCATGAAACTGGTCAGGGTCCGGCTGCGCTGCCCTTCCTCTTCGGGATTGTGCTTGAGACTGTAGGAATAGACGGGAAGCACGTTTACATCCCTGGCTTCCAGGCAGCGGATCAGGTCGTCAACAAACAGGAGGTTGCCGCTCATCCAGTGAGCGCGGTAGAAGAGCAGACCCACACTGGGGCAACCCGCCTTGAATCGGCTGGCAATGTAGGCATCCACGTCGGCGGTCTCTTCCGGTTCCGCCTCCGGGTGGTAGATTCCTTCCCAGGGAACGGGTTCAGGGGCTTCGTGGCCGAACTCGCTGCCCAGGTAGGTGTCGCTGAGGAAAAGAAACAGGTTGCGGAAGTTGTCGATTCCGCCTCTCATCAGGTAGGAAAACACCGTTTCCAACTCGGCTACGGGCACCGAGCAGGCGGTCACCAGGTCTTCATCCCACTCCTGGTGACCCGGGCAGGCTATCAGGGGAATGCCGCGCTCGTGGCAAAGGCTCACCAGGGAATCGAAGGTCTCGGGCATGGCCCGCTTGCCGCCCAGCAGTCGCAGCACCACCACTCCCGCCCCTTCAACGGCGCGCATCAGGTCCTGGCGCGCTTCATCCGTGTCCAGGGCCACGGGGTGGTAGGCCCGCACCTGTGGACTGCCTTCGGGCAACCCGTTAAGCGCCCGGTCGGCGGTCAGGATGTCCGTGTCTGCCGTTGTTACCAGGACGACTGACCTGCTGCTGGTATCGGTGGTGGAGGTCAAAGTTTCAATACCGTCCCGTCAGTGGTTCCCGTTGCCGGAGCGCAGGAAAACCATGATTGACAAGTCGCTAAATTCCTCGGATATGGCGGCGCATTCCTGCAGGGTGCCGGTCCAGGCCTTTTCACCCTCGAGCGTCAGGCGCTGGTACACAGTTACGGGCCTGTCCGCCGCAACGCCAGCCGACACCAGGTCCGCGGAAATCTGCGGCGGCATAAGGTCGAAGGGCCGGGGCAGCAGGATAATGTTGCGCTTCCCTTCATCCAGGTAGTGCTCCAGCTCAGACAGGGCCGACTCGGAGCCGTCCCGCCGGTGCAGGGTGATAAAGAGCGACTCTTCCATCGCGATACCCGATCGGGCGCAGGCCATCTGGATCGAGCTGACCCCGGGGATCAACTCCACGTTCTCCGCCCTGCGGTAAACCCTGGCCAGCAGCTCTGCCGCGGAGACGTTCAGGTCGCCCCAGCAGCAGACCACGCAGGCTTTGCCCTCGGCGGCCTGCCCGGCGGCATATTCCAGCACCTCCTCCTGGTCACGGTAGCTCATGGGCCGCAGTTCTGAGTTGCCGCACCATTCCTGCACCACGTCCAGGACCGTCTTGAACCCTACGACCAGGTCAGCCGATTCCAGAGCCTGGCGACCCCGCAGCGTAAGCATTCGCGGGTCTCCTGGCCCAACGGCCACCACGGTCATTGATATGCCCTTGTTGTCAGTACTCATTCCTGGGGTTCCTCGCGCCAGTGGAAGTGTATTATTCCAAAAAAACAAAACCCCGGACCCTGTGGCCCGGGGAGACGGCTTTCTGAATGCTCCTGTGTCGGCCGGCCATTTTCCGGCGACACCCGAGAACCGACTCCGTTTGGCGCAGAGTAATGGTCCCTAATTTTCGGGGCAGGTCTCCTGGCTTACGGATCTTCGCTCCGCCGGCGCCTTCCCGCTGCCTGGCACCTCACGCAAGGTGCAACAAGTACCAGCCAACAGTGGCAGAATGCCGGGGGCTTCCCGTTTACAGTGGCGCAACCGCTGCGGAATTTCACCGCCTTCCCTATTGTGCCTGAACGGCGCCCCGAAAATACTCTCGCTTGTTAATGACTGCCCGCTACTGGGGCAGCTAAGCGATAATTTAAGCCCCTGACTGCTTATTGTCAAGGTGAATAAACCGGCAGTAACAGTTCAGAGTTGGGGTGTCCCCCTCACCCCCAGGCCCCTCTCCCTCAGGGAGAGGGAAGAAATATTCTCCTTAGGAGAGGAGCGGCCGGATGGGTTACCAAATACAGAGACAATTGACTGGGACGAATCCACCATCAGAGAGATCACCCCTCTCCCTATGGGAGAGGGGCCGGGGGCGAGGGCATTCCCCCAACTCTTAATACTTTCAACCGGGATTGCCAATATTCGGCACGCGCATACCCTGGTTCGTCCCCGATATCAGGAAAAATCGGAAAGGCCCGCCCTCCACCTTGTTAGATTTGACACTCCGGCAACCTTTGCCTATCTTTCCCCCATTCACTGTTTCAAACAGTCCGGAGGTGCCTCTTGGCCTTTGGTTGGGGAATCATCAGCACCGGTTTGCATCCCGAAAACAAGATAGCGCCGGCCATCAGTGCCGCCAATGGAGCGGAACTGGTGGCCGTTTACAGCCGCGACCAGGGCCGGGCCGACTCCTTTGCCCAGCGGCACGGCGCCAGCGCCGCCTACAGCTCCCTGGACAGTCTCCTCAATGACAGCAGGGTGGATGGCGTCTTCATATCGTCGCCCAACTCCCTGCACGCCGGACAGGCGGTCCAGGCTGCCCGGGCGGGGAAGCACGTCCTCAGTGAGAAACCCATGACCACCACCCTGCGGGACGCCCTGGACATGGTGCGCGCTTGCCGCGACCAGGGAGTCAAGCTGGGCGTGGGTTTCGAGCTGCGCCACAATCCGGGCCACATTCTGGCCCGCGACCTGGTCCGTGACGGCACGCTGGGCCGGATCACCCTGGCCCAGGGCCAGTGGGGCTTTGGCGCTCGGGGCCAGGAAGTCTTTCCGCCCCGCGAGGGTCTGCGGCAGTGGTGGGACGACCCTGAAGCCATGGGCGGGGCCTCCACCATGATGGGCACCGGCGTCCACGTCATGGACCTGCTGCGTTTTGTTATGGGGGAGGAAATTGTAGAGGTTGCCGCCATTACCGACGGCCAGACCGAGGCTCGTCCGCTGGAACAGATTGCCGTATTGTCCCTGCGGTTTGGCAGCGAGGCCCTGGGAACTCTCGTCTGCGGTCGCCTGCTTCCGGATACCAGGAACGACCTGGCCATTTACGGCATCAACGGCCGCTTTACCAGCAGGGAAACCGTGTGGGAGGCCCGGAAGGGCGATATCGAAGTAATCTCGGATACGGTCAACCGGAAGGAGTCCTACCCGGAGGACTACCTGGCCAATTTCGTTGCCCAAACGGAGGACTTCCAGCAGGCTGTGTCAGAAGACCGGGAGCCGGCAGCTACCGGCGTTGACGGCCTGCGGGTGGTGGAAGTTACCCTGGCGGCTATCGAGTCCGCCCGCACGGGGAGGACGGTAAAGATCAACCCGGCGAGAATTTAGGCCAAGGCATTGGGCGCCCGCCCGCGCACCCGCGTTCTCCCGGCCTTGCCGGCCCCCGCCGCTTCAGCCAGCCGCCCTGCGCCTGGCACGCGGTCTCCCCAGGGCGATCAGGAACATGACGCTTTTCCCCGCCGCGTGGGGCGAGAAGAACTCCACCACGTCGTCGTCGAAAAAGGTGAGCCCCGAGGCTCCCAGCCTTTGGGCATAGGCGGCGAGGTACATCCTGCCGGCCCGAATTGCCCCCTCAGTCTGCGCCATCCGGTACCCACGGTTGCCGTAACGGTCCAGAACGGCGGCCAGATCAGCCAGGAAATAGACGTTTACGCTGGCGTCCGCTGGCAGTTCCTGTTGCAGACCCAGATATCCGGCTTCCTGCCTGAAATCCCCAACTTTTAGCTGTACCAGGCCATGTTGTGACGGATTATAGGCATAAGCGCCTGCCTGCAGCCCGATTACACTATTGCAAATCAGGTATCCCCGGGTTATCCCACCACCAGGGGTACCCTGAAAATCGCTGTTTATGTCAACAAACCCCGCTTCCAGGATGGTAGAAAGCTGGGAGAAGGTGATGGCGTCCCTCCGAAAGCGCCGGCTCGAACCGCGCCGGACTATCAGCGGCTCAATCCCCTCCTCCGGGAACTCGGCAGGGGCCAACGGTTCCAGTGGAATAACACCTTCCCGCTCGGCTGTCTCCTCTGTCGCGGGGGCTGCCGCGCGAATCGTCTCAGCCTCATCAGGGCCGGCCAGGACTGCCGAACTGTGCGCCTCCAGAATTTGCGGATAGTCAATCTCCCTGGGCGAATATGGCGCAACTTCCAGGTCCAGGGGAGGCATTTCCGGGCAGTCAGAAGGGATGGTGGCGCCGCAACCCACCGAAACCAGGTGGAGGGCTGCCTCTTTCGCGGTATCGAGGCCAAGCAGGTTGTTGACGGGAGCATCCACAAAGGCGGTGACGACCTTCGTGGGCAAATTGTAGGCCTGCCCAATGGCCAGGGTGTTGGCCAACAGGGTCCCGCTGTCCCAGTAGGAATGGCGGTAAGCGCGGCTTTGGTACTTCCAGGCATTCCTCCAGTAAACGGAACTGGTAATCAGGACTGCCGGCGCCTCCGCCAGGGAGGGTTCGTGGCCCGAAGCCTCCACCAACAGGCGGCGAAAGTCGCCGCTGCGCAGCTGGCGGAGGGAGAAATCATGGGGACCAAAATGGTAAACCCCGTCCTCCAGGTCCGGCAGACCCCCACAGACCAGGTATAGCTCAATGTGGTAAAGGGCGCCGGTGCAGGCCGCCGCCCGGAAATAAATCTGCCCGCCCGGTACTATGCCCCGCTTGGTAATTCCGGCCGAATAGTAGAGGACTCCCGCAAGCTGTCTAAGGTTGGGCTCCGTCCCGGAAACGGGGGAGGCTGTCAGCGCATCCAGCCCCCGAACCTCGCTGGACACCAGGTCGGTAGGCAGCCTCCGTCTCTCCAGCCCCGGGTAAACCTTGAAGGGCGATGGCTGGTTGTTCCAGTCCAGGGCATGGCTGGAGGTGTGTACGCTGTGCCAGGTGTGCCTGGTGGCATTATGGTAATCCCAGGCCGCCTCTGTGTTACGGTTACGGGAGATTGATTCCATTTCGCAGCCTCAAACTGGCCGGGGCTTATCCCTGGCCTTCAATATTCCCGAATCAGAAAGGCCGGGCAGCATATGCCCGGCCTCGAGATTTCACACTTGCGCGGATAGTACTGGCTTACCCACCGCCTATGGCCGGCAGGAAATGCACCTCGCTGGTTTCCTGCACCCGTTCCAATAGGCCAATCTGGCTGGCCTCGCCGTCCACAATCACAGCCACGCCGGCCTGAAGGTCGTCTTCCTCTTCATCGTAGAGGATGGCCTTGACTCCCGGGTACACCTGCTCCAGGTTGTTGATTACCTGGCGCACGGTGCGGCCCTCCACCTGGACGCGGTGTTGTCCACCGGTCAGGCTTTGCATGGTTGTGGGTATCCACACTTCCGGCATGGTTTTCCCTCGCTGGCTACGCTTAGGCGCCGCCGTTGTCCTTGCTCCAAAGGGCTTCCAGGACGCTTCCGGGGTTCATCGGCAGGCTGTTCAGCCGCACCCCGATGGCATCGTACAGGGCGTTGGAAATAGCCGCCATGGGAGGCACAATGCAGACCTCGCCTACGCCCCGCACCCCGTAGGGATGGTTGGGGTTGGCCACTTCGACGATTACCGTGTCAATCATTGGCAGGTCCAGGGAAGTGGGCATCCGGTAGTCCAGGTAGCTGGAATTGACCATGTGTCCCTGATCGTTGATGAAGTACTCTTCGTTCAGCGCCCAGCCGATGCCCTGGGCCACGCCGCCCTGAATCTGGCCTTCCACGTAGCTGGGGTGGATGGCCTTGCCGGCGTCCTGCAGGGCCGTGTAGCGCAGGATAGTGACCTTGCCCGTGTCCGGGTCCACTTCCAGGTCAACAATGTGGGTGCCGATGGCCGGGCCCGCGCCGGGGGGATTCACGCCCGCGCTTCCCACGATGGGGCCGCCGGTGGGCGTCTGGCGCGCGGCCATTTGCTGGAAGGTCAGCCGCAGTTCGGGATCCGACTTGTGCTGAAGCGCGCCGTCAACGTACTCGACGTCGTCGGTCGTTACTTCCCACAGCTTGGCGGCGCGTTCTATCATCTGCTGCTTGATGTCCTGGGCCGCAGTGTAGGCCGCGAAACCCGTCTTGAACGTGACGCCGCTTCCGCCGGTGTTGGAGGTGAAGCCGATGGAATCAGTATCGCCCACGGTGGGGTTGATGTCCTCGACGGGAATGCCCAGGACCTCGGCCATCTGCTGCGATACCGAAGCGCGGGTGCCACCAATGTCCGGGGAACCCTCGGTCAGGCTGATCTTCCCATCGGGGTGCACCAGCGCCACCGCGCTGGAGGGGCCGGTATTGTTGCCCCAGAAGCCGCTGGCAACGCCGCGACCACGGAAAGGACCTTCCAGGGGCTCGGAGTAGTGGGGGTGGGCCTTGGCCGCCTCCAGGGTTTCGATAAAGCCAACCCTGGGCATGAGGGGACCGGTCACCCGCCGGGTGCCTTCCTTGGAACTGTTCAGCAGCCGGAATTCGATGGGGTCCATACCGATCTTTTCGCAGACCTCATCAATGGCCGTTTCCATGGCAAAAGCCGCCGCGGGCGACCCGGGAGCGCGGTAGGCGGACGTCTTGGGGCGGTTGACCACAACGTCGTAGCCTTCAATATACGCGTTGGGAATGTCGTAGGCGGACATCATGCACTGGGCTCCACCGGGAACGGGGGAGCCAGGGAAAGCGCCGGCCTCGAAAATCAGGGTCGAAGTGGCGGCCGTAATTTTCCCTTCCTTGGTGGCGCCCAGCTTTACGGTGATGTAGGTGCCGGAGGTGGGACCTGACGCCTCGAACACTTCCGTGCGGCTCATGGACATCTTCACCGGGGCGCCGGCCTTGCGGGCCAGGAGCGCGGCCACCGGCTCCATGTACATGGTCAGCTTGGCGCCAAACCCGCCCCCGATTTCCATGGGAATTGCCCGCACCTTGGATACGGGAATCCCTACCAGGCGGGCGGTATAGTCGCGGACCGTGAACTGACCCTGGCTGCTGGACCAGACTGTCAGACTCCCGTCCTCGTGCCACTGGGCAGTGCCGCTGTGGGGTTCGATGTAACCCTGGTGTACCGCCACCGTGGAAACTTCCTTTTCCACGACAACGTCAGCCTGGGCGAACCCTTCGTCCGGGTCTCCCAGCTTGAATTCAAAGTGGTTGGCGATGTTGGTGCCCCTGGCAGGGTCGTCATCGTCCAGCACGCCGCCGGCCCGAATGGCCGCGGTGGTCAGTCCGGCCAGCCGTTCGTGGACCAGGGGCGCATCTTCCTTCATCGCCTCCTTGGCGTCCATCACCGGTGTGAGGACTTCGTAGTCCACCTCGATCAGCTTGAGAGCCTCTTCAGCCACGTGGGGACTGGCGGCGGCCACGGCGGCGATGGCGTGCCCCTTGTAAAGGGCTTTGCCGTCGGCCAGGACATTGTTGCTGAGGAACTTGTAGTTGACCATAGCTCCCTCAGCCAGTTCGGAGGCGCGGCCCGAAGGCTTTAGGATATCGGCCGAGGTCACCACCGCCCGAACGCCCGGAAGGGCTTCGGCCTTGCTGGTATCGATGGACTTGATGACCGCGTGGGCGTGAGGACTGCGCAGCATCTTTCCAAAGAGCATGCCGGGCAGGTTAATGTCAGCGCTGTAGCTGGCTTTTCCCGTCACCTTGTCAGCCCCGTCGGGCCGCACCGGCCTGGTCCCGATAACCTTGTATTCCTGGTCGTCATTGGACAGGACAATGTTGGGTTTGTAGTCGAGCATCTGTGCCTCCACCTACGATTTTTGGAGTTTAGACAAGTATCCAGAATATGGCGGCAAATATCAAGGGCTGCCGCCAGGTAGCATACGGCAATCGCGCCTCAAAAGGGGGATGATGCTTTAGCCAGTGGTCATGCCGCCCTGTACCAGGCCAAAGGGTTCAGAGCGACATTCAGTTAAGGCGCGTTTGCCCTGGCCAGGCAGCAGAAATTTTAACACAGAAACCGGACTGCCCCGGATGGAGTGGAGTGCCTAGTCCAGCGGCCTTCCCCGCCAGTACCTGGTGGGACGGGATGGTGGGTCTGAGCCCCTCGTGGGCAGGGGAGGCTGACCGGAGAACAGCCGGTACAAGGCAATGATAATGGCCCCAGCCACAAATCCGCCCACGTGGGCCCAGAAGGCCACGCTGACTTGAGCGGATATGCCAATTGAAAGCAGCGCCTGCACCAGCTGCCACACGAACCAGAAACCCAGGAGCCACAATGCCGAGATCCGTATTACGGTTATGAAATAGAAAATTATGAGGGAGTTAATCCGGTTCCTGGGGTACAGCAGCAGGTACGCCCCCATTACGCCGGCGATGGCGCCGCTGGCGCCGACCAGGGGTATGGCTGAAGTGGGCTCCACCACCCAGTGGCACAGAGTCGCCGCTACCCCCGTAACCACGTAGAAGGCCAGATACTTAAGGTGCCCGAGCCTGGCTTCGATGTTGCTGCCAAACACCCACAGGAACATCATATTGCCTGCCAGGTGCAATAACCCGCCGTGGATAAACATCGAAGTGAGGATGGTGCCCCAGGTCGGAATGGGAGACTCAATGTCTCCCGGCGACAGGAAGGACTGGTAGGCCGCTCCCTCCGTCAGTTCGACCGGTATGAACCCCCACGTCAGGAAGAAGATGGTCAGGCGCAGGCTGTCCCCGCCGAACAGGAACCCCAACCCGCCCAGCATCAACTCATAAAGGAAGACCAGCAGATTGAGCCCGATAATGACCTTGTTTACCGGGGCAAAGGGCTTTTGAGGAGCGTCAGCGTCGGAGAGGGGAATCAATTAATGCGTGACCTCCGCTCCCAGGAGTTGGCATTCCTGCCGAAGACCGCTGCCTGTGAACGCTTGAGGACGCATCCAGCCCCGTGACCGGAAAGACCGTCCCGAAATTGGTCAAGTGACGATGATCAGGCATCTGAGGAGTCAATTGCTGGGGAAGAGGCGGCGTGCCGGCTGTCTAAGCCGGCACGCTCTCGGCGGAATGCATCAGGTCTTCAACTGCGTGGACTACCATCTCTGCCGCGACTTCCGGGCGGATCCTGGCGGCGTTCAGCACCAGGTGAAACAGTTCAGAGTCGTTGGCGTTGACCCCGAAGAACTTCCTGAAGAAGGCTATTCTGGCCTGTTCCAGCTCGGCCACGAACCGGGCGGCCTCTTCCCGGTCGTAGTGTTCCCTGGCCATGATGTTTTCAATCCTGGATTCCAGCGGGGCCAGCATGCCCACATGCAGCGCTCCGGGAAAGTCCGACAGGATCATGTTGCCGGCCCTGCCGATGATCACCACGTTTCCGCTGCCGGCCAGTTCCGTGATTACAGCGCTGGTGGCCTCAATGAAGGCCTTGTCGTTCACCGTCTGCGTAGCCGAGGGCGACTCCCCCAGCAGCTCGGTGTAGGTCTCGGCCGGCAGCATCTCGGTACCGTGACCAAAATAGGGCTCGCCACCCACGCCTGATATGGCCGAACGCTCCAGCATGGTCTGGAGAAAACGTCCCAGCCGCTCCCGGAAGGGGATTATCCGCTGCTCCTTTTCCACCAGGTTGCCGACGGGAGAACCAATGCGGCGGGCGGCTTCGGCCAGCACCATCCGGTCCACGTAGTCTATGCCCAGGCGCTCCGCCACCAATTGGCCTACTTCAAAGCTGCCGCTGCCGATGGGGCCGTTGATAGTTATTACTGGCATTGTCATCACCTCCCCGGGTCGTGATGTGGGAAATCAGTCTTAAACAGGTCGATTGCTCTCTGCGTTCCGGGAGATTCAGCCTCCGGGCTCATCCGACTCCATCAGCCGGTTGCGCCGCCGGAGATACTCATCGGACAGCAGCCCCATGGCAAAGGAGTCATACCAGGTATCTCCCTTGCGGTGCGTTTTTCTAAAGTGACCCTCCAGCACAAACCCCACGTGCCGGCAAAGCCGCAGAGCGTGCTCGTTGTATTCCGGCACATCCACCCACACCCGGTGGAGGCCGTATGAATCGTAGGCTTCATCCAGAAGCGCCACCAGGGCCGAGGTGCCGTAGTGGTGGTGCCAGAGGTCCTTGCGGCCGATAATCAGGAGCAACTGGGCTTCCAGGAGCGGCCACTCGAATTCCAGCTGGCCCTCCCCGATATGCTCTCCCTCGCTGGAGTACACCGAAAAAACCTTGCGATGTTCTTCATCGGGAATTGACCGGTCCCACTCCGATTCCGGCGCGTTCAATACGTCAGTTGGCGAGTAACCCATGTGAAGGGGTTCGCCGTTCTCATCTTCCCCGAACCACAGTGAATTTACCTCGGGGTCATTGAGCCATTCGGCAACGCGTTCCACGTCCTCGCGAGTCAGTGAATTAAGCTGTATTTGTGGAAACATGGCAGCACCCCGCCAGGTAATTGGGTCAATCCGTCATTCGAAACAGTCTGGCAATTTTAGCTAGAACCTAGTCCTAAAGCTAGTATCTATCAATAGTTAATCAAAATCAATCCGCATAATAGGTAAAATCATAAATTGCCAAACATCGCGCCAGAAAACGGGCAAGAAGCAAGGGCAGACCCGAAAATCGAACCTGCCCGCGGGTTTCCAGGGCCACAGCATTTGGAATGGTGTTATGGCGGTGTAACGAAGCCGGAAGGTTGAATAAGCGGCTGGGCAATCGTACCTGGGCTCTCGTAGAGCCTTTGACGTTCACGAGACAGCCACCCAATGGATGAAGCGGAATACAATCCGCCGGGAGTTTGCACTCCCGGCGCTTCTTGCAAACTGAGTGCGGCGGATGTGACTAGACGGGAGTGGAGACGAGGCCACCCATGGCCTCGTAGGCCCAATTTAGCAACTCCTCAGTCTCCCCCCAACCGATACAAGCGTCGGTGATGGAGACGCCGTACTGCAACTGGGACAGATCTTCGCAGAGGCGCTGGCTGCCCTCATTGAGGTTACTCTCCAGCATCGCGCCAAAAATGTCATTATCCCCACTGACCCTCTGGGAAACGACATCCTTGAAAGCGCTGGCCTGCTGCTTGTGGTCCTTGTTGGAGTTGCCGTGGCTGCAGTCAACCATGAGCTGGGAGCGAACGCCTGCCTTCCCCAGTCGGTTCTTGGCCTCAGCGATAGCTTCAATTCCAAAATTGGGACCCGCATTGCCGCCACGGAGCACCAGGTGCCCGTCGGGGTTGCCGGTGGTGCGGATGAGGGACGTCTGGCCATCGACGTCCATACCCAGAAACCCATGAGGGCTGCTGGCGGACAGCATAGCATCGACGGCTACCTGCGCATTGCCGTCGGTGCCGTTCTTGAAACCAACAGGCATACTCAGACCGCTGGCCATCTGTCGGTGAATCTGGCTTTCCGTGGTGCGAGCACCGATGGTACCCCAGGTTATCAGGCCAGCCAGATATTGGGGAACAACCGGGTCGAGGAACTCGGTGCCCGCGTACATCCCCATCTCACCGATCTCGAGAAGCAGCGAGCGGGCGGTGCGGAGTCCGGCCTCGATGTCGAATGAGTCATCCAGGTGGGGGTCATAAATGAGGCCCTTCCAGCCAACGGTCGTGCGGGGCTTTTCAAAATAGACCCGCATCACGATGAGAAGACGGTCGCTGAGTTTATCGGACAGTTCCTTGAGGCGGCCCGCATACTCCAGGGCAGATTCCTTGCTGTGGATGGAGCAGGGCCCAACTACAAGAAACAGCCTGCTATCCTCACCATTGAGAACCTTTCGCAGTTGTTCCCTGCCTTCCAAGACAGTTTCTTCCACCATGGGAGTTATGGGGAGGGCATTGATGAGATTTCGCGGTGTGGTAAGGGGCTGCATGGACTCGATGTGTACGTCTCTGGTTGCAGATTGTTGCACGGTATCCCTTCCGAATGAATATAAATGTAGTGGTTCAGGTAACGGTCTTACATCCACCCTTAGTTGGCGAAAACCTGTCCGGGTTGAAAAATCCTTCTATGCAAAAAGACAAACGGCCCGAGGGCCGTAGTAGAAGCGGCTAATCATCGAAGGGGTTTCTATTTTCCAGGTGTCAACTACCGAACTAGGCATTACGTGGTTACTACGCCGCTAAGACGGAGAATCTCTGTTCCCTTGAGGTAAATATTGCTCAACTCGTCGGGTTCTTTTTCAGTGTTAATTAGTATAAGCACGCGAATGCAACTCGGCAAGGAGTTGGGTACCGCAATTTCGGTGGCGCACATCAATGCCGTATTGTTCCAGCCCAGTTGTCGCGCTGCGGCAGCGGGGAAAGCGGCATTCAGGTCGGGCGTAACCGTGAAGTACGCCATGGCCACATCCTTTTCAACGATGCCGTTTGCCTCGATCAATTGCTGCAGCATTTCTCGGGTAGCGCCGTAGATCTCTTCCTCGGTGTTGGCCTCAGATCTGGTCGCTCCCCTTAGCCCGCGGCATACGATCATGGCTTGGCTCCTCCCGCAGATGACTGCTTTCTTCCTGCCAGCTCCGCCACCAGGTTGCTGGCCCTTTCAACCAGCTGGTCACGCGGCGATTCTAGCATTGTCCGAATCAGTGCGCTACCCACCACCGCCGCATCAGCTTCCCTGCATACCGTCTCCACATGCTCGCGCCTGGAAATGCCGAAACCAATGGTAAGGGGCAGGTCAGTGTACCGCCGCACCCGCTTCAGGATGTCAAACCCCGACTGGGCCACCTGGCCCCGGGCGCCCGTAATTCCGGTCAGGCTCACGCAATAGATGAAGCCGGAACTGATCCCCACGGCGGTCTTGATACTCTCGTCAGTACTGGTGGGCGCCAGCAGCGGCACTATGTGCACGTCGCGGGCATTGCACTGCTCATACAGTGGCCCCGATTCCTCGGCCGGCAGGTCCACCGGAATGATTCCGTCAATGCCGCAGTCCGCCGCCCGCTGCGCGAAGCGCTCCAGTCCGTAGGTGTAAACGGGGTTGTAATAAGTCATTAGAATCAGGGGCGTTTCCGGCACCTTGTCCCTGACCTGCGCCGCCATATCCAGGCAATCGTCCGGTGTAATGCCCCTTTCCAGCGCGCGGAAGCTGGACTCCTGTATTACCGGCCCGTCCGCCAGGGGGTCGCTGAAGGGAATGGAGAATTCAATGCCGTCGGCTCCCGCTTCAGCCAATGCCGGCACCAGTTCCAGCGTGGCCTCCAGGTCGGGAAAGCCCGTGGTCAGATAAACCAGCAGGCCAGGCCGGGCCTCCCTTTTGATAGCCTCAAATTTCTCCCTGATTCGGTCCTTGCTCATTCCCCGGCAATCCGCAAATGGTCAGGTACGCCCGACCCCTTCTACGCAACCCACGCTCTGCCTGTTTCGGCGCCCTGCCGTTGGAACTCTAGCCCAACTGTATTCCGTTGTCTAGCCCTGGAACATTATGGCGACCAGGGCTATCGCGTTCTGTCCGGCATGCGCAAGGACGGGCGGCCAGATGGAACCCGTGGCGTGGTAGAGAACAGCCAGCAGCACGCCGGCCACGAATATGGGCAGCAGTACCCCGGGATGGAGGTGGAACAGGGAGAAAATCAGTGCGCTCCCCACAATGGAACCGACAACGCCATAGCGGGGAATAAGGCCGGCCATTACGAACCCGCGAAAGAAGGTCTCCTCGGTCAGCGGCGTCCACACTGCCAGCGCCTCGAATGTCCAGATGGCCGCATAGCCGTTGAAGATAACCTCTCTCGGCACTTCGGGCGGAACCAGCAGTCCTATCCCCAGTCCCTTGATGAACCACGCGTAGATTGCGGTAAAGCCCAGGCTGATGCCCAGGGCCATTCCCGCCATCAGCAGTGCGGTCACCCAGGATACCCGGGGTCGCCGGAAGCCTACATCGCTGAGGGAAATTGAGCCGCGAAACTGCCCCAGCAGCCATACCGTAATCAGTATGACGATTCCTATGGCGTGGCTCCCCAGCCATGCGCCCCAGTCCAAACCTCCGCCCAGTCGCTCCAGGGCCACCGTGGCGCCGCTGATCAACAGGAATGCAACGCCCACCAGCGCAATTCCCAGCGCCACCTGCCCGCCCCGCCAGGAAACCGCTATTTCGCTGCGAAGAAATGAAGCTCCAGGCTCCACGCGCTGCTGGAGGGACTGAAGGTCCCTTCCGCATACCTCGCAGAAAGCTCCAATCCGATTCAGTTGGAAGCCACAACCGGGGCAGAACAAGGCCAATCCTCCGGGGCAATTCAGACACGGCAGTCCCAATCGCCCGCGCTGCGAAATCAATCCTTCGGGTCTTGCCAATGGAAATGTATCGGAAACCCGAACCACACTATCATAAAGGGTTAACCGGCAAAAGGCTGGGGAGGGAGCGGAACCCGGGTTCGCATAGCCTGACGAGCCGCCATCCTGAATCGGCGGGCGTGGCGGCGGCCGGTCATTTGCAAGACTTCCCTGCAAACCCGATAATGTCGGCAATACAACCCTGCCAGTAACGGCAGGAATTGTCCCTTCAAGAAATGCAGCGATGCTGGAGGTACCGACAATGCCCTCCGAGAACCCCCTTGACCGTCAGGCCTTCGACTACCTGGCCCGCGCCGCCGGCCTGAATACCGACGACCCGCACATGGACGAACTTTTCTCCTACGTTCAGAATGCGGTGGGCGCCAATGAAGGGCTGAGGAAAATAGATACCACGGGTTTCGAACCTGATTCTGCCTTCGACCCGTCCCACTTTTACCAGGACTAGGAAGGGAAAATATGGATGCCCTTGAACTGTGCTACATGAGCGCCGGCGAACTCTCCTCGCTCATTCGCGACAGGCAGGTCTCGCCTGTCGAAGTGATTGACGCTCACCTCTACCGAATAGACGCGACGGAACCCACGCTCAACTCATTCATTACCCTGCTTCCCGACCATGCGCGGGAGGCAGCCCGGCGGGCGGAAGCCCAGATTCAGGCCGGCAACTACCGGGGACCCCTGCACGGGGTACCGGTGGGACTCAAGGACCTGTTCAACACTGCCGGCGTCCGCACCACCTCCGGTTCCCGCATCCTGGACAATTTCGTTCCCACCGAGGACTGCACTGTTGCCTCCAGGTTCCAGCAGGCGGGCGCCATATTGCTGGGCAAGCTGAACATGCACCAGTTTGCCTATGGACCGACGGGCGAGAACTTCGACTACGGCCACATGCACAACCCCTGGAATCCGGAACTGGTAACCGGCGGTTCCAGTGGCGGTTCCGGGTCGGCTGCGGCGGCTGGCCAGTGCACCATAACCATGGGCAGCGATACCGGTGGGTCGGTCCGCATCCCCTCCGCCCTTTGCGGCATCGTGGGCCTTAAGCCCACGTACGGCCTGGTCAGCCGCGCCGGCCTCACGCCCCTTTCCTGGTGCCTGGACCACCCCGGCCCCATGGTCCGAACCGTGGAAGACGCGGCTTTGACCATGAACGTCATCGCCGGCTTTGACCCCAACGACCAGGCGACTACCACCAGGGAAGTACCCGACTACACGGCAGCCCTCAGCGGGTCGGTCCAGGGTCTGCGCATTGGCGTGGTCAAGGAGTATTTCGAGGCGCCGCTGGACCCTGAGGTTGAGAGTGTCGTCAGGGCAGCCCTGGCCCAGCTTTCCGAAATGGGGGCCATCATTACCGAGGTCTCCTTCCCCATGTTCTTCGACTCCCAGGCCATCTCCGGAACCATCCTTATGTCGGAAGCCGCCGCCTACCACCGGGACCTCCTGGCCACGGACGGCGACAAGTTCACCCCGTCGGTGCGGCTGCGGCTGGAGGCGGGCCTGTTCGTTACCGCCGCCGACTACCTTAAAGCCCAGCAGGCCAGGGCCCGGTTCAACTACGAAATGTCCCAGTTGTTTGGGGATGTGGACCTGTTGGCCGGCCCTTCCGAACCCATCACTGCACCGCCCATCCTAGCTTCCGAGGTGACCATAGGCGACCAGTCCGTTGGTACCACGGGAGCGCTGACCCAGTACACCAGGCCCTACAACATATCGGGAACACCGGCCATCTCCGTCCCCTGCGGCTTCTCCGCGGAGGGAATGCCAATTGGACTGCAACTGGCTGGCCGGCCCTTCGACGAGGCCACGGTTTTGCGAGCCGCCCACGCGTATGAGCAAAATACGGAATGGCGCTTGAAGCGCCCGCCCATCTAGAAACCCTCCCGGAGCAGGCCACCATGCGGTGGGCCATCAATTCACCGAGGCTTGAGAGTTGGCGGAAATTACTGCCGTAACCTTCGATCTCTGGCAGACCCTTCTCCTGGACCACCCCGAGAAAGGGCGCATCCGGTCCCAGGCCAGGCTTGAGGGCGCGCGGGACGCGCTGGCCAGGGCGGGCCAGCATTTCACCATCGAAGACATTGACGAGGCCTACCGGGCGGGTGTGCGCCGGTGCCAGGAAATCCGTGAAACCCATCGGGACGTGACTTTCCTGCAGCAGGTCCAGATTTTCGTCAATCACATCAGCCCCCGTCTGGTGGAACGCATCTCCAGCGATACCTTCCACGATATTGCGCACTGCTATTCCGAGTCCTTCTTCGAGCATCCCCCGGGGCCCCATCCTGAGGGGGTCCGGGTGTTGCAGAACGTTCAGGATATGGGCCTGCGCATGGGCATGATTTCCAACACGGGAATGACCCCCGGCGTTTCCTTTCGACGGTTCCTGGAAGAGCACGGCATGCTGGAGTACTTTGACGTCCTGACATTCTCCGATGAGGTTGGCTACTCCAAGCCTTCCTGCGAAATCTTCAACCTCACCCTGTCGAAACTGGGATCAACCCCTGCCCAGGCCATCCACGTTGGGGACCATTTCACCAACGACGTAGCTGCAGCCAGGTCGTGCGGGCTGAAGGCGATCTGGATCGATTCCTTTTCCGAAATGCCGGACCAGGTTGACCCTGAATCGGAGCCGGACGTGACGGTTTCCTCACTGGGCGAGGTTCCGGACGCCATCAGCCGCATAATTGACGAAAGCAGGGCCGGCTGACCTGGCAACCGCATCCGCGCGTTTTCAGCCCTGACGGACTGCCAGCAACTCCTGAACCGGACTCCACCCCGCCGGGATGACTTCCCAGGTTGACCGCCTTTCTCCCAGCTAGATTGTCAGCTCTATTGCCTATCTGATTACCTTGACATCCCAAAACCCTTACCCTAACCTGAATTAGGGTGGCCGTTCCCTGCTTTTGGCGTTGCCCGCCTCACCAGTGGCTGGCATCGTGGTTGCCTTTAGAAGGAGGAAACTGATGGCGATGGCGGGGTGGAGTAAAGGAACCACACCAGGCAGAAGCGGCGGGGCGCCCGATGGCTGACCTGGACCTGCTTTGTCAGAAACTCTTGAGGGAGCGTTCGCTGATCCTCGCCAGCAACCGGGGTCCAGTCGAACATTATGTAGCCCCGGATGGCCGCGCCGAAGCCCGACGGGGCAGCGGCGGAATCGTAACCGCCCTCAACTCCCTGGCGCAGACCGCGCCCTTTACCTGGGTTGCCAGCGCCATGGGTGAAGGCGACCGCCTGGTCGCGAATTCGGCCCGCAACTCCTCCTACAAGTCTCCCCTGCCGGGCCATAAGATTGACCTGCGCTACGTGGTAACCCCCCGCCGGGTTTACCACAAGTACTACAACATTCTCTGCAATCCCCTGCTGTGGTTCCTGCAGCACTATATGTGGAACCCGCCCTACAACCCCAACGTGGACGCCAGCGTTCACGATGCGTGGCAGGGCGGCTATATACCCGTAAACCAGGGCTTTGCCCAGGAGATTGTTGCCCAGGCTCGGGCCAACGAGTTGCCTCCGGTGGTCATCAGCCACGACTATCACCTGTACCTGGTGCCTGAATTGGTGCGTCGGGAAATCCCGGACGCCATCATCCAGCACTTCGTTCACATACCCTGGCCCGCCGCCCGTTACTGGCAGTTGATTCCTTCCTACATCACCCGGCGCATCTGCTCTTCCCTTGCCAGCGCCGATATAGTAGGATTTCAGACCTCCCAGGACCGGGACAGTTTTCTGGACTCGGTGGAGACCTTCGTACCGGGCGCCACGGTGGACCGAGACCGGCACGTCATTCACCGGGAGGACATCACCAGCGAGGCCCGGGTTTATCCCCTCTCCATCAATGTTCCCGAGGTACAGAGAATCGCCAGCTCGCCCCGGGCCCTGGAGCACGAGGAAAACCTGCTGGCCCTGCGCGGCAGTACCTCTACCATTGTGAGAATCGACCGCGCGGAGCCCAACAAGAATGTTGTGCGCGGCTTTCGGGCCTACGAACTGCTTTTGAACCGGTATCCGGACTTGCAGGGCAAGGTAAATTTCCTGGCCTTCCTGGTTCCATCCCGCACCCACATCCGCCAGTACCAGCGTTACATGGAAGAGATTGGGCAACTGGTTAACCAGATCAACGGCAAGTATGGTTCCGATGACTGGCAGCCCATTACCGCCTACATGGAAAACAACTATACTCAGGCCATCGCCGGCATGAAGCTCTATGACGTTCTTTTGGTCAATACCCTCATTGAGGGAATGAACCTGGTGGCCAAGGAAGGGCCCGTGGTAAACACCAGGGACGGTGTGCTGGTTCTATCGGAGACCAGCGGCGCCTACGATCAGCTGGCCGAAGGGGCGGTGCCGGTCTCACCTACTGACGTGGAAGGGACCATGGAAGCCCTGTACGCCGCCATAACCATGCCTGCCGACGAGCGCAAGCGGCGGGCCGCCGCCCTGTCAGACGCGGTCAACCGCCAGGACATAAACCACTGGATTTGCCGTCAACTGGAAGACGTCTGCAGTCTGCTCCAGGGTCCAACCGAGGAGAACACCGTTGATTGACGACCCATTCTATGGCCAGATGCCGGACGGAGAACGCCCGGATATCATGCTCTACATATTTCCCCATCTGCGGGAGTTCCTGGTCGTGGACCTGCGGGACGACACCTCGGAGGTCATCCTGATGAACTCCGACGAGGTCTTCGACGCAGACTTCTTAGGAGGCCTGGAGTCGGAGTTCTCCCGGACTCTCCGCGAGGGGAACATTTACCCCTTTGCCCACGTTATCAACCTTCCCCTCCGGCTGGAGGAGATTGTCCGCACCGTCGCCATGGCGTCCATACTGGAAAAGCTGGGCGTGGATACCTTCGACGACGAGGATGTGCCGTCTGTGGTGGTATTCATCATCAGCGGCGGCGCGCTGGCCATGCACTCCGACAAGCTGATCACGAATCTCAGGGACCTGCTCAACTCCTACCCCGGCGGCGCCGACATCACCCAGTGGGAGGGCGTCATTTCCCGCCTGGTCCGGGAGGAGAACCAGGTGCTGCAGGAACTCAGCTACCAGGAGCTGACCGAGGCCCTCCGGGACGATTCCCCTGACTATTTCACCCTTTGGGAAAACCGGAACTGATCCGGCCCCTGCACCCCTGACTGGAATGGCGCTGCCTTGACGCTTGTTGGCCTCATTTCCGACACCCATTCAGCCGGCAGCGGCCGCGACCTGCCCGAGGCCGCAATGCGGGCCCTTTCGGGGGTGGACCTGATCCTCCACTGCGGCGATCTGGAGTGCATTGGGGTGCTGGACTACCTGGAGACCCTGGCCCCGGTCCTGGCGGTAAGGGGGTACGAGGACCCTACGGAACCCGGAGACCGCCTGGCCCAGACCACCAGGGTAGTGTCGGTGGAAGACGTCAACATCGGCATGGTGCATGACATCCAATGGCCCACTCCCCGCATCCCCACCAGCCCCGACGGCTCAGCCCTGGTTTTCCCTCAGGGCAGCGCCGCCGAAATTGTTCGCCGCAAGTTCGGCCAGCCGGTCGATGTCGTAGCCTTCGGGGACACCCACGAGGAGCTGGTCTGCTGGTGCGACGGTGTCCTGTTCATCAACCCCGGCAGCCCCACCTACCCCGGGCGAAAACACCAGCCCGGTACTCCTGGCACACTTGCCCGCCTGCGTGTTGACCGGAGGGCGGTGGAAGTGGAACTGGTCCAGCTCTGAGAATCTCGCCGGCTGACTGTCTTTCGGTCGGCCATCGGTATCCAAAAATCAAGGACGTGGCCTGGTTGCCACGTCCTTGATTTTTACGAGGTTTCCGGGGTTGCAGTCTGGGGTTTATCCCAGCGCGATGAGGCCGCTGCCAAACACCGGCGCAAACACCAGGGAAACTATCGCCATCAGCTTGAGCAGGATATTCAGAGACGGTCCCGACGTGTCCTTGAAGGGGTCTCCCACCACGTCGCCCTCTACGGCGGCCTTGTGAGCGTCGGAGCCCTTTCCCCCAAAATTCCCCAGTTCCACATACTTCTTGGCATTGTCCCAGGTGCCGCCCGCGCTGGCCATCATAATTGCCAGCATGAATCCCGCAGCAATGGCCCCGATCAACAGGCCTCCCAGGGCCGCCTGCCCCAGAATGAATCCCGTCGCCAGCGGGGCGACAACCGCCATCACGCCGGGCAGGATCATCTCCCGCAGGGCTCCCCTGGTGCTGATGTCAACGCAACGCGCCGAGTCGGGCCGGGCGTTCCCTTCCATCAGGCCGGGTATCTCGCGGAACTGCCTGCGCACCTCATCCACAATACCCTGCGCAGCGCGGCCCACGGCCTGCATGGTCATGGCGGAGAAAATGAAGGGCAGCATGGCTCCAATCACTACTCCCACCAGAATCCGGGGGTCCAGCAGGTTAATTCCCGCTCCCCCGGAAGTAAGCCGTCCGTCGTCGCCCAGGGTAATCAGCTCGGCGCTGACGGCGTATGCGGCCAGCAAGGCCAGTGAAGTAAGGGCGGCGGACCCGATGGCGAAGCCCTTTCCGGTGGCCGCCGTTGTGTTGCCCAGGGCGTCCAGGGCGTCCGTGAGTTCCCGGACCTGCGGGTCCAGCTGCGCCTGCTCGGCGATACCGCCGGCATTGTCTGCCACCGGACCGTAGGCATCCGTCGCCAGGGTGATTCCCAGCGTCGAAAGTAGGCCCACGCCGGCCAGCGCCACCCCGTAGAAGCCGGCGAACCAGTATGCCAGCAGAATCGCTACCGAAATGCAGATAACAGGCACCAGGGTACTGAGCATTCCGGTGGCTATGCCGCTGATTATCACAGTCGCCGCGCCCGTCTGGGACGATTCGGAAACGCGCTTCGTGGGATTGTAGCTGTAGGAAGTATAGTATTCGGTCGCCAGGCCGATTATCGTCCCGGCCACCAGGCCGGCCACTACGCAACCGAACCAGGACCATTCCTGGGTTATCGTTACGGTAAGAATGGCGGCGAAAATTATCAACAGCCCGCCAGCCGCAAATATGCCGTAGCGCAGGGCCCAGAGCAGTTTCTCAAAGTCGGCCTGCTCTCCGCTGCGCACCACGAAGGTACCCAGGATGGCCGCGATTATGCCCGCTCCGGCGAGCAGCATGGGGAACAGGGCCTGTACCTTGTCGGCATCCTGCATGGCGAAGAGCGTGCCCGCGCCCACCAGGGCGACGGCGGAGATTATGCTGCCCACGTAGGACTCGAACAGGTCCGCGCCCATACCGGCCACGTCGCCCACGTTGTCGCCCACGTTGTCAGCGATGACGCCAGGGTTGCGGGGGTCGTCTTCCGGTATGCCCGCTTCAACCTTTCCCACCAGGTCAGAACCTACGTCAGCGGCCTTGGTAAAGATGCCGCCGCCCACGCGGGCAAAGAGCGCAATGGAACTGGCGCCAAACCCGAATCCGGCCACCGCGCTGATGTCCTGGAAGATCAGGTAGAGGATGGATACGCCCAGCAGGCCTATGCCCACTACCGTAACGCCCATCACCGAACCGCTGGAGAAGGCCACCCGCAGCGCCGGATTCAGCCCCCGCATGGCGGCGGCGGCGGTCCGCACGTTGGCGCGCACCGCCACATTCATACCCACAAATCCGGCAAGGCCCGAGCAGATGGTGCCTACCAGGTATGAGATGGCCGTAGCCGGCGCCCCGATTTCATGGGTGAACAGGGTATAGTCCAGAACTCCAAGGACAATGGTTACAATGACCACCAGGGGCAGCAGGGCCAGGTATTCCCGGCGCAGGAACGCGGACGCTCCCTCGCGGATGGCGTCGCCGATTTCAGTCATACGTTCATTGCCGGCCTCGGCCCCCACCACTCGCTTGGCCATCAGGGCCGCAAAGACCAGCGCGATGACGCCGGCCGCCAGAGGCAAGGCAATGAGCAAGCCGCTCGAATCCATCTAACCCACCTCGAAATTACGGAAATGCGCTATCAAAAGCGTTGGAAACGTACCATAGACCCCTATGAGTGTCAACTTGCGCCAAACCCGTAACCCGTTACTGGCAAAGCCTCCGGCCACCATATCGCTCCTTCCGTAAATGGCGGCCGCATTGCCTCGCGCAAACGCCGGGGACGGAACGCATTTGCCTTCACCAGTGGAGGCCGGAGCGCCACCGGGATCCCGGCAGGGCTATCGCGTTTTAAATGGAGGCTGACACCATAAACGGAGGTCACGTCGCCCCGAGCCCTTCGGCCTGGCTCAGAGTGACAATCAGTCAAGGCGCGATTGCCCTGGCATCCCCGCCTTTGTTTGTCCGCCTGGAGAGCGGTTGTGGTAGAGTAAGCGGACTTTTCGAGGCGCCAGGAAGAGCATCATGAACATTCAGGAACTTTTCGATTTGTCCGGCAGAGTTGCCATCGTAACGGGCGGCAACGGGGGCCTGGGTCTGGGCATGGCCAGGGGCCTGGCCGGCGCCGGGGCCAATGTAGTCGTGGCGGCGCGGGACCAGGCGAAAACCGAGCAAGCCGTAGCAGAACTGGAAGAACTGGGAGTCAGGGCGCTGGGCCTGAGCGTTGACGTTACCCAGGAGCAGGAAATCCGGACGATGGTCGCCGATACCGTCAGCGCCTTTGGGCGGGTGGACATCCTGGTGAACAATGCGGGCACTGTGGTCCGCAAAACGCCGGACCAGACCTCCACGGCGGAATGGGACCTGGTGCAGGACGTGAACCTGCGCTCCTCCTTCCTGGCTTCCAGGGAAGTCTATCCTCACATGAAGTCACAGGGCGGCGGAAAAATCATCGGAATCGGGTCGATGTACTCGATCTTTGGCGGCGGCGGTAGTGGCGCCCCGTATTCGGCCAGCAAAGGCGGCGTAGTGCAGCTTTGCAAGAGCCTGGCGGTGGCCTGGGCAAAGGACAATATTCAGTCCAATGCCATATTGCCCGGCTGGTTTATGACCACTTTGACCTCAGACATTCCGGTAAACCAGCCCGAACGTTACCAGATGATCAGCGGCCGGATACCCACCGGCCGGTGGGGCGACGTGGACGAACTCCAGGGCGCCGTAGTCTTCCTGTCCAGCAAGGCGTCAGACTACGTAACCGGGGCGGTGCTGACTGTTGACGGAGGCTACTCGGTTATGTAATGGACTCGGTCCGCATAGGCCGGCAGGCGCAAGCCTGCGGGTTTGCCCGGTCCAAAGGCGCTTCCGCCTGCCCCGGAACTCTGCCCGAAAGGGAAGGGCAACGAAAGGTATCTCAGATCAGGAAGGGGCGGGTTTGCCCCTCACCCTGCCAGTGCACATGCTACCTGACCTGAGGAGCTACCCCAGCTGCTCCAATGCCTGAAGAGACAGCATCATCTTGACCGGGCTTATCGGCCGGAAGGTGCGGGATACCCTGACGTCGCCAGCCAGGCTGCATAGTGTATAGGCATCATAGGGAGCCATCCCCTTCTCCCTTACCAGGAAGTCAACCATGTCCCGGACCGCCTGCTTCATTGCCGGGGACAAATCCTCGCCATAAGAAAGCACCACAAAGTGCTCGGGGGTGATGGCCCGGGGGCTGGCCAGGTTCATACCCTTTTCCACGGTAACCCGTATGTGGGTATCCGACGAGCATTCGGCGCCGGTACCGGCTACTGCCCCATCGCCAACCAGGGCATGGCAATCTCCCAGGGCCAGCAAACCGCCGTCCACGAAAACGGGCATGTAGATGGTACTCCCCTCCGCCAGTTCCTTCATATCAATGTCCCCGCCATAGGGGCCACTGTCACTGGCCGTGTTCTGAACGTAAGTGGGAGTAGTGGCAACCAGCCCCATGGAGGGCATCATCTTCAGGCGAAGGCCCGTCGGCAGGACCAGGTGTCCATCTTCAATAGTCATCACGGTAGGATAGCCCTCGGTAAACTCCTCCTCCAGGAACCCGCGGCCGGGCATCACCATGTGCGCCGGACCTTCCTTCGGAGTGATGCTCAGGAACTCTACCTTCAGTGCGTCCCCGGGTTCGGCGCCATTAACGTAGATGGGCCCGGTGGCGGGGCCCTTCAACGCCTTCGCATCCAGCTGTACCGGGTCTCGCAACCCTTCGAAGGCGTCCCACGTCTCCACCATCAATTCTTCGCCCGAATCTATAGTGATGGCCGGTTCGGCTTCCGGGTCAAGAAAGTAAATGCGCTTTTCCCTGCTCAAGTGCTTCATGTTTCCTCTCTTCCAGCCGCGACTGCCGCCGCGTCCGGCGCCAGACTCAACTGTCCTTCCAGGGGCACTATTGCCTGGGTCACCGTTACTCCCGAAATTCTGTCCAGCTCCACCACATTGACGCCGATGTGACCGGAACGGGGCGAAGAACCCAGGGGGGACCCCGAGTAGAATGCCGAGGTATCGCCCCGGGACACCTCGCAATGCCGTTCCCAGTGGCCCAGGGCCAGGTAATGACAAGACGCCTCCACAACTTCCCTCTCCTGAATTGGTGAGGAACGGAGGTCCGTGTCCTCCGGAAAATGGAAATGGCCGTGGGCCAGGGCCACCAGCCAGCGATCGTCGCTGCCTGCCGGCATATTCTCCAGGGGCCTGAATTCCGGGTTATGCTGCGTCATTGCCCGGCCCCACACGTCCAGCCCAAGCTCCGGAAAGGAAATGGTCTGGCCGGCGCTACCGGTAAGCAAGTGGAAATTGGGCGGGACCCTTTGAAACGGGTCCCTGAGGTAAAGCGATTCTTCGTGGTACAGGTCGTGGTTGCCGGGAAGGGTTACCACCGGTCGGTCAATGCGGGCAATCTGGGCAAGGTAAAACTCCAGCACCCGGTCCGGCACCCGGGCGTGGTCGAAGACATCTCCCACCACCAGCAGGGCGTCGGCTTCAAAGTGGGCAACGCTGTCAATCACGCGGGCAAAGGCTGCCTCCGCTCGGTCCGACCTCCAGTCGTCGCCCAGATGGGTATCCGAAGTGTGGATCAGTCGTATCGTGTTGTCGCCAGCCAAAGTAAACTTCCCTATTCTGAATTCTCGTGGTCCCGTGGGCTAGGGGCCCTTGCCGATAACCCCTTGCTCCTTGAGCCTGGCAATGTCGGCTTTCCCGTACCCCAGTTCATCCAGCACCTCATCGTTGTGCTGGCCCAGCAAGGGCGGTGGCCGCTTGATTACGGGTGGCGTCTCTCCCAGCTTCAGGGGCGAGTTGGGGATCTTCAGGTCCGGCACGTTCGGGTGGGAGAGTTCCGCAATCATATTTCGGGCATTTACCTGGGGATTATTGACCACGTCATCCACCCGGTTAATGGGGCCGCAGGGCACCCCGCACTGCTCGATTATGTTAACCCACTCGGCCACCGTCTTCGCCTGGAATATGTCGTTCAAGACCTGGACGCATTCGGCGCGGTGCACCACCCGGTCATCGTTGGTCTTGAACCGTGGGTCTTCCAACAACTCCGGATGCCCCACACCCTGGCAAAAGCGTTCCCACAACCCCTGGTTTGCCACACCCAGGATGAAATAGCCATCAGAAGCCTGAAAGCTCTGATAAGGGACCAGACTGGGATGCCCAGATCCCATCCGCTGGGGCACAACTCCGGTGGCCAGGTAGGCGGTGGCATGGTAGCTGAGAGCCGCCACCTGCCCGTCCAACAGCGCGGCCTCCAGGCGCTGGCCCTGGCCGGTCTGCTGCTTGTGGTATAGGGCGGTCACCACCGAGCCAAAGGCCATCATCCCAGTGAAAAGGTCCACCAGCGAGAACCCCACCCTCAGGGGCAGCCCGTCGGGTTCGCCGGTCAGGTCCATGAGCCCGCTGTAAGCCTGGATAATCAGGTCGTACCCCGGCTTCTCAGCCATGGGTCCGGTGCGGCCATAACCGGATATCGAGCAATAGACAATGCCCGGGTTTATGCTGCGGATTTCCTCGTACCCCAGCCCCATGCGTTCCAGCGCTCCGGCCCTGAAACTCTCTATCAAGACGTCGGCGTCCTTCGCCAGGCTCCGGACAATTTCCAGGCCCTCCTTCTCCCGGAGATTAAGGCTCAGACTCCGCTTGTTCCGATTGAAGGAGACGAACTGGGTGCTCTCCCCATTCCAGAAGGGCGTCCACGAACGGGTCTCATCCCCCCGTTCCGGTTCCTCTATCTTGATAACATCCGCGCCCATATCCCCCAGCATCATCGTGCAAAAGG
The DNA here is from genome assembly GCA_028875055.1 of Chloroflexota bacterium. Classification (GTDB taxonomy): domain Bacteria; phylum Chloroflexota; class Dehalococcoidia; order Lucifugimonadales; family UBA3495; genus Bin22. The sequence continues at coordinate 29,856 of JAPPGG010000034.1, forward strand.
GACCGGCCAGCGTGCGGGTCAAATCGACTACCTTTATGTTCTCCAGAGCCGCGACCATGGGCATCAATCACCTGTCCAGCGAACTGCGCACCTGTCCAGCGGACTGCGCGAAAGCCCCGTACGGCCCAGGGCAGTCCCGAAGGTATGCGCGCGCCGGAATTATAGCACGCCCCAAACCCGCCGGACCGGCAGGCGTTGACCGCCCCACCGGTCTGATGGTAGGTTACCTGCACCTTGACCCTGTAGCTGAGATCATGACATCCGTACAGGACGGCCCCCGCATAGTCGTGCTGGGGGGCATTAACATTGACCTTGTGGCAATGACCCCCCGATTTCCCCAGGCCGGAGAAACGGTAGTCGGCAGCCGCTTCCTGACATACGGCGGCGGCAAGGGCGCCAACCAGGCGGTGGCCGCGGCCCGAATGGGCGGCCGGACCTCCATGGTTGGCCGCGTAGGAGACGACATTTTCGCCCCTCAGGCCCTGCGGGCGCTGGTGGACTCGGGCGTAAATGTCGAAAGCGTAGGGGTAACGCAGGGCGAGAGCACTGGAATCGCGGTAATCAGCATTGACGACATGGCCCAGAACCAGATTATCCAGGTACTGGGCGCCAACAACACCTGCGGGGAGGAAGAGGCAGCCCAGGCGCTTGCCCTACTGGAAGGCTCCTCAGCTCTCCTGCTGCAGCTGGAAGTCTCGGTGGAACTGTCCCTCCGCTGCGCCCAGGCCGCCAGGGACCGGGGTGTAAGGGTTATCCTGGACCCCAGCCCCGTTCGCCCCCTGCCCGAGGCCTTCTATTCCTGCTGCGACATTATCACCCCCAACGAAACCGACGCCCAGGCCCTGGTCGGCAAGCCGGTAACCGACCCCGCCTCGGCCGGCGATGCCGCAAAAATTCTCGTGGACCGGGGCGTTGGCGCCGCAATAATCACCCTGGGGCCGCAGGGAACCTACTGGGCCAGCAGGGAAGGCAGTGAATTCGTCCCCGCCTTCTCAGTCAACGGCATTGACTCGGTGGGGGCGGGAGACGCCTTCAACGGCGCCCTGGCCGTAGCCCTGGCCGAGGGACATGGCCTGCCCGGCGCCGTAAGAATTGCCTCGGCCGCGGGCGCCCTGTCCGTAACCAAGAGCGGCGCCCAGGACTCCATGCCCGCCCGTGCCGAGGTCGAGGAGCTGCTGCAATCCGGCCGGCCCGGTGGCCGCCAGGGCTGAAATGGAACAACAAGACAGATTCTGTCCGGGCTGCGCTACCGAACTGGAACTCAAGGAGTCCGGCGGCGCCACTCGCCCGGTATGCCCCGCCTGCGGTCGTGTGGTGTACTACGACCCCAAGGTGGCAGCCGTGACGCTCGTCAGCCGGGACCACCAGGTCCTGCTGGTGAAACGGGCCAACTTGCCCGGCTACGGCCTCTGGAGTGTTCCCGGCGGTTACGTTGACCGGGGTGAGGTAGTCGAAGAAGCCGCCGCCAGGGAAGTCCTGGAGGAAACGGGACTGGAGGTGGAAGTCGGTGGCCTGATTGGCCTGTTCTCGGAAGCGGGGCGCCCCGTCATCGTGGCGGCGTTCAGCGGCGCCGAGACGGGCGGTACCCTCTCCCCCGGCCCCGAAGCCCTGGAGGTGGGGTTTTTCGCCCTCGACGATCTCCCTCCCATGGCCTTCCCGGGCGACTCCATCATCCTCCGGCGCTGGGCCGAAGGCAGAAAGAGCTGAATGCAACCCTTCCCGGCAGTCTTCCTTATGCCAGGCGGTTGGGCGAGCCTTCCGACAGCGCTTCTCGTCCGGTGACATGGTTTCCGTTTTCCGCAACGCCGTGAAATCCGCCGTTAACCTGGTCCTGCCCACTTACTGCCTGGGGTGCGGCAGCCAGGGGGACGTCCTTTGTTCTGCTTGCGCAACCACTTTGCCCCGGCTGGAAGCCCCTTTCTGCGACATCTGCTCCGATCCGGGAATCGCCGGCGTCTGCCGACCCTGTCGGCTTCAGTCCCGGTTCTCAGCCGCGAACCTCGCCGGAATCAGATCGCCATACCTGATGGAAGGGACGCTGAGGAAGGCAATCCACTCCTTCAAGTATCGAAATGCCCGGGTTGTAGCCGATTGCCTGGGAACTCTGCTGGCGGACTACTTCAGGGACAATTCCCTGCCCGGAAACGTGCTGATTCCAGTACCGCTCCACCCGGCCAGGTTGCGTCAGCGGGGATACAACCAGTCGGAACTGCTGGCCAGGGTCGTGGGCAAGGCATCGGGCCTGCCCGTCGAAACCGGACTGCTGGCCCGAGCGCTCAATGCGCCGCCCCAGGCCGGCGCTTCAGACGTCAACAGGCGCCGGACCAACACGTCCGGCGCCTTCAGGTGCGACACCAATGCCTCAGGCCTCGCCTGCGTCCTCGTGGACGACGTCTGCACCACGGGCAGCACCCTGGGAGCGTGCGCCGAGGCGCTGGCTGAGGCCGGAGCCTCGTCCGTCTTGGCCCTCACTCTGGCCAGGGAGAAGCTGGAACCCAGACTTCCCCGGGCCTAGGGCTCGCTCCTGTCCCAGTCGGACAGGGCGTGGTAGCCTACGAAGGGAATGTCAACCCTGGCTTCCAGTCCCTGGGCCTTCTTCAGCCGCTGGATGTTGTAGAGGTGGGTAAGGTACTCAAAGTAGCGGTGACGGAAAGTGGCTTCCAGGGTTATGTAACCCCACGGCGGGTCATCGGGCTCTTCCCTTACCCCGGAAGGATGGGCATTCAGCCAGTGAAGCTGGCCGCTAACGGAACTCCTCAGTTCCCTGCTCCGCATGGAGTCCACCGTCTCAGATTCCAGCACTGAACAGGCGAAGTCCAGGCTCTTGCGAAGCACAGCAAATATGGAGTCCACCTCCCAGTACTTGTCCTCGTCCAGGCGCCGGTCGTAGGGTGACTCGATAATTCCTTCCCAGTCGTCGATCTCCGGCAATCCGTCGGCGAAAAGGTTCTCACCCCACCGGAGCAGCAACCACCGGAAGTCTCCCGATGCCACGTGGCTCAGGTTCCGGCGTATGCTCCATTCGCTCCAGCCCCACTTGTCCGATTCGAAATCCAGCTGTTCGTCGCTAAGGCCTTCCAGTTCCTCCCGGTACATGTCGTAGATTTCCTGCCGGAACTGGGGAAACAAGACTATGCCTGGCGAGTTGCCGGCAATTTCCTGCTGTGTCATAACCCGCTGCCTCCAGGGGTGGAATTTCCGGTGATTGAAGCCTCAAACGCCCTTGTCTGCGCCTCTAGGGTCGCACCCAGGTCTCGGACCAGGCCAGGCAGGAGCTGCTGCTCTGTTTGTCGCCCCTCATTTCCAGCCAGGGCTCCCCTTCAGCGGGATTCCCGTTAATGGTCAGCTGGGCCCTGCGCGAGGGAATGAAGCAGCTGTAAACGCCATGGGGGCGCCCGGAAACGCTGCCGGCCTCCACGCGCAGCATATAGGGCTCCAGGAAGTCGTACCAGGTGAGGTGAATCTCGTCCTCGTCGCTGAGTACCTTTTCCGTCCAGAAGGAGCGGACGTCGCCCGATTTGCTGAATTCGGCGTCCATAACCGGAATGCCCTGGTCGGCGAACTCCGGAAACAGCAGGCTCTCGATCTCTTCCTGCAGCCAGCGGGCCAGCGCGATGTTGTCGGAGTAGATGCGGACCTCGTCGTTCATTTCATCGCTTTTCAGGAAGAGTACGTGGCCCGCTCCCGCCGGAGACCACAGCACCCGCCAGTGGCTGGTACGGGTAGCCTGGTTATTTCCTCCATCGTGGGAAAGGCGGATGAACGAGTTCTCGCCGGTAAGCCTTACCTGGTTGGGATCCGTGGGGTTGGTGGTCATGTGTTGCCCCCTCAATTTTGCTGGGTGAGAGAATGGCTGCTCGTGACAGGAACTTGCCCGCAGGCACGAAAAGCAGGAATCTCATACAATCAGGCGGGGCCACCCTTGTCAGAGCGGCCCCACCAACTTCATTGCGACGCCGAAACTGGTTAATCCTTGGCCGGGAACCAGTCCTGCTTCCAGGGGAATTCGCCGTCGGCCGAGTCGAAAGCGGGCAGGCCCTGATCCACCCGCTCCCGGTAGGGACTGGCAATGGGCTCGCGGTAGGGGTAAATCCCGCCTTCGTAAACGCTGGGGCCCTGCTTAAAGTGGCGGGCCTGCTCCATGGTTTCCACGAAGGGCATGTTCATGTCGTAGAGCTGCTCGACCCGCTTGGGACGGGGACCGGCCTTGGAAACGTGGCCGTAAAGCTCGCGGCCCACCACGCGCTCGGCCATCCACACGCAGTCAATTAACTTGTCGATATCCACCCCGGTCTCCACTCCCATGTCTTCCATCATGTGGAGCAGGTCTTCCGTGGGGGCCATGCCGGTGGCCCGACCATTGCCGCAGTAGGGGCAGCCGCCGTATCCGCCGATGGTGCCGTCCAGTTCCAGGGTGTCCTCGGGACTCAGGGTCCGCATGGCGGCATACGCCGAGGCGATGGCCATGTTGCGGCCATTGTGCAGATGCAGCCGGAAGTGGGTAATTTCGGGCCAGCGCTCCTTGACCCGGCTGATGCTCTCTTCCACCTTGGCCGGAGTGCAGTGGCTCATGGGGTCGCCCATCGAACAGCTGACCACCTTGATGCCTACCTCATACCACATGCCGTGCTGCTTTTCAAAGAGGGTCATCAGGTTATCCACCGGGAATTCTCCCAGGAAGTTGGAACCCCAGCTGGCGTTGCAGCCGATGCCGGCCTCCCTGATGTTCAGTTCCTGGGCCTGGGCCACCACCTGCGGCCACCGCTCCATCTCATCCATCTGGGAACGGTTGGTGTTCCGCCGCACGAAAACGTCGCACATGTGACAGTTCAGCCGCGGATAGGGGTCACGCTCAATGGTAAGCGGCGGGGAGTAGGCGCGGGCCCTCTCAACCCCACGGGAGTTAAGGGCCAGGGCCGTGTAGGTCACGTCCGGGTTGGGATTGAACTTGGACACGATCTCGTCGATGCGCTCCATCTGGGGCGTCCACCGGGGACTTACAAAAGAACCTACGACGATCTGCTGCAGGCCCGTCTCCGACAGGGCGTCCAGCAATTCAATCTTGTCTTCTACGGAAATGCTGGCATCCTCAATCTGCATGCCTTCCCGCATTCCCTCTTCCTTATAGACTACCTTGGGCCACTGGTACATAAGAGTCCTCCTCCAATTGAAGACTTTCATTCATACGTGAATTGCCGGGATTGTAGGATTTTGAGGCCAAATTTGTCAAGGAAAACCCCTCTGCCAAAAGGGTACGCAGAAGCCATTGGGATACCCGGCAAGCCTGCTCCAACAACCGGACCGTCAACGTCCCAACAAGCAACAATGGTCCAGAGCGGGAAGCTAACGCCGCTCGGGGCGAAGCGGAGAAACCGGTGCATTACCGGCAACCAGCTCAGCCCACCCAAATGGCCGAACCGCAACCCCCCGGCGGTCACCGCCAGACTATCGGCCGCATCGCTGACCGCCACCAACTCGCCAGCCATCCTGAAGTTAACCGCCGGTGTGAGTAAGGGTTCAAAATTTGTGGAATTCACCTGCCAGCCAACCCCGTCACACCAGTTTTCGCAGGTATCCAGGAGTCTTCCCGGCGCTTGACCCGTATGCGCCGCCAACCTCGCTGTATTCCGGCCCGCGCCGGCTTGACGTCTTTGAGGCCTCTGCAACTCATCAACTATGCACGCTTCTCCTTGAGCCTCGCATATTGACCGCAATTTTTCCCCGTGATAGGTTGACAGAAATCCCTCTCAAAGTGGCAGGCGGGGCACCCTGCAGCTCGGCCTTTCCACCAGGTTTCCTATGGCGGGAGTCGGTATGTCCACTGGTTCAATTGAGAAACAGGCAACCTGGGAGCTATCCCTGGGCGAGTTCCTACACGCGGCGGTCAATCGCAATCCGGACAAGGTCTTTCTGCAGATCGTTGGGCAGCAGATTACCTACGGTGAGTTCTATTCCAGGGTCCGGCAAGCGGCAGCCATGTTTGCCAACCTGGGAGTGCAGCGGGGCGACCGCGTCTGCCTTTTCCTGCCCAACGTGCCTGAATTCCACTATTGCTGGTTTGGGCTGTCCCTGCTGGGAGCAATCAGCGTCCCGGTAAACGTGGCCTACAAGCGCGATGAGGCGGCATACATCTTCGACAACGCCGGAGCCACTGCGGTGGTTACCCACCGTTCCCTGGTGGACGTGGCCGAGGCGGCTTCCGCCATTTCCCCCACGGTGAAACATAAACTCCTGGCAACCACCGAGCTTGAATCCGAAGCTTCCCAGCCCCCGGGGGAACCACCCGCCACCGGATGGCTCAACCTGGGTGAACTATTGGCGGCGTCCGAAGAGCTGACCCACCTGCCCGAGGTTTCTACCCACGAGATTTCCATGCTCGTGTACACCTCCGGAACCACCGGCAATCCCAGGGGCGTCCAGGTCACCCACCTGATGTACGTAGCCGCCGGTCAGGGCTTTGCCCACTGGACCGAAGCCAGCGAAGCCGACCGTTTCTTCACCTGCCTTCCCTTCTTTCATGCCAACGCCCAGTACTACTCCACCATGGGCTCCCTGGCGGCAGGCGCCACCCTGGTAGTGGCGGAGCGGTTCAGCGCGTCCCGATTCTGGGACCAGGTGCGGGAAGCCAACGCCACCGTCGTCAACTTCATCGGCATGATGATGCCCGTTCTGGCCAAGCAGCCCGAATCCGAGCTGGACCGCCAGAATAACGTTCGCCTCTTCTACGGCTCACCGGCCTTCTCACCCGATTTCCTTGAAGCCTTCAAGGAGCGTTTCGACACCGAAATCATCGTGGGCTTCGGAATGACCGAGACTTGCTACGGCTCCATCGAGAAGATCGGACAGCAGCGGCGGCCCAACTCCTCCGGCCAGCCCCGCTTGCACCCCGATTCGGGGTTCGTCAACCGCATCAGGATCGTGGACGACGACGGCAGACCGGTACCCTCGGGCCAACCCGGCGAAATCACCATCAGCAATCCGGCCGTCATGCCCGGCTACTGGCGCAACCAGGAACAGACGGACCTGGCCCTCAGGGAAGGCTGGCTTCACACGGGCGACCTGGGCTGGGCCGATGAAGAGGGGTTTCTCTACTTCGTGGACCGGAAAAAGGACGTTATCCGCCGGCGAGGAGAGAACATTTCATCCCAGGAAGTGGAGGACGCAATCAAGCGGCATCCCACAGTCCTGGACTGCGCGGTAATCGCGGTGCCCTCCGAGTTGGGCGAGGACGAAGTCAAGGCGTACGTCACTCCCAGGCCGCCCGCTACGGTGGATCCGGAGACTATCGTTCGCTGGTGCGCGGAAAACCTGGCCTACTTCAAGGTGCCCCGCTACATCGAGGTACGCGAGGAGATGCCCCGAACCCCCAGCCTGCGGGTGCGGAAGGACCTTCTCCGCCAGGAAAGGGAGGACCTGATCGAAGGCTGCTTCGACCGTGAAGCTGCCGGCATCCGGATCAGGTAGCGCCGGCCCTGCCCCGAAATACAAGCCGAACGCACAGGTGTCCTAATCCCGCCATAAATCCGCTATAATCTGTGCAATTCCTGCGCAAGCAGAAACCAGCGCGAGAATCGCCGGTTGGCTCCTCGCCGGAGAGGATGGTATGAACAAGATCGAAGCCATAATTCGACCCGAAAAACTCAACGCCGTCAAAGACGCGCTGTCCGACGCGGGCTTGCCTGGCATTAACGTGGCCCAGGTAACGGGCCGCGGCGCCCAGCGGGGAATCGAGGTCGGCGGGCCAAGGGGTGTTGCCGGCAGCTACGTGGTGGACATGCTGCCCAAGGTGAAGCTGGAAACCGTGGTGCGGGACGAAGACACCCGGAAGGCCATCGACATCATCGTCGAAACTTCCAGGACCGGCAACATTGGCGACGGTAAAATCTTCATTACCCCCGTAGCCAACGCCATCCGCATCCGCACGGGAGAAGAGGGAGAAATCGCTCTCTAGCATTTGCCAATAATCCCTTTCCCGTTTTACCGGGCAGGGTCCCGAAGATTGAACGGATGGCCCCAAAACCATATTTGCGTGGCAGCCCGCCCTTATCTCCGCTTCCCCTGGCGTGGGCCACGCGCCAACCCGGACAGTGAAAATGGCCCAAGAAGAAAGACGATACTGGCTGTTCAAGTCTGAACCTGGCAACTACTCCTTCCAGGACCTGCTGAGCGAAGAGGACCAGATCGCCGAATGGGACGGCGTTCGCAACTACCAGGTGCGAAACTATATGCGGGATGAAATGAAGATCGGAGACGGCGTCCTCTTCTACCACAGCAGCGCCAAGCCCACCGCCGTCATGGGGACCGCCCGCATTGTGCGGGAAGCCTACCCCGACCACACCGCATGGGAGGTGGGCGCCAAGTATTACGATCCCAAGAGCGACCCCGACAACCCCACCTGGCTGATGGTGGACATCCAGGCAGACCAAACCTTCAGCCGCCCGGTAACCCTTCAGGAAATAAAAGACAATCCCAACTTGCAGGGCATGATTGTGGTTAAACGTGGGGTGCGCATTTCCATCCAGCCCGTGGACAAAGCCGACTGGGACGAAATCGTGGCCCTGGGCACCGGCGCCAAACCTGCCCCATAGACCTGCCCGGTTCCCTTCGACCGCAATTCAGGGCGGTACCCAGTCTAAAACTGCGAAAATAGCCCCGAGGCCACATGATCTCGGGGCTCCTCAGTTTCCAGTGTCCGCTTCGCTGGCTGCGGCTAAAGCGCTCCGTCGATGCTCACGTTAATTACCGAAGGCTTCCCGCTGTCAATTGCCTGCTCCAGGGCCGGACCCAGGTCAGACGGGTCCTCCACATTTCTTCCCGAAACCCCCATGGCCTCCGCCACCTCCGCCAGCGGCAGCGGGGTGGCAAAGTCCATCCCCACGTACTCGCTGTCGCGCTGGTTGTCTTCCAGCATTCCCCGCAGGTAAACGTCCATGTTCACCTTGAGTATGCGGTAGGCCCGGTTGTTGCAGATAGCGTAGGTGACCGGTATGTTATACCGCGCCGCCGTCCACAGGGCCTGTACCGTGTACATGGATGCCCCGTCGCCTACCACCGCCACCACTGGGCGGTCAGGATTGGCCAGTTTGATGCCCAGCGCTCCAGGCATGGCCCAGCCCAGCGCGCCGCCCCTGATGGCGTAATAACTGCCCGGTACCGAAGGCTCCAAGGCCTGGAGCAGCGCCCCTCGGGAGGTAATCGCCTCGTCCGCTATCACTGCATTGTCCGGCAGCGCCTGCGCAAGCTCGTACATCATCCGGTCCACCGGCATGGGCCGGGTATCGGGCATGGACTGCATTCGGCCCAGGTATTCCTCCCTGGCCTGCCGCCTGGCCTCTCCCAGCGTCGCGGCGCGGGTGGCGGCGGCTTCCCGGGCCGAGGCGGTCATTTCCTGGTCCAGCGCGTCGGCCAGTTCAGCCAGTCCGGCCTTGGGGTCGCAGGGTATTCCCACGTTGGTGGGGTAGATTTTCTCAATTTCCTTCAGGTCATTGTCCATGTGCACCAGCTTGGTGGCCGGCGACAGGAATGGTTCAGATACGTACAGGAAAGAGGAGAATACGTTGGTACCCACCGCCAGCACCACATCCGCCTCTGCCAGCTGCCGACGGGTGGCGGAACTGTTGAGGTTCAGCATCCCCGCGTACTGCCCGTGGTTCAGGGGGAAGCTGATTTCCGAGTAGGTGTAGGAGCTGGCATATACCTTGGCGCCCAGTTGCTCCGCAACCCGCACCAGCTCGGCTCCGCCCCCGGACTGACCCACCCGGTCGCCAATCACCACAACGGGGTTCTCCGCCCTGGCCAGCAGTTCCACCGCGCTGCTGATCGCCGCCGGGTCAGGTCCCATCCGGTAGTAGCCCGGGGACGATGGCGTTATGTCAACGTCCACCTCCTCGTCCATCGTGTCCCACGGGAATGACAGGAACACGGGACCAACGGGTGGCGTCATCGCCTCCTTGAAGGCCCGCCGCACCGCCATCGGGATGTTCTCGGCCTGGGGTATTTCCGCGCTCCACTTGGTGAACTGCTGCGTCATCTCCACCAGGTCGCCCGAAAGCACTGGATCGCTTAGCAGCATTCTCGTGTCCGAGTTCCCCGCGGTCAGCACCAGGGGAGTCCCTCCCCGGTAGGCGTTATACAGCGCGCTGATACCGTTGGCGAGGCCCCCGGCAATGTGGATGTTGGCGAAGGCGGGCTTCCCCGTTGCGCGGGCGTATCCGTCCGCCATACCCACGGCGGTCCCTTCCTGCAAGGCCTGGATGTATTGCAGGTTAGGATAGTCCTGGAGGACGTCCAGGAAGGGTGTTTCACTGGTTCCAGGATTGCCGAATATGTACTCAACGCCCTCCGCTGCCAGCATCCTGGCCAGGGCTTCCTTACCGGTCATTCGCGCCATTTCTTCAAGTCCTCAATAGAATTCGGGGCTGCAGGTTCCCGTGCCGTTCCTTGCCGCCGGTAGTCCCGCCATCGCGGTGGCTCATTGGCTGATTCCCTACAGGTAGATCATCCACTCCAGGAGATTGTCGTCCGGGTCTCGGGCGTACAGGCTGACTGCCGGCAGACCACCTCCGGCCCGCGCTCCCTTTCGGGGTCCCGGTCCCCGGATGACTTCCACTTCGGCCGCAGCCAGCATCTGCTGGCACTCCTCGGCCGTACCGTCCCACACGAAGCAAATATCGGTACATCCGGGAACGGCGGTGTTACCCCGCAGGGTGGCGGTGTAGCCTTCCGGATGAACGTTTATTTTGGAATCGCCAATTTGTATGGAAAAGATTCCAACCTCGCCGTTGCGCCACTTGTCCTCGTCGTTAATGGTAAAGCCAAGCCGCTTGTAGAACTCCATTAGCTTTTCGGCATTGGCCGTTGGCATGGCGATGTGGTCAATTGCTGTAGTAGCCATGAGAAAGTCCTCTAAATCGTGTTGGGTGTACCAATCGAGTTCCAGGACGGGTCGGGAGCTATATGCTCAGCTGTGCCGCCGTCTCTGCCAGGAATTCCTCGATCAGCCCCCGGGTTCTCCGGGCTTCGATCGTCAGCAGGCCGTGTTCAGCCCCGGGAATTACGTGAAACACGGAGCCCGCGATGCCCTGGTGCAGCTGGAGGCCGCAGGCAATGTCAATCCGGCTGTCGGCGTCGCCATGGACTATCATGCTCGGCATGGTCAGTTCGCGCAGCCTGGATTCCAGCGAGTCCCGTATGTCCAAGTAGCTCTGGATGGTGTTTACGATGCCGTCAAACTGCTCCAGGTTAATGGCCTTGAGCCTGGCAAACTGTGCCGGGTCGGATTCCCTCATGCCGGGCCAGCGGGAATTCAGTCCCGCCTCCACCGCCGCATCCTTACCCTTGTCCGCCAACGCCTGTTTTATCTCGTCCAGCTCCCGCTGCCGCACCTCCCGCTCCGACTCTTGTACGTAGGTCATCGTGTTAATCAGCAGCAAGGAAAGGGTGCGCTCCGGATATTCCAGGGCGAATTGCAGCGCGATGGGCCCGCCGGCCGAGGAACCCAGAATGTGGGCCGGACCCACTCCCAGGTGGTCCAGCAGCAACCGCAGGTCTTCCGCGTAGTTGGGGATCGAATATCCGTCCGACGGGGTTTCGGACCGCCCCGCGGCCCTCCGGTCATAGGAAATCACCTGGAAGCTGCCCGCCAACGCTTCGGCGTGGTGTTCCATGGTCTGGGCGCACCCTTCACCGCCGCCCAGTCCCCCATGAATCATCACCAGTGGCTGGCCGGACCCGTGGGTCTCATAGTACATCCTGAAACCGTTTATCACTGCTTCGGGCACTGCTCCCTCCCCTTCAAACAATGGGTCGCCGATACCTGATCGGCAACCTGAGGAATCCTGTTGGGCCTGCGGGCAGGGGCTGCCACCCCGGCCAAGCCCATATTAGACCCTGCCCAATGTCGTGGCAAGCAAAGACCATCTGCTGCCAGGGCAATCGCGCCTAAACGGACGCGATTGCCCTGTGTGACGAGGCTGGCAGGGAAATCCAGCCAACTCTGAGCCCTGACTCGCCGGCGGTTTCGGTTGACAGTACATTTAGGGCTGACTTAATCTGAATCTCCGTCCAGACGAGCATTCGAACTTGAAGCGCGGTGTATTTTGCCCACCTCTTCGCGGAAATCTCTCGCCCCGGTGGACCCCAGGAGGCTCCGGCTGAACGACCCTGATGGCTCCTCCGGAACCCTGCTCGGCATGCGCTGCCTCAATTGCGAGGTTTGCGTTTTTGGCGAAGCCATATTCTGCCAGGCCTGTTCATCGGACAACCTTGAATCGGTGGACTTGAGCAGTTGCGGCATCCTATACAGTTACACCATTGTCCGGGTGCCGCCCGATGGTTGGCCCGGTCCCGTACCCTATGTCCTCGGGGAGGTGGAATTGCCCGAGGGGCCCCACGTCCTTGCCGAAGTCATTGACATTGACCATGCGGACCTTCAGGTAGGACTGGAGGTCCGGCTGGCGCTGGAACCGGTACAGGCCGGTGAGTCCGGCCCGACACTGATGGTTTACAAGTGGGCGCCCTCGGCCGTCCCGCCGGCGCTCCCGCAGGAGGGTTAGCCGTGACCCAGTTCAAACCCAACCGCGAGGTGATGGTGGTAGGCGTCGGCCTTCACCCCTTTGGCCGTTTTCGCGGCAAAGACCTGGCCACCCTGGCCCGGGAGGCCGTACTGGAGGCCCTGAAGGACTGCGGAGTCCGCTGGCGCGACATTCCCGTAGCCTATTTTGGCCATGTCTATTACCAGGGTATGTCCGTCGGAGAAACGGCCCTGGCCAGCCTGGGCCTGACGGGAATCCCCATAGTAAACGTGGAAAACGCCTGCTCCAGCGGCTCCACTGCCTTCTGGCAGGCCTACTGGGGCATCACATCCGGGGTTTTCGATCTTGCCCTGGCCTTTGGGGCTGAGAAAGTGCCCGGCGGACCCGTCACCGTCACCGCTGCCGACAGTCCGGAAAGGTTCATCGGAGGCGACCACATGATGGCCGGCTATGCCCTGCGCATGCGCCGCTACATGGAGGAGACCGGCGCTCCTCCTTCCGCCCTGGCCCAGGTATCCGTCAAGGCGCGGCAGAATGCCGCCCTGAATCCCTATGCCCACCGCAGGGAGACCTTTACCGTGGAGGACGTTCTGTCTTCCCGGCCCATCGCCGACCCGCTGACCCTCTACCAGTGCTGCCCCACCAGCGAAGGCTCAGCCGCCACCGTGCTCTGCGCCAGGGACGCCCTGGGCAGCTATGGACTGGATGAATCTCGGGCCATCAGGGTGATCGCCGCTTCCCTGACCTCCGGCAACTACAACGGGCGTGGCAGCGACCACTCAGCCTTCAGCCCCTATCGCACCGAACCGGCTGCCCTTGCGGCCTACGAAATGAGCGGCGTGGGACCCGAGGACGTGGACCTGGTCCAGGTCCACGACGCGGCCACCATCGGGGAGCTTCAGCAGATCGAGTCCCTGCAGTTGACGCCGAAAGGAGAGGCCTGGCGGGCCACGGTGGAGGGCCGCACCGCCCTGACCGGGGATATTCCCGTAAACACCGATGGCGGCTTGCTGGCCATGGGCCATCCCTTTGGGGCCACCGGCATCCGAATGGTCCACGAAACGGTAACCCAGCTGCGTGGCGAGGCCGGAGCCCGGCAGGTCAACAACCCCAGGGTGGGTGTGGCCCAATGCTCCGGCGCCGGCGACGTGACTACGGTCCAGATATTCGCCAGGTAGGCGAGTATCGTTTTACGGTTTGTGGCGGCAGGTCAATATGGGTAACCATCTGAATGGGATACCCAGCGCTTATCGGGAATCAACATGCCAGCCTTCTTAATTCTGGCCGCAATGAAGGGTCGCTTCATCTCCCAGCACGGGAACCACTACGACAACTTCCAGATGATGGGCTACGCGGTTGCCGAAACCCCGAACCAGGCGGTCACCAACTTCTTCGACCAGCCGCCCTACCCCATTCGCTGGGAGGACGTGGAGTACCTGTGGGCCGAGCAGCTTGCGGAGGCCTTCCACACCGGCCACCACGGCGAGTACGAACGGGTGTACGTGGACTCGCTGCGCCGCCGGTGGGAGTCCTCCGGCCCCGACGCCTGATTAACCCTTCCCTAACCCTCGCCGGCCACTTCCCGCAGGGCGGCGAATTCCCTTCGGTAAGCCTCGGCCAGCGTGCGGCGGTCGGTGGTGTGCAGCACGAATCGGGCGCCCTGCCGCACCCAGTGCGCCGACAGGTCCGCCGTCTGGTGGTGGACCAGGGTCGGAATGCCATGGGCCTCGGAGGTGTCGATGACCTTCTTCACGATGTCCTGGTACTCGGGCCGGTCGTACTGGTCCGGAAACCCTACTGAAATGCTCATATCGTTGGGCCCCACGAATATGCCGTCAATGCCCGGCACCTGGAGGATCGCCTCCAGGTTGTTCACCGCCTCGACGCTCTCAATGCCGATAATGGCCACCGTGTTCCTGTTGCGGTTCTCCAGGTAAGCGCGGGTGGCGTCACTGACATGCTCGCCCGATTCCATCAGCGAGCGAACCGCCTCTCCCTTGAGGGGCCTCCACTTGGCCGCTCCAATAACTTCCCTGACCTCTTCCACCGTTTCGCAGTAGGGCGCGAGGATGCCCTGGGCCCCGGCATCCAGCGCCATGGTCACGTAATGGGACGTCGGTATGGGAATCCGCACTATGGGCACCACCGGAGAGTTGGCGAAGGCCGCCAGGTAGTCCGCCATCTCAGCCCGGCTCCTCGGCCCATGCTCCGTATCTATAACCACGTAGTCCAGCCCAATCCCGCCCAGGGCCTCCACCCAGCGCGGGTTGCGCCCGTGGGTAATCATGCTCCCGTAAACCCGGCCTCCGCCAGCCAGGGTCGCCTTCAATTCCGCTCCGTTCATCAGGTCCTCCGGTCAATTCTGGACTGCCTGGGGGCCCAGGGGTATCACACTTCCGGTTGACGTTGCCTGAAGCAACCCTCGGGTCCCGGCCTGCAAAGTATAGCACCGGGTGTCGGACCCGCGGACCTTGCTATAATCCAACCGACAATCCAATCGACGACGGGAATCTGCGAATCGACGGGGGCTCTGCTTGAACAATCCCCAGCTTATAGTCACCCAGGCCCAGTGGGACAAAACGGCCGCATCGCTAACCGCTGAACCGGAACTGGCCATCGACACCGAGGCCAACAGCATGCACGCCTACCGGGGAAGAATCTGCCTGATCCAGATCGCGACGGGAAAGTCCGCCTACCTGCTCGACCCTCTGGCTGTGGATGACCTTTCAAAGTTGGGGCACATCCTGGCAAACCCCGCAATCTGCAAGGTCCTTCACGGTTCCGACTATGACCTGCGTTGCTTCCATCGGGAGTATGGCTTTGTTGTATCCGGGCTGTTCGACACGGAAATTGCCGCCAGGTTCCAGGGGATGGTTAGCCCCAACCTGGAGGCAGTGTTGCAGCAGTTCCTGAATGTTGACATCCCCAAGAGCAAGCGCCTCCAGCGCTCCAATTGGGGGCTTCGCCCCCTCAGCGTTGAAGCCGTGCGCTATGCCGCCGCCGACGTTGAGTACCTCATTCCCCTGGCATCCAGGCTCCGACATTTGCTTGGCCAGGCGGGCAGGCTGGAGTGGGTTACTGAGGAGTTCGCTCGGCTGGAGTCTATCGGGCAGACAGCCTCCGCCCTTTCGGCGCCGGACTTCCTTCGAGTCAAGGGAAGTGACCGCCTGGACTCAGGCCAGCTCGCAATTCTGAAGCGATTGTTCGAACTGCGCGAAGCGGAGGCCGAGAGAATTGACCTGCCGCCCTACCGGGTAATGGGAAATGATGCGCTGGTCCAGCTATCGCGGGAACCCTTTACTCCCCTGGAAGACATACCGGGGCTGGCGCCGGCCGCCATGCGTCGATTGGGCCACAGGATAAGGACCACGATTCAACAGGCCATGCGGGAACCGGGCGTGGAACGTCCACCCCGTCCAAGACGCGAGCCCCCCGCCCGGGAGACTCAGGCGCGGCTCCAGAAGCTCAAGCAATGGCGCTCAGACAAGGGGGCAGACCTGGGACTGGACCCGGCGCTGCTGTGGCCGGCAGCCAGCCTGGAGCGACTGGCCCTCGACCCCAGTTCGTGGCCCTCCGAAGTCCAGGGGAAGGGAGACACAGGAGTCAGAAACTGGCAAATACGGGAATTGGGACCGTACCTGGAGTCGGCGCTGATCTCCCTGTCTGGGTAGCCACCGAAGGACCAAAGGCGAAGTGCCCGGCATCGCTCCGGGCCCCATCAAATCGCTCTTACTGTCTAGAAAGCCTTACTTCCGGTGGCCCTCAAGCATCAGGCGGCGGCAGAAAGCTGCCGTATCGACCAGGTCGGGAATCACCACGTACTCGTCAACGGTGTGCATTTCGTTGGTGGCCATACCCACCACCACGCTCTGGATGCCTTTCCGGCGCATTACATTGCCGTCGGTCCCGCCGCCCGAGGGGCGAATGTCCGGTACCAGGCTCATCGCCTCCATAATTCGCCGGGTCAGCCGCACCACATCCTCCTCCGGGTCCAGGTTGTACATCTGGAACAGGACCTCAAAGTCTTCCTCAATGGTGGCCTCCCGGTACTTTTCTCGCGCCTGCTTCAAGGTCTGCTGCACCTGCATCCGCAGCAGGTCGAAGCTTTCGGTATTGCGACTCCGGAATTCGCCTCCGAAAACGGCCTCAACGGGAACCGCGTTGCGAACGGTGCCGCCGGAAATCAGGCCCACATTGAAGGTCGTTTCTTCGTCCAGCCGTCCTTGAGGCAGCTCCTGGATGAGTTCCGATGCAATTCGTATGGCGGACAAGCCCTTCTCCGGTTCGACGCCGGCGTGAGCGCCGCGGCCCTTAACCGTCACGTCGAAGCTCATGTAGCTGGGGCTGGAACCGGTGATGGTATTGACCGGACCGTTGCCGTCGAAGACGACCGCCTCCAGGGCGCGGATCATCGAGTAATCCAGGTTCGTGGCGCCGACCAGCCCGATCTCTTCGCCTCGGGTAAATACTACCTGCACCGGTCGGTGGGGCAGACCCTCTTCGACTACAGACTCAAGCCCTTCCATTATGGCGGCTATACCTGCCTTGCAGTCGCCGCCCAGAATGGTCTGGCCCTGAGAGACGATACGCTCTCCTTCGATTACCGGAACGATCCCCCTGCCGGGTTCCACCGTGTCCATGTGGGCCGACAGCAGCAGGGGAAGTTCTCCCGGCTCGGTGGCAATGACATTGCCGTGGGCGTCCCGCTCAACTGTCAGGCCCAGGTTCTCAAGCCTGGGAATCAGGTGCTGAGCCACTTCCTCCTCTTCATCGGAGGGACTGTCAATCCTCACCAGCTCGCAGAAGGAATTTATCAATCGTTCCTGGCTGATCATCGCCTTTCACCTCGAAGGGGTTACCTGTATTGGCCAAAATTATACCATCCGACCGGAGTGCCTCCGCTTCGGACCGAAGCAGCGGGGGGCCGTTTTACCGAGAATAGATAAGGCGAGACTACGGGGAAATCGCGATCAGCGCCAGCCCGACCAGTATCAGGCAGGAACCCAGCAGGCGGCCGCGACCAAAGGGCTCCTTGAGGATAATTACACCTGCCAGCACACCGATGACTATGCTGACCTCCCTGGCCGGGGCTACGTAGCTGACCCTGGAAAGTGAGAAGGCGGTCAGCGCCAGACCGTAGGCAAGAAACACAAGCAGCCCAGCCACCAGTATGGGCCAGGTGTGGGACCGCCATTCCCGGACCACGGGCGCCCAGCCGTGGGTGCGCAGGATATAAGGGGCCAGGCCGACGGCGACTCCCAGGGTGAGGAGGTACATGTAAAGTATGGGTTGCACATGTTCTACGCCCCGTTTATCCACCAGGGTATAGACCGTAATGGTCAGGCCGGTGAGAAGGGCATAGCGAATCCCGCCATCGCGGAAAAAGGACATGGGAGAGGCCATGATTTCCCGGAACCGACCCCACCACGAAACAACATAGATTCCCAACACTATGGAAACGATTCCCAGAACGGCTGGCCAGGCAATCTGCTCACCGAGGGTAAGGACGGCCAGTACCGGTACCAGCATGGGGCCGACCCCGCGAGCGATGGGATAAACCAGGGATAGGTCTCCCCGGGCGTAGCCCCGCCCGAGGAGGACAAAGTAATAGACGTGCACCACAATCGTGGCCAGGACCAGCCAGTAGCCCAAGGGAGATATCGGATTCAACCAGAAAAGGACAGCCCCCAGGGGCGCCAGCATCAGGCTGCCGCTGACCAGCAGGCTCCATACAAACACTTCCTTGTTATCGGAGCGTTTCAGCAGCAAATTCCAGCCGGCATGGGCCACGGACCCCAGCAGCACGAGAATCAGAGCAAGAGTGGTCATAGGGTAAGTATAAGCCAGTCGAGGGTCTGGGGAACGCGGGGAGGTCAGTCGATCAAAAATAAATGCCGCCCTTGAGCGGCACCACGCAATTCGACCGGCTTGTAAAAGGGTTGGTAGCGCATAGGGGATTCGAACCCCTGATCTCCGCCTTGAGAGGGCGGTGTCCTGGGCCGCTAGACGAATGCGCCACACCAACAACTGGATATCAGGCCCAATATGTACCCAGCAACCCAAATATATCAGAACTGGTATTGTTTGTAAACCACCTTCAGAAAACGGGGGTATCCGTCAAGTTTTTGTGGAATGCCTGGTGCGGCCCCGCTGCGGGCCGTCGCTGCAGGGGCGCAGGGGCCTGCGCCCCTACCTTCGCTTTCCATACCTGCCCCGATCCACATGCTCTGCCAAAATCTTGACGGGCACCTTGAACATGCCTGCATATGGCACCCGAAAAAGCCCTGTGGTATATTATTTCAGCTACAATATTACCGATTTCGTAACCTCAGGAATAGTAAGCGTACAGGAAGGAACCTGATGGTCACCACTCCCAAGCCGGGCAGCAGGGATACCCATCGATCCGGCAACACTGTCGGCGAAGGTGTTGTGATCATTGACTTCGGTTCCCAATACAGCCACCTCATCTCCCGCCGTGCCCGAGACCTCAAGGTATATTCGGAAGTAGTTTTTTCGTCTTCTACCTGGGAGACGGTGAGCCGCAGATTTGTCCCCAGGGGTGTCATTCTTTCCGGCGGACCCGCCAGCGTTTACGAACCGGGCGCGCCCCAGATTCCTGACTGGGTATTTGAGCAGGGACTTCCGGTGCTGGGCATCTGCTACGGTATGCAGGCCCTGGTACATCAGCTGGGCGGCGGGGTGGCCCCCAGTGATCTGCGGGAATACGGGTCTGCCGACGTTTCGCAGGTGAGCGACGCAGACTCCCCCTGCGACCTCCTCCAGGGTGTTCCATCGTCTTTTCCGGTCTGGATGAGCCACGGCGACCGGGTTGACGCCCTGCCCGAAGGCTTTGTGCCCGTGGCCTCCTCGGAAAACTCCCCTTACGCCGCCATCAGCAACGGGAGCAATTACTTCGGACTCCAGTTTCACCCGGAAGTTGAGCACACTCCCCAGGGCCAGGCCATCCTGGAGAATTTTCTTTACAGGGTTTGCCAGTGCCAGGGAACCTGGACTCCCGGAAATTTCGTGGCAGATTCGGTCACCCGAATTCAGGAACAAGTGGGCGACGGCAAGGTTATATGCGCCCTCTCCGGAGGGGTTGACTCTTCCGTCGCCGCTCTCTTGCTGCACCAGGCTATTGGCGACCGCCTGACCTGCATCTTTGTCAACAATGGCCTCCTGCGAAAGGAGGAAGCCGAGCAGGTACAGGAAACCTACCACAATAGCCTCGGTCTGAACCTGCTCTACGTGGACGCGGCAAGCAGGTTCGTTTCCCGCCTGGCCGGCGTCACCGACCCTGAGGTGAAGCGAAAGGCCATTGGCGAGGAGTTTATCCGCGTATTTGAGGAATCCGCGGCCGAGCTCAGCGACACCAGGTTCCTGGCCCAGGGCACCCTCTATCCCGACGTAATTGAGAGTGAGACCCCCGAAAACCGGGCGTCCGCCAGGATAAAGTCCCACCACAACGTGGGGGGACTGCCGGAGCAAATGGACCTGGACCTGGTAGAGCCTCTCCGCTACCTCTATAAGGACGAGGTCCGTCAAGTCGGACTTGAACTGGGGCTGCCCAGGGAAATCGTTCTGCGCCAGCCTTTCCCCGGGCCTGGCCTGGCCATTCGAATCATCGGGGAGGTCACCGAAGAGCGCCTGGACATTCTCCGGGAGTGCGACTGGATTGTTCTCGAAGAAGTGCGTCGGGCGGGCCTTTACGAAGACATTTGGCAGAGCTTTGCCGTATTGAGCGACAGCCGCACGGTGGGTGTCATGGGCGACTATCGGACCTACGGCTATGTTTGCGCCATCCGGGCAGTGGACAGCAGCGATGCCATGACAGCTGACTGGGTCCGGTTGCCCTACGATGTTCTGGCGCGAATTTCAGGCAGAATCGTAAACGAGGTTTCTGGCGTCAATCGTGTGGTCTATGACATCACCAGCAAACCCCCCGGCACCATAGAATGGGAGTGATTCCTCATCCGCGTCAACCGGAACCAGGCGCCTTGTCCCCTGTTTCGGCCTTGACTTCATTTGAGCTTATGTCTAGCAAATCGACCAGCCCCGGAGATATGGTACCGTGAGGGTCCTCGTTGTTGGCTCCGGGGCCAGGGAACACGCCCTTTGCTGGCGATTGAAACTGAGTCCCCACGTCACTGATATCTGGGCAGCCGCCGGGAACTCGGGCACAGCCCGGATTGCCGACAATGTTCCGGTATCTCCGGAAGATGTGGACGGCCTGGCCAACCTGGCCAGCCAGTTGAAGGCGGACCTGGTAGTTGTTGGTCCGGAACAGCCCCTGGTGGATGGGCTGGTGGACCGCCTGGGCGGAATGGCTATTCCCGCCTTTGGCCCTTCCACCAGCGCCGCCCAGCTGGAGGCCAGCAAGAGTTTTGCCCGGCAGGTTATGACCGACGCCGGGGTGCAGGGCCCTGACTACAGAGTTTTCAGGGACAGCTCGGCCGCGCTGGAATTTGTCGAGAATCACTCCTCCCCGGTCGTCATTAAGGCCGATGGCCTGGCTGCCGGAAAGGGGGTGGCCCTGTGTTCCGGACCCGAGGAAGCAGTCCTGGCGGTCAAGGGTTGCATGGAGGACCGCATTTTCGGTACGGCGGGCGATACCATAGTTGTAGAAGAGTGGCTGCAGGGCACGGAAGTAAGCGTTTTCGCCTTCTGCGACGGGGAACGACTTTCTGCACCGGTGGCGGCCTGCGACTACAAGCAGGTGGGTGACGGCGACCAGGGTCCAAATACCGGCGGCATGGGCAGTTTCGCTCCACCGCCATTCTGGAACGCTGCCCTCTCGGAGCAGATCTGCCGCACGATCCTGGAACCCACCGTCGCCCGGATGGCCGAAATTGGTTGCCCTTACAAGGGAATGCTGTACGCCGGACTGATGGTGACCGGGGACGGCCCGAAGGTGCTAGAGTTCAATTGCCGGTTCGGAGACCCGGAAACCCAGGTAATTCTACCCTTGCTGGATAGTGACCCGGTGGAAGTTATGCAGGCCTGCATCTCCGGCAACCTGGCTCAGACGCCGGTTTCCTGGGGTGATCAGGCTCACGTTGGTGTGGTTATGGTCTCCGGCGGTTACCCCGGCGCCTATGAGACTGGGAAGGAAATTACCGGGCTCGAGGCCCTCTGCCAGTCCACTGAAATGGCCGGACCTGCCGCCGATCACCTGATTTTTCATGCCGGCGCGGCCCATGTGACCGACGAATCGGGTGTCACCAGGACCATGACCTCCGGGGGCCGGGTGTTGACTGTGGTCGGACGCGGTCAGTCCATTGAAGAAGCGCGAGTAGCGGCCTACCGGAGGGTTGAGCAAATCCACTTTGAGGACGCCCACTACAGGCTGGACATTGGCGACCTTTCCTCGGGCAGCCGGAGTGGACTATGAGCCCCTTATCACCTCCCGTGGACCGCTTCGAGTTGGCCCAGGCCTACCGGGAAACCGCCCAGACCGGTGTCCTGGCAAATTACTGGAAACGCCGCTGGCAAAGGTCGCAGGAAATGGAGCAGTGGCTGCAGCAAGAGGCCCTGCCGGCGCTGACCGAGCGGCAGGTCAGGACTCTCTACCGAGCGTCAGGCGGTTCGAGGATCAGCGAGTTTTCCGCCAATTCCCTGGCCGACATTTCTGATACCATAGATTTCCTGCTTTTCGATACGATTACACTGGAGGCCCGCTTCAACGAATGCGCATCGGAGGCGGGGGCATATTACCTGGCCGGGGCCGGCAAGGAGTTCATTTCTTACCTGCTTTGCCTGCGCCAGCCGGACTTGCTGGCGGTCTGGAATACCTCCGCCGAAAGAGCCCTTCGCCGTCTCGGCAGATATCCCGGGAGCATGGGCAAGGGCCACCTGGGTCTCCGGTATATGGACCTGCTGGAGGCGACGAACCGCCTTCGTCCCGAGTACGGGCTGGCGGACTTTCGTGAAGTGGACGAGTTCTGCTACTTCGTTAATCGAAGAGCCCAGGCGGAGAGCCGGAATGCGCCGGGGAATTCCCAAAAGCGCAGCAAAAACGCACAGAGTTAAGGAGAGCGTGGAACCGATGGCCTGGCAGGATGAGTTGCTGTCCCTGAGAGGCGAAGTTGAGACTGCTTTGACCCGGATTTTGGGAGAACCCGTCGAAGAGGGTGACGACGTCATTCGTGATCGGGCCGAACTTTATCAGTTGGCCAGCGCCCTTCAGATTGCCCAAATGCTGTTGGATATGAATGAAATCGTACTCAGCGGCACCGGTAGGGTGGAATCCACTTCCCTGATGGAATACTATGATGAGGACGATGGCTTCTTCGAAATGGAGGACCTCAGGGACGGGGAGGACCAGGAGGACGATGAGGACGACCCGGAAGAGGGAGAAGAACTGAGACTCACCCTTTTCTGGGAGGACTCCACGGAATGCGCCGTTGACGTAGAGCTGGGCAAGTCCGAGGGCCGCATCTATCTGCTGGTCAACGGTGAGGAAGTCCGGCAGCAGCGGGAGGTCCTGGAAACCGCCGTCCTCGATGCATTCAGGAAAGAGATGAACCTCCTGGCAAGCTAGCAAATTTTAGAGAAAGGACAAAGACAGTGCCACTAGTAGGAGTAGTAATGGGCAGCGCTTCCGACGAGCCCGTCGTGAAGGAGACGCTGGAAGTTCTCGAGCAAATGCAGGTTGACTATGAGGTAAGGGTCATGTCGGCCCACCGCACCCCTGAAAGAGTGCAGGAGTATGCCACCACCGCAAGGGAGAGAGGCATTGAGGTACTGATCTCCGCCGCCGGTGGCTCCGCCGCCCTGGGCGGGGTTCTGGCATCGTGGTGCACTCTGCCCGTTATCGGAATCCCCCTGGCCTCCAGCGAGCTCAACGGCTGGGACTCGTTGCTGGCTACTTCCCAGATGCCTCCGGGCATTCCGGTGGCCTGCATGGCCGTCGGTGGCTGGGGCGCCCGCAATGCCGCCTTCTTCGCGGCTGAAATCCTCGGCCTGCGCCACGAGCATATCCGGGAAGCTTACGAGAATTACCGGAAGCAGCTTCGGGAGCGTTAGGGTGATTCCGGCAATACTCACCGACTTTGACGACACTGCCGCGGTACAGAATGTTGCGGAGATGCTCCTGCATAAGTTCGGCGACGATTCGTGGCAGGATGTCAGGGAGAGGTTTCGCGGGGGTGAGCTTACGCTGAAGGAGTATCAGGAAATTACCTTCAGCAACATCCAGGCCGACCGGGCGACAATGCAGGAATACGTGAAGAATAACGCAGTCCTGCGCCCGCACTTCACCGAACTCTGGGAGTATTGCAAGGAACTGAACAGCCCCATGGCCATTGTCAGCCTGGGTCTGGATTTCTACATCCAGGCCCTGCTGGAGAAGGAGGGTGCCGCGGATGTGCCCACCTACTGCGTAAACACCAGGTTCACCCCGGATGGTATCGCCTACTACTACCACCATACCTATCCTGGAGAGGCGGAGCGGGGCAACTCAAAGGGCCTGATTGTGGACCGGTATCGGCAACTGGGCTACCACGTAATTTATGTGGGTGACGGCCGCTCCGATTTCGAGGGAGCGGAAAGGGCCGATACGGTTTTCGCCCACAGCTTCCTGGCCGAAGAATGCCAGCGGCAGGGGGTTTCGTTTCGCCCCTTCACCGACTTTGGCGATGTTATGGAAACCACCAGGGAACTGCTGGGCCTGACCGGAACCTGACCTGATTGCCAGGGCTGGCCACGATGGCCCTCAACGACGCCACAAGGAGACACCCGGAGGAATCTGATTGATTGACCGATATTCGCGACCGGCAATGAAAAAGGTCTGGTCGGACGAAAACAAATACCAGAAATGGCTGGACGTGGAACTGGCCGTGGCGGAAGCCTGGACCGAAGAAGGCGTCATTCCTCTGGAAGATATGGAACGGCTTCGCCCGGTACGTTACAACCACCAGAGGATGATGGAACTCTTCGAGACCACGCGCCATGACGTGACCGCCTTTCTTTCTTCCATCACCGAAGGCATAGGCCCGGAGGGCCGGTGGCTACACCTTGGCATGACTTCCTCGGACATGCTGGACACGGCCCAAAGCCTGCAGATGGTGGAGGCCGGTCAACTGCTGCAACAGGAACTGGCCCAGGCCATCCAGGTCCTGGAGCATCAGGCGGTCGCCTACAAGGACACCATCATGATGGGCCGTACCCATGGTGTCCACGCGGAGCCCATGACATTCGGCCTGAAGCTGGCCCTCTGGCGCGAGGAATTGAAGCGACAGCAGGAACGTCTGGTTGCCGCCTGTGAGAGCATCAGGGTGGGAAAGATTTCCGGCGCGGTCGGCACCCATGCCACTATCCAGCCCTCGGTGGAAGAGAAGGTTTGCCTGCGCCTTGGCCTGGAAGTCGCTCCCGTTTCCAATCAGGTGATCCAGCGCGACCGGTACGCCCACTTTCTGAGTACCCTGGCCCTTATTGCGGCCTCGCTGGAAAAGTTCGCCACGGAAGTCCGGACGCTGCAGCGAACCGAACTCCACGAGGTGGAGGAACCGTTCGGGCAGGGGCAGACTGGATCATCCTCTATGCCCCACAAGCGCAACCCTGAACTGGCGGAGCGGATCTGCGGGCTGGCCCGGCTGATCCGGGGCAACAGCATCACCGCGCTGGAGAACGTCGCCCTCTGGGGTGAACGCGACATCAGCCACTCGTCGGCCGAGCGCATTATCCTGCCGGATTCCTGCCTGGCCCTGGACTATATGCTGTCGATTTTTACCCGTATCGTTAAGGATTTGCGGGTCAATGCCGACAGAATGTGGGAAAACGTGGAAAGCAGCCGCGGGCTGGTGTTCAGTCAGCGGGTACTGCTGGCCCTGGTGGACAAGGGAATGGGGCGTGAAGATGCCTACAAGGTAGTTCAGCGCAACGCCATGCGCAGCTGGGACACCGGCGCCGACTTTCGCGATTTGCTGCGGGCGGATGACGAGGCGCGGGACTGCCTTCCCGGCAGCCAGCTCGAGGAACTGTTTGACTACGGTTACTACACCCGTTACGTGGACGAGACTTTCCAACGCATCGGGTTGCTACCGGCGGAGGTTCCTGCAGGAGCATAGCAGGCTGACGGTCCCAGGAATCCGGGCAAAGGCGTTCTGCCCGGTGGCCACCCATGCCTCTTCGCGAATAACCAGCGGACCAACTGAGACGCCAAATATAGTTTTTCTTGTGGACAACACAATACTAGATTGCAGGGTTTAAGTATGCTGATCGAAACAGGACTCCCAAACCAACTACATCGCGGCAAGGTACGAGACACCTATGCCATCAATGACGACCTCCTCCTTATGGTCGCCACCGACCGGATCTCTGCCTTCGACGTGGTGCTTCCCACGGGAATTCCGGAAAAGGGCAAGGTTCTGAACCGTATATCCAGTTTCTGGTTCGACAAGACCGCCCACATCGTGCCCAATCACCTGATTGCGCTCGCCGATTCCGGTGACGCCCCTGCCCTGCTGGCAGGCAACCCCGACCTGGCCGGAATCTCCGGGGAGCTGGCCAGCCAGGCAATGATAGTCAAGCGGGCGCAGCGCATTGACATGGAATGCATCGTCCGGGGCTACATCACCGGCTCCGCCTGGTCGGAATACCGGCGGCAGGGCACCGTTTCCGGCAAGCCCATGCCCGAGGGGCTGGTTGAGGGCACGGAATTTCCCGAACCCCTGTTTACGCCCACTACCAAGGCCGAAGAGGGGCACGACCAGAATATGTCCGACGAGGAAGTCGTGGACATGGTTGGCGCCGAAATGGCCAGGAAGCTGGAAGAAGTCAGCAAAGCCGTTTACAAGTACGCTCACGACTACGCCCGGGAGCACGGCATCATCCTGGCCGACACCAAGATGGAATTCGGAACCCTGGACGGAGAATTGATCCTGATTGACGAATTGCTGACTCCCGATTCCAGCCGGTTCTGGGATATGGAAGGTTACGGTCCCGGGAAGTCCCAGCCCAACTTCGACAAGCAGTTCGTTCGAGACTGGCTGGTGGAACAGGGATGGGACCAGGAACCTCCCGCCCCCGAACTGCCTGAGGACGTTGTATCACTAACTACCGAGAGGTACAAGGAAGCATATCGCAGGCTGACTGGAACGGAACTGTAGGGAGAAATCGGGCAGTCCCAACCAACCGGAGGTTTCAAATTGCCAGTATCACGGCGCCGGCGGCGAAGGTCAGCCCAGCGTGGCCGCCAGGCGGAAATGGCCATCAACCCATCCCGCCCCAAGACCAACTATTGGTACATTGGTGCTTCCGCGATCATTGCGTTTCTTGTAATTGCGGGATTCGTGGTTGGCGGCATCAGTTTCAGGGGCTCTGAGGACGGCGTTGGTACCAGCGACGAGTACGTGGAAGGCGTGGGCGAACAGCATCCCATTATGCCAACCCGCATCCACGTATCCGAGGACCAGTCAGTGGAATACAGCACCACACCGCCCACTTCGGGCGATCACTGGGACTGGTGGGCCCGCTGCGGATTCTACGAGGACGGCTTGCCCGACGAACGCGTTGTCCACAACCTGGAACACGGGAACATTATTGTTAGTTACAACCTCCAGGACGGCCCCGCCCTGGAACAGCTGAAGAATTTCATGGACAACTTTGAACTCGCTCCCTCCTGGGCGGTCACCCGATTCTACGACGAAATCCCGGAGGGTACGATCGCTCTGTCGGCATGGGGGGTGCTGGACACAATGCAGAGCGTTGACGAAGACCGGATCGAGGAATTCTTCCGTACCTACGCCGGCACTCTCGGTCCGGAGTTTCCCAACGGGGCGCCCTGCACCACCAGCGGCGTGATGGAATAGCGGGCAGGCTCCTGTCATGTATCTGGCCAGGGTTTATGTCACACTGAAGCCCACAGTCAACGACCCCCAGGGAATAACCGTGCTGGGGGGACTGAAGAGCCTGGGGTTTGAAACCGTCACCGAGGTTCGGGTAGGCAAGTTTCTGGAAATCCGCCTCAACGAGGCCGACAGGAAACGCGCCGAGTCTGAAGCAAAGGAAATGTGCGATAGACTCCTGGCCAACCCGGTAATTGAACAATACTCGGTGGAACTGGTCGATCTGACCGAATAGAATTACGCGCCGCGCGCCCGCCCCTTCGTGGGCATGGGCCAGGTGCGAAGGCGGTCAACAAATCTCAAAACCGGGAATCGTGCAAGGGCAGCCGCAATGGCTGCCCTTGTTGCATTTGGGTATTCGGTCTTGCCGGACAGCAGTCTCTCGCCCCCTTTATGTTGGCTATATTGACAATGTGTAGCCGTTTTGTTGCAATAACCCCGAATGCCATTCTCCACAAATTGCACTAAGGAGATGTTTCCGTGACAACCGAAAAAAATGAAACCTACGTATATGTGGGCGCCGAAAGCAGCGGCCTCTACCGGCTATCTCCGGGTTCCGACACCTGGGAGGAGTTGACTAACGGCCTGCCGGAAAACCCCATCGTGCCGGGCGTCGCCATCCATCCCAGCAACCCTTCCATCATATTCGCCGGCACCCAGAACGGGCCCTACCGCAGCACGGACCGGGGCGACCACTGGGAGCGCCTGGACTATCCATCGCTGGCGCCGCCGGTCTGGACCTTCCTCTTCCGGCCTCGGGACCCACAGGTGATCTACGCAGGCACCGCCCCCGGTGAGCTTTACCGCAGCACCAACAGCGGGGATTCCTGGACCAAGCTGAATCTCCCCATGGGTTCCAATGAAGTAACCATGGCCTTCCCCACCAGGGTTATCGGCCTGACCGCCGACCCCACCTTCCCCGATGAAATGTACGCTGCCCTGGAGGTAGCCGGGGTAATGCGTTCCGCCGATGGCGGGGATACCTGGGATGAAATTACCGGTTCCCTGGCCTCCAGCGAAGACACCCTGGACCTGCACGGCGTCCAGTGTACCGCCGCCTCGCCCCATACGGTGTTCATTACCACCAGGGTGGGCCCCTTTATCGGTCCGGACCGCGGCAGCGAGTGGATTCCCATAGACTTTGGCCAGTTTTCGGAGATCACCTACACCCGGGATCTGTATGCCGCCCCTCACGAACCGAACATGCTGTATGTTTCCATCGGCGCGGCAGCCCGCAGCGGACAGGGGGCCCTGTTCCGCAGCCGCGATCTCTTCAAGACTTTCGAGCCGGTCGGCGCCGGTGTTGCGGCCAACAGCACCATGATGGCCGTACGCGTCAATCCCAGGCAGCCTTCCCACGTCTTCTGCGCCGCCCGCGATGGCCAGGTATTTGGCTCAATGGACGACGGCAAGACCTGGAGCAGCTACGACCTCCCCGAAAAGGCCAGGGAGGTTCGGGGGCTGGCCGTAGGCTAGGCGCGGCTGTCAGCAATCCTGTTGCGCTTGCCCTTTGACTCGATCGGAAGGCGGGGCAGGGCGCAAGTCAACGTCAACCAGATTCAAAGACAAAAGCGAAGGAGCCACCGTCCATGGGATGGTGGCTCCCGTCTTTACCCCAGCATAGGCGCGCGTTCCCTTTACCCAGCTATTCCCCGCTGAAGCCTGCCGATAATCTCTTCCACAGTGGCCTGCTGCCATGCCTCGGCCTTGGAGGCCATACGAGCGCGCCGTTCCCTGCCGAAGTCCTGGTCGCTGATGCCAGGATTCTCCGCGCGAATGGCGTCTTCTATCTCCTTCGACTCTTTCTCCGCCACCTCAGGCCGCTCAATCCAGTGGAGAATGTAGCGGTGGTCGGAAGTATAGAATACAACCGTGGGGATGGACATCCATTGCCCTTCCTTCAGGAATTCGTTCATTATGTCGTGATGCTGGTCGCGGGGGAAAATCCGCATATCCCAGCCGGCGGCCTCCGCCATTCTCGCCAGGACCGGGAGACCGCGTACAACATCTCCGCACCAGTCCTCTCCCAGAACCAGCATCTTGGTGGGGCCGTCAGGGTTGGCCGCAAGCTCCTTCAGGGAAGCCTCATTGTCGGGAGTAACCTTGAAGTTCTCATAGAAACTGTCCATCCGGTCCTTGTTGACGTTCACCTGAGCCATGAAGTCGGCGTAGGTGAAGCCTTCGTCAAACCGCTGGGGAGTCACAACGCTGGTATTGCTCGCCATATTCTTCCTCCTGTTCTCTGCCTGGGCGTATGAGGTCCGCCTTACCCGATCGGCCAACTGGCCGTTAACCTATTTCTCAACCCACGTGTCCTTCGAATCCGATTTCCACGCGGCCGTCGGGATAAACTATGATAGGTACCGAGTCTCCATACAGCAGCGCCTCGTCCAGGGTGTCCTGGCTTTGATCAACCCTTTTTTCCTCGTATTGAATGCCCTGGCGACGCCACGCGTCGCGCAAACGGTCGGAGGCGGGTCACACTGTCAGCGTGTAAACAACCGGTATGTCGGCCATGCTTTAACCTCCTGTGTGTGACTCCCGGGGAGCCACGCCCCGTAGGAATGTTAGCCATTCTACATCGGCCAGGCCTTGCTGTCATCAACAAGGTCAACAGGCCGGGGGTAATCGCCTCAGGGCTATCGCATGAAAGATTCGTCCTACAGCCGGCCATTATCCACAAGGCAAAGTTATGTCGTCCTGAGCTTGCCGAAGGGCCTGAAATCCTTCCCCACGGCCTCGCTACGGTTCCGAAAGCCAGTTGGTGGGAAGGAGTTTAGATTCTTCGGCAAGCTCAGAATGACCATTTACTCACTCATGCGATTGCCCTGTAATCACCTCCGGTCAGGTTGTCTTGCCAGGGGGCCCCGGATATAATTGCCCTGTTGCGGTGGCGCGGCATTTCAACTGTCAGGAGCCGCCACCGGCACAAATGTACCAGGACTTGAACCATTCCGAGGAGGAACAATGATCGCGCTTTTGGTGACTATCAATATCAAGCCCGGCTTTAAGCAGCAGTTCATGGATTCCATGATGGGCGACGCCATCGGCTCCAATAACGACGAGCCCGGATGCCTGCGCTTTGACGTGCTTCAGGACAACGAGCACGAGAACCGGATCCACCTTTTCGAGGTTTACGAGGACGAGGCAGCCCTGGAAGCCCATCGCGCCGCGCCCCACTACACCAAGTGGCGTTCCGAAGTTGCCGACTGGTTTGACGGGGAAATTGGGCGCAACATTGCTACGCCCGTGTACCCCGCGCCCGAAAAATGGGAAAAGCGTCCCCCGGTAGATTAGCCTCCACGGTTTAACCAGGGAAAAAAGCTGCGCCTCGCTTCAATAGCGAGGCGCATTCTGTTGCTGCTCCACCGACGGGGAGCGCCGTTAAAGGTTTCGTGCCAGGGCGGTTCGAAACGCGGCCAGGAAGTCTTCGATGTCTTTCTTGCTGGTGGCCGTTGATATTGACCCAACCAGGTTTGAAGCCATCAGAATTCCCTCGTTGAGCAAGCCCAGGAACATTCGGTCCCTCAGGTCGTAGTCGCCGCTGGCTATGTCCCGGTAATTCTGAACGGTCTTGCCGGTGAAGTGGATGCCAAATAGTGAGCCCAGACCGGTAACCTGCACCGGCGTTTCCAGCTCTGAGCACACATCCCTGATTCCCTGCTTCAGTTCCTCCGTTCTTTCCGCCAGGCTTCGATATACCTCGGGCGTCAACTGTTCCAGCGTTACGGCGCCGGCCAGCATGGTCAGGGGATTGGCATTGAATGTGCCCGCGTGGGAAACGGCCGGACCGGTGGTCGGGTCATACAGGTCCATAATGTCTTTTCGTCCACCAAAGGCGCCCACGGGCAGGCCCCCGCCGATAATCTTTCCCAGCGCAGTCATATCCGGAGTAATGCCGTAGTATTCCTGGGACCCGCCGGGCGCCACACGGTAGCTGATAACCTCGTCGAAAATGAGGATGGAGCCATTTGCCGTGGCAAAATCCCTCAGGAAGCCCAGGTATTCCTGCCGGGCCGGCACCATCCCTACCGACCCCATCACCGGTTCGATTATTATTGCCGCCAGGTCTTCCGCATTTTCTTCAAGGATCCGCCGGGAGCTTTCCGCATCGTTAAAGGGAATCACCACCACCTGGTCCGAGACGCCGGGCGTGAGTCCGGCGCTGCCCAGGACCGGCACCGGACTGTCGGCGTCGCCGGCGGTCGCCGGGTCCACCCTGACACTGACGGTAACCCCGTCATGAGTCCCGTGGTAGCCTCCCTCAACCTTGGCGAACCGGGTTCGGCCGGTAAAGGCCCGAGCAGCCCGCAGGGTGTTCAGGGTAGCTTCCGTGCCGGAGTTGGTAAATCGGACCAGCTCAAAACTCGGTATGCGCTCGCAGAGGATTCGGGCCAGAGCTACCTGGCGTTCGTTCGGAGCGTTGTAACCAATACCCCGGTTGAGCTGGCGCCGCACGGCATCCATCACCGCTTCCGGGCCATGCCCCAGGATCATGGTGGTCATCGTGTTAATGAAGTCGATCCGCTGTACGTTATCCGCATCCATCACCCTGCTTCCCGAGGCGTCGGTGATGAATATGGGATACGGCTTCCAGAATATGGAATTACGGCTGTCTCCACCGGGAAGGTACTGCCGGGCCTCGGTCCACCGGGCGTGAGACTCGGGCGTGGACTCCAGGTAACGTTCCAGTTCAGACTTGGCGTTTACCAATTGAAACCCTCCCGGGATCCCATGCTAATCCCATTGGTTAATTTGCGGCTCCCACTGGCCTCGCCTGCCCGCAAGATAAAAGCCATTGCACGGCTGGCAGTGGAGGCGCGACTCGCCACTTGGCCCTGCCGGTACGGGAACGGTCAGTTACCCGGCGCCAGGTAACGAGTCCTGGAGGTCGATGGCGAGGGGACATCCGGATCTCCGCCCCAGGGCGGCGTTATGCGGGAGACGCTACGGGAGTGCGGACAAAATAGATGCCCCGCAGGGACCCGTTGGCCAGGCTCAGCGCCATCGCCACTATGAAAGCGGCCCCACCCACCGACAGAATCAGGGGCGCGTTGAGGAAGGATACATCCACCAGCCCGGCGTTGACCGCGTTGGCGAGCGCCATGCTGCCTCCAACGTGGAAGGAGTAAACGCCGGACACCCGGCCGCGCACCGAGTCGTCCACGATGGTCTGGATCACTGTATGAGTGATGGTCATGAACCCGCCCTGGTTCATGCCCATTATGACGGTTGCGCCCAGCGACACCCATACATCGGAAGACAATGCCAGGATTATTGGCCCCAGTCCACTGCTGAGCCCAAATATCAGGAATAGCCGGCCTCTCGTCTTTTCGCTGCGTACGCCAGCCAGCCAGATAGCCGTGAACATTGCGCCCAGGCCCACACCCATTATCAGCAACTGGGTTCCGTTCTCCGAACTGATGCCCAGCTTGTCCTCCGATATGGCCGGCAGCACCGACTCAAAGGACATCGTCAACGAGCAGTGGCCCAGGACTATCAGGATCATCGCCAGCAACCGGGGCCGGCGGTAAACGTAGGCAAACCCGGCAACCAGATTGCCGAAGAAGCCCCGGCGGGCGTCAATTCTGCCGGTGGAGCGGGTTACAATGCGAGCAACCTGTACCAGGCCCAGGGCGTACAGCACGGCGCAGGCCCAGAATACGGGCTCGTTGCCAAAGTACAGCGCCACCAGGAAGCCCACCATGCCACCGACAAACCGCGAACCCTGCTGCGTCGCCTCATTCAGGGCAATGGCGTTGGGCAGAACTTCCCGGGGGACCAGGTTGGGCACCAGCGATTGGGTGGTGGTCATCTGGGCCGAACGCAGGGTGCCATTCAGCAGGGACAACCCCACCAGCCACCAGATGTTGGCCAGCCCCACCATTACCAGCAGGGCCAGGAGGATGTTGTGCGCCAGGTTCAGGGTGTAGGTCCATTGCAGGACGGTTTGACGGTTAAAGCGGTCGGCCAGAAAGCCGGTTATTACGGTGGAGAACACCCGGGGAATCATTGCGGCGAAGGTTACGACGCCGACCCACAGGTAAAGTTCGGTATATTCGTTGGCCAGCACGGCCCGCGCGCCGATCAGCGCCCAGGCCGCCGCCCCGGCACACAGATTGGCGGTCCAAAGTGTGAAGTAGTCCTTGTGTTCCAGCGCCAGGAGAAAGCGGCTGAAGGGCGTTGCTAGAGAGCCTCTGAGTCCAGATGCCAAAACTGCTCTCCGGTTGAATAATCCCGGTTATTGAAGCCGTCCTTCGCTTCGGTTGGCTTTGCTCTACAATGTGGCAACCGCGATGCATGGCAAGCGCCGCTGAACAGGACAACTGGAGTGTCACTTAAACCGAAGCTCGACGGGACGGGTCTTGCCGTGTTAGGCGGATTATATACCCAGACTTCAACTGGGGAAAGGGTGACCACGTCCAGGTTCAGGGTCATCGCCTCTCAGCTTTGGGCCTGACCCGTCGTTACTGCGGAGACAGGAACCACGAGTACAGGACAAGGCTGTCTCGGCAGTTAGTCAAAGGGCAAAGCGGACAGCAAGTTTCAAATGCAATTGCCCCGCGTACGGGCTGATGTTGCATTTCGGGTGGCTTATATAATTAGTCGCGAGCTTGAAACCTGCCCTGGCTGCATTTCGACCGTCGGCTGTCCTGGCAAGAAGGGACTGTGTGCCCAGTTAGCTGACCGCGGCCCAGCGGGGCAGAGAAGAAACGCGTACGCTCGCTACGAGGTAGAAGGCGCCGTCCATGCGCTGGATTTCCAGTTCATGGAACTGGTCCTCTACGTCCAGGTGACGGGAAATGACGTTCAGCAAGTCCCGCCGCAGCGCTTCAACCACCTCGGGAGCCATCAGGTCGTACCTGTCCCGATTCAGGGCGTTATGAAGCCTTTCCCTGGCAATGCTTCTTGAGCCGTCGGGGCTGGACCCGACACCCTCGCGGCTTCTGGGGCGCCGCAGCTTGTTAAGCATGGGTGTACTCGCTTCGGTTGATACCCATCAGATACCTGACCCGGTCCATCAGCCCACCCTTGGGTTCCAGGTCCATCAACGGCACGTCGTCACCATCAATGCGGGCCGTAATCCGGGAGAATGCCTGCCCGGAGGGCGCCTTCTTGTCATGTATGACCGGTATTCCCTGGTTGGTGGCGGTTATCAGCCGGTCGTCGGCGGGCACCATCCCCAGGATGTCCACAGCCAGCAGGTCAACAATGTCGTCCTTGTCCAGCATGTCCCCCCGCTTGACCATCCCCGGCCTGATGCGATTGATTATCAGCCTGGGACGATGCAGCTCGGACGCTTCCAACAGGCCGATAACCCGGTCGGCGTCGCGCAGGGCTGAGACCTCCGGTGTAGTGACTATGATCGCTTCCTGCGCCGGGCCAATTGCATTGCGGAACCCCTGTTCGATTCCGGCGGGGCAGTCGATGATTATGTAGTCAAACTCCTGCTCCAGTTTACGGCAGAGGTCAGTCAGCTGTTCGGAGTTAATGCAGTTCTTGTCCCGGGTCTGCGCGGCAGGAATCAGGTAGAGTTCCGGCAGGTGCTTGTCGCGTATCATCGACTGGCTCAGCTTGCAGCGTTCCTCGATAACATCTACCAGGTCATAGACGATGCGATTCTCCAGGCCCATCACCACGTCCAGGTTTCGGAGGCCGATGTCGGTGTCGAGGACCACCACCCGGTGGCCCCGCAGCGCCAGGCCCGCGCCAATGTTGGCGGTGGTAGTGGTCTTGCCGACGCCACCCTTGCCCGAAGTGATGACGATGGTCTTACCCTTCATAAGGAGTTCCTCCCCCGTATTCTTCGCGCCGTTGCGTAAAGGGAGCAACCCAGATGGTACGCCTCCGCAGGTAGGCAATCTGAGGATTGACGGAGCGGGCATTCCTCTTGGACTTCCCTGCGGCGCGAGGCGCTTCCCCCACGTGGGAGCCGATTTGCAGGCGGTGCGATTCCAGTTTCAATGCAAAGATGGTGGCTTTTGAGTTCCCTTCAGCGCCGGCATGGGCCATGCCTCGCAGGGCCCCCAGCACCACGATGTCGCCACCTGCGACAATTTCCGCTCCGGGATTGACGTCACCGTAAACCACCACGTCTCCTGTGTGCTTTACGACTTCCCCGGAACGGCAGGTATGCTTGATCAATAGCGCATGGTCGTTGGGCGCTGGCCGGGCATCAGCCGGAGGCCAGGCGTCATCTTCAGGTTCGGCCGAGGGTTCTTCGGACTTGACGCTTTGGGCTGCTTTTCCTTCCTTTCCGTTCTCGTCGCCAGTCAACGGTTCCGGGGCGGGCATCGCAGACTGCTGTGATACTCCCCAATACGCCGATTCCGCCGAAGCTCCATTCGGGCGCTCCCTGCCGGCTTCCAGGTCAACTGCCGAGCCGGAATCTCTTTCCATAACCACTATCGGAATCTGCACTGAGAGAGAGTCGCCCTGGGCCTGGTCCAGTTCCGGAAAGACCATCGAAAGTTGCTGTACCGGGCGGGTTTGAAACCCGCCCCTACCGGGGAAGGGAACGGGTGCGGAATGCTCCTGGTGACGCGCCGGATCACCTTCAGGCGCGGCAGGCACTTGGGCCAGCGGGGTTCCCGCCTTCGCGGAAACGATGGGAGGGCGCGCGGGAGACGGATTGCGGGCATATTCCAGGTCCGGAGGGGGCAGCGCCCGGCGGGACTCCGGTCCGGCCAGCGCCTTCCTCAGCACATCGGGCGAGCACCAGTAGCGGGAAACAGTCAGCCCGGTCTCCTGGTTCAGGATGCCCCGGATGGTGGACATCTGGTCCGGCGCCAGAATTCGCCGTCCCACGTTGATGGAAACCGTGCCCCTGGAATAGAGGCCGCGGCAGGCCATGAGGTATTCCCGGAGGCTGCGCTCCGCCAACTCAAAGGGGACAGAATCGTCAATAGTGAAATCGACGTTCGTACCCCGGCCCAGGACCTGGATGGTTTCAGTTTTAGGCATGGGGTCTCTTCGGACCTAGACTTGCATCCAGTCGATACAGACTGCATTGCCAAAATTGTCCAGGTTCAATCCGTAGGACAGCCCACCGGCCTCCAGGAAAGCCTGGACTGAATTTTGAACGTGGTCCTCAACGAAATTAAAGAACAGGAAAAGGAAACCCAGGAAGTAAGTGGGGTTATACCCGTAGATCAAGGGGACACCGCCTCACACACGTCATCACAATTTGTAACCTTTATAGCAACTGCCGGTATTTCGGGTCAAGGGCCCTCGAAAACGGCTTTTGCGGGTTTTTCAAAACTTTGGCCCGCGTCCTGAACTCCAACCTAAGGAAAATAAGCTTCCCTTCAGGCTCCCACGCGGGCATCCCGGCCAGGTTATTCGCTCCCGGTAATCCAGGGCTTGCCGGCCGCCGCCCGAGCTGGCAAATCTCTCTACCTGGCCACCCAGGGCTGCCGGCTATTCGGCTGCGCCAAAGATAGCCACCGAGCAGGTAAAGGAACCTGGCCGGCCACCCAGGTTATGCGTCAGCCCCAGGTCCGCTTTCCCCAGCTGACGAGCGTCGGCCTTGCCCTGCAGCTGCTTGTAAACCTCGTAGATCATCCGGATCCCGCTGGCCCCGATGGGGTGCCCAAAACACTTCAGTCCACCGTCGGTGTTGACCGGCAGCTCGCCCTCCAGGGTGAAGGAACCGTCGGCCACGTCCTGGCTGGCCCCACCACGCGGGCTAAAACCCAAGTCTTCATAGATTATCAACTCTGTGATGGTAAAGCAGTCGTGCACCATGGCCATATCCAGTTCTTCACGGGGACTGGAAATGCCGGCCTCCTGGTAGGCGGACTGGCTGGCTCGCACCGTTTCCGGGAAGTGGGTGAAGTCCCAGTCGCTGCGGATTGCGCCAAAAGCCCCAACCGAGAGGGCCAGCGCCTTGACCAGAACGTAATCCCGGCGGAAGCTGCGGGCGATCTCAGGCGTGGTGATGATGGCGGCCGCGGCCCCGTCGCTTACTCCGCAGCAGTCGAACAGGCCCAGGGGCCAGGCAATCATGGGCGCGTTTATGACCTGGTCCACGCCGATTTCCTGCTGAAAGTGGGCGCGGGAATTGAGGGTGCCGTTGTGGTGATTCTTGGCGGCAATCTGGGCCAATGTCCGCTTCCCTTCTTCGTAGGTTATGCCGTACTGGTGAAAATAGCGGGTTGCGGCCATAGCAAACTGGGAAGGGGGCGGTGTCGGGGGAGTTACATCGGAACCCGGAGCTTCCGGTACGGCCAGCCCGGAAAATCCCGAGTCCTTCAGCTTTTCAACTCCCACCGCCAGGACGATGTCATAGATTCCGGCTGCCACCGCATAGGCCGCATTGCGGAAGGCATCGGTTGCAGTGGCGCAGGCGTTTTCCACCCTGGTAATGGGAATGTAGTCCAGCTTCAGGGCCTCCGCCAGGGGCTGACCGGTGCGAAAACTGCTCACTGTACCCAGCCATGCGGCCTGCGCGTCTCCGGGTTCAATCCCCGCGTCGGCATATGCCTCGTAGGCGGCCTCAACCATCAGGTCGGCTGCGCTGGCCTCCCAGCGTTCACCGAACTTGGTGCAGCCCATACCAATGATAGCCACCCGGTCCTTGATACCGTTCATCGCTAACCTCCGACCTGTTGCCCCGCCGGCGCCCCGAAACGCCGGGGAATGGCCTTCCAGTAGTAGTTGTGAATGCCGTTTACCACCCGCAGCTTTCGGAAGCTCATGGCCACCGGCATCCCTACCTCCACCTCTTCCAGTTCACGATCTGTCATCATGCAGATAATGCGGCCGCCGCCAACGAAATCCACCACGCTTACCACCAGCGGGGTATCGACGGCCCCGGCAATGTAGTCCATGGAGTAGGTGAAGACCTCGCCCGCCTTGTCGCTCAGCCGGACCGGACTGGTTTCGTCCATGGCCCGGCAATTGACGCACACGCGCTGGGGGGGATACTGGACGTACCCGCAGGCGTTGCACCGGCCGGCATACAGGCGCAGGTTCTTGTTGGACTCCCGCCACAGCGCGGACACGGAAGGCGACGATGGGGCCGGGCGTCGCGCCGCATCGTCGGTGAGCCACACCTCCCGCCACTTCGCGAAGGTCTCGTAGCTGGCTATTGCCGAACGGGACTTGAGGTGACCGTGAAGGCCGCCCGCCCCTGGTCTGGCCCGATTCACCAGTGAATTCGTTCGAAAAGCCAGGACATCGCTCCCGTCACCGTAGGATATGGCCAGCAGCAGCTCATCCGCATTGGCCGACTCCAGGGCTGAAACCAGCAGCATCAGGGGAAACGCGGCCCCCGTATTGCCCAGGGAGCCAAACAGGGGATCCTGGACCTGCTGGGAATCGAGTCCCATGCTCGTGGCCAGTCGGCCATGCCGTCGGGCGTCCGGGCCGTAGAGCGCCACCCGGTCCACATCCTGGAGGTTCAGGCCGTATTTCTGCAGAAAGCCCTCCACGGCCTCGGGGACAATTCTCTCGATTCCCTCTTCCGTGGCAAACCGGTCTTCCCACGACCGGACAAAGGAGTCGCCGGAGGAGCGCCAGTTGTCCAGCATATTTTCGGTAATGGTGTGGAAGCCCGTAAACTCGGCCACCACGTCATCCCTTCCCAGCAGGAAGGCCGCCGCGCCGTCTCCTGCGTTGCGTTCGGTGTCGCTGCGAGGGGCGCCCTGGCGGCTGTCGGCGACCACCACCAGGACCTGGCGGGCAGCGCCGGCCACAACCGAGTCCAGGGCAGACCTCAAGGCGGTGGTACCCGCGCGCAGCACGTCGGTGACGTCAGCGGTAAAGATATCCTGGCGCAAGTCCAGGGCTGCGGCAATTATTGCCGCTCCCTGCTTCTCCGCGTAGGGGACCGTGGTGCTGGCAAATATCAGGCCATCGATGGCGTTCCGGTCCCGATTTCCAAGGCAGTCCAGGCCGGCGGCCACCGCCATGGTCACGCTGTCTTCGTCAAAGTTGGCCGCGGCCCTCTCGGTGGAGGCCATCCAGCCTGCCGTGTCGGGGCCCAAGCGGAACCTGGGTACATAGGCGCCATGCGCGATTATTCCCGCCAACTTCCTGCTTCCCCTGTTGGAATTGCAGCTATGCTATCAGCGCAATTTCAAGAGTGTCAATTTGGGCGGGAGCCCGTAGATGTTCAGACCCAGGCGGACCAGGGGACCCCCCGGAGCCGTCTTTCAGGCCTTCGCCGGTTATACGGCGCCGGGACGGAAAGACCTCACGAGTGTGAACAGTCGCAGCGACCTTGCCCGCCCGCGTTGTTCAGGCGGCACAATTTGGGTAGCCGCGAGTCATGGCGACCTGAGACCTTCCGCCTGGCTCAGAGTGACAGCCATTGAGGCGCGATTGCCCTGTCAGCGCGGGCATTTTCGGGAAGGGGAACGCCTGCCCTATGTTAGAATTGAACACTTGACCCAATTGGTTCTGGTCTGAGTCAGCAAACCCCATCCTTTTGAGGAAAATCCCTCGACGTGAACAAGCTCCGGTTGTTTGGGACATATGTGGTCGTTATGGCGGTCGGCGCTGCCCTGGCTCTGGCAGTCAACTACGTCCTTCAGGGAGTGCTTGAAGCGCCCGAGCCTGCGGTGGAAACGGCGGCCGAGTTGCCGTCGGAGTTTGGACGGCTGGGCGAGGTTCTGGACCTGCTCGAGCGGGAACACATTGACCGCAGTACCCTGAACGCCACCGACCTGGGAAGCGGCGCCATCCGGGGCATGCTGGCGTCCCTGAACGATCCCTATGCCTCCTACTTGGACCCGCAGCGGTTCGGGGAGGAGGAGTCGAAGATCCAGGGTGTGTTCGAGGGCATCGGCGCCCAGGTAAGCATTCGTGACAACCATCTCACCGTGATTGCTCCACTGCCTGATACCCCCGCCGAACGGGCCGGAATCCTGGCCGGCGACGTTATTCTCGAGGTGGACGGCGAGAGCACTGAGCACCTGTCCCTGCAGGAAGCCGTGTCCCGAATTCGCGGTGAACGGGGCACTACGGTGGAACTGCTGGTGCGTCACGCCAATCAGGTCGACCCCGTATTGATTCCGATCGTGCGCGGCGAGATACCCCTGGAGACGGTGCGGTTCTCAATGCTGGATGGCGACATTGGCTACCTTCAGATCAGCAGCTTTGCGTCCACCACCAATGACCAGGTAAGGGAAGCGGTTGAAGAGTTCAGGAACGCCGGTGGCCGGGGCTTGGTTGTTGACCTTCGCTACAATCCGGGAGGGCTGCTGGGGGTTGTAGTTGACGTTACCAGCCAGTTCCTGGAGGACGGGTTGGTTACCTACGAACTGGACGGACTGGGCAACCGCAGGGAATGGAAAGTCACTTCGGGAGGCAATGCCAGTGACATTCCGATGGTAGTCCTGGTGAATCAATACAGCGCCAGCGCCAGTGAGGTGTTTGCCGGCGCCATTATTGACCACAACCGCGCCCCGGTGGTAGGGGAAGCGACGTTCGGCAAGGGCAGCGTCAATACCAGGCACCGCCTGTCCGATGGCTCCGGCGTATATTACACTATTGCCAGGTGGTACACGCCCAACGGCACGCTCATCGAAGGCTCAGGAATAACTCCAACGATTGAGGCGGTAAACGACCCAGAGTCCGAAACGGACTTCCAGCTGCAGCGGGCACTGGAGTTGCTGGGCGGGCAGGCCGGTCCGGCCTCGCAACCCCAGTTCTAACCGCTAAGCTGCATCCAGGATAAGCATATGCCCAGCAAAAAGAAGAAAACAGCAGACAAGGGCCAGCCAAACAATCGCCCCGTCGCCTCGAATCGCCAGGCTTTCTTCAACTATGAGATCCTGGACCGTTACGAAGCGGGGCTGGCCTTGACCGGCACCGAGATCAAGTCCATCCGGGCAGGGAAGGTGGACCTGCGCGACGCCTACGCCAGGCCCCTGGGCGGCGAGTTGTGGCTGCACAATTGCCACATCGCCCAGTACGACCCGGCCAGCATCTATAACCATGACCCACGGCGTCCTCGCAAGCTGCTGCTCCACAGGGACGAGATTGAGAGTTTGAGCGACGAGGTTGCCCAGAAGGGCTTGACCATCGTGGCCCTGCGCCTCTACATCAGGAATCACGTCGCCAAGGTGGAGCTCGGCCTGGCTCGCGGCAAGCGGCAGTTCGACAAGCGCAGGGCCATCAGGGACCGGGAAATGGACCTGGCCGCTCGTCAAGCCATACGCGCATCCAGGTAACTATCACTGACCCGAGAACCGGGACATTCGTCTGCGCTGCTTCCGCAAGGCGGGCCGGCGGGCGAAATGACCGGGCCCTGGCGCCCGAATCCTGATCCCGGGCTGTCTCCCGGTTCAGTTCCCCTTTTTTCAATATTGACGTTCTCCCCTTCCACTGCTGGATGGCTCAGACTTACCATATGGTCAGCAAGCACAGAATCAGAGAAGCTCTGTCCGCTACTGTTCTTTCGCGTTCCATGGGAAAAAGTACCTTTGTGTTGACGGCATAGAATTACTCATTTGGACTCATTTTCGGCAGCCAACGGAAAACTGCCCAGATACAAAATAAGGCCAAATGAGTACAGGGGACGGGAAAAAACGTTTTTTTGATTTGCGCCCGCCTCCAAATACAAGCTGCCATTGTTGGAAGGGGGATCATCCCACCCATCTTGGCTTGAGGCTGCGGTATAATCCCTTCCTGCAAACCCGGCGTCCTCGGCCCGTATCGCGGAGGACGGCGAAGCCCGCCGGCATTAGAATACTAGGAGGAGTCACTTGATAAGGAGCCTCGGAGACAAAACCCCCAGAATCGCCGAAACAGCCTGGGTCAGCGAGTTTGCCTATGTTGTTGGCGATGTGGAAATCGGTGAATACAGCAGTATCTGGCCCGGTGTAACTATTCGGGCGGACGGCGAAGAAAAGGTCGTAATCGGAAATTATGTAAACGTCCAGGAAGGGGCTGTGATCCACGGCAATGGCCTGGTTATCGAAGACTACGTCACAGTGGGACACGCCGTGGTCGTCCACGGTATGCGAATTGGCGCCGGGTCCCTGCTGGGCAACAACTGTACCTTCCTGCACCGGTCATATATTGGCGAACAATGTCTCATAGCCGCCAACTCGGTGGTCCTCTCCGGTACCGACGTGCCTGACCGCTCCTTCGTAACCGGCATTCCGGGTACTATCAAGCGACAGGTCAGTGAAGAGCAGGTCGCGAACATGCAGCACACAGCCCTCTCCCTGGTTGAAAGGGCGAAGGTCTTCAAGGAAAACGGACTGTAGCGGCCGGAGGCGGCGGCGCCCACGCTGTCCTGGCGCCGCTTCCTGGCTGCGCGGCCCAATGTTCTTCTCCCAAGTCAGCCCAGCCGCTGGGCTACGGGAAGTACCTCCCGGGCCAGGTGTTCCATCACCTCGATACAGGCATCTGCTCCTTCCACCCGGAAGTCGTAAGTCAGCTGGTTGATGCCCAGTTCACGGCAGTAGTAAACGTCGTCAATTACCTCCTGGGTAGTCGCGATAATCACTCCTCCAGTGCGCACCGACTTCTCCTCGCTGGCTCCCAGGTCGGTGAAGTGAAGGCTCCGCTTCAGGGAAATGGAAATAGAGGCCGGGTCCCGGCCAGCCCGCTCCGCCTGCTCGCGCCGGTAAGGCAGGTTCTGGGCGACGAAATCAGGAGTCTGCCGCGTGGTATGCCAGCAGTCGCCCAGCCTGGCGGTCCTGCGCAAGGCGGCCCGGCTGTGGCCTCCCACCCAGATGGGAATGTGGGGCTGCTGGACCGGCTTGGGGTAAAACTGGATTCCTTCGATGTCGAAGTACTTGCCGTGGAACTCCGGATCTGCCTGGGTCCACAGAATTCGGAAGATCTGAAGGTACTCGTCGCTCATTGCCCCTCTTTCGGCATAGGGCAACCCCAGGGTGTCGAACTCCTTCTCCAGCCAGCCTACCCCCACGCCGCATATCATTCGCCCGCTGGTAAGCACGTCCAGGGAGGCAAACATCTTCGCCTGAACCAGGGGATTGCGATAGGGCAGTATTATCACGGTACTGCCAAGCTTGATTGTGCTTGAACAGGCCGCCATATACCCCAGCATGGTCATAGTCTCCAGAAAGGGCTCATCAGCCGGTCGGGAGAAGGAACCGTCGGCCGTATAGGGATATTGGTTGGTGCCTCCCGTGGGCAGCAGGATGTGGTCTCCGGCCAGGACCGATTCGAACCCCAGTTCTTCCGCCCTCCCGACAAACCTGCGAATGCCTTCGGCATCGGGTAGCCTGGGAATGCTCAATCCGATATTCATTGCAGCACCATCTCCTTCGTAACAGCACTTGGCGATACCACCTCCTCAGTCTCAACCGACAGCGAGGGTGGCGACATATCAAGCAGAATTGTAGCAGGGAACCGCGGGCATGCTGTGAGGGAATCAGGCAGCGAGGCAATTAGCTGCGGACTTCCACCCGCGCGGTGCAACGTTGCCTGCCTCAAGAGAGGACCCCAGCGTTTCAACCTCTGGCCCTGGCAGGGCCGTCCACCCTTGCGATGCGGGGCCGCCTGCCTGCAAGAGTCTCCTCCGCGCCGGTCTCGCGGGAAACCTTGCACCGCGTTCCTCCATTGGGCTTCATCGGTGCTTGTGATAATATACGTCGAGATGTATCCGCTTGAGGCGGAATATGGAGGATTACATATGGCAACTATGATTGACGGCGAGTCTTATCTGGGACGTGTCATGGTCCGGCCGCTCACCAAACAGGGCGACGTAACTATGTACCTTTGGCCCCTGCGCTGCCTTAAGGGCAAGTTCGGCGGGCCCACCTTTGGCGTGGACGTCAAGGGTGTGGAGATTATCCGGTTCGATCCTCACGGCTCACGCGGTCACTGGCACAAGGGCGGCTACGACAAGCTGGGCGCGGGAGGCTCCCACGTTGACTTTCCGGAAGGCATGAGAGAGATGGACGCGCAGCTGGAGTGGGCGCTGGGTCAGTTCCGAGAGCAGACCGGCAATTACCTGGAAGAGGCCGGGTACTCGGAAGCCGCGGCAAACCTGGACCCGGAACTGATTGGCGCCGCAGCCGACGCCATCATGGACCATCTGGAAGCCCAGGGCGACCTGGTCTCCGACGCCATCGCCAAGGACCTGATAAGCGCATAAATCAGGGAAGAGTTTGTACCGCCGGGGGGCAAATTGACCTTTGCCCCCCTTTTTTGGCTCCACCTTGATCGATGTA
The DNA here is from genome assembly GCA_028875055.1 of Chloroflexota bacterium. GTDB lineage: Bacteria > Chloroflexota > Dehalococcoidia > Lucifugimonadales > UBA3495 > Bin22. The sequence continues at coordinate 74,394 of JAPPGG010000034.1, forward strand.
TGGGACCAGATCTCTGTGGCTTGGGTCAGTTTGCCTGCAGCAGTTGTTGGCCCGAAAGCCTCCTGGCTGGCTCTACTACACCGGTCCCCATCACAAGTAATTCTATTTCCGGGAACCTGGGCTGCCTAGTTATGCCAGTTATGCCGGCGCAACAGTTCCCTGGCGCCAGTGCGAACTCGTCCTGCTCTCGGGAGAGGCCGTCATGGAACCGGGTGGAACCTCCAGGAATCTCTAGGGCAGTTCCAAGTGGACTGAAGAAGAGAAACCGCCCATTTCGGGCGGTTCTTCATTCCAATTGGACCTGGAATCCAGGCTGAAAAAATCAGTGGTGCCGAAGGTCGGATTCGAACCGACACGGGGTTGCCCCCACCGGTTTTTGAGACCGGCGCGTCTACCATTCCGCCACTTCGGCGTGTGGGCCATTGCTGGCCATTACGGGCTCGCGGGAAAACATTATACCATCGGTTAGAAACCCTTAGCCAAGAGAAACAACCGTAGCTAACAGTTCAGAGTTGTTGGGGTCTCAATACCGGCCAGCCCCGTCATACCGTCGAAGGCTGGTATCCAGGAGTCCTTGCTGTGCTTGGCCCATGCGCGAAGTCAGCCTTCATGGATTCCGGCCTACGCCGGATTAACATTTTCTGGGCCTCCGTGAGTATCAAAGCTGAACTGTTTCTGCAATTGTATCTCCCTTGACGCAAATGGACGGGCAATCCTATAATCTATGGCCTGGAGTGTGTCCAATATATGCCTAAGAGAACTTACCAACCGAAAAAGCGACGCCGCGCCAGAGTGCACGGCTTCAGGGCCCGTTCCCGGACTTCCGACGGGCGCGCAGTACTCCGTCGCAGAAGATTCAAGGGTCGGCATCGCCTGACGGTATAGGCGTCGCCCGGCCAATGCAACGCCGCTTCAGCCTGACTGAACGTAAACGATTCGCCCAAATTCACCAGGAGGGCATCAGCGCAGTCAACAGATTGCTGGTAGTCAGGGCCCTTCCCAACGGACTGGACGACAGCCGTTTTGGGTTCGTAGTCAGCAAGCGAATAGGCAATGCAGTAACCAGGAACCTGATCAAACGTAGATTGCGCGAAGCAATCCGAGAGAACGAAGTAAAGGGAGGATGGGACGCCGTTTTCATTGCTCGCCGCGGCGCCGCCGAAGCTGAGTTCAGACAGTTGAAGCAAGCCACAAACCAACTGTTGCGGCGCATCAAGTTAGTCCAGCCCGACCCTTCCTCAACATAGTAGCCAGCCGATGAGAATTCTTGCCCTGGGACTGATACGTTTCTATCAAGCTGCTGTCTCTCCCTACCTTCCCTCGGTTTGCCGTTTTACCCCTACCTGCTCCAACTATGCCGCTCAGGCAATCGTCCAGCATGGAGTTTTTCGGGGCAGTTTCCTGGGTCTCAAGCGCATCATCAATTGTCGGCCAGGGGGAGGTAAAGGGTACGACCCCGTACCTTAAATAATGTCCTTTTTTTCTGTTTTCCCGTTTCTCCCGTCAGCCTTGTTTTCCCGTTTTTCGTTCAGCGCAATCGCACATCCTTCCACCAGGAATCGAACGTCCCTCAATGGCTTTGTGGCGGCGGGTTTCCTGGCGGTGGTTCTCGGAATCGGTGGTCTGGCCTGCACCCCAAACCTGGGCGGCGACAACGTCGGGTGGGCTCCTGTCTCAGTGGCATTCTCCGATGCGCCCGGTGATCCAACCAGGGTTTTCGTTGCTTCCCAAATGGATGGTGACCTGGACGACCTGGAAACGGAAACCGGCCAGGACCTGGATGATGACAAGAGACGGGTCAAAATCCGGGCCATGGAGGATTTCGGGTCCGGCTCTCCCCGCGTACTATGGACCTATCCGCCCTTGGGAAGTGGCGCTGGACTGGAAGGGGTTTTCGGCCCACCCGCCATCAGCAAGGAACTGGGCCTGGTTTACGTAGGCGCGGTCGATGGAAACCTTTACGCCCTTTCCCTGGAGACCGGCGATGAGGGAGGAGGCTGGAAGCGGGCGGTCCGAGAAGACCCTTCAATGGACCCCCAGCCCATCATTGGGGCTCCGGTCCTGACCGAGATTGTCAACAGTGAGACGGGACCTTCCACCATGCTGGTTGTCGTGTCCGAGGACGGCAACCTCTATGCATTTGACGCCGCCTCCGGTACCGAGCTCCCATGGTCGCCCTTCCGCACCGGGGGGAAACTTTGGTCCACGCCGGCCATTCAGAACGGAATCGCCTATTTTGGCTCCCACGACCATTCGGTTTATGCAGTTGATTTGAGAAATGGCAGGGAGCTCTGGCGATACGAGACAGGGGGGGCCGTCGTTGGTAACCCGCTGCTCTTCAGGGGAAATCTGTTCATCGGTTCCTTCGACAAGAAACTCTACGCCCTGGACGCCGACGACGGTGAACTGGAATGGGCCTTTGAGAGCGGGAACTGGTTCTGGGCGGGCCCCGTAACTGACGGCGAGACCATATTCGCGCCAGCAATGGACGGGTTTGTCTATGCCCTGGAACCGGATAATCCGGGTTCGGGAGAAAACAAGGAAGCCATCTGGCGTCACAACATGGAGAGTCCCATTGTTTCCACCCCTGCCCTGGTGCCCCTGGGGCTGGTCGTAGCCTCGGTGGACGGGAAGATGCGGCTACTGAGCACCAGTCCCTCCAATCTGGTGGACGGAGAAGTCATTAGCAACCTGCCCAATTTGGAGGAAGGTGGCATAAAGGCGCCGCTCATCGCGGGGGCGCCGGCAAATGCGCCTTTGGGCACGGATGCTCCGGCGCTTTCAGTAATTCAGCGCTACTCGGTTTTTGCAGGCGGGGACAATGGTATTGTTCGTCGCGTGGCGGTAACGGAGGGCCAGGATAAAGAGTCAATCTGGTGTTTTGACAGCGCCATTCACAGGCAATGCAATTAGATGGGCATTAGGCTTGGAATCAGTTCCCCACCGGTCCTGGACGTCTAGGAGTCCTTTTGGAATTCTTCTTTCTCCTTTGGAACGAAATAATCATACGCCCCATGCTCAACACCTTGATGGTGTTGTACGTGCTGTGTTTCAACAACATGGGGCTGGCAATCATAGCTTTCACAGTCTTGGTGAGGCTGGTTACCCTGCCGTTGACCCTGAAGCAAATTCGCCAGATGCGGCGAATGAGCGAACTGCAGCCCCGCATGCGGGAAATCCAGGAACGTTACAGCGGCGACCGGGCCAGGGTCTCCCAGGAAACGATGCGGCTGTACCGGGAGTCCGGTGTCAGCCCCATCGGCTGCCTGGGACCCCTGATAGTGCAGTTGCCGATACTCATCGGCCTGTTCCGGGTCTTGATTCAGACCCTGTTCACGAAGCCGGAAGACCTGGTGGGGTTATCCCAGAAACTCTATCCCTGGATAACCTTCGTCCCCATACATTCCGCCGCTCCCTTGAGCGATACTTTCCTTTGGCTGAAGCTGGGAGAACCGGACCCTTCTCCCGTAGTGCTGCCCATATTGGTGGCCGCGTCCACCTGGGTGCAGCAGAAAATGACAATGACCCCCTCCCCGGATCCCCGACAGCAATCCAGTCAGACCATGATGCTCTGGATGATTCCCATATTCCTGGGATTTTTCTCACTTCAGTTGCCCAGCGGTCTTCCGCTTTACTGGATTGTTTCCAATATAATTGGCGTAGGCATCCAGTACTTTATAACCGGTTGGGGGCCGTTGTTCCCACTGATTCCCAGGTCGGCTCCGGCGCCAAGCAGGCCGGCCCAGTCCGCCGACTCAAACTCGGCGACCGAGGAGATAGAAGACGATGGACTCCGTAGAACGAACCGCCAGAACCGTAGAAGAAGCAGAAGAACTGGCGCTGAAGGAACTAGGCGTAGACCGCAACGAGGTAGAGGTAGAAATACTAAGTAGGGGGAAGGCCGGTTTCCTTGGCATCGGCGCAGAGGTAGCCAGGGTGCGCGTGACCAGGCTCGGCGCAGTAAGGTCAACTGCGGCCCCTTCCACCCCCTCGGCAGACTCCGCAACCGTGGAAGCCGACGATACCGGAACCCCAGAAGCCTCGCCGGCAACCCCACCGGTTTCCAGCGCAGGGGAGGGTACCGTAGCGGGGCTGGCGATTGTCGCCTTGAACAACATTCTGTCTACTTCTGGCGTGAACGTGGTCTGCACCATACGCACGGCTGACGACCCTGAAGTCGGCGGACCGGTAATCGACATTAGCGGGGAAGACTCGGGCCTATTGATTGGCCGCCGCGGCCAGACGCTGCAGTCGCTTCAGTTCATAGTAAACCTGATTGTTCGGAGGGAATTCGGCGAAAGTGTCCGCGTGGTGCTGGACGTGGAGAGCTATCGTCAGCGCCGGGAAGCATCCCTGCGGGACATGGCCAACAAGGTCGCGGAAAGGGTCCTGCAAACGGGGCGAAGCATTACCCTTGAGCCTATGTCGGCGGCGGACCGAAGAATTGTCCACATTTCCCTGGCCGACCGCGAAGACATCAGCACCGAAAGCGTGGGGTTCGGAGAGGACAGAAAAGTCACCATCATCCCCAAGCGATAGGCCAACCTGCTCATCGGACGAGCATGACCCCTCAGAAGAAAAGACCGGAAGGGTGTGTCATTTCTTGACTGGACCGGCTCTAACGCGCGATAGGCCCCGTACGCGGGCTACGGGAGAATACCCGGCCGGAATACGAGAGGCCGCCATTCCAGTCACTCCATTTTCGTTGACCGATACCGTAGAGGGAACGTAAAATAGGCCCGTGGATATAGAGGGAGCGTACCACAAGCCCCAGTTCCCCTTCGACCACCCTCGCGAAGAGTGTGGGGTGGTTGCCGCATACATTCCGAACGCAGAGGCCAGCAGGGTTGCATTTTTCGGCCTTTTCGCTCTTCAGCACCGTGGCCAGGAAAGCGCGGGGATCGCCGCCTCCGACGGCCACACGCTGAACGTCCACACCGACATGGGTCTCGTTACCCAGATATTCAGGGAACGAGACTTTCTCCCACTGTCCGGCGAATTCGCGATAGGGCACACCCGCTATTCAACCACCGGCACCAGCCAGCTTTGCAACGCCCAGCCCCTGGTCGTCCACGGCATGGCCGGAAAACTGGCCCTCGCCCACAACGGGAACATAATCAACGCCTCACAGTTGAAGGGTCAGCTGCAGAAGCAGTGGGACTGCGCGTTCAAGACCACAACCGACTCCGAAGTAATCGCTTACCTGATGGTCAATGCGCCCGGCAATTGCTGGGAGGACCGGGTGTTTCACTGCATGAGGACCCTGGACGGCGCTTTTTCCCTCGTAGCGATGACTGAGGACACGGTCATCGCCGCCCGGGACCCTCTGGGAATTCGTCCCCTGTGCCTGGGACGGCTGGGCGAGGGTTGGATTGTGGCTTCAGAAACCTGCGCCCTGGACCACCTGGGGGCCGAGTTTCTGCGTGACGTTCAGCCGGGCGAGGTTATTGTCATCGACCGGCAGGGCATGAGGTCTGCGGTGCGCCAGGAGCCGGAACGCGCCAGGGCAATGTGCATATTCGAGCACATTTATTTCGCCAGGCCCGACAGCGTGCTGGACGGCACCCTGGTTTACACGGCCAGGCAGAGAATGGGCGCGCAACTGGCCAGAGAGCATCCCGTGGATGCTGACCTCGTTATTGGCATTCCCGATTCCTCGACCGCTGCGGCAGTAGGCTACGCCAGGGAATCCGGGATTCCTTACAGCGATGGCCTGATCAAGAACCGCTACGTCGGGCGCACCTTCATCGAACCGGAACAGCGACTCAGAGACCTGGGCGTGCGTCAGAAATTCAATCCGCTGCCGGAAGTAATTCGCGGTCAACGCCTGGTGGTGGTGGATGACAGCATTGTACGAGGGACCACCACACCCCATGTCATCAAGGTGCTCAAGAGAGCCGGCGCAAAGGAGATTCACATTCGCGTTTGCGCCCCGCCCATCAAGTTCCCCTGCTATATGGGTGTCGACATGGCCGACCAGGATGAACTGATTGCGGCCAATAAGACCGTGGAAGAAATCCGCGAAATGGCTGGCGCCGACTCCCTTGGATACCTCAGCATAGAGGGCTTGCTCAAGGTCTCCAACGGCGAGCAGGACGGCTTCTGCGACGCATGCTTCACCGGCAACTACCCGGTACCCGTGCAGTTGCAGCTGGGCAAGCTGGTGCTGGAATCCGACAACTGACCTCTCACAAACCACCGATTCGCCGCCATGACACCTTCGCCAATCGTTCCGCCTAGCCTCCAACGCCTCGCCATTATGGAGAATTGACCATTGACCGGTGAAACCTACCACGCATCCGGGGTGCAGCTGGATGCCATGGAAGACCTCAAAGACCGGATAAAGGCCTTTGCCTCCATGACTCATGGCCCCGAAGTCCTAGCATCCGGCGGAGGCTTTGCGGGCCTCTTCGAGCTTTCCGGCTACAAGTCGCCCGTACTGGTAGCCAGCGCCGACGGGGTCGGGACCAAACTGAAGATAGCCGCCCAGTTAGGACACTTTGAATCCATTGGACAGGACCTGGTAACGCTCAACGTTAACGACATCCTGACCAAGGGAGCGAAACCCCTTTTCTTCCTTGACTATGTATCTTTCAGCGAACTGGACCAGCACAGAATGGAAACTCTGCTGCGGGGCATTACCTGGGGCTGCCGGGAAGCAGGCTGCGCCCTGATAGGTGGAGAGACGGCCCAGATGCCCGGTCTTTACTCCGGTGATGACTTCGACCTGGCAGGCTTTGTGGTGGGAGTGGCGGAAAAGGAAGGCCTGCTGGACAGCCAGGCGACAACCCCGGGCGACTCAGTGGTGGGCATACCTTCCAGCGGACTGCACACCAACGGCTTTTCCCTGGTTCGCCGCGTTTTTGACTCCGACGCCGATCCGTCCGTGTTGTACCGGCAGTTCGACAATCTTAACCACCGGCTGGGGGAGGAGCTGCTGGCCCGCCACCGCTGCTATTTTCCCCAATTGCAGCCGGCCATGCCGTACTTGAAGGGACTGGCCCACATAACCGGAGGAGGCCTGCCCGGAAAGGTTCCGGGAATCCTTCCAGACAATGTTGCGGCCGTTTTCAGAGTGGGTTCGTGGAATGTACTTCCGATCTTTTCCGTGATTCAAAAAGAAGGTCAAATTTCCGACGAGGAAATGTTCCGTGTCTTTAACATGGGGCTGGGCATGGTCGCCGTATGCCAGGGAGACCATGTGGAAAAAATCAGGGAAGCCGCTCCGGACGCCGTCGTGGTTGGTGAAATAGTCCATCGAACCGGCGACGACCAGGTGATTCTGGCCAGCTAATGGACTGGCCTGTCCCCGATTTTGGCGCTGGCAGGTCGCGAAAATTACAGGAGCTAAGCGAGGGCAAATCCTTTGAGAGCATTACTTAGTGTATTCGACAAGACCGGGATAGTCGCATTTGGGCAGCAATTGGTGGACGCCGGGTATGAACTGGTCAGCACGGGTGGCACCCACCGGACCCTGGCCGAAGAGGGGGGACTGCCGGTGCGTCAGGTTTCCGAAGTAACCGGCTCTCCGGAAATCCTGGATGGCCGCGTCAAGACCCTTCACCCCGTGGTCCATGGCGGAATCCTTGCCCGACGGGACCTACCAGCTCACATGGAGGAGCTTGAAACCCACGGAATTGGCGCCATAGACCTGATAGTGGGAAATCTCTATCCATTCGCAGCAACCATAAGCGATCCTGATGTAACGCTGGACGATGCGTTAGAAAACATCGACATTGGCGGCCCAACCATGCTGAGAGCCGCAGCCAAGAACTTCCCATCGGTGGCAGTGGTAGTGGACCCGGAGGACTACGGATGGGTGGCGGAACGCCTTTCCGGGGAAGGCCTGTCCAACCTGGAACGCCGGAGCCTGGCGGCCAAGGCTTTCCAGCATGTTGCCGAGTATGACGCCACCGTAGCCGGATACCTGACGGAGCAAAAGGATGAAACCCCGCTCCCGGAAAAGCTGAACCTGACCTTCGACCAGATTACAACGCTTCGGTACGGAGAGAACCCTCACCAGCAGGGTGGGCTTTACGTGCCAGCTGGCGCCAACGGGGGAGGCATAGCTTCGGCCCGCCAGTTGCACGGCAGGGAGCTGTCCTACAACAACCTGATGGATGCCGACGCCGCGTGGCAGACCGCCAGTGATTTTGCGGAACCCACGGTGGCAGTCATCAAGCATGCCAACCCCTGCGGACTTTCCAGCCACGACGTGCTGGCCCAGGCCTATCTCCAGGCCTACGAGGGGGACACGGTCTCCGCATTTGGCGGCATTGTGGGCTTCAATCGTACCGTCACGCCAGAGGCTGCGGAGGCGATGAATCCCGTATTCTATGAAGTCGTCGTGGCTCCGGGATATGAGCCCGAAGCCCTCGAGATTCTTCAGAAGAAACGAAACCTGCGAGTGCTGGAGGTGGATGCTGGGGGGTCCGAGCTGGGCGGCATCAACCTGGATATCCGTCCCATCAGTGGCGGCGTTTTAATCCAGACTCCCGATTCCATTTCGGAAAGCGCGGCCGACTGGAGCACGGCCACCGAGCGTACTCCTACCGAGGCTGAGATGGACGATCTGGCCTTCGCCTGGGTCGCCTGCAAGCACATCAAGTCCAATGCCATAGTTTTCGCCAGGAACCGGACCCTGGTCGGCATGGGAGCGGGTCAGCCCAATCGGGTGGTCAGCGTTCATCTGTCCCAGAGGATTGCCGGCGAGAAGGCTAATGGGTGCGTACTGGCCTCGGACGCCTTTTTCCCCTTCCCCGACAACATTGAACTGGCTGCCGAGGCAGGCATAACCGCCATAATCCAGCCGGGAGGTTCGATTCGAGACGAAGAGGTCATTGCCGCCGCCAACAACCATGGCATCGCGATGGTCTTCACCGGCGTTCGCCACTTCCGACACTGATGCCTGCGGTCCCCACATTCTCCGGCGAGGCGGTGACAGCGCCCCGGGACAGCGGTGGAAACTCCCCTTACTGGAGGCCATTCTGATGTCTTCCTCCGTGGATGTGGTGGTGCCGGTTTACAACGAGGAAGCGGCCCTGCCGGAAAGCATAGACCGCCTTACTGCCTTCCTGGCCGACAACATCCCAAACCTCTGGCATGTCATCATTGCCGACAATGCTTCAATTGACGGCACCCGGGAAGTTTCGGAAGCGCTCTCTCGCAAATACGAAAGGGTCAGCTACTTTTCCTTGCCCCAGAAGGGCCGGGGCCGAGCCCTCAAGGCGGCCTGGCTGAACAGCAACGCCGAAATAGTCAGCTACATGGACGTTGACCTGTCCACGGATTTGGTCCACTTTCCCCAACTTATAGGCGCCTTGGAGTCGGGTTTCCATGTGGCGACGGGGAGCCGCCTCAGTCGCGACTCACAGGTCACCCGCTCCTTGAAACGGGAGTTCATTTCCCGGAGCTACAACCTTTTGATCAAGTCCATGTTTTTCACGGACTTTCCTGACGCTCAGTGCGGATTCAAGGCCCTCACCAGGCAGACCGCCAGGGCCATTATCCCTTACATTGAGAACAATAACTGGTTCTTCGACACGGAACTGCTGATTATCGCCGCCAAACGAGGCTACCGCATTAAGTCCATTCCCGTGAAATGGGACGATGACCCCACCAGCACCGTCAACATCACGAACACCGCGGTGGAAGACATCAAGGGATTGCTGCGCCTGCGATTAGGGGGCGTTCCCCGAATACCGGGCCCCTGATATCCCTGCCGCTGAAGCGGGTTGGTCCCGACCGGCTCATTTCACTCACTGGGCTGAAAGTATCGAGTGATTCTCAAGGAGAACAAACATGGAACTGGGTCTTGAGGGCAAGAACGTGATCGTAACCGGTGGTGGCTCCAACATCGGCCGCGCCATCGTACACGCCTTTGCCGCCGAGGGCGCCAATATCACCATCGCAGAGCTGGCCCCGGCCCAGGGCGAAGCGGTAGCAGCCGAGGTTGCCCGGATGAATACCGGCAGCCTGACCAAAGTTATTCAGACGGACGTCACCGACCGGGGCCAGGTTGAGGCAATGGTGGAGGAGTCTATAGCCGAATTCGGCAGCGTGGACGTCCTGGTCAACAACGTAGGCTGGACGGTGGACCGGTTGTTCATGGAGAAACCCCGCGAGGAACACGAAAAGGAGGTCGCGGTTAACCTGTGGAGTCCCATTAACTGCATTCACGCAGTGTTGCCTCACATGATTGAACGGCAGGCGGGGTCCATCGTCAGCATCAGTTCCGACGCGGGACGAATGGGCGAGTACCGGGAGGCGGTGTATTCGGCCTGCAAGGGCGGCGTAATTGCCCTGAGCAAGGCAATCGCAAGGGAGACCGGCCGGTATGGACTACGCCTTAACGTAGTGTGTCCCGGTCTGATAGTTCCCCCGGAGGGGGAAGAAATAAGCCCGGAGAGCATGTGGAACCAGATGAGGGACATCTTCACCGATGACGTGCTGGAACGAGTGGAGCGAGCCTACATTCTGAGACGCATGGGCAATCGCCAACGCGGTGGTATTCCTGGCATCCGACGCCGCCAGTTTCATTACCGGCCAGACCCTCAGCGTCAGTGGCGGGTACACAATGATGTAGGGACTGGATGCGGGAGCATCAGTTGCCGTTGCGCGCTGCGCAGCAAAATTAAACGGCCCGGCAAAAATGCCGGGCCGTTGCCTGTCAGCCGGAGAGAAAGTTACTACAGAGCGGCGACACGTTCCCGCAGGGTCTCGATCTCCTTCAGGAGAGCGGCCTTGGGGTCGTCGTCCCGGTTCTGGTTCTCCATTACCAGTTCCAGCGCTCGCTTCTCGATGGCGGGCATGGTGGCCTGCAGCAGCACCTCGTCCACGTCGTTGGCGATGGTGGGATAGCCGGCGCGGTCAATCATCTTCTTCATGTTGCCGGCGTAGAACTGGTCCAGGGTCCACCGCAGGGTCTCACCGGAAGTGGTGGTGTCCCAGTAAATCCGGATGTCCTGGTTGCGAGGACCATAGTGGTAGTGGGGGCCGTTGACGAAGCAGTCAAAAGCCAGCAATTCCACGTTCTGACCGGCCACGTCGGAGAGGACGTGAATGGCCAGGCCCTCAGTGTTGGCCTGAGGCAGAATCCGGTACTCCAGGCCAATGCGCAGGTTGCCGACGGTGAAGACGTCGTCTTCCAGCATCCGCTCGAACATATGGGTTACCGTCCGGCGCATGTTTACGGACATCTCGCGGCCCTTGCTTTCCACGGCGTCCAGGGTCTCAGCAGAGACGGGATTTGCTTCCACCGCGTCCGCCAAATCGTCGTAGCCGGAGCGGCGAATCATCGCGGGGAGCTTGGTCCGCAGGTTGTTTATGGTCCAGCCGAAGGGATTGCCGACGGTAGTCTTGTCCATGTTCAACCGGATGTTGTGATTGGCGGGGCCATAGTGGTAGTGAGGCATCTGGTCGAAGCAGTCAAAGCGCAGGATCTCTACGTCCTCGCCGCCAACTTCGCCAAAGACCTGTACGCACAGGCCCTGGTCGGGCATAAGTTCCCGGTATTCCAGGGTAATATCTACCGCACCGGCGTTGAAGATCACACTTCCTTTGTCCACGTTAATCCTCCTGATGAATATGAAGTGTCCTGATGTCTGGGTACGCCTGAAATCCATCGACCCTGGCATGTGGGTCGAACTATGCGGGCCGCAACACCAACCTCACATCATCCGCCGTCGGCACCGAATTGGACCTGCCAGACCTATACTGCGACAGGCCCCGTTGACAGCCTGCCATCGTAGCCGACTGCCTGAGTATCCCGATTATAGCACGGCGTCAACATTTGGCAAATGAACGCTGGCGCAAATAATGCCCAAACTCCTCAGACCCTCGCAGTTCTAGGCATTGCAATAGCCAGGGAGCGGGATTAAATTCCAGTGTCGTGCAAGTTCAGTGTCCACAGTCATTTTACGTCTGCGCCTTGCTTCTGATCGCGGCGGCAGCATTTTTGCTGTCCGAGGGCTGCGGCATCGAAGAAGCCGACATTGGCCGGCAGGGCCAACAGGAAGCTGGAATATCTCCCAGTACCTCGTCAGATTCCGGGCCGCAGGCGCAGCCTAGCCTGCTGGTTGTTCCAATGCCAATTCCCACGCCATATTCACTGCCGTTGCCACCGACGACCGAAGCCAGGGAAGGGGCCCTGATTATCCGACCCAGTCCGCAGACTTGGTCCGGCCCTTTTCCGGGCCTGACGCCGGAACCGCCTTCCCAGGCAACTGAGCTTCCGGGAGCCGTTACGCCCGAGGGGCCGGTCATGGCGGCGGATGATAGCCAGGCAGGGATTGCAGACTCCATAGTCTCCCAATCTGTGGAACCTGAATTCCAACCCAGGGGCGACGAGATTGTCGTTCTGGCCCCGGACATTGGGAACCTTGTCGCTACTGCTCTGGTGCTGGCGGCGCCGGCCCTGGAACAGGCCTCATTGCCACCTACATTGGTCAACCCAGGTCCGGCGGCTCCCCCGAAGCCTTCCCCCATCCCCACTTCGACTGCAGTGCCAGCGACAACGCCGCCACCGACGCCCGCAGATGCCGCAGTTTCTACGCCCGCTCCCGTGCCAACCCCAGCGCCGGCGCCAACGGCCGCTGCCACAGCTTCTCCAACTCCAGGCGCCACTCAGGTTGCGGGCGGGGATGTAGTGGTTGAGTGCATCTTTTTTGACGGGGAGGTGCCACGCTCCGAGGCGGATGAGTACGTCCAGTTGATCAACCAGGGGACCACTGCCGCAGACCTGGAGGGATGGTCATTGGTGGACCTGAATGACCGGGGACAGCAATTCACCTTTGGTGAGGGCGCCAGTCTTGCGCCCGGGGCAAGGCTCAGGGTTTACACCAACCAGGTTCACCCCGAGTGGGGCGGGTTCTCCTACGGCTATGGTCGGTCCATCTGGCACAACACGAACCCGGACACTGCCGGGTTAATTGACCCAGGGGGAAATGTGGCTTCAAGAAAGAGCTATCCGCCGGGATGCCAATAGACTTCACCACAACAGCGGCAAACCTCTCAGGAACCGCATAACGACGGCAGGCGGCGCGCTCAGGGACCCAGCCAAGGAGCTAACTATGTCCCTCGGGTCTGACTGCAACCAATTTTCCCCAGCTGCGCCAGGTTTGAGGCGACGGCCACCACTTCGTACTTAGCCAGGTATTCGCCTACGGGGGAAAGGACCTGTCAAAAGGGGCTTATTGAGCCCTTTCCTGGAAAGTCGTTAAAGCTCGTACTCTTTCAGGTCCGGAGCGGACAACAGTTGCGCTGCCGTGAGTTCCTGGACTTCCTCGACAGTCCAGCCCGGGGCGACCTCCTTCAGGACCAGTCCCTCGGGAGTGGGTTCCATCACCGCAAGGTCGGTGACTATCAGGGAAACGCATCCCTTTCCAGTTATGGGGTAGGTGCAGTCCTGGACAATCTTGGCATTATTCTGGCGGTCGGTATGCTCCATGGCCACAATGACCTGCCTGGCCCCGGCCGCCAGGTCCATGGCTCCGCCGATATTGCCTACTCCCCGCTCGGGAAGCATCCAGTTTGCCAGATCGCCGGTGGCGGACACCTGGTGGGCGCCCAGAACGGTAACGTCAACGTGGCCACCGCGGATCATCGCGAAGCCATCCACGGTACTGAAGAAGGCCATCCCGGGTACCATCTGCAGGAACTGCCCGCCGGCATTGATCAGGTCAATGTCCTGCTCGTCCTCCTCCGCCAGGGGCCCGCAGTTGAGAACGCCACTTTCGCTGTGGTAAAAGACGACGCTGCCATCGGGAATGAAGTTGGAAACCAATGTGGGAATGCCAATGCCCAGGTTGACGAAACCGCCGTCGGGCAATTCCCTGGCGACGCGCATGGCGACCACTTCCCTGGGCAGTCGTTCCTTGTCAAGAGCCATGGATACCCTCACATCCGTCTGAAGAATAGTCGGGCTATTCGTAGGGGGAGAAGTCACGCGGCCGGACAACCAGTCGATCAACGTAGATGCCGGGGGTCACTATGAGCTCGGGGTCCAGCTGACCTGGTTCGACGACTTCGTCCACTTCCACAATGGTTATGCGCGCAGAAGGAGCCATCACCGCGTTGAAATTTCGGGACGTGCCCTTGTACACGACATTGCCCATGGTATCGGCCTTATGGCCACGAATAAGGCAATAGTCCGCTCTCAGACCTTCCTCGAGAATGTATTCCTTGCCGTCGATCACCCGGGACTCCTTGCCTTCCGCAATCAACGTGCCCACGCCGGTCGGGGTATAGAAGGCGTAGATTCCCGCTCCGCCGGCCCTCAATCGTTCCGCCAGCGTTCCCTGGGGGACCAGTTCCAACTCAACCTCATTTCGGCGATACGCCAGTTCAAAGGAACTGGGATTGGACATTGACGGCGAAACAGGGTAGGACGCTATCGCTTTGGCCACCTGGCCATTGTCCACCAATATGGAATGGTCTATGGCCAGCTTTCCGGGGGGTGTGCCAAAATTGACCGAGCGGGCTATGCCAATGGTATTGCTGATTATTGTCAGCCCCCTGGTACCCTGATCCCGCAAGGACACCAGCAGGTAATGGGCCATCCCCCCGGGCCCGCCAAAACCGTCAATCATCACGGTTGCTCCATCGGCAATGTCCCGGATGGCGGAGGGGGCGTCGGGATATACCTTGCCCGGCGGCTCGGCATTCAACGCTTCCAGGCTGGGCGCTATTTCCTTGAGATCGTCAGCGCAGGAAAGTGAAGCGCCGGTAAGCGCCGCAACGTCGTCGTAACTCCAGCCCGGGGCAACTTCAGCCAGGACAAGACCTCCCTCCTCTACGCGAATTACGGCTATATCCGTGATAATTATGTCAACACAGGCCCTGCCATCAGCCACGGGCGAGGAGTCGGCGAGGATGTTGGGACTACCGTCGGAGCCGGTATGGGGCAGCATGGCTATGACCTTTCTGGCGCCGGCAGCCAGGTCCACCGTCCTGCCTGGAGCGAAAAGGCCAGGGGTCGCCGCCGTAGTCCACCCGATGAGGTCTCCGGAAGCGGTAACCCGCGCCGGCTGCACCACCGCCACGTCCACGTGGCCACCCCGCAGCATGGCTGCCCAGTCTGCTGTGCCTACCACGGAGCCACCTTCCGCTAAAGCGACCGGTACCCCATCGGGGCCGGTGAGGGAAGGACCGACTGCAGCCAGGCCAGCGGTGGAAGGGCGGTAGCCCAGGGCGCCGCTGTCGGACAGCAACTGCAACGGTGCGCGAGGCGGCGCTACTTCAGCCACCCTGGCAGGCAGCCCAGATCCCAGGGCGACCAACTGCCCAGGCTGAAGTTCCGATGCGGCGCGGCGCGCCATTGAGAGTTCGTCCAATTTCTGGGGCATAACAGTTCCTGCTGCGGGTTAGGGAGATTATTCCGCCGCCACAATCCTGTTGACGAAAATACCAGGAGAAATGATCGCTTCCGGGTCCAATTCCCCCGGCTCAACAATTCTGCCGGTTTCGGCGATTGTAACCCTGGCGGCCATAGCCATTATCGGAGCCCAATTGCGGCCGGAACCGTCATAGATGGAGTTGCCCAGCGTGTCGGCGGCCGCTACCCGGATGAGAGCGTAGTCGGCCTTCAATGGCAGTTCCAGAACGGCCTCGCCCTGGGCAAAGGCGCGCCTCTCTTTGTCTCCCTCAAACCTGGTTCCCAGCGCAGTGGGCAGAAAGACCCCCCCGATACCAGCGCCTCCCGCTCTCAGACGCTCCACCAGAATGCCCTGGGGCAATATTTCAATCTGCAGGTCCCCTGACAGCCAGCGCTCTTCAATGGCGCCACCGTTGCCAGGCAGAAAGGGCAAGGGGGAAATCAATTTCGTAACCAGCCCATTTGTTACCAGGTTGTTGATGGCTGGCAGGCGTGCCCCTGTGCCTTCAGGTAAGGGACCATCCCGATAGATGACAGTCAGGTCTTTGCTGCCGACTTCGACCAACGCGTCCAGCAGGCTCCAGGCAACACCATAACCAGCGAACCCGGAGACCAGGATTGTAGAACCGTCCTGAACGTCGGCCAGAGCAGCCTTTGCCGATGAGTAAACCTTTCCCTGGGCCAATGTATATCTCCCTACGATATTGGGGGCAATTCTACCAGCATTCCGGTGGAGGGTGAAGATGTCCTCCCCGCCAAAAGAGAGGACCGCCCCGATGGTTCGGGGCGGTCCCTTGGTCCTCCTGTTATCCGGCCCAGAAGCCGGAACGCTGCCGGGTGGGGACTAGTAGTCCATCGGCGGCATTGCGGGCGCGGCGGGAGCCGGCTCGGGGATTTCGGTAATCATGGACTCGGTGGTCAGCACCATGGCGGCTACGCTGGCAGCATTCTGCAGGGCATACCGGGTGACCTTGACCGGGTCAACGATACCGCGCTCCATCATGGGGCCGAACTCGCCGATGTCGGCGTCGTAACCGAAGTCGTCGGCCTGCTGCTTCACCTGGTTAAGGACGACGGCGCCTTCGGAACCGGCGTTCTCCACGATGAGCTTCAGGGGCTGTTCGAGCGAGCGGCGGATGATGTTCACGCCGATCTCTTCGTCATCGTTGAGGCCACTGAGACTGTCGAGGGCCCGCTGGGCGCGGACCAGGGCAACTCCGCCACCGGGGACGATGCCTTCTTCCACGGCGGAGCGAGTGGCGGACAGCGCGTCTTCGACGCGAGCCTTGCGCTCCTTGAGCTCGATCTCGGTGGCAGCGCCGACCTTGATCACCGCGACACCGCCGGACAGCTTGGCCATGCGTTCCTGCAGCTTTTCGCGGTCGAATTCGGAAGTGGTTTCCTCGATCTGGGTCTTGATCTGGTTGATGCGCGCCTGGATGGCTTCCTCAGAACCGCGACCCTCCACGATGGTGGTCTCGTCCTTGGTGGAGCTTACCCTGCGGGCCTGACCGAAGTCCTCGACAACAGCGGAGTCAAGCTTGCGGCCGGTTTCTTCGCTGACGACGGTGCCGCCAGTCAAAATGGCGATGTCTTCGAGCATGGCCTTGCGGCGGTCGCCGAAGCCGGGGGCCTTGACGGCCAGGATGTTCAGGGTACCGCGCAGCTTGTTGACCACCAAAGTGGCCAGGGCTTCGCCGTCCACGTCTTCGCCGATCACAACCACGTTCTTCTTGCCGATCTGGAGCAGCTTTTCCAGGGCGGGAAGCAGGTCAGCCACAGCGGAGACCTTCTTGTCGGTAATAATGAGCGAGGCGTCTTCAATTACCGATTCCATGCGGTCGGAGTTGGTAATGAAGTAAGGGGAAATGTAGCCACGGTCAACCTGCATTCCCTCTACGTATTCGATCTCGTCGGAAAGTCCCTTGGACTCCTCAACGGTGATGACGCCGTCCTTGCCGACCTTTTCCATGGCTTCAGCGATGGTCTCGCCGATGGCGTCTTCGTGAGCGGACAGGCTGGCTACCTGGCCGATGCGGTCGCGGGTCTCCACGGGCTGGGCCATGCCGCGCAGTTCCTCTACGACGGAGGATACGGCCTGCTCAATGCCCCGCTTGATGGCCATGGGGTTGGCGCCGGCCGTGACGTTCTTGAAGCCTTCGTTGATGAGGCTCTGGGCCAGCACGATGGAAGTGGTGGTGCCGTCGCCGGCGGCGTCGTTGGTTTTGGTGGCGGCTTCCTTGAGCAGCTGAGCGCCCATGTTCTCAAAGGCGTCGGGAAGCTCAATTTCCTTGGCGATGGTAACGCCATCGCTGCAGACCAGGGGGGGACCAAACTTCTTGTCCAGGACTACGTTGCGTCCCTTGGGACCCAAGGTAACCTTGACGGACTCGGCCAGGGTGTCTATACCTACTCGAAGCGTCTTGCGAGCTTCTTCGGAGTAAGCCATTTTCTTTGCGGGCATCCTAAACCTCCTGCGATGAATTTAGCTACAGTGATTTGTCGTTCGGAGAATTTCTCCGTACCTTGCCTTCCGGCAACTGAAGAGCGCCATCGGGCAAGAAGAGAGCGGCGAACTTCGACTAGGAAACCTTGGCGAGAACGTCGCTTTCGCGCATGATCAGATACTCGTCGTCGCCGTCCTTGTACTCGGTACCGGCGAACTTGGAGTAGATTACACGGTCACCCACGCTAAGTTCCATGGGAATGCGATTGCCTTCGTCGGTGGCCCGGCCCGGGCCCACAGCTACAACTTCGCCTTCCTGGGGCTTTTCCTTGGCCGTGTCGGGCAGGAAAATCCCACCGCGGGTGGTCTGCTCTTGTTCAATGGGTTTGATAATTATCCGCTCCCCTAGTGGAGCAAAATTAGCCATGGTGATTACTCTTTCCTCCTTTCCGATTTCAACGTGTGTTTACACTATTTAGCAGTCTCGCCGTGAGACTGCTAAATCATCCTAATGAAGGCGTTACCACTTGTCAAGATATTATCCGCCACTTAGTATTTAGCCATTGCATTTAGCCGTGCCAGTGAAGGATTTCGCCATTCCTTATCGCCACATAGCGCTGGAATTCAAGCCCACCGAGAATGGGCGTCAAGCCACCTTGCGCCTGGCCCGCCCCGACAACAAGAACCTTATTGACCATGATATGGCGGAAGAGATCAGGGACGCCTGTCGGGTCATAGGACAGGATGATGCCTGCCGGCTGGTGACTGTAACCGGTTCGGGCAGCTCATTTTCGGTGGGTCGGGCAACGCCGGATGTCGCGGAAGGGGATGTTTCCGGACGAATTGCTTTGCTGCGGGTCGCGGACTGCCTGTCGGCGCTGCCAGTCCCCGTGGTCGTGGTATTGAATGGAGACGCCATCGGTCACGGGCTGGAACTGGCCCTGGCCGGAGACCTGCGAATAGCGTCGGAATCCGCCGGATTCGCGCTCTGGCAGCCAGGACAGGCAACCGTTCCCTGGGACGGAGGCACCCAGCGCTTGCCCAGGCTGGTCGGGCCGGCATGGGCGCTGGATATGGCACTCACCGGACGGAAGGTGGGCGCCCGGGAGGCCCTGGCCCTTGGGCTGGTCAACCGGGTGGTTGCCGCGGACGAACTGGAAACGGCATCAATGGAATTGGCGGACCAGATTATCGCCTCCGCCCCGGTTGCCGCCCGATTTGCAAAGGAAACCGTTAACAAGGGGATGGACCTCACGTTGGACCAGGGATTGCGCCTGGAAGCCGATTTGAGTGTTATCCTGCACAGCACGTCGGACCGCGCCGAGGGGATAGCATCCTTTAAGGAAAAGCGTTCGCCCCGTTACACCGGCGCCTGACTCTAGAACAGAGGGGAAGCACGCTCTTGAAAGTCAAAATGGACCTCCACACCCACATCTGGGAAGCGTTCAACTTTCAGCCTCCGTCACTTTCCATTGCCGAAAAGGTCATAGCCCGTATCAAGGAAAGCGGCATTGACGGCATCGCAATAACCGACCACCACAACTGGGAATGGGGAGTGGAATTGGGAGAGCTAATTGAAGAGAACTTCCCCGGTGAGGTGATCATAATTCCAGGCTGGGAAGTTGAGGTCCGCCCGCCCAGCAACCCGTTCGATGAATACCAGGTCAGCGAACTGCTGCTGCCTGAGGGCGGGGTCTTCCGCATTTACTGCCACCCGGGGTATTACTCTCCAAATATCGTAATTGAAGAAAACGTCCACGCCATAGAGATAGACAACTATGGCCACAACTGGCATATCCGGAAGCAGCAGGTGCGGGAAGTCGCCGACGCCCACTCCTTGATGACGCTGGAAGTGAGCGACGCTCATGTCCTCGAAAACGTGGGCGTTCGCTACTCGGAAGTAGAACTGGAAGAACTGTACCGGCGCGCCATGCCGCGAGACCTGTGGCAGGGCTGACACCCATGCCCGGATTTCCGACTCTCATCTTCGAGAAGGCGGGCGAGGTGGCCCACATTTCCCTGAACCGGCCCGGGGCCCTCAACTCCTACAATATGCAGATGCGGGATGACTTCAGCGAGGCCCTGAGCGCCATTCAATATGACGACGAGGTCAGGGCCCTTATAATATCGGGCCAGGGCCGCGCCTTCTGCGCCGGGGCAGACCTGACCGAGTTCGGGACTGCGCCTTCGCAGGTTGAAGCGCGCCAGGTACGCTGGCAACGGGACGTTTGGGGCCAACTGAATGGGCTCAGGATCCCTTCCATTGCGGCCATTCACGGTTACTGCATAGGGTCTGGCATGGAAATTGCGCTGCTCTGCGACCTGCGCATTGCCACCCACGATGCAGTGTTTGCCATGCCGGAGGTTAAACTGGGTATGATTCCGGCGGCCGGGGGAAGCCAGACCTTGCCCCGGAATTGCGGTGCATCGGCGGCCCTAGACTTGCTGTTGACCGGCCGGCGGTTCGGAGCGGAAGAGGCGCTGGCGCTGGGACTGGTAACCCGAACGGTGGCAGCGGCTGACCTGGAAGCCGCCGCGTGGGGCCTGGCCGAAGAGTTCTGCGGGTTGCCATGGCCGGCGACGGGACTGGTGAAGCAGGCCATCCGCGAAGGAATGGACCTGAGCCTGGAAGACGGGTTGGCGCTGGAACAGAGGCTGGCGCAGGTCGCATACGGAGCCTAGACCTCAGGCATCGGCAACTGCGATGCCAACGGACCCTGCCCAGGAGGGTCAGCCCTTTCCATTGAGACTCTTGGGCTGATGCAATAACGGTGACTGAATGAATACTTCCGAGTTTCTATTGATATCGGGAGCGATTGTGCCCGACCGGCCTGCCCTCCTGTTCGAAGGGGAGCAATTCACCTTCAGCCAGGTCCAGGAACGGGTAAATCGCCTGGCCAATGCCTTGGCCGACCTGGGAGTGGCATCCGGCGACCGGGTGGCCACCATGCAGGTGAACACCAACCGGAATGTCGAACTCTATTTTGCCACGGCCCTGCTCGATGCCATCTATGTGCCCCTGAATTTCCGTGCAAAGGCTGAAGAGCTGGCGCAGATGCTGGAAATTGCCGGGCCCAGGGTCCTGTTCATCGGGGAACGATACCTGCCGCTGATCGAGGGGCTGGACTGGCTGTCGCCGCAGCAGGTCGTGACCATGGACTGCCCACCGGGACCCGGCCAACATTCCTACGAGGAAATGCTTGAGGCGCCACCGGATGAGCTGCACTTCCCCGAAGGAGACGAAGACGACACCACCGTTATTATGTTTACCTCCGGGACAACCAGCATCCCCAAAGGAGTGCAGTTGACCCACGACAGTTTTGCCTCATACCTGTTGTCCACCGTGGAGCCGGCAGACCCGGAGGTTGAGGAGACCAACCTGCTGACCGTGCCCCTTTACCACATAGCGGGTCTTCAGGGAGCGCTGGCTGCCATTTATGGTGGCCGAACCCTGGCCATTATGCGCCAGTTCGACCCGGCGGAATGGCTTTCGCTGGTTCAGGAGTCGCGAGTCAATCGGGCAATGCTGGTGCCAACCATGCTGAAACGGCTGATGGACTTCCCTGCCTTCCACGACTTTGACCTTTCGTCGCTGAAGGTAGTGACCTACGGCGCAGCGCCAATGCCGGTGCCGGTAATTCGCCAGGCCATTGGCGAGTTTCCGGGCGTCCGCTTTATCAACGCCTTTGGACAAACGGAAACCGCCTCGACCATTACCATGCTGCCCCCTGAGGATCATGTCCTGGAAGGGACTCCCGCGGAAGTGGAAGCAAAAATGCGCCGTCTCTCCTCTATCGGCAAACCGCTGGATGATGTGGAAGTAATGATTGTGGATGAAGAGGGCCAACCCGTTGCCAGGGGCGAAGTGGGCGAGATAGTGGCGCGGGGCGCGCGAATGATGAAGGGCTACTGGCAACAGCAGGACGCCACCGTGGACACCATAAAGGGTGGATGGATTTATACCGGAGACCTGGCCTACCAGGATGAGGACGACTACATATACCTTTCCGGCCGCGCCAGGGACTTCATCAAGCGGGGCGGGGAAATGATTTCCCCGGAAGAGGTGGAGCAGGTGCTGATGGCCCATCCCCAGGTGGAAGAGGCCGCAATCATTGGCGTGCCGGACCTGGAGTGGGGCGAAGAGGTGCGGGCCCTGGTGGTGAGACTGTCGGAAGATGTTGGAGAAACCGACCTGATTGACCACTGCTCCCGCCACCTGGCCAGCTTCAAGCGGCCCCGTTCAGTGGTATTCGTTGACCAGTTGCCCCGCAACGTTATGGGCAAGGTTATGAAGCGGGACCTGCGGGAAGAATACAGCTATCCCGTAGAGCAATAGAATTCGGGCCGGCGAAAGGGCCGGTTGTGGTGGAAATTTCAATGCGAGGGTTGCAGGGATGAAAATCGGGGTAATGGGTACCGGGGGAGTTGGAGGCTATTTCGGGGGCTTGCTGGCCCGGGCCGGCAATGAAGTTACTTTCGTCGCCCGAGGCGCCCACCTGGAAGCGATAAAGGCAAATGGCCTCCGGGTCGAAAGCGTCAACGATGGCGATTTCACCGTCCACAGCAAAGCGGTCGAGGATACCAGTGAAGTCGGAGCCCTGGAGCTGGTCCTCTTCGCCGTCAAGATGTACCACAATTCAGACGCCATTGACTCGGTCAGGCCCATGCTGGGACCTGATTCCCTGGTGCTGACCCTGCAGAATGGCATAGACAACGGCCAGCAGCTGGTGGAGGCTTTCGGCAGGGACCGGGTCCTGATCGGTTCCTGCTACCTGGAGGGGCGAATCAGGGAGCCCGGCGTCGTTACCCAGGGAGGGCCCGGAAGAGCATCATTCGGCGAACTGGAACCGGGAATTACGCCGCGATGTCAAAACTTGCTGGCGGTTTTCCAGGAAGCCAACTGGCGGGTCGAACTTGAGGAAAATATGCCTGGTATGCTCTGGAAGAAATTCTCCTACCTGGCTGGCTCGGCCGCAGTAGGCGCCGCTACCCGGACCCTCTTTGGGGAAATGCGGTCCATCCCCGAAACCAGAGCAATAATCCAGGGGGCTATTGAAGAAATCCTGGAGGTCGGACGGGCCTCGGGCGCACCGATTATGGACGACTCCCTGGAATGGTGCCTCACATCCCTGGACAACTTCCCCGCCACCGGCATGTCTTCGCTGGGCAAGGATTTCCTGGAGGGACGTCCGGTAGAGCTGGACGGCCTCACGGGCGCCGCCATTCGCATGGGCAGGGAGTACGGCGTGCCTACTCCCGTTAACGACACCCTTTACGGCATTCTGAAGCCCTGGGCGCTGCGCATTGAGCAGGAGTTGAGTGAGCCGGCGGGCCCAGCCTAGCAATCCGACCTTGTGCTCACCCCTGAATGCGTAGCAGGAGCCAGCGGCCGCTTCTGCGGGTCGGCGACTAGATGGCATTTTCCCCTTAGCAATTTCGGAACGGAGGAACACTGAATGAAAGCAGCCCGCCTGGTTGGCCCCAGACAGTTCGAGATAATTGATGCCGAGGTCCCAACTCCGCTGGAGGGCCAGTGCCTGATAAAGCTGGAAAAAATCTCGGTATGCGGCAGTGACATCCGGCACGAATACAGCCACCTGTTTCCCGAGGACCATTACCCGGGAAGGCTGAGAGTTCCGGGGCACGAGTGCGCCGGCGTTGTGGTCGAAAGCCGGTGCCAGGAGTACCGGGAAGGCCAGAGGGTCATCATCTACCCGGGGCGCGGCGCTAATTCCGGTGGGTTGGTGGAATACATTACTTCCGGTCCCGACTTGATGTGCGCCCTCCCCGACGAGGGAGACATGGCCGAATGGGTGCTCTGCCAGCCCTCGGGAACTGTCCTATACTCCGTGCAGCAAATGGGAAGCCTGCTGGGCAAGGACGTGGTGGTGGTAGGGCAGGGCGTCATTGGGCTGTCCTTCACCATGCTCTGCGCCAAGCTGGGGGCTTACCGGGTGATTGGCATCGACCCCATAGGCTACCGACTGGAGTGGTCAAGGAAAATGGGCGCCACCCATGCCTTCAACCCGGACGAGGTCAACGTCATAGAGGCTGTGGAAGAAATGACGGGAGGGCGGGGAGCAGACGTTGTGGTAGAAGCCGCGGGATATCCCGACAGCTTCAATACCGCCCTGCGACTGGTGGCCCAGTTCGGAAAAGTGATGGTATTTGGCATCCAGGGCGACGAGTTCATTCCGGTGGAGCACAACCGGAGTTGATTCCCACCACCGGCGGCCGGCTGCGGGAACCCATGGCGCCCATCCGGACTATGGTTGACCTCAAGCACCGGGGGTGGTGCAACCCCGGCGAAATGCTTACTCACCGCCTGCCCTTTGAGGAAGTGCAGCGGGCCTTTGAGATGTACGAAAACCAGGAAGACGGCATTATCAAGGTCGTAATGACAATCTAGAAGCGATTCAAAGAGAGCACAACAAGAAGGAGGACTCAGAATGGGAACCTATCGGATGTACACCGGCGACGACGGACAGACTCACATTGAGACCATCGACCTGGACAATACCCCTGATTGGACCAACCCCCAGGACGCTACGACCATAACCTTCCGGGAGGCGCCGGCGGGACGCTTTCAGGACTGGCACCCGGCTCCCCGCGCCCAGTACGTGATCATACTTTCCGGCCAGCTGGAAATCGGCCTTGGTGACGGGTCGAAGCATGTCTTTGGCCCCGGCGACGCCCGCCTGGTGGCAGACACCACCGGCCAGGGCCATACCACCGCCACCTATGGCGACGCTCCCTGCGTGACGGCCACAATTCCACTGGCCAACCAGGGCTGACTCAGTCGTTTCAGCTACGGAAACCGCATGGGGCGTGCCAGGCGGGCCCGCCCCTAGCTTTCGGGGTAGGTCAGCTTCAACAGGGTGTGGCGGCGGTTCATAGTGTAGGGCCGCACGTCTGCCGGCCAGCTGCCGGCATCCACGGCTTCGCTCCAGCCGGGACCGGTCAGGACATCCGGCGACTCCAGCTCGTACAGTGCGTGATGCTTGGGCTCATTCTCAATGACAATGCGCCGGGTTTCTCCCCCCATCACCATTACCAGCTCCTGGGTCTCGAAACGGGCCACGGATATGACGCCAGGCACCTGGGACAGGAGAGGGCAATGTTCAGTGTTATAGACCTCGTTAAAGCGGTCTTCCTTGTCCGGCTGGACATCCATGCTGGCTATGAACAGGTACCTCGATCGTGGCGGCATATGGCTTCCTCCAAAATAAACTCAGGGCGGGTTGGTTACCCGCCCTGCAAGAGCCTGTGTAATGGCGTTTTACCCGTACCTTCCGGAGTGGATTGATCAGAAGGCCCGCCGGTGGGAGGTTTCAGTCTCCGCGCTGGTGATGAACTCCAGCAACACGGCGCGTCCCTCTTCCGTCTGCTGTCGGGCGCGCTGGAAGGCGCCAACAACGTCATTGGGATCCTCAATTCGCTCGGCGTAGCCACCCATGGCCCTTCCCATATCGGCATAGTTGCCGCCCAGGTCGCGGGTGCCATAGAGGGCGTGCGAGGTGGCCATGGCAGAGGTTTCCACCGCCATGGTGGAATTGTTCAGGACTACGGTAATTATGGGAATCCCGCAGCGAGCGGCAGTTTCAAAGTCCAGGCCGGTCATGCCAAAGGCGGCGTCGCCCATGAAGTTAACGCAGACTTTTTCCGGTTTGGCCAGCTTGGCGCCCATAACCAGCCCCAGGCCGGTTCCCAGGCCGTGAGACTTGCCCCACCCGAGGTAGGAGCGGGGGCCCTCGGTGCGATAGAAGGGCATGATCTGGTCCCGGGGGCTGCCCGAGTCGTGGGTCACTATCGCCTGGCTGGGGGGAACGGTCTGCATGAAGTCCTTGATGATGCGGTAGGGATTAATGGGTGTGCCAGAGTCGTTGAGCTTATGGACCCAGTTGTTGAGCCAGGCATCCCGCTCGGAGCGGATTTCAGCGGCCACACTGGCGTCGTTCTTGCGACTGTCGCCAACGATTTCCCGGCAGGCCTCGATCATCTGGCGCAGCACCAGCCTGGCGTCGCCCACAATGGGGATATCGACGTCATAGTCCTTGTTGATATCCCGGGGATCGTTGGTGGAGTGGATGATGGTCTTGCCCGGCGGGATGTTCATTGACATACCGTGTTTGGTGAAACTGCAGCCGATGCCAAAGATCACATCACTCCGGCGGACAAAGTGGTAAACCGGACCGGACATTACGCCGGAACCACTGCCCAGGGCCAGGGGATGCGTCTCCGGGAAGGCGCTCTTGCCCAGCAGGGTGCTCATAACCGGAACCTGCAGAAGTTCCGCCAGCTCGATAAGTTCGTCATAGGCCCGCGCGTAAAGGACACCCTGGCCGGCGTGGATCACCGGGTAGCGCGCGGCGCACAGGGCCCGAGCCGCCGCTTCCACATCCGAGGGATTTCCCTGGGACACTGTCCGGCGCACCCGGCCGCTCCAGAAGAAGGCGGACTCATCCACCTCTTCCAGGGCGATATCGGAGGGAATCTCCACCATCACCGGCCCGACTCGACCCTGATGCAGGCCGGCGAAGGCGCGGCGCATTATCTGGGTAGTACGGGACGGGCTGTTGATCTGCTCCACGTACTTGGTGACGCCGGCATAGTTGGGCACCGAATTGAAGTGCGGAGCAATGCCCTGCCGCTCCCGGGGTTCGCCCAGGGGCAGCAACAGGATCGGCGTGGAGTCGGAATAGGCAGTGGCCACACCGGGATAGGCGTTCTCCGCGCCGGGGCCATACTGCATGGCAAACACGCCGGGAACCTCGCCATCGGTAACCCGGCTGAAACCATCAGCGATGCCCACGCCCACCCGTTCCTGGCGGCACACGATGGGGCGGATTCCGGCCGCCGCCGCCGCCTCAATAACGGGGGTGGTCGGGAAACAACTCAGGTACTCCACCCCTTCCCGCTTGAGAATTTCTGATATGGCTTCAATTGTATTCAATTGCCTGCCCCCTTCTAGAGTGCGTTGAATCCGGCTATACTTCGCCGCTCAGGACCCCGACGGCTTCAGCCCCGGCTTGCCTCGAACGCGGCGATTTTGTCCTCCTGCTGCATGGTCAAGCCAATGTCGTCCAGGCCGTTCAGCAGGCAGTAACGGCGGAAGGAGTCCACGTCGAACTCCGCTACAATTTCCTCATTTTCATCCCAGACCCGCTGGCCTTCCAGATCGACATGCAGCTTGATGCCCGGGTTCTGCAGGGCCAGGTCCATCAGTTGTCGCACGGTCTCCTCGGGGAGAACGATGGGAAGCAGGCCATTCTGGAAACAGTTATTGAAGAAAATGTCCGCGAAGCTCGGGGCTATGATGCACCGGATTCCATACTCCCCCAGGGCCCAGGGGGCATGCTCACGGGATGAGCCACACCCAAAGTTGTTGCCTGCCAAAAGGATATTTGCGCCGGCGTAACTGGGCTGGTTGAGGACAAACTCGGGCCTGGCGCTGCCATCCTCGTTGAAGCGCCAGCGTTCAAAAAGGTACTGTCCATAGCCCGTGCGCCGTATGCTCTTCAGGTGAATCGCGGGGATGATGGCGTCGGTATCAACGTTGACGCGGTCCAGGGGAGCGGCCACCCCGTCGATTTTGATGAAAGGTTCCATTGTTCTCTTCTCCTACCATTCCCTGATGTCAACAAAGTGCCCGGTAATGGCTGCGGCCGCGGCCATGGGCGGACTTACCAGGTGCGTCCGGCCGCCCTTGCCCTGGCGGCCTTCAAAGTTGCGGTTGGAAGTGGAAGCGCAGCGTTCCCCGGGAGCAAGAATGTCGGGATTCATTCCCAGGCACATGGAGCAGCCGGCCACGCGCCAGTCCAGCCCTGCGTCCTGGAATATCCGGTCCAGACCCTCTGCCTCGGCCTGGGCCTTGACCAGGGCCGAACCCGGGACCACCATGGCGTAAACATCGGGGTGCACCTTGCGTCCCTTGACCACTTCGGCGGCAGCCCTGAGGTCTTCCAGCCGGGAATTGGTGCAGGCGCCAATAAACACGCGATCGAGCTTGATCTCGGAAATTGGAGTGTCGGGTTCCAGATCCATGTACGTCAAAGCCCTTGTCGCCGCTTCCCGCTGGGCCGGGTCGTCAAAGGAGTTGGGGTCGGGCACCCGGTCGGATACCCTGGCAACCATCCCGGGATTGGTGCCCCAGGTTACGAAGGGCTCGAGGGAGGCAGCGTCAATTTCCACCAGCTTGTCGAAAGTTGCGCCCTGGTCAGTGGGCAGCTTTCGCCACTCATCTACAGCTTTCTCGAAATCCTCGCCCTTGGGCGCGAACTGGCGTCCGTTGACGTAGTTGAAGGTAGTTTGGTCGGGGGCGATCATGCCGGCCCGGGCGCCGCCTTCAATGCTCATATTGCAGACAGTCATCCGGCCATCCATGGAAAGGGACCGAATGGCCTCGCCGGTGTATTCGATTACGTGGCCCACACCGCCGCCAATTCCTATGCGGCCGATAATTCCCAGGATGACGTCCTTGGCGACCACTCCGGCCGGGAGCTGGCCGTCAACGCGTACCTCCATGGTCCTGGGCTTGAACTGCCGCAGGGTCTGGGTGGCCAGCACATGCTCTACTTCGGAAGTGCCGATGCCCAGGGCGAAACAGCCCAGGGCGCCGTGGGTGGAAGTATGGCTGTCCCCGCATACGACGGTCTTGCCCGGGAGGGTGTAACCCAGATCCGGCCCGATGACGTGGACGATGCCCTGGTAAGGGCTGAAGCGGTCAAAGAGGGTCAACCCGAAATCACGAGTATTCTCGGTCATGGCATCCAGCTGACCCTTGGAAATCTCATCCGTTATGGGAAGCGAAAGATCCCATGTCGGGGTGTTATGGTCAACGGTCGCCACCGTCAAGTCAGGCCGACGTACTGTCCGCCCCGCCATCCGCAGGCCCTCGAAAGCCTGGGGAGTGGTTACCTCGTGAATGAGGTGCAGGTCTATGTATAGTATTGAAGGCTGCCCGGGTTCCTCATGGACCACGTGGGCGTCCCATATCTTCTCGAACATCGTCCGTGGCGGCATGAAAAATCTCTCCCCTCAAGTAAGAATAAAGCCCTGGAACGGAGGGCGAAACGGGCCCTCGCTGCGTGCGGGCCATTATATCATTCCCCTTTGAGGTTGACAGCAAAAGCCGATTGAAAGATATTCCAGTGTGGACTATACCGGCCAGCCGGCCAGGGGACCCAAACGGAGGTAGGTATGCGGATAGGAGGGTTCTACATCGAGACCAGCCTCAATGCCTACGACTTTCTCTCCATGGCGCTGCTCTCCCTGATCTGGTTCCTGGGTATCTTCTCTTTTCGAATTGGCCTGGCCTTCCTGGAACTGCTGCCTGAACTGGGAAGCCTGGAGGCGGGCTTCGAGCTTGTGCCCCGATTACAGTTGCTGACCGCGCAGCCAGTATTGACCAGCCTGCTGCTGGCCGTCGTGCTGGGGCCGATTACCCATTCGGCCATTACAAGGTCAACTCTGATCAAGGTCTTTCGCGAGCTGTCCTTCGCAGAAGATACCTCGCCGGAAGATTCCGAAGAAGGGGTGGAGATTGCCGAGTCCGACGATTCAGACAAGTCCGACAAGTCACCCGAACCGGACGAAAGCCCCGGTTGAACCCATACCTGCCTGCCCTTATCATAGACAGCGAATCATTTGCCACCAACGGATTCAAGCGACCGGAATTAAGACCCGGTCTCATTAAAAACAGCCAACAGGAGCTTAGCAATGCCCAGCGCCGATGCCGTTGTCCTGCCCGACAATGTACGTCCCTCCCATTACCAGATTACGCTGCAGCCCGACATGGACAAGTTCACCTTTGACGGGCTGGAAGTGATTGATATTGAAGTATTGGAAACGACCTCCGAAATCGTTCTGAATGCCTGCGAGCTGCGGGTCCCCGCGGGTATGCTTATCAAGGATGGACAGTGGATCCGGGCTTCTTCCATCACGCTGGACGAAGAGAGGGAGACCGTTACCCTGGCTTTTCCGGACCCCATCGAGCCCGGGCCGGCCCAGCTGGACCTGAGGTTCGTGGGCGAACTGAACGACAAGCTCCGCGGCTTTTACCGCAGCCAGTACGTCAATCCTGAAGGGGAGGTGAGCTACCTGGCTACGACCCAGTTCGAGGCCACGGACGCCCGCCGCGCTTTCCCCTGCTGGGACGAGCCGGCCTGCAAGGCAACCTTCCAGCTGACCCTGAACATCCCCGCCAGCATGGTGGCCGTGTCCAATACTCCCATTCTTGAACAGGCCGGTCTGGACGCCGGGTTCAAGTCCATTATGTTCGGTCGGACGCCCATAATGTCCACCTACCTCATGGCCTTTGTAGTCGGAGACCTGACCCACATCGAGCAGGAGGCGGCTAACAACACGACGGTGGGTGTATGGACCACCCGGGGCAAGGAGGAACAGGGACGCTTCGCCCTTGAGACTTCAGCCCGCATGCTCGGATTTTTCAACGACTACTTCGGCATCCCTTATCCCCTGGAAAAGCTGGACCACCTCGCCATTCCCGACTTTGCCGCCGGCGCCATGGAGAACTGGGGCTGCATCACCTACCGGGAAACCGCCTTGCTGGTTGATCCAGCGAACTCCTCGGCCGGCACCAGGCAGCGGGTGGCCGAAGTGGTGGCCCACGAAATGGCCCATATGTGGTTTGGCGACCTGGTGACCATGGACTGGTGGGACGACCTGTGGCTCAATGAAAGCTTCGCCTCATGGATGGGTACCAAGGCTACTGACTGGGCCTTCCCGGAGTGGGATATGTGGACCCAGTTCGTCAACATGGACACCAACCGCGCGTTGAGCCTGGATGGCCTCAAGAACTCCCACCCCATCGAACAGGAAGTGAAGGACCCGGCAGAGATCAGCCAGCTCTTCGACGCCATCAGCTACAGCAAGGGAGCCTCGGTTATTCGAATGCTGGAACAGTTCCTGACGCCTGAGGTTTTCCGCCAGGGACTGCACCAGTACCTGGACGCCAACCAGTACAGCAACGCCCGTACCGCGGACCTTTGGGCAGCCCTGGAGAACGCATCGCGGCAGCCAGTCACAGCCATCATGGATACCTGGACCGGACAGATGGGCTATCCGGTCCTCCGGGTGGAGACCCGTGACGACGGCGACCAACTGGAACTGAGCCTTTCCCAGGAGCGTTTTGTCTATGACAACCTCCTGGACGACTCGGAGCCTGAGGACCTGGTCTGGCAGGTGCCGGTGGGCGTCGCACACAGCGGCAGCAGCGACGTGGCGTCCCTGGTAATGGACGAGCCGCAGGCGCGGGTACAGTTGCCCGCGCCTGGCGGTGGCGACTCCTGGTTCAAGATAAACCCGTCTCAGACGGGCTTCTTCCGGGTCAATTACTCCGAGGAGGACTGGCAGCGGCTGGTCCCAGCCATCAGGGCCCTGACTCTTCCCGCCACCGACCGGCTGGGCATTCAGAACGACGCCTACGCCCTGTCCAAAGCCGGGCTGTTGCCCATAACCCAGTTCCTGGACATCGCTGCGGCCTACGTGAACGAAACCGACGCCTCCGTTTGGAGCGACCTGGCCAGCAACCTGCGGGATATAGAACTCCTGGTGGCCGACGAACCCTGCCACGAGAGTTTCCGGTCCTTCGCCCGCGACCTGTTCGGGCCAGCGGCCCGGCGCATTGGCTGGGACGCCCAGGCCGGCGAAGGACACCTAGATGCCCTGCTGCGCTCCACCGTCCTGAGCCAGGCTGGAGGATACGGAGACGAGGAAATGCTCAGCCAGGCAACGGCCCGGCTGCAGACGTACCTGCAAAACCCATCCTCGGTCCACCCC
Organism: Chloroflexota bacterium; assembly: GCA_028875055.1. Lineage (GTDB taxonomy): Bacteria > Chloroflexota > Dehalococcoidia > Lucifugimonadales > UBA3495 > Bin22. Next base: position 106,013 of record JAPPGG010000034.1, read on the forward strand.
GACCTGCGGGGCGTCGTCTATGGGCTGGCAGCAGTGGCGGGAGACGATGACACCTACAATCTGCTATGGGATCTGGAGCAGAAGGCCGACCTTCAGGAAGAGAAGATCAGGTTGCTGCTGGCCCTTTCCCGGTTCAGCCAGCCGGAGTTGCTGCAGGAAACCCTGAGGCGAACTTTGACGGACGATGTGCGGTCCCAGGACACCATTTCCGTGGTTACCGCGGTGGCCGCCAACCTCAAGGGCCGGCAACCGGCGTGGCAGTTCGTTCAGGACAACTGGGAGGAATTCGACCGTCGCTATGGTTCGGGAGGGTTCGGCATAATGCGATTGGTGACGGTCTGCGGCAATTTTGTGGATGCAGGGAAGATCGAAGAGGCCGAGAACTTCTTCCGGGAACACCCGGCGCCGGCGGCTGAACGCACCATCCGCCAGTCGCTGGAGCGGGTAAGGTTGAACTCCCGGTGGCTGGAACTCAACCGCGATGCCCTGGCCGAAAGGTTTGCCTGAACCGGATGCCCGGCAGTTCCCCCGGCGGTAGAAGGGGGCCGTCCCTATGGGGCGGCCTCCCACAGTTTCAGGGCCAGGCTTTCCAGGCGCTCTTGTTGCGGAACGCAGTTGAGCCACCGTTCGGGAATGCCCCTCGCTCCGTATCTCGCACCCAGGACGGCTCCGGCAACCGCCCCGTTGGTGTCGGTATCGCCCCCGGCGTCCATCACCTTTACCAGGGCCTCTTCCAGGGTCAGGGGCGTCCGGGCGGCCCACAGCCCGAACTGCATACAGAGAAGGGTGTGACCGGTGTGGGGGTGGTCCCAGCGCAGGCTCTCGATGTCTTCGCCAACTTCCCCGACCCATTCCGCTACCTCGGCGGGGCAGCCGTCGGCAAGAACAGCCCCCGCCAGGGACGCCAGGTCGGGCATGTTACCCCCCAGCAACAGGGCAATTGTGGCGTTGATAATCAGGCAGGACCACTGGCATAAAGGCGAATAATGGGTGACCATTGCGGAGGTGGGACTATCCTCTATGAGCCGCGCCGGCCTGGAATGCCAGAGCAGCGATACCGGAGCGCACCGCATGACCGCGCCGTTGGGAGCAATGCGGTTGTTTCCCTCGTATATGAGCCTGCCCGCTTCCGGTGGGGAAACACCAGCTTCCAGCAACTCAATGACCGCTGAGGTTGTGATTCCTATTCCCCTGCCGTTTTCCCGGCGCCATCTCACCAGCTTTGCGCTAAAGTTCTCCACCCAGCCGGCATTGACGGGTCCATCGTCGCTGTCCAGCAGTGACTCGCCCAGGTCAACAGCCTGGGCCAGGTCGTCGTCCATCGGCATTCGCCTTTCGCCCGGGTCAATCTCGGTGACACCGTTGGGAAATCGACCTCTGATGGCGCTTCCGGACAGGCCTTCAACGGGAATCCCCAGCAAATTACCTGCCGCGAGCCCCAGAAGCACACCCCGCGCCCGGTCCTGGGGGTCGTCGGGGCAATCAGCATTCTCAAGGGCCAACAGTTCAAGCAGGTTGGGAGCATTGCCGATAAACTCCCGGTCACTGACAATCAAGTTCCTCACAGGATTTCCCCTCCGGGTGAATCTGAGTTGAAAATCTTGCAACCGCCGTAAAGCGAAGCCAGCCGGCAAGGGCAGGCAGTTCCAGACAGGATAACAGACGTGAAAATCGGTAAACCCCGGTTTTCTCCCTATCTGAAAAAGGCCGTTCAAATTTGACACGCCCACGCCCCGGCCTATAGGCTGGGCATAAACCAAAAGGATTAACCAGTGTGAAAGTATGCATAATTCAGACCGTATAAATCAGCTGAAATCGTTGTTGAAGCAGCGAATTCTGGTGGTTGACGGGGCGATGGGAACTTCCATTCAGGCGAGGGATCTGGGGCCCGAGGACTTTGGCGGACTTGATTACGAGGGCTGTAACGAGAACCTGGTACTGACCAGGCCGGATGTAATCGCAGACATCCATCAGGACTTTCTTAATGCGGGCGCCGACATACTGGAGACCAATACCTTCGGCGCCACCTCGGTGGTACTAGCCGAGTACGACCTTGCCCACAAAGCCCGAAGGATAAACCGGGTGGCAGCCGAAGTGGCGAGAAGGGTTGCAGACAAAACGTCCACTGCGGACAAACCGCGATTCGTCGCCGGGTCGATGGGCCCTACAACCAAGACCATTTCGGTGACCGGCGGCATTACCTTTGACGAGCTGTCCGAGGCTTACTGCGAGCAGGCTTTGGGGCTGGTGGAAGGAGGCGCGGACCTCCTTTTGCTGGAGACCTCGCAGGATACCATCAACGTTAAATCGGGGCTCATCGGCATCGACCGGGCCTTCGCCGAGCTGGGGTACGAAATTCCGGTGGCGGTGCAGGGCACCATCGAACCCATGGGGACCCTGCTGGCGGGCCAGGACGCCGAAGCCTTTTACACCTCGCTGGCCCACCGGGACCTGCTGTGGATCGGCTTCAACTGCGCCACAGGTCCCGACTTCATGACCGATCACATACGGACCCTGTCGGGGCTGTCGCGCTTTCCCGTGGCATGCCTGCCCAACGCAGGGCTGCCCGACGAGGACGGCAAGTACAACGAGACGCCGGAAATGCTGGCTTCTACCATCGGAAGATTCATCCAGTCCGGCTGGGTGAACGTGGTGGGAGGCTGCTGCGGCACCATTTTCGATCACATACGCCTGCTCGCAGAACAGGCGGACGGCGCCGCTCCACGGACCCCGGTCCAGGTTCAGGAGAGCCGGGTTTCAGGAATTGAGGCGCTGGTGGTGGACGAGGACACACGCCCTGCCATTGTGGGCGAACGCACCAACGTGCTGGGCAGCCGTCGCTTCCGCCGCCTGATCAGCCAGGGCAAATTTGAGGAAGCCGCCGAAATTGGCCGTCGCCAGGTCCGTAACGGCGCCCACGTTCTCGACGTGTGCCTGCAGGACCCGGACCGCGACGAAATGGCCGACATTACGGAATTCCTTGACCTGGTAACTAAGAAGGTCAAGAGCCCCATCATGATCGACTCAACCGACGCCGCCGTCATCGAAGAGTCCCTCAAGCGGCTCCAGGGAAAGTCCATCATAAATTCGGTTAACCTGGAGGATGGCGAGGCCCGTTTCCAGGCGGTGGCTCCCCTGGCGCGGGCTTACGGGTCCGCCCTGGTGGTCGGCTGCATCGACGACGACAAGCAACAGGCTCAGGCCATTACCAGCGAGCGCAAGCTGGAAATCGCGCGCCGCTCACACCAGTTGCTGACCGACAAATACGGGATTCCCGAGGAAGACCTGATCTTCGATCCCCTGGTGTTCCCGGCGGGTACCGGAGACGAGAACTACGTTGGCTCAGCGGCCGAGACAATCGAGGGGGTTCGGCGGATCAAGGAATCCTTGCCCAATACGAAAACGATACTGGGCATTTCCAACGTTTCCTTCGGGCTGCCCGCTGCGGGGCGGGAGGTTTTCAACTCGGTTTTCCTCTACCACTGCGTGCAGGCCGGCCTGGATATGGCCATCGTTAACTCGGAAATGATGCAGAGATACACCTCGATTCCCGAAGAGGAGCGCCTTCTTTCCGAGGACCTGATCTGGAACCGGGGCGAGGACCCGGTGGCCGCCTTTGCCGCCCACTTCCGCGACAGGGCGCCCAAGTCCACTACCGAGGAGCGCCGAAACTTGCCCCTGGACGAACGGCTGTCCCTGGCAATAATCGAGGGAAGCAAGGAGGGGCTGGCCGACGACCTGGACGAAGCATTGCAGGGAAGGGCGCCACTGGAAGTTATCAACGGGCCACTGATGGCCGGTATGGACGAGGTGGGACGCCAGTTCAACGCCAACCAGTTGATTGTGGCCGAGGTGCTGCAGTCGGCCGAGGCAATGAAGTTTGCCGTGGCCCACCTGGAACCCCACATGGAAAGGACCGACTCGGCCAGCAAGGGCAAGGTTATCCTGGCCACCGTGAAGGGTGACGTGCACGACATTGGCAAGAACCTGGTTGATATCATTCTCTCCAACAACGGGTACCAGGTCATTAACCTGGGCATCAAGGTGCCGCCGCAAGACCTGATTGATGCGTGCCACCAGCACAACCCCGACATTGTTGGGCTTTCCGGCCTGCTGGTAAAGTCTGCCCAGATGATGGTGGAGACAGTCCGCGACTTCCGCCAGGCAGGCGTCGAGCCTCCCATACTGGTGGGCGGGGCGGCCCTCTCCAACCGGTTCACCCGGCTCCGAATTGCTCCGGAATATAACGGCCTGGTGGCCTACGCCCAGGACGCCATGAGCGGTCTGGCTTTGGCCAATACCATCCAGGACGCCGACGAGCGGCAGAAGCTGGTATCGAGTGTGGAAGCCGAGACGGATGAACTGCTGAGCGCAACTCAAACACGGGAAGGTTCTGAAGGCGCCGGCGCTGCGACCGACGTGGCCCCGGCCCAGGTTGGACACGAAGGAGACGCGCCCAACCCGCCCGACTTGCGGCTGCACGTCATAAGCGACTATGACCTCGCTGAGATTTTTCCCTACATAAACCCCCAGATGCTTTACGTACGGCACCTGGGCTATAAGGGCCGCTTTGCCGAGTCGCTGGAGCGGGAGGAATCCGACGCCCTGGAACTCCGGGACCAGGTCCGCAAAGTGGAAGATATAATGCTGGCCCACCCTGGAATCCGAGCCAGTGCTGTGTTCAAGTTCTTCCCCTGTCATTCCGACGGGCAGACCCTGCAGATTTACGCGCCCGACGGCGAGACGGTGCTGGAGCGCTTTTATTTTGGAAGACAGAGCCAGCGCGAGGGCCTTTGCCTGGCCGATTACGCCCGCCCCGCAGGTTCGGGCCCTCCGGACTACGTGGCCATGTTCACTACAACCGTGGGGCCGGAGGTGCGGGCGCTTTCCGACGAAATGCGGGAAAGGGGCGAGTTCCTCAACTCCCACATCCTGCAGGTGCTGGCCCTGGAATCGGCCGAAGCATTTGCGGAGTTGCTGCACAAGCAGATCCGGCAGATGTGGGGCATTGGCGACCCCGATGGCCTGACCTTCCAGGACCTGTTCCGCACCCAGTACCGGGGTCGGCGCTTCTCCTTTGGCTACCCGGCCTGCCCCAGGCTGGAAGACCAGGAGCAGCTTTTCCGGCTGCTTGACGTCAACGACAACATCGGGGTGGAACTCACTGAAGGATTCATGATGGACCCGGAAGGTTCAGTTTCCGCCGTGGTATTCCACCATCCGGAGGCCAGGTACTTCAACCTGAGCGAGCAGGATATTGCGCGCCTGGAAGCGGAAATTGAGGCCAAGGGCCTATAATAAGAAGCACGTAACCCGACAGGTTCTACCAGACCAGGGCCCCGGGTGAATCCGGGGCCCTGTCCATTGAAGCCAGAACTGCAATGATAGAAGGAGAAACCATGCTTCCCATTGCTCAAGTTGCGGATCAGCTGGGCATAGCCAGCGAGCACCTCATACCCTACGGCCACTACAAGGCAAAAATCTCCCTGGATTCCCTCAACGGCAGGGATGAGCGGCAGGGAAAGCTGGTGGTGGTTACCGGCATCACTCCAACCCCCGCCGGCGAGGGCAAGACCACTACATCCGTCGGCCTGACCCAGGGAATGGGGAAATTAGGGCACAAAGCGGTGGTGACGCTGAGGGAGCCCACCCTTGGTCCCATCTTTGGTATCAAGGGGGGCGGCACCGGCGGCGGCATGGCGCGAGTAGTGCCCGAGGACGAGATTAACATCCACTTCACCGGTGATGCTCATGCGGTGGCCTCGGCCCACAACCTGCTGGCGGCCCTGGTGGACAACGCAGTTTACCGGCGCCAGGTCCCGGGTTTCCAGCCGGCAGGAATACAGTGGTCACGAGTTACGGACGCCTCCGACCGCTCCCTGCGCAATATCGTTGCAGGGGTGGGCGGCAGCAACAACAGTCCTCTGCGGGAGACGCGATTTGACATCGTGTCGGCTTCGGAGATTATGGCCATCCTGGCCCTGGCCGCTGACCCGGACGACCTTCGCGACCGGTTGTCCCGCATTGTCGTAGGTTTCACCGACTCGGGAGAGCCCGTCTCTGCGGGAGACCTGGAAGTGGTTGGGTCGCTGATGACCCTGCTGCGGCATACCACGATGCCCAACATGGTGCAGACCCTGGAGGGCCAGCCATCCCTGATCCACGCGGGCCCCTTCGGTAATATAGCCCATGGCTGCAGCTCAATAATCGGAGACAAGGTGGCCCTGGCCTACTCGGATTACGTAATTACGGAGGCCGGCTTCGGATCGGACCTGGGATTCGAGAAGTTCATGCACATCAAGACCCGGCAGAGCGGGCTGAATCCCAATGCTGCCGTCCTGGTGGCGTCGGTCCGCGCCCTCAAGTGGCACGGGGGCGCCAACCGTCGCGACCTGGCAACCCCTGACCCCGATGCGGTCACAGCCGGCGGGTCGAACCTGGCCCACCACATCGGCATCGTTAAGGGTTTCGGTCTGCCCTGCGTTGTTGCCATCAACCGCTTCGGTACGGACAGTTCCGAGGAACTGGAAGCGGTCCGGGCCATCGCCATGGACGCCGGCGCCGATTCGGCCGTAGAGGCCGACGGCTTTGCCCAGGGAGGCGACGGAATGACCGGCCTGGCCGAGGCGGTGGTCAAGGCGGCCGATGGGCAGCCCAACGTGACCTACGCCTATCCTCTGGACGCCCCGGTTGAGGACAAGGTTCTCTCCCTGGCTCGCCAGGTTTACCACGCCGACAGCGTCAACTGGAGCGCGGAGGCGCGTCGAAGCCTTCGCCGGTTCGAGGCGCAGGGCTGGGGGAACCTGCCCATCTGCATGGCCAAGACCCACCTGTCCACCTCTCACGATCCAACATTGCGAGGAAGCCCATCGGGATATGCCTTCCCAATCGCCGATATACGGGCATCGGTGGGAGCCGGGTTCCTTTACGCGCTGGCCGGCCGGATCGAGACCCTTCCCGGTCTTCCCACGCGCCCGCGGGCGTTGGAAATGGATGTGGACGCCCAGGGTGAAGTTGTGGGCCTCTAGCTCCGATTGACCTTCCAGCGGCAGGTATGCCAAGTCAGCCCCGGAGCGGACCGCTCCGGGGCTTTATGTCTATTGAGAATATTGGCAGGAGAACTTGACACGTCGTAAGTAATCCATTAGAATTACACGTAATTCATAGCTGGTGACAGATTGGAGGAATGTAATGCAGGATAACGAGCCCAGCCGACGGGAGAAGGTAATCAGGGACGTGGGCCGGACGGTGACCGACGCCGTAGTCCGGGGCACCGATGAAGCGGTGACCGTGGCGGAGAACATCAAGGAAACCATTAAGAGCAAGACTTCCGGGGAACGAGCCACCAGGGACAACGTGGTCATGGTGCGGGTGGACCGGGAAAGTCTGGACAAGATGGACGAACTGGTGGAGGCAGAGATCGCCGGCAGCCGGTCAGAAGCGGCTGCATACCTGATAAGCCAGGGTATCCGGTCCCGGGAACCCCTCTTTGACACCATTTCAGCCAAGGTTGCAGAGATCAGGAAAGCCAAGGAGGAGTTGCGCGCGCTGGTGGAAAGCCGGGAGGGTGGAGACATTCCCGGTGACTAGCCGTTTTTGACGGCCAATACCATGGTATGTCTTCCTGGGGCACTTGGTTGGTTTGCCAACGGGGATACACTTACTGAGCCATTCGGGGGGTGAGAATAATGGCGAGAGGATTCGGTTCAGGTGGGTTCAGCAACAGGGGAGGGCGTTCTCGAAGCGGAAGAGGGACGAGGGGCAATGCCAGAAGCAATGGTTATGCCAAGGTGGGCGGCAGGTCAGCCGACGGCCATCCCAAAGGAAGCGCGGACAGACCTAAGGAATCTCTGAATAAATGGGGGATTGTGGCATACTGAGGGTAGAGCAACGGGCGCCCAGGGAGGATGACATGACCGATCAGCCTACCTTCTCGGACCTGGACTACCAGGTCAAGAAGCGCAAGACCCGACGGGAAGAATTCCTGG
>JAPPGG010000014.1 GCA_028875055.1 Chloroflexota bacterium
CATACCCGTATCCTTGACTCCCCCTATGTTACCATTTTGTCCACACGCCCTAGAGCAACCGGCCAGCCGGGGCGGCCCGATTACTGGGCCGCCTTGACGTACTCGAAGTCGCGAACCCCGAAGACCCCGGGGGTCAGCCATTCTTCGATGAACTTGGGATTAATCATAAACTCAAAAGGCACCCAATGCAGAGGGATGGAGCAGTAGGTATCGTAGCAGTCTTCGCCCATCTCACGAATCAGGTTGTCCCGATCCTCGGCGGTAGCAGCGACCTCCAGGGCCTCGTACTTCTCGGTGAAGAAGGGGGACTCATACCGGGGGCTGACCGCCCCGCTGTAGTGGTAAACGAAGATGGCGCGGGTGGGTTCGGTGAAGCTGCCGGTGTGCAGCCAGGCAACATTGTTGACTTCCTTGGCCCGCAACTGGGAACTGTACACTGCAGTCTCCACCGGCTTGAAATTCACATCTATGCCGATTTGCCGCCAGTAGTCGGCAACCAGCTCGCCGATATCTAGCATCTCAGGGAGGCCGGGGCGGGGGTAGGACAGCTGGGTGATTTCAAAGCCGTCCGGGAAGCCGGCCTCGGCCAGAAGAGCCCTGGCCTTGTCGGGATCGTAACCGTAGTCGGCTTCGAAGGAGTCGAGCCAGGAAGGCTGCCAGCCGGGGAACTTGGCGTGGGAGTGAGTCTGCATCATCAGCTCGGCGCGCCCGTTGAAGAAGACATCGTTAATCTCGGTGCGGTCAATGGCGCGGTTCATAGCTTCCCGCACCACCGGCATGGTCATGGGCTCGGTGGGGTCGTAGTTGGGGTGGTCGGGCAGGTAATTCCCGCCGAAGAAGCCCACCAGTCGGATGGCGGGGGTGGTGCCCAGGACGACCTGCATGCCGCGGGAAAGGGCGCCAACCTGGAGGTCGCGGGGAATCTCCGCGGCCTGCACTTCCTCAGTAACCAGCATAGCCAGCTGGGTTGAGGGCTCCGAGACGAAGAAAATCTGCAGTTCAGGGAAATCCGGACTCTTGCGCCAGTGGGTGAAGGCGGGAGCCTCGTAGCGGAGATACTGGGCCTCGGCGTGCTCGGCGAACTGGTAGGGGCCCGTGCCGATGGGGTCGTTGGCCATAAGGCGGATACCCTCATCGTTGGCGTCGAAGCCGGTCATCACGCCGCCGTTGGCGTCCCAATGGTCCTTGCTGCGGATGACGGTAGTGTAGTTGGTGCTCATATAGGTGGTCATAATGGGTTCGGGTTTGTTCAGGTGCAGTTCCACCACATGGCCGTCGGGACCATCGGGCATGACCACTTCCTTGAGGAGGTCGCGCCAGGTAGAGGCGCGGCCGTCGAAGTGGTCGTTGCGGCGTTCCTGCCACATGGTATGTTCCACGTCCTTGGCGGTCATTTCGCCGTAGTCCTTGTGGAACTGGACGCCCTCCTTCAAATGGAAGGTCCAAACGGTGAAGTCGTCATTGGCGGACCATTGGGGGGAGAGCATGGGGACGGAATCGGTGTACTGATCGAACTGGACCAGGCCCTCGAACATAGGGAGAACAATGGGGAGATCGCCCCTGCCGGCGACGGGGTCGGCAAGGTCACGGGTGGTGGGGCCGCGGGCGACCTGCAGCTTGACGATGGCGGGTTCGGCCATAGCCATGGCATCAGTGGATGCAGCGGGGGCGGGCGCGGGGGTGGGGGTGGCGGCCCTGGCTTCGGCGCCGATGGCGCCCTGCCCAACTTCGGCGCTTACGGTTGCCTGGGGTTCAGGTTGAGCGGGTTGTGCCGGTTCCGAAGGCTGGGCGGGCTGGGCTTGCTGGGCGGGGGCAGCGGGCTGGGGCGGGGCGGCCGGCTGCGCGGAGGCAGCGCTGCCGCCGGAAGGCGCAGCGGGGGCCGGTTCCGGAGCCGAGGCTCCGCAGGCGACCAGGGCCAGCAACCCAATGACGATAATTCCATAAACTAACCAACGAGGCGCAATAATTCCGGTAAAGGTCATCATTCCCCTCCTGGGTTGAAGTCGGTCCTGTCCTCTGGAACAACGCAACACACTGGCAGAGACTTTCTTACGAAATACATTGCAGTATTTACGAAATCTTACGCAATGGCTAGATTAACAGCGCGTTTTTCCACGGACGCAGACCAGTGAAGGAAAGTCTAGTATCGGGGTGTAAAAATGTCAAGGAAATTCGTAGCCGGCGCAAGGGCAGGGCAGGGGTGGAAGCGTGGTAAAGTTGGGCAGGCAGTAACTTGAGGTCAGTTTGGAGGAGGTGGTGAGAGATGAGCCCAAGGGTAAGAGGACGCGTCCCCAGGCGCAAAAGCAATAACCATTTTATCGAGAACCACAGGGTCCCCACCAGGGACGGCCTGAGCCTGGCCACGGACATACACAGGCCCCAGGTTGAGGGCAATCCGGTGGAAGAGCCGTTGCCGGTACTGCTGCAGCGGACGCCCTACGGAAAGGGGTCCGTGGCCAGGCAGGAAGAGGCGGCATTCTTCACAAATCACGGGTACGTCACGGTGATCCAGGACTGCCGGGGGCGGTATGACTCGGAGGGGGGGTTCACCAAGTACATAGACGAGGGCCAGGACGGGTACGACACCGTGGAATGGCTGGGGCGGCAGCCCTGGTGCAACGGGCAGATAGGCACATTCGGCCTTTCCTATGCCGCGCACACCCAGGCCGCCCTGGCATCGCTGGACCCACCGCACCTGTCGGCCATGTGGCTGGAATGCGGAGGATTCGCCAGCGCCTACCACAGCGGGTGCCGGAACGGGGGGGCGTTCGAGCTGCGGCAGGCAACCTGGGCATTTCGGGAAGCGCTGGAGAGTTCCGAGGCCCGGGCGAATCCCGACACAACCAGGGCCGCCCTGAACAAGCAGAACATGCGGGAGTGGTTCGCCAGGTTTCCCTGGAAGCCGGGGCACTCGCCGCTGAGCTGGACGCCCGACTACGAAGACTACCTGTTCACAATATGGGGCAACGACACCTTTGACGAATACTGGCAGCAGGTGGGACTGTGCGCCATGGCCCACTACGGTCCCTTCGCCGATGTCCCGCAAGTCCACCAGTGCAGCTGGTACGACCCATACGCGGCGGGCACCATCCAGAACTACACGGCCCTTTCCCGGCTAAAGGCGAGCAACGTATCCCTGATAATGGGGCCGTGGACCCACGGAGCCAACGCGGTCACCTATTCGGGCAACGTGGACTTCGGCCGCCGGTCCACGCTGGAGAACGCCGAGGAAGGCAGCTACAACGAGCAGCGGCTGGCTTTCTTCGACCACTGGCTTAAGGGCGCGGACAACGACTGGGTGGAGCGGCCGCCCGTAAAGCTCTTCACAATGGGCGGCGGCAGCGGCCGGCGAAATCCCGAGGGCAGGCTGGACCACGGAGGCAAATGGACAGGAGAGCAGTCCTGGCCGCCGGAGCGGGTCAAGGAGACGGCCATGTACCTGCACCGGGGCGGCAAGCTCTCCATCGCCATGCCGCAGGTTGAAGAACACGCCAGCCGGTTCCGGTTCGACCCGGAAAACCCGGCGCCAACCATCGGCGGCAACATTTCCTCGGGGCTGCCCATCATGGAACCCGGCGGCTTCGACCAGAGGGAGTCGGAGGAGTTTTTCGGTTGCCAGGAACCCTATCTACCCCTGGCCTCGCGGCCGGACGTCCTGGTGTTCCAGACGGAACCGCTGGCGGAGAGCCTGGAAGTCACCGGGCCGGTAACGGCGAACCTGTGGATAGCGTCGAGCGCGGTGGACACCGACTTTACGGCCAAGCTGGTTGACGTGTATCCGCCCAGCCGGGACTACCCGGAGGGGTACGCGCTCAACCTGACCGACGGGGTGTTGCGGACCAAGTTCAGGAATTCCTGGAGCGAACCGGAGCTGATGGAACCGGGGCAGGTTTACCCCATAACCATCGAGCTCTATCCGACCAGCAACCTCTTTGCCCAGGGCCACCGCATACGGCTGGACATTTCCTCCAGCAATTTCCCCCGCCTGGACGTCAACGGGAACACGGGAGAGAACCCGGCCCTGTCTCCGATCAGGCTTGTCGCCACCAATACGGTATATCACGACTATGGTCGCCCCTCGCATATTTCCCTTTGGACGGCGGCCGCGGACTGCTAGTTTTTCCCCACGCAGAAAACAGGAATATTTTCTTTTTCCCGGGGCGGGTCGATTCCCGCCCCTTTTCTTTTGCCAGGATGCGGGAGTGGGGTGCTACTCGCCGGCGAAGAACTTGCGGGGGTTCAGGACCATAAGCTGGTGAATGTCGGCCTCCGACGCGCCCAGTTCCCTCAGGCGGGGCAGCACTTTGCGTGGGATGAAGTTGTACCCGTCCGGGTTTGCCCGGCGCCGCTCTTCCTGTACCTGCTCGCCGTGGCGGGCCTTGGGCACCGAATAGTCGTGGGACAGCATGATCCTCTCAGTGAAGCCCGCATCCATGAGTTTCCTGGCAATTTCGGTGCGCCCTTCCCAGTCGGGGGTACCTGACACGCGACCGCCGGGGTAGCGGTCCAGGCCCAGCCAGACTCCCTTGTCCAGCAGGCCCAGCAGGTAGTCCATGTCGGTATCATCGTTGCTGTGACCAATGTAAACCCGGTCCAGGTCAACACCTTCCTCCTCCAGAATAGCCACCTGCTGCTCACCCACCCGGTCAGGCGACCAGGTGTGGGTGGATATGGGGGCACCGGTCTGCAGGTGGGCTCTTGCCGCCGCCCTCAGCACCACCTCCTGCGGCTGGGTGATGCCGCCCCGGTCGCTGGCCACCTTGATTACCGCGGCCTTCACACCCGTATCTTCAATGCCCTGCTCGATTTCCCGGACGAACATTGGCGCAATGACGTCCGGCGACACTTCGCCAAAGGGACGGGGGACCGCCAGGTGGTTGCCGGTGGCGACGACTATGTTCACCCCGCTCTGCCGGGCTACCTCGGCGATCATACCTATGTCGCGACCCAGATCAAAGGTGCTGACGTCGATAATGGTCTGGACGCCCGCTTCCTCCCTGGCCTCCGTAAGGGCAGCCACCGACTGCTGGATTATGCCTTCCCGGTCGATGATTTCCGGGTAGGTGTGCCGCAGGCCCGCGGCGTTGGTTCCCACGTGCTCGTGGCTCAGGGTGAAACCCAGGTCCTCTCCGGCAATTGGTCCAAGTACGGTTTCAATAGTCGACATGTTATGGCCTCCATAAACTAAGCTTCCTTTGGTGGCGGCAAACCCGTTATTGAGGAGGAAACCCAATTGCCTGGTATTTTATACTCCAGGCAAGGCCACGCAATCTTCCGCCTGTTGCGGCAACGCGTGTGCCCCTGGAAATTGCAAAGTTCAATGCCCGCGGGAGGGGAAATGTTCGAAGGATTTGTAGAGAAGAAAGTAGGGACCAACGGCGCCGCCGTAAATTTGGTGGTGGGAGGAAATGGCCCTCCGCTGCTCTTGCTGCACGGTTACCCCCAGTCCCATGTGATGTGGCACAAGGTGGCTCCACAATTGTCCCAGCACTTTACGGTGGTGGCCGCCGATCTCCGCGGCTACGGCGACAGTGACAAACCAGCCGGTGACCCGGAGCACTTCAATTACTCCAAGCGTGCGATGGCGCGCGACCAGGTGGAAGCAATGGAAAGCCTGGGGTTCTCGACCTTCTACCTGGCCGGCCACGACAGGGGCGCGCGAGTCTCCCACCGGCTTACCAAGGACAATCCCGACAGGGTGCTGAAGCTGGCCACCCTGGACATCATACCCACCCACCGGATGTTCCAGATAGTCAACAAGGAAATGGCGGCCAACACGTACCACTGGTTTTTCCTGATCCAGCCCTACGACTTTCCGGAGAGGGTTATTGGAGCCGACGCCGACTATTTCATCCGGCACAGCTTTCAGCGGGGCGATAACTGGCGGGAAGTCTTTCCTGAAGAAGCCATTTCGGAATACGTGCGCTGCTCCACCGACCCCGCCACCATCCATGCCATATGCGAGGACTATCGGGCGGGGGCAAGCATCGACCTGGTCCACGATGAAGAGGACTTCGCCAACAAGATTACCTGCCCACACCTGGCCCTCTGGAGTGACCGCGGGTATGTGGGACGTACTCAGGATGTGCTGGGGGTGTGGAGGGACTACTCCACCAACGTGAGCGGCCACTCGATGCCCTCGGGACACTACATCGCCGAAGAACTGCCCGCAGAGACCTATACGGAACTGAGGGACTTCTTCCTTGACCCTTGACCATCTGCCGCACATACAATTCCAAACAAAAAGGGACGGGTAAATTCCCGTCCCGTATTTTCGGCAAGACCAAACTGGCCCTTTCAAGCCAGGCAATTGCCAGCCAAATTAGCCGGCGGGCATCAGCAAGGCCTGGCCTGGGGCAGTCCCTGTTCAATGGCCCGCATCTGGCACTCCAGGCAGAGCTTTTCTTCCGCCAGTTCCGTGGCCGCCCAGATGTTGTCGCCTTCCTCGCCGCACAGGAACCGAGGAACCGTCTCTTCCCACGATGACGCCGAGAGCGACTCAACGTAGTGGATGTATCCGGTCCTCTCCAGATTTCCCCACCACCAGGGACAGAACTCGCGGTTCATCTCCTCGGTGGTCGCCTCGCTCATCCAGCCCTCTTCCGGAAGTTCCACAACCCAGGACATTCGCCCGTCGGCCTGGGCCTCTCGAACGGCCGTCAATTCCCCGCCACGAATGCAGTCCCGAACCATGGAAGTAGGAATCCTCAGTCTTTGGGAAGCCTCCCTGATGGTAACGCGTTCCATGGTATTCCCCCTTCCACGAAAGCCGCCACAGGATTGCGACCCTTGACGACTTTTCGGATATCTATTTTCAGGTTGCGGGCATTATGGTGCATTTGAACGAAAAAGTAAAAGCCCCCGGCGTGCATAATGCAGCGCCCGGGGGCTTGTCGATTCCGTTCGTCCGGCGACCGGAGAGTGTTATCAGCTTACTCCAGCTTCCTTTGCTTCCTTCGTAGCCTTCAACCAGCGCCACCGCTGCAGCGGGTCGCTTACCGCCCTCATCCACACACCGAACAGATTGAAGGACAGGGCAGTCAGGAAGATAGCTGTCCCTGGTACAACCACCACCCACCAGGCCGTAACGATGTAGTCCCGGCCCTGGGAGAGCATCAGGCCCCAGGAAGACTCAGGGGGTTGAATGCCAAAGCCCAGGAAGCTCAGGGTGGACTCGGTCAGAATGTTCCGAGGCACTTCGAGGGCGGCCAGAGTCAGCAGCGGCGTAATCAGATTCGGCAGGACATGCCGGCCAATGATTCTGGCGTCGCTGGCGCCAATGGCCCGCGCGGCATCCACGAAAGCCTGCTCCCGGAGCGAAAGCACCACACCCCTTGTAACGCGGCAGAACAACATCCACCGGGCAACAGCGAACACGATAATAATGTTGGTGAAGCTGGGCCCTAATATGAACAGTACCATCAGGGCCAACAATAACAGGGGCACGGACATAAAGATGTCCACCGCCCTCATTATTATGTCGTCCAGAATACCCCTGTAGTACCCTGCGGTAATCCCGAGGAATACGCCAATTACGCTGGACACCAGCACACCCAGCAGCCCCACCGAAATGGAGATCCTGCCGCCGTAAATCAACCGGCTAAGGTAGTCACGACCCAGGTGGTCGGTCCCCAGCAAGAAGAACCGCTGCTCTTCAACCGTCTGATTGTTGGCTCTCATCGTGGCTGTCCCGGTCTGCAGGGGCCCCTGGTGACGGAGCCGCAATTGCTGATTCTGGGGGTCATACGGCGAGACAATAGGGGCAAAAACTGCCGCCATCACGATTAGGAACAGGAACAGCGCAGAAAACAGCGTAATCGGGTCGTTCAGAAAGGCCTGGACCAACGCGTTATTCCAGATCGCCACTATAGGATTGGATTTCTGCGTTACGGTTGTCAGTTCGCTTTGCATTTCGAAACCAAGTCCTTCGAGCAGAATAATATCCGAATTCGCCTTGTTCCCTCAGACGCCTGCCAAACCCTTGGCCGGCGCCCCTGGAACCAAACGAGCTAACTATACGAAATCCTGGGGTCCAGCCAAGTGTAGAGCAAGTCAACGCACAGGTTGATTACCATCACCATCAGCGCCACCACGAACACCGAGGCCGTCACAATGGGGAGGTCGCGGGCGTTAATGCCGTCAATCAACAGTTTCCCGATGCCGGGCCAGCCGAAGATGATCTCCACCACGGTTGAACCGTTCATGAATCCGGCCAGCTCATCACCCATCAGGGTTACAATGGATATGGAAGCGTTCTTGAGCACGTGCCCATATAGAATGGCCGTCTCGCCCAGGCCCTTGGACCGGGCAGTGGATACGTACTGCTTCGCAATTTCCTCAATCATTGTCGAGCGGGTGATCTGGGCGTTGCGACCCATTACCAGGGGACACAGAGCCAGCGCCGGCAGGACCATGTACTTCCACCCCTCCGGACCCAGTCCCTTGTACCCGGAGGTGGGAAGCAGGTCCAGCTGCACGGAAATCACCAGGATCAGCATCAGCGCCAGCCAGAACTGGGGGACAGATATCACCGCAAAGGACAATATGTTAACAATGCGGTCGATGAACCCCCTGGGGCGTCTGGCCGCCAGCATGCCCAGCGGAATGCCCGCCATACCAATAACCCAGGCTACCAGGGCCAGGGCTGCCGTGTTGGGCAGCCGGTCAAATATCATTTCCTGCGCGTCAATGCGATGGCGAAGGGACTTGCCAAAGTCAAGCCGCGCCAGATCCCAGTAGAAGTCAGCGAACCGAACGTAAAGGGGACGGTCCAGTCCGAACTTGGCACGCAGAGCATCGATGGTCTCCTGAGACGCATCTTCATCCACCATCAACTCCACCGGGTCTCCCAGAACGTTAATGGCGAGGAACAGTAACCCCATCAGGCCAGCCACAATAAACACTGAGTGGCCGACACGGCGAATCATGTAGTTACGCAATTTCTTCCCCCGTCAGAACAGTTTGGCTGTCAGTAGTAGTAAATGTACATTCCGCTAGGGTTGGTTGAAGGATATTAAAGGCAATTCCCGTTATCGTCAACTACCTGCGCAATTCTGTAACAGTTCAGAGTTCCTATTCGCGGAGACCTGGAACTCGTCGGTCGGGTGCAGGCCGGAAAAACCGGCAACGCTGACGCTGCATACAGGTCCAGCGTAGCAAGGATTCCTGGATACCGGCTCCAGCCGGTATGGCGGGGCTGCCTGGCTGGAAAATCCCACCAAATCTGAACATCTGCGCAAGTCTCGGGCCAGCCTGCTTATGGGATACCCTCACCCTGCCCTTTCACCCTGCATTGAAATACCTGTCTTCGGATTTTACCAACATTGCTCGTTTAGTCAACGTCAACGTAATAGGTTGCAATAGTTCGGAGCTGTCAAGCATTTTATAGCAGGAAATAGGTGAAGCCAATACGCCAAATGATTCTGTTCCGAAATCATCAGAATCGACTCTTGAGTAACCGCCTGGGAACCGCCCGCGGCCTGCGGCCCGCAAGTCCTCCGGACCCTGGCAGCCGTGGGCTCCTATGGCAGGGGACCGCAACAGCCCTACCCGCGTTCTTCGAGGCCGGTTGCAATGAGAGTACGCAATTTGCCGTGACGTGGATTCCCGGGGCTCCCACCGGCCACAGTTCTTGTTTGCCCTGCATTGACTCCCTGCGCTGCAGCGTGAGAATTACAAGAAAGCGCCCCGGCAACCTGTAACAGGCAAACCGGGGCGCGCTGGAATCAAACCTTGGAATCTGTTACTGCGAGAACCTCATGGAGTTCACGCGGGTGCGGGGATCGTACCTGGGTTCCCATTCCAGGTTTGCGGCCATGCCGTACACCTGTACGGAAACGAAGAAGGGCAGGAACCAGTATTCGTCATGAATAATCTGGGCCATCGCTTCCATCTTGCGAACCCGATCGGGACCAAGCGGGGTGGAGATAGCATCGTCGATGCTGTCCTCGAAGGACTGCCCGTCAATGCCTGGGACCAGGTTGCAGACGCGGCTGTTTACGTTGAAGCAGCTATTGCGGAGCACCAGCTGACGCTGCATGTCCAGCGCCTCGTTTGAGGTAGCCGTCTCATAGTAGTGGGTGGAAGCGCCGAAGGGGGCCGGCGGCGTCTGTTCAGCGCAGGCCAGGGCGCCGGAGCGGTCCTGGCTTCCGTCATCATTGACGACGATGAACTTGCCGCATCCGGACCGGCGAGCTTCGCGCGCCCGGTTGGGCTCCAGCACCACCACGTGGGCATTCACGCCCAGGTCGCGCCAGGTTGAAACCACGGACTCGAACATCTCCAGGCCGCGATACACGCGGGCGGCGCGGGTGTGAATCCGGATCTCTTCGTTTACGTCGAAGTTATTGTCAGCGGGATCGTACTCAGGCTTGTAATATCCCGAGGCGGCCAGCAGTTCGCGGGACTTGTCGGGGTCAAAGCCGTAGTCGGCATAGTTGCTCTCGTTGATGCCAACCGTACCCCACTGGGAGATATTGCCTATGCATTCCTGGAGGCCATCGTAGAGGACTTCCATCAGGGTCTGACAGTCCACACCCAGGGCGAGGGCCTGCCTGACTTCCTTCTTCCTCAACTCGGGGTGCCAGATGTTGTCGGCCACCAGGGTGAATACCTCGTTGTTGGTACCGCTCTTGGCTACAGGGACCGCCTCGATATTCTCGAAGCCGATGTCCACGGCCCAGTCGCCTTCACCGGCCTGGATCACAGCGGCGCGAACCAGGGGTTCCGGACGCCAGATCTGGAAAGCATACTGGATGGAAGGGGCCTGCGCGTCAAAAGCGGTGTTGGGCTTGTAGTTCTCGTACGCCTCGATCTCCACTTCTACGCCAGGACGCCATTCGACTATCTTGTAGGGACCGATACCGATGGTGTTGCGTTCCCGCTCGTCTTCACTGGCATTCTGATACCACTCAGGCGCCTGGAAGACGGTGAAAATGGCCGTGCGGGGGAAAATGGGGCAGACCTTTTCGCAGACTACGTCCACCGTCAGGTCGTCAACGACTTCACCGGTAATGGTTTGATGGAAGCTGAATCCGCCCCCAATGTCGGGCCTGCCATTCTGGTCCAGGTTCCAGGCCACGGCCTCGGCGTTCCAGGGTTCTCCGTTGTGGAATTCAACGCCTTCCCGCAGGTTGAACCGCCACCGGTCCGGGTCAACCTGGGACCAGCTGTCAACGCCGCTCAGGGGCACAACTTCAAAGTTGGTGCTGTCAATCCACGTGAACGGGTCGGTTGCGATTTCTTCGCAGATCATCGACGGTACGTTTCCGCTGCAACCGTCGCTGAAGGTGCCCAGTGAAGTGGGCTCTTCCTGGGTTACCAGGTAGATCGTGTCTTTAGCGGAGAAAGCGGCGCCGGGGGTAGGGGTCGGAACCGGCGTCGCGGTGGCAGAAGCTGCCCCGGGCTCGGGAGTGGGAGTAGATTCAAACTGCCGGGTCTCCGTCAGGGCACGTGCGTCTGTGGGAACAGCCGGGGCCGGCGCTTCAGCAGCTGGCTCTCCCGCAGCGGCAGGCTCTTGCGGAGCAGCGGCGGGAGCGGCTGGCTGACTGGCCGGCTCTTGCGCCGGCGCCGGGGCCTCGGAAGCGCCGCAAGCTACCGCGAAAAGAGCCGCAAATATCAGGAATGTCAGCGAATACCTTCGCCAGGGAACAACCTTGGGAAACCTCATCCTGTGAAACCTCCTGCCATTTTGGATTATATACGGGAACCCATCTTGGATTCGGACTCCCGAACGCGGAATCAAGCCTGGACCAGGCAATCAAAAAAGTGCAAACCTTGCCGAACCTGAATCAAGCAGGCTATTAGTACGGGAAACTTATACAGGCCTGCTATTCTTTTGTCAATACGTTACAAATTTCACACACCGGCAACGTCGAATATCGTAACAATTATTACTCTTGCCAAAGAAGTTATAGTATAATTTTGGCGCATAGTTTCATTACCCGATTGGTTACAGGCATCGGGTCCCGCTGGCGGATATCAGCAGAAGCGCCCGAGTATTGTTAATGGCACGTAACGAATTTTTACCTCGCCATACACCAATCATTGATTAAATGGAAATTCCTAGTACCATATATGTTAGGCCAATCGGCAATCACCAACGGAGACTCGATGGGACCTGTTTCATTTCCCGAGCGTTGGAATCGGGGGACCCGAACTTCCGGCCCGAGAGCGGGCAGTCCATAGTGGGAACTAGTTTGTCAGTTTTAGAGGGTGCAAAGAATGAATCTGGCTTTGGAAGGCGGAATTTATGGTTACCTGGTGCCTGCCGCGAGAATCATAGCGGGCTTCTTCGTCGGCATGATGCTGGGCATTGTGGGTGGCTGGGCGGGGCTTACGTTCAATGCAATGGTGGGATATCCCTGGGCTGCCAGCGTGCATTTGTCCATCTACATTTTTGGCATTGGTTTGGGAGCCGGGCTGGGAGCATACATGGGGTGGATTAACCTCAATCTGCGCTGGTATGTGGTCGTTGCCACCGGCGCCGCAATCGTTCTGGCCGGCATCATTGGCAGCGCTGTTGGGAACCTATACTGGGAGTTGTTTACCGACGCTACCTACATGGGCGCCAGGGACACCCGGGTGAACATTACTCACTTCGGGGCGGCCGTAGCCGCTTCCGTGGTTTCCACCGGGCTGGGGCTCTATTTCCATGTCCGCACGCACAATTAGCGCAACTAGAAGAATTGGTTGCCCGCCATTTTGCCCCGGAAGCCGTTTTCGCTTCCGGGGTTAATTTCGATTGGGGCCCTGCCTCTCTCTTTTCTCAATACCGGCCCATCTGTAAGCCCAACTGCCTTGTTCCTCAAGATTCAACCGCGCCCCTGGACTCTGCGAATAGATTATTGGAGAAATTTAACCCGTGACTACCACAGATATTACCGGACATCTTGCTCGATACATGGCTGAAGCCAGGAACAGACCGCTGCCACCCGAAGTTGCCGTGGCCGGCAAGCACCGGATACTTGATACGCTGGGCGCCGTAATTTCGGGGGCGCGGCTCAAGCCTGGTGAAATGGCCATCAACTACATCAGGCTCCAGGGCGGCGCTCCTGAGTCTTCGGTGCTGGCCACCGACATCAGGACCTCGGCGGTAAATGCCGCCCTCGCCAACGGAATGTTCGGTCACGCCGACGAGACCGACGATTTTGAACCGGTAACCAAGTCGCACCCCGGCTGCTCAGTAGTGCCGGCGGCCTTGGCCATGGCCGAGAGGGCGGGCAGTTCAGGGGAGGAATTGCTGCGGGGGGTAGCCCTGGGCTACGACCTCTGCTGCCGCTTCCTGCTTGCCCTGGACCCTGACGCCGTGAGGGGCGGCCACCGCAGCGCCGAGGGCACCAGCTCAACCATGGGCAGCGTGGGCAGCGCCGCCTCCATGGCCCGGCTGGACGAGGCCGGCATGCGTTATGCCATATCCTATGCCGCCCAGCAGGTATCCGGGGTCTGGAGTTGGGTTCGCGATGCAGAGCACGTGGAAAAAGCTTTTGACTTCGCAGGTATGGGCGCCCGCAACGGGGTCACCGCCGCCACCATGGCGGAGGCCGGCCTGACCGGTGTCTGGGACGTTCTGGAAGGCGAGCACAATGTCCTCCAGGCCTTGTCCCTGGATCCCCGCCCCGATGAGATGGTGGACGGCCTGGGCAGCAGGTTCTTCATTACCGAAACCGCTATCAAGCCCTACTCGGTGGGGTATCCGATCCAGGCAGCCCTGGACGCCTTTTTTGCCTTGCAACGGCAGCACGGCCTTACCGCCGACAACGTGGACTCCATTACCGTCAGGCTGCCCAGGGACGGCGCCGGCGTGGTAAACAACCGCTCAATGCCCGACGTTAACTGCCAGCACATGATTGCCGTAGCCCTGATGGACGGTGCGGTGACCTTCCTCTCCACCCACGACTACGAGCGGATGTCGGATCCCGCCACCCTGAAGGTAAAGGATCGCGTAACGCTTATACCGGATGAAGACCTGATGGACCCGTCGGCCCCCCGGAGCGGCAAGGTCATCGCAAACCTGAAAGACGGCTCGACAGTAGAGCATTTCACGCCCCACGCTTACGGCACCAAGGAAAACCCCATGTCCACCGAGGACGTTAACTCCAAGGTGAAGCTGTTGCTTGAGCCTGTGCTGGGCCCGCGCAAGACCGGGTCGGTCATTGAGATAGTCAACAGCCTGGAGGACTTGCCCGATGTGCGGGAACTGATTCCCTACCTGACTGTTTCAGCGGCCGAAATGGGGGAAGCAACATTCACACACTAGCGGTATGCCGCTTCACCAAAGCGCCGAAATAGATAAGGGGGGCGAGCGCCGGGCTCACCCCCTTATCTATTTCTTCGTGACCGTCAGCCGCTGCCGGCAAAAGCCTGAACTACCATTGAACGAACATCGGCATTACAACGTGGACATAGTCCTCCGACCCGATGGGCTTGAACACGCCGGGACTTGACGAGGTGGTTGTCTCCAGGGCCACCTGCCCCCGGTCCAGTACGGTCAGCACGTCCTGCAGGTACTTGCTGTTAAAGGCAATCCTCGATTCCCCGCCTTCTATCGCCTCCGTGTCCACCTCTCCCTGGTTTTC
This sequence comes from Chloroflexota bacterium, assembly GCA_028875055.1. Classification (GTDB taxonomy): domain Bacteria; phylum Chloroflexota; class Dehalococcoidia; order Lucifugimonadales; family UBA3495; genus Bin22. The sequence continues at coordinate 14,577 of JAPPGG010000014.1, forward strand.
TCCCACCTCTTCCGACCGGGCCGAGACTACGGCCTTGCCGGCAACACCCTCCTCCTCGGGCGGCGTCATCTGCAACCGGATAATGTTGCTGCCGTCCCGAGCGAAAATTGCCGCCGTACGGGTGGCGCGGAGCAACTTCTGCAGATCAAATACGCTGCGGGTATCGTAATTCTGGGGAATCAACTGGTCGTAATTGGGGAAGGTGCCCTGCAGCAGCTGGGAAACCACCTCCACCCCGGCAACCTTGAAGAGCACCTGCCCCCTCGCCGGAACCATCATTATTTCGACGGGATCATCCTGCTCCCCCAGCAGGCGATTCAATTCGTTCAGGGTCCTCGCCGGTACAATCACCCCAATTTCTTCCACTACCGGCTCCGCAAGGGTGCCGTGCTGCACCGCCAGGCGAAAACCGTCCGCCGCAGCCAGCGTAAACCGGTCCCCGGACAGCTTGGCCTCCACCCCCGTCAGGACCGGTCGGGACTCTTCGGTGGCGGCGGCGAATACTACCCGGGTAATCGCAGTCTTCAGGGCCTGGGAGCCTACGCTGGCCGAAACTCCTTCCTCCACCTGGGGGATAGGGGGGAAATCGTCCGCGCTGGCCCCGTGGATTCGAGCCTCCGCGCGGCCGCACACCAGTTGCATAACCCCGCTGCCGGCCTCCAGTTCCAGGTCGATCCGGTCACTGGGCAGCGAATTGACGAACTCGGTCAGCAGTCGAGCCGGCAAGGTGATTGACCCTTCCTCTTCAATCATCGCCCCAATCCACGTCGTAATGGCAATCTCCAGATTGGTGGCCGAAAGCTTGAGCATCGACCGGTCAGTCTCCAGCAGGACATTCTGGGTTATGGGCAATGTGGCGCGGCTGGCAACAGCCCTGCCGACAATGGACAGACCACGACTGAGGTTCTCTTGCAGGCACGAAAGTTTCATTTGGGGTCCCCTGAAAATGCGCATTCGACTGCGCAAGTTTTGATTTCAAACTCCCAGGAATTTTATGCTATAAATTACGCCAATGCAAAAGCCGTTTGACATCATCTCGCCAAACCTTACCAGTTCGCTGGAGGCAGACCCTCCCAGGTCACCCGCGCGGGAGCCCTGACGTCAGCCCTGCTCCCACAGGCGCCATTCCGATGTGTGCCCTCCGGCGTCTGCTATAATGCTCCGGTGTCTCCAACCCCTGCCGAATGGACAAGATACCAATGACGGAATTGCTCGCTCAGTCAGATGCCTATATGAAGGAATTTTCCGCAACGGTGGTCGAGGTTGTGGATGGTGGCGTGGTTCTGGACCGCACCGCCTTCTATATCGGCGGCGGCGGCCAGCCCTGCGACACCGGTACTCTGAGCGACGGCTCCCACACCTACAACGTCACTAAAGTCGGGAGAGTTGACGGTAAGATTGTTCACCAGATGGATGGGCCCACCCCAGCAGTCGGTACCCAGGTCACGGGAGTTATTGACTGGGAAACCCGTTACCGCTTGATGCGCACCCACTCTGCCCTCCACATACTCTGCGGGGTTGTCTGGAGGGACTATGGCGCCAAGGTTACGGGCGGAGACATGCGACCGGGCGAGGCCCGCATGGACTTCGAACTGGAGCAGATGAGCGCCGAGTTTGCCACCGAAGTAGAGGCAAAGGTTAACGCCGAAGTGGCGGCAGGCCGTCCCATCCACGTCAACGTTCTGACCCGGTCCGAGGCGGAAGAAGTACCCGACCTCATCCGCACCAGGATCAACCTGCTCCCCGCCAACATCCAGGAGGTTCGCACGATAGACATATCCGGCCTGGACCTTCAGGCCGACGGCGGAACCCACGTGGCCAACACTTCCGAGGTGGGAACTATCCAGGTTGTGGGTCACGAAAGCAAGGGCAGGATCAACAAGCGGCTGCGCATAGCCCTGGCGGACTAGCCAGCGAAACCTCGGGCGCCATATGTTCAAGCCGCCATCCAGGCCAGTCAATCCTTTCAACCCTTTGTTTTTGCCCGACGGGCCGGCGCTTTCTCGCTCAAATAAATCTGGCACATCCTTCTAATAGCGTTCATGACACAGACCATCGTTGGCATCGATGTCGGCGGCACTTTTACCGACATAGCTATCCTCAAGGATGGCGTCCTTTCCGTACACAAACTGCCATCCACCCCTGCGGATCCTTCCCGGGGCGTACGGCAGGGCATCGCTGAAATTGACGTTGGACCGGCCGAGTACGTTCACGGCTCCACCGTCGCTACCAATGCCCTCCTGGAAGGCAAGGGCGGCAGGACTGCCCTCATAACAACCCTGGGCTTCGAGGACGTGCTGGAAATCGGTCGCCAGAGCCGCTCCGACCTCTACGACCTCAACCTGGACCGCGCCCCCGCCCTGGCTCCCTGGGAACTCAGGTTCGGCCTCCCCGAGCGGGTGGACTATAGGGGTGAAATCCTGGAGGACCTCCAGGACGACGCTATCGCCACTCTCTTGACGCTGATCGCTGAAGCCGATGTGGACGGTGTCGCCGTATCCTTCCTGTTTTCCTTCCTGAATTCGCTCCACGAAGAGAAGCTCCTGGCGGCCCTCAGGCGGCTTCCCAGTCCTCCCTTCATTTCCATTTCCTCCCAGGTCATCCCCGAGTTCCGGGAATACGAACGCACCAGCACCGTGGTCGTCAACTCCTACGTGGGACCGGTGATGGCCCGGTACCTTGGCGAACTGGAGCAGTCCCTGGGCAGCGGTCTGCGCATTATGCAGTCCTCGGGCGGCAGCATTACCGCTCGGCTGGCCGCGGAGCAACCCGTCCGCACGATCCTGAGCGGCCCGGCCGGCGGCGTGGTTGGCGCGTTCTTCACCGGCCAGCAGGCGGGATACCCGGACATCATAACCCTGGATATGGGCGGCACCTCCACCGACGTTTCCCTCTGCCCCGGCAGAATCAAGGAGACCACCTCCGCCACCCTGGGCGGCTATCCCATCAGCGTTCCCATGATCGAAATCCATACCGTGGGCGCCGGCGGCGGTTCCATTGCCCGGATCGACGCTGGCGGAGCCCTGGTGGTGGGACCCGAGTCGGCCGGCGCCGACCCGGGCCCGGCCTGCTACGGCAGGGGCGATCGCATCACCGTAACCGACGCCAACCTGGCCCTGGGCCGGCTGCGTCCCGCTCAATTCCTCGGCGGCCGGCTGACCCTGGACCGGTCTTGGTCAGTGCAGCTGATTGACGAGTTGGCCCGGGAAGTGGGCGCCAGCATGGAAGAGACCGCCCTGGGCATCATCCGGGTGGTAAACGCCAACATGGAGCGGGCCATCCGGACCATTTCCCTGGAAAGGGGGTACGATCCGCGCCTGTTTACCCTGGTCCCCTTCGGAGGAGCCGGCCCAATGCACAGCTGCGAATTGGCCCAGGAACTGGGAATTCCCAGGGTCATGATACCCACCCACCCGGGCATCCTGTCGGCCCTGGGGGTGGCAATTGCCGATGTAGTCAAGGACTACTCCCGCACCGTCATGCTACGGGGCGAGGACGTTAACCGAGTCCGGCTGGACGAAGAGTTCCACGGAATGGAGAACCTGGCCCGGGCTGAAATGCAGACCGAGGGTCTCCCCGTTGACCGGATGACCTCCTCCCGTTACCTTGACGCCAGATACGTCGGACAGTCCTTTGAACTGACCATAGACTACCCCTCGTCCACTCGCCGGACCGATCTCCGGCGGGCCATATCCAACAGCTTTTACCGGGCCCATCTTCAGCGCTTTGGGTACGCGGACCGGAACGAAGCCGTGGAGATCGTAAACCTGCGCCTCAAACTGGAACTGGCGGTGGAAAAGCCGTCAATCCAGGTACCGGGCGAGGGGAACCACGACGCCAGCCACGCCGCAATTGGCCGGGAAGAGGTTGTCTTCAGCAGCGGTACCCTGCCCACCGACCTGTTTGATCGCGACGCGCTAGGGCCCGGAAACAGGATCAGTGGTCCGGCCCTCCTACTCCAGCTGGACACCACCATAGTTGTGCCACCCGGCTGGGCCGGCACGGTGGATTCATTCGGAAACCTGGTGCTGGAGCCTCAGCAGGCCTGACCGGGCCAAAATGCAACCTTAGTTCGGAGTGTTCCAAATGCCCTTGCCCGACCAGGACCTGACCGATCTGCGCCTGCTGGCCGCCTTTGCCCACCCTGACGACGAGGGCTTTTGCGCCGGCGGCACCCTGGCCATGCTGGTGGCCCGGGGCGCCCGGGTTACCCTGGTCTGCGGCACCAACGGCGACGTGGGCGAAATCAGCGATCCCTCCCTGGCAACCCCGGAAACGCTCGCCCAGGTCCGGCAGCAGGAACTGCGCAGCGCCATGGAGGTTACCGGCGTCAGCGACCTGCGGTTCCTCAACTATCGCGATTCGGGCATGGCCGGCACCGACGAAAACCAGAACCCTCATTGCCTGCACCAGGCGGATGCAGCGGTTGTGGTGCAGACCCTGGCGGACATTATTCGTGAAGTCCGACCGCGGGTGGTAGTCACCCACGACCCTTCCGGGGGCTACGGCCACCCGGACCACCGGGCCATGTGCCGCCACACTACCGAGGCCTTCAAACTGGCCGGCAGCACGAGCAGCGGTGGGAATGCAGTTGGACAATCCCGGGCTGAATGGCAACCCGAGTACCTGTATTACGTGTGCTTCCCCCGCAGCAACTTTCAGCGGATGTGGCAGACCATGGTGGAAATGGACATTACCCCGCCCTTTGCCAGCCAGGACATCGACCTCGTGGGAACTCCCGACGAGGAGGTGACGGCGGTGGTGGACGTTGGGCCCTATGTGGACACCAAGATTGCTTCTCTCAACTGCCACCGCACCCAGATTGACCCCAACGGTCCATTCTCCCAGCTGCCCCAGGAAATGATGCGGGAAATAATGGCCAAAGAGTACTATGCTCTGATAGAACCCGCGGACAAGGCGCCCGGAACCGATTTGCTAGCCAGGCTCTAGAGGGTATCGTCAGATTGAAATTAGAGCTTCACAGCCCACCATTTCGTCGTTCCCGCCTCCGCGGGAACCTCGCCGGCTGTAGCCAGGATTCCTCCAGTTTCAATTATGACAGGCCAATCTGGCGACACTCCCTCGTATCCCTTCCCTGCCTTGCCCGGTAATCCCTTGAAGCACATGCTGCGACCGATCCCCCATACTTGTAGAATCTGACCTGACAGAGGAACCCCGGAGAGTGGACCATGGCCGTTGATGCCATCAGCCTGGAAGTATTCAAGAATATGTTCATCTCGGTTTCGGAGGAAATGGGGGTGGCGCTGCTCAGGACCGCCTATTCCCCCAATATTAAGGAGAGACGGGACTTCTCCTGCGCCATATTCGACCCCACCGGACAGATGGTGGCCCAGGCTGCGCATCAACCCGTTCACCTGGGAGCGATGCCGGCGTCGGTGCAGGCGGCCCTGGATACCTTTCCCGACTCCCTGCGCCCCGGCGACATGGTTATCCTCAATGATCCCTACCTGGGCGGCACCCACTTGCCCGACATTACCCTGGTTGCCCCCGTGTTTGTGACCAGGGACGACAAGAGTGAACTCGTCGGCTTCGTTTCCAACCGTGGCCATCACGCCGACGTGGGCGGTATGACGCCGGGTTCCCTCCCCCTGTCCACCGAACTCTACCAGGAGGGCATGATTCTCCCGCCCATCAAGCTGGCCCGGAGGGGTCGCCTCAACCAGGAAGTGGTGCAGCTCATCTGCCGCAACTCCCGGACCCCCGAGGAGCGGCGGGGCGACCTGGCTGCCCAGATTGCCTCCATTCGCGTGGGCGAGAAGCGACTGCAGGAAGTGGTGGAACGTTACGGCGTCTCCGAAACCAGGGTGCATATGGATGCGCTGCTGGACTACTCGGAGCGCGTGACCCGCAGCGCCATCAGCCGGATCCCCGACGGGACCTACCAGGTACTGGACTACATGGACGATGACGGACTGACCGAGGAACCCGTTCCTATCGCCGTTGCCATCACCATTGCCGGCGACTCTATGACCATTGATTTCACGGGCACTTCTCCCCAGCGACCCGGCTGCATAAACGCTCCCCAGGCCGTGACTATGTCTGCCAGCCTGTACATGGTGCGGTGCGTGGTGGGCGATGAAGCGCCGGCCAACCAGGGCTGCCTGAGACCGGTGAATGTCATTACCCCCAGGGGTACCCTGGTCAACCCCGAGCCCCAGCGTGGCGTGGCCGGGGGCAACGTGGAGACCTCCCAGAGGATCACCGACGTGCTGCTCACGGCAATGGCCCAGGCGCTGCCGGAACTGATTCCTGCGGCCAGCCAGGGGACCATGAACAATCTGCTTATCGGCGGCCATGACCTGGACCGGGAACGGCCCTTTGTATATTACGAGACCATTGGCGGCGGCATGGGGGGACGCCCATCCAAGGATGGCGTCTCCGGGATTCACACCCACATGACCAACACCATGAACACCCCCATCGAGGCCCTGGAATTTGCCTTTCCCCTGCGCCTCAAGCGTTACGCCCTGCGGCGCGGCTCCGGAGGCGACGGGCTGCACCGGGGCGGCGACGGTTTGGTCCGCGATGTCGAATTTTTGAGCCCCGCGAGGGTGACCATCCTCTCCGAACGTCGAAAGTTTCACCCGCCCGGGTTCCACGGTGGGCACCACGGCGAATCCGGCGAAAATGTGCTGCTCAAGGGAGGCTACGAAGAGGTCCACCTGGCGGGCAAGGAGACCCTGGACGTGGAGGCAGGGGATATCCTCAGCATCCGCACCCCGGGCGGCGGCGGATGGGGCGAACCTGCCGGGGAATAGTAGCGGGTCAACGGCATTGCAATGATTGGTTGAACCTTAACCGTACTTCCCGCGCAGGCGGGAACCGAGCGGCGGCTCCTGCCCCCTGGTCCTGGCCGGAGCGACAGTTCAAAGTTTCTGCCCACCACTTTAGTGAAGCCGGCCAATGGCAACAGTTCAGGCTTGATATTCACGGAGGCTTGGAACTTGTCACTCCGGCCTGCGCCGGCATAACCCATTCAAGGCCACTGTGACTCGTCCACTCTGACCAGTTATACGTCATGGCCCAGCATTGACAAGGCTGCTTCCAGTGGTGTATAGATTGCCTACCGCATATAATAGTTCGGCAAAGGGGCCGAATCTCTGGTGACAATGGAGGAGGTATTATGCCAGACGTTTACTATGTTAGGCCGAGTAATTTCCTGTCCGACTCCCGGGACAAGACCATAATCACGGGTGATTCCGAGGACGATGTTCTGGGCAAGGTTTATGAATACCTGCGCAGCCCTGAAGCCCGCCAGCGTTATCCTGCGGTTGAAGACCCCACCGAACTGGAAAACAACATTCGCAAGTGTATCTTCGTCAAGGGACAGAAGGTGTTCGGCACCCGCGCCCCTGAAGGCGAATAAGTCCTCGACTCCCCCAGCCAATCAGGGACAAACAGGGGCCCCGGCGATGTGCGCCGGGGCCCTTGCCTGTGGGCTTCCCTGGTCTCTCGGGCGTTTAACTGTGGCGGGGCCCTCCCTGGCGTGACCCCCGCGCCCGTTCCCCCGTCCCCTAATTGCCGTCGTCGAAGCTGACAATTACGATCGCGTTGGCAATCAGCGTGCCATCAGTCCCTTCGCCATTCAACACCTGGAGACCGCCGTGCACCACGTTGATGTGACCGGTCCCGTGGGGCAGGGTAGCTATTACTGCATCCCCATCCACTGCGTCCGGCTCCGGTACCCCGATGGTCACGTCAACCCGCATGTCATCGGCCGTCTTGCCAATCAACCGCTGAAACCCCAGGCTGCTGTGGTGCAGCGCATCGAAAACAGCCCGCTTGGCCGCATTGGTGTAATCCAGCCCGTGGACGTCCACGCCCATTCCCATTTCGGTTACGCATCTTACCAGTGCCATATCCCTTCTCCTAAGTTAGATGTTCGGGTCCAACGGGACTCAACTGCCAGAACTCCTGCCGGAACAAGACGGTCACCTCAGCCCAATCGGCAGCGGGCCGGCATTGCACGCCTAGCCGCCACCGCCCCTGACCTCGAGGCTGGGCTTGGTCATCTCCTCCGGGTTCAGCAGTTCGTCCAGCTGCCCTTCCGTGATCTCCGTCCGCAGCGTGGCCACCTCGCGGATGGTCTGTCCGGTGGAGGCTGCCTCCTTGGCTATGGCTGCGGCGGCGTCATAGCCAATGGCCGGCGCCAGCGCCGTGCCCAGCATCAATCCCTTCTCCACCATGGCGGGCCCCACGTCGGTGGCCTCGATGCCCTTGACACACTGTTCGGCAAAGTTGTTGGCCGAGGCAGCCAGCAGGGAAATGGACTGCAGGAGATTGTAGGCAGCCACCGGCATCATGGTGTTCAGTTCGAAGTAGCCGCCCTGGCCGGCCAGGGTTACCGCGGCGTCGTTGCCCACCACGTGGGCCGCCACCTGAATCACCGATTCCGATATCACCGGGTTGACCTTTCCCGGCATTATCGAACTTCCCGGTTGCACCTCTGGCACCGTTATTTCGCCTAACCCGGCGCGGGGGCCGCAGGCAATAAAACGAATGTCATTGGCAATCTTGTGCAGGCTGATGGCGATGGTGCGCAGTTCTCCGCTGGCCTCGACAATGCCGTCCAGGGCAGCCTGGGCCTGAAAGTGATTGTCCGTCTCCCGGATGTTCACCCCGGCAACCTCAGAAATCGTCCTGCAGGTACGGACCGAGAACTCGGGATGCGTGTTGACGCCGGTTCCGACGGCCGTGCCGCCCAAAGCCACCTCAGCCAGCGCCTCCTGAGCGCGCCGCAACCGGCGAATACCGTTTTCGGCCTGGCCGGCATAGCCCAGAAACTCCTGCCCCAGCCGGACCGGCGTGGCGTCCTGGAGATGGGTCCGTCCCGTTTTGATAACCGGCCAGAACTCGTCAGCCTTCTGCTGAAGCTCGTCCCGCAGAAATTCCAGGCCGGGAATCAGGTCTTCCTTGATGGCAATCAGAGCTGCCAGGTGAATGGTTGTGGGAATTACGTCATTGGAAGACTGGCCCAGATTGACGTTGTCATTGGGATGCACAATCCTGGAACCCAGGTCTCCACCCAGGATTTGCGAAGCCCGGTTGGCGATGACCTCGTTCGCGTTGGTGTTGGTGGATGTACCCGACCCGGTCTGAAAGACGTCCAGTACGAAGTGGTTGTCCAGCTTACCATCAATCACTTCCTGCGCCGCTTCGATGATGGCGTTTCCGATGGTCTCATCCAGGACTCCCAGGGACATGTTGGTCCTGGCCGCCGACTGCTTGATCAGGCCCAGGGCCCGGATGAAGGTCCGGGGAAACCTCAAGTCGCTGATGGGGAAATTCAACACGGCCCTCATAGTTGAAGCGCCGTAAAGGGCATCGGCAGGGACCTCCATCTGGCCCATAGAGTCTCTTTCTATCCTTACGTCAGGGTTACTCGCTGTCATTCTCGATATACCGTCCTGATATTTCTGGCTGGCCCCCGGCCGAAGGGAGCAATTCTCCCGGGCCTACTTTCCTTCCCTTATCCAGTCGGCCACTCTCTCTCCAATCATGATGGTGGTGGCGTTGGTATTGGCCCGAATAACGTCGGGCATCACCGATGCGTCCACCACCCGCAATCCTTCCATACCGTACACCCGGCAATACTGGTCAACTACCGCCATTGGGTCGTCTGCCGGTCCCATCTTGCAGGTGCCGGAGGAATGGTGCTGGGTACCCACATTGCGCAGCATCCAGTTGTCCAGGGCCTCGTCCGACTCCAGGTCGGCATCGGTGGGATTCAGCCGCTCCACGATCACTTCGCTGAATAACGGATGGTCGGCAATGCGAAGGCCGGTCCGGATAGCGCCACGCATGCGCGCCCGGTCATAGGGACTGGACAGATAGTCATAATTCAAAACCGGTTGGTCCCGGGGGTCCGTGGAAGCCAGCCTCAGGCGTCCGGCGCTTACCGCGTTCTGGATGGCGGCGCTGAAACCAAAATGAAAGTCATCACCCTCGATCACCACGTTGGCAGGTCGGTGCTCGCTGTTCATCAGGATAGGCGCCAATTGAATGTCGCCCACAGTAGGCGAATCGTCGAGGCTGAAGCGCAAGCCCACCTGGATGCTGGGAGCAAGTTCCTCCGGCGGCTCTCCTGACCCTCGGAAAAGCGTGAAGCAGGAGGGATGGTCCCGCAAATTCTCGCCCACGCCGGGCAACTCGTGCACCAGGTCGATGCCCAGTTCCCGAAGGTGATCAGCGGGCCCGACTCCCGACAACAGGAGCACCTGGGGAGAAGCTATGGCGCCACTGCTGACAATAATCTGTTCCCCCTCCAGCACAAAGGACTCGCCGCCGCTCTCCGCCTCAATCCCCACTGCTTTCTTCCCTTCAAAAGTCACCCGGCGCACGGTTACGTTGCCGCGAACGGTCAGATTCAGGCGGTTTCTCACCGGGTTCAAATAGGTAATGGCTGTGCTCATCCGCACCCCATCGATGTTATTGAGGGGGCGTGCCGCGATGCCGCTGGAGTCGGGGTGGTTCTGATCGGGGTCCTGCTGGAAACCCAGGTCAACGCAGGCGTCATAAAAGGCGGTTGCGTGGGGGAGCCACTCCTCGCGCTTGTACCGGCGCACCGGAATGGGCCCGTCGCCGCCGTGAAAGTCATCCCCCGGGAAGTCCAGGTCGGTCTCCAGCTTGCGGAAATAGGGCAGTACCTTCAGGTATTCCCACTCGTCATTTCCCCACGCCGCCCAGTTGTCGTAGTCTCCGGGCACCCCCCGGAAAAGCACCTGTCCGTTGATCGATGTTGACCCTCCAATTGCCCGCCCTCGAGGAATTTGTACCGGCTCGGCCTGGAAGGGAGTCCCGGTTGCGGTGTAGCCCCAGTTGTGGGGGCCGTAAGCCGACCGCCACATGTTGTTGCCTTCCTTCAGGTCCACAGGCAACTGCTCAAAGTCCGGGTAGTCCGGCCCTGCTTCCAGCAGCAATACCGAACGCTCGGGGTCTTCGGACAGTCGAGCGGCCAGCACGCAGCCCGCCGCACCGGCGCCAATAACTATTACGTCGTATTTCATTCCGGCTATCCTTTCCGCCAGTTTCTGGCGGGCATTAAAACACCCAATGTTATACCACAAACACCCTTGCGGCGGTATGCGTCCCCCCGGTCAACCACCGGCTGCGGCTGGCCCATAACCCACTGCCTGGTGGAGGCCGAACCTATTGGGCGGGTAACCTATTTCCTGGCCCGTCTCCGTTCCCGAACGGCTGACGCTATCCTATTTCCATACTGCGCCGGCCCCGCCTATTGTGGAGCAGGCCGGTGGACCTGGGACGTTAGTGGCCCGGCGCCGGCCGTAAGCAATTCCAGGCCATGACCCTTCAGAATGCGACCTCACACCCCAGCACGAGAGGGCTTTCCCTCGCGAGGGCAGCGTCTAATGCAGTATCAGGTCAGGGGAGATCAGATTGCAGGAGAGTGGGGGTATATCTTTCTGACTATGCGGTTTCATCCCTTTGGAACGGAGCCTCTGCCCCGGTCAATACTCCACCATTGACATGCACAGCTTCGATTCATCATCATAGCCGCAGATACACTCAGAATTGACCGAGGTGAGCAATGGCAACGATGACCGGGGCCCAGGCATTGATACAGTCCCTGGCCAGGGAAGGCGTAGAGGTGGTCTTTGCGCTGCCGGGCGTCCAGATCATGGAGGCCTTTGACGCCCTTTACGAACAACCCGGCATCCGGCTCATCACGGTCCGCCACGAGCAGACGGCAGGCTATATGGCGGACGGCTACGCCCGCACCACCGGGCGGGTAGGCGTGGCCCTGGTCGTTCCCGGGCCGGGCGCGCTGAATGCTGCGGCGGCGGTGGGAACCGCCTATGCCTCCTCTTCCCCGGTATTGCTGGTTTCCGGCCAGATAGACAGTTCCAGCCTGGGACAGAACCGGGGCGCGCTGCACGAAATTAACGACCAGCTGGACGTCTTCAAGCCAATCACCAAGTGGAACGGACGCACCACCCGTCCCGAGGAGATTCCCAACCTGGTGCACATGGCCATGCAGCAGGCGCTTGACGGACGCCCCAGGCCGGTTGAGATCGAGGTACCCTTCGATATTCTGCCGGCGACAGCCAACATCGAACTGCTGGAACGGGAGGGACCGATCAAGCAGTCACCCGACCCAGCGAAGGTCAAGGAGGCCGCGGAATTGCTGGCCAAGGCCGAAAGACCCCTAATCTGGGCCGGCGGCGGTTGCCGTGAAGCCGACGTGACCACCGAACTTGCGGAGCTGGCCGAGGCGCTCAACGCGCCGGTAATAACAACTCCGGAAGGAAAGGGCGCTATCCCCGAGAATCACCCCTTGTCGGTAGGCACCTTCTACTACGGGCACGGACCGGCCTACTATACCCTCCCCCAGTCGGACGTGATTCTGGCCATAGGTTCACGGATGAACCTTAACCCGCGCACTCCCTGGTCCCTCCGCCCAGATCAAACGGTCATCCGCATAGACGCCGACCCGGAGGAACTGGGGCGCCTGGTGGAGCCTCGGGTGGGCATAGTGGCCGACGCCAGGCTCGGCATCAACGACCTGGTTACGGAACTGGACGGCGCCCCCAGGGCCAGCCAGTGGAAAACCGAGGAATTGCAGGACATTCGGCAGAAGACTGCGGAAGACCTGCGAGCCCTGGCTCCACTGCAAATGGAAATAGTACAAACAATACGGGAGGAACTTGAGGACGACGCCATCGTGGTAGCGGGCACCACGGAAGTCGCCTACTGGGGCCACCTGACGTTTCCCGTCCTGAAGCCCCGGTCCTACCTGACCTCCAGCTACTTTGCCACCCTGGGTTACGCCTTTCCCACCGCCCTCGGCGCCAAGGTAGGCAACCCCCACCGGCAGGTAGTGGCCACCATCGGAGATGGGGGTTTCATGTACGCCAACAGCGAGCTTTCCACGGCAGTCCAGGAAGGCATAAACGTCGTAACCCTGGTCTTCAACAACGGTCTGCTGGGCGCGTCCCGGGCAGACCAGATGAACCGCTATCACGGCCGAACTATAGGCACGGAACTGCACAATCCCGACTTTGCCCAGCTGGCGGAGGTGTACGGCGCGCTGGGGCTCCGGCTGACCGACCGCCGCGAGTTGGGTCCCGCTCTGCACGATGCGCTGAGGGCCGAAAGGCCGGCGGTCATAGAAGTTCCCATGCCAAACCTGCGCCCTCCCTTCCAGACTCCGCCCCACGGATTGGATGCGGTGATAGGGTAAAGGGGATGCTAAAATAGTCCCTCACTACCCGGTAGCCAGTACAGGACTTGAAAGCCGAAATATGGTCGCCCACCCGGATCAATCCAGAATAGACCGTTACCGAAGCCAGAGCCTCCGGCTCCTGGAAAATGCCATGTCCGAACTGCGCGGAGGACGATGGACCCGTTCGGAGGAGATGTTGTGGGGCAGCCTCACCCTTGCCGTCAAGGGGGCGGCCCTGAGCCGGGGCGACTCCGTCGAAGACGATCAATCAGTCAGAGCTTATGCGCATCAACTCGGCACAGACTTGCGAGACAGGCGAGTGCGCGAGTCCTTTGAACAGCTGGGGAACCTGGGCACAACGCTGGAACGAGCCCGCGAGTCCCGGCGGCGAGTAGAGGGTGTATTCCGCTCCCTGGACGACATCAGCGGCGCAGTGGAGAGGTTGTGGGACCTGGTTGACTCCAACCTGGCCAGCCCGGAGGCTGCGGAATAGCAAATGTCCATTCCATCAAACCCAATGCCACTGGACTTCATCCGGCCGCAGCAGGGCAGTATCGAGCCGGCCTCCGCGGCCGGCAGGGTGGTAATCCACACCCACGGCTGCAAACTGAATCAGGCCGACAGCAGCGTCCTGGCCCGGCAGTTTCGCCAGGCCGGTTATGTCCTGGTAAACGACGTCAGGGATGCGGATATCTTCGTTCTCAATACTTGCACCGTGACGTCCACCGCCGATTCCAAGGCCCGGCGCTCTTTGCGTGCCGCCAGCAGGGCTAATCCGGATGCTGTCGTAGTGGCCGCCGGCTGCTATCCCCAGCGGGCAGCCGAAGAACTGGACCGGATGGCCGCCGTCTCCCTTGTGATCGGTAATGAGGACAAACACCGGGTGGCTTCCCTGGCCGTTGCCGCGCACCGCCAGAAACTGGGGCTCACTTCTGACCCGGCGGATATTGGCGGCAGCCAGTCCATCAATATGGACGTCACCGGGAATCTGCCTGGCCGCACCCGGGGAATGGTCAAAATCCAGGAAGGCTGTGACCAGGTCTGTGCATACTGCATTGTGCCCAAGGTAAGAGGCAGAGAACGCAGCATTCCACCCGAGGAAATAGTCCGCCAGGTCCAACAGAAGATAGAGGAGGGCTGCCGGGAAGTCACCCTGACCGGCACCCAACTGGGCACCTATGGTTTTGAATTGCACGACATCGACCTCAGGGAACTCATACGGCGGGTGCTGGATGAGACGGAACTTGCCCGTCTGCGCGTATCGTCCCTGCAGCCCCAGGAGATAAGCAGCGAACTACTGGAACTCTGGCTGGCAGACGCCAGACTTTGCCCCCACTTCCACGTACCCCTCCAGAGTGGTTGCGATGCCACCCTCAGTGCGATGCGTCGCCGGTACGACACTGCCCGCTTCGCCGGGACGGTCAACCTGATTCGGCAGGCGATACCGGAGGCCGGCATTACGGCGGACTTGATTGTGGGATTTCCCGGCGAGGAAGCGGGGCAGTTCGAGGAGAGCCTTGCCTTCGCAGCGGAAATGGCTTTCAGCGACATTCACCTCTTCCCCTATTCCAGGCGCCCGGGCACCTCGGCAGTTTACCTGGAAGGCCATGTGGCCGAGACGGAGAAGCGTGAACGGATGGGGCGGGCCCAGCAGGTCGCCCGACATTCCTTCAACCTGTTCCGCAGGGGACAGCTTGGCGCCACCCGACCAGTACTCTGGGAGGGGGCAGAAAATGGCGACAATGGCGGCAGCTGGAAGGGACTGACTGACAACTACATCAGGGTGCTGGCCTCCCCTGCAGATTCGGAAGACTCTCAGCGCATTTTGCCAAATACGATCACCCAGGCCAGGCTGACAGAACTCCGGGGTGAGACGGTCGTGGCAGTTCCTGTTTCCTGATGGTGGGCGCTGCCAGCTTCCTCACGCCGTCCCGAAGAGCGAAAATTACAGGCGGCCCCGGTCAAGACACCGGGGTCGCCAGTTTGTTTTTCCCTTTTTTTGTAAGGAAAATACCGGAAAACTAGCTTATATTGCCAATCGTCATATCAACGGGGGTAACGTAAACCATTTCGCCGCGCCTTTCCAGGTACCCATTCTTCACGTCATGACCGTGAGAGAAACCCAGCAGCCAGCCCTGCCTTTCAGCGTCCAGCAGGATTTCACGTTTTTGTTCCAGGGTGTTCTGGGGTGAATAATCAAATGACGAAATAACTGGCAAATTGAGATGGAACGGAGTAGGCACGAGATCCCCCAGGATGACCAGTCTCTCGCCGCCGTGATTGAATAGAATTAGCTGGTGACCCCTGGCCGGTCCGTCGCACTGGATTACCTGCAGTCCCGGCATTATTTCGGTGTCGCCGTCCAGCAGTTCGAGTTGACCCCGCTCTGCCACCGGCATAAAGTTGTTGGCCCGGTAAGCGTATCTGCCTCGTTCGCTGGGTTCCTGGGCTTCTTGCCATGAACCCCGCTGCACATAGTAGGTGGCGCGGGTGAAGGTTGGCACTATGGCGCCGGTGCGGTCCATGCGAGTGCAACCGCCGCTATGCTCAAAATGCATATGGGTCAGGATAACCTTGCTGATGTCTTTGGGGGTGAGTCCGACTGTCTTCAGTTCCTTGAATAGTCGGCTGGGACCCAGCCCGTAGTGGTCCCGGTCGTGTTCATCGTGATTGGTTCCGGCGCCGGTGTCCACCAGGATCCACTCGTCTGCAACCTGCAGCAGCCAGCAGTTGAGGCCAAGGGTTACACGGTTCTTTCGGTCCGTAGAGGCCATCGTTTCCCAGACCGTTTTGGCGAGCTGGCCAAACAATGCACCTCCATCTATTTTGAAGGTCCCGTCGCAAAGTATGTTCGCTCTGGTTAATCCCATAAGCCCACCTCACTTCCAAATTCCGTCGAAACCGCTTGCTTCCAGCAATGACCACAGCTATAAATTTCGCTAATATTTTCCCGTCAATGGCACATATACGGTCACAAGAACGCGGTATCGACCCTTTTTTGAGAAGCAGCTCCAAACCTTGTCAGTATCAGGGTTCGCCCATGCCGACCTGGCAAACCTGCTTCCGTAAGAATTTTCCTGGTGAAGCGACCTTCAGAAGGCCACACTCCGTCTGACTTATGGACGGACACCCTTGGATCCTTGGCTATCGGCCTGTTGAGTTTGTAATCTTGCCTGGCCGGAAAGACGGCCCCGGCCAGTGAGTGACAATCCCACGACAATCACAGGTTAAGAGACCATCCATAAGGGCTTGTCAAGGCAGATTTTGAACTCTTTTAAGAAATGAAAAAAATTGCATTCGGTTGCCCATCAATAGCAGGTTATATCCTGTAACGGTCAGCACAATCTACTAACTGCTGATCCCGACCAGCGAGGAGATAGAAAATTACTTCCATCTCGAGAATACAGCTCAAAGTTCATCAGCTTCTGGAAGTTGGGCAATCCGGGGCCTTCTGGGACAAGGCTCTCGATTTCTTCATTATTTCCCTGATAGTGGTCAACACGGCGGCCCAGATCCTGGAAACCGTGGGGCCGGTTTACGATGCCATACCCTGGTTCTTTCCAATTCTGGAAATTGCCTCGATGATGATCTTCACAGTGGAATATGTGCTTCGCATCTGGTCCTGCACTGCCGAGCCTCGTTTTTCCCACCCGGTGTTTGGGCGCCTTCGCTTCGCCGCCACTCCCCTGCTGCTGATAGACCTGCTGGCCCTCGCTCCCTTCTATCTGCCCTTCCTGGGGCTGGAGGACCTGCGGACCCTTCGGGCCCTCCGATTGCTGGCCTGGGCCGCCCGCCTGGGCAGGTATTTTGAGGGAATACGAACCTTGGGCAAGGTGCTTAAGAGCAAAGCGCTGGAACTGACAACGGTGGTGCTGGTACTGGCGGTGATGCTTATTCTGGCCTCGGCGATGATGTATTACGCCGAGCACACCGCTCAACCCGAAGCATTTGCCAGCATTCCGGAGTCGATGTGGTGGAGCATCATCACGCTTACCACCGTCGGGTATGGCGATGTTTCGCCGGTTACGCCAATGGGCAAGTTGATGGCAGGCGTTATTGCGGTTATGGGCATTGGCATGTTCGCCCTGCCCGCGGGCATCCTGGGTTCCGGCTTCCTGGCGGAGATACAGAAAAGAGACCAGGCTGCCCGGTTCTGCCCCCATTGCGGGTTGTTGATAGAGGACGACTAAAGGCGCTGCCGAGGACACAGTGCGAAAGAAAAGAGACATCGCCGGAGCGCTGCTCTCTGAGAAGGGGAGGGCCACGGAACTGAATGCGATTGTCTCGGGTGTGCCTGCCCTAACCCGAAAGTTGCGCCAGAGCCCACTTGAGGCGGGAGACGACCCGGTCCCGGCCAAGGACTTCAATAGTTTCAAATAGTGGGGGAGATACGTTGCGTCCCGTCACTGCCCAGCGCAACGTCCCGAAAAAGCGGCGCGGTGTCAGGCCCAGTTCTTCGCCCAACTCCCTTAGCCTGGCCTCCAGGGTTTCGGTAGTGAAAGGGCAATCTTCCAGGGCCGGAAGAGACTTTTCCAGGGCTGCAATCGCTTCCTCGTCCGACATTCCCCGCTGTACCAGGTTGGCCGGGTCGTAAACGGGCTGCTCTTCAAAAAAGTATGTGACCATTTCAGGAGCTTCCGTCAGTACCTTCAGCCTCTCCTGGAGCAGAGGAACAATGCGCAGCAGGTATTCCCGGTCCACGGGCAACAGATCGGAGCTCAGGCCCCTTTCCAGGAATGGCATAATCGCGTTAGCAAGGGCATCGGCCGACATGTCCCGAATGTAAACGCCATTCATCCATGAGAGTTTTTCCACATCAAATATGGCGGCCGGCTTGCCTACCCGGTCCAGGGTAAAGTACCGCTGGATGGTCTCGATGGGCATTACCTCGGTCTTGTCGTCCAGCGACCACCCCAGCAAAACCATGAAATTGCGCAGCGCCTCGGGCAGAAAGCCATCATCCCGGTATTCAAGAATCGACGTAGCGCCGTGCCGCTTGGACAGCTTTGCCCGGTCCGGGCCCAGTATCATGGGCAGGTGCCCGTGCTCGGGCGGGGTGTAGCCCAGGGCACGATAAAGCTGGAGGTGGCGGGGAGCGCTGGAAAGCCACTCTTCCGCTCGCAATACGTGGCTGATCTGCATGTAATGGTCGTCGGTGACCACCGCCAGGTGGTAGGTGGGAAAACCGTCGGACTTCAGCAGAACAAAGTCATCCACCAACTCATTCTGCCATTCCACATCGTCACGGATTAAGTCATGCAAGTGGGTCACACCTGAGTCGGGCATGGAGAATCTCACTACGCAGGGGGCCCCTTCCTCCTCCAGGGTGCGCCGCTCGGCATCTCCCAGGCGCTTGCAGTGGCCGTCATAGCCAAGGGACTGTCTGCTCCTTTCCTGCTCCTGCCTTAGCTCGGCCAGCCTCTCCCGCGTGCAGTAACAACGATATGCGTCCCCCTGGGCAATTAACCGCTCGGCCTCGGAGTGATAAAGGGGAAGCCGCTCCGACTGGAAATATGATCCGAACTCTCCCCCCACCCGGGGGCCCTCGTCCCAGTCGATGTCCAGCCATTCCAGGCCGTCCAGAATGCCATCCACGGCCCCGGGCACCAGCCTTTCCTGGTCCGTGTCCTCAATTCGAACAACGAACTTTCCGCCGTGGTGGCGCGCAAAAAGCCAGTTGAACATCGCGGTACGAATGTTGCCGATGTGGGGCAGCCCTGTGGGACTGGGCGCATACCTGACGCGGACTTCACTGGCCAATTTTTCCTCCCGCGGACTCCTCCGCTCCGTTCAAACTGCCTGGGCGGGCCGCATTTGAAACAGGGATTTCAGCATAGCCTTATCGGCTAGAACGATGCTCTTGAACGATACTGCTGTAACCTAGGCAACGCCACTTCTCCCCTGGGACTGCTCAATTCTGGCCCAGGAATCTCTTAGCGACACCGTTCGATTGAATACAGGCGCGCCAGGCTCGGAGTCCAGGCTATCAACGCAGAAATATCCCTGCCTCTCAAACTGGAACCGGTCTCCCCTTCCAGCCTCAGCCAGGCAGGGCTCTATCCGACATCCCGACAATACCTGAAGGGAGTCCGGGTTCAGGCGCGAGATGAAGTCCCTGCCGTCTTCTTCGCCCTCATCGTTGGTGTCCATCATCAGGTAATCATACAACCTGACTTCCGCTTCAAGAGAATGGGGAGCGGACACCCAGTGCAGCGTACCCCGCACCCGACGACCATCGGGGGTAGAGCCACCCACAGACTCAGGATCATAGGTGCAGTGAAGCTCGGTTATTTCCCCGGTCTCGGGGTCCCTGATAACTTCCTGGCACGTTATGTAGCAGGCATACCTGAGCCTGACCTCCCGACCGGGCGCCAGACGGAAGAAGCGGGATGGCGGGTCTTCCCGAAAGTCGTCCCGTTCTATGTAAACCACGCGGGAGAAGGGCACTTTCCGGGTTCCCATGGCGGGGTCTTCCGGGTTGTTTACCGCGTCGAACTCCTGGACCTTGTCTTCCGGATAGTTGGTTATGACGACCTTGAGGGGATTGAGCACAGCCATAACCCTGGGGGCGTGCCGGTTCAGGTCTTCCCGTATGCAATGCTCCAGAAGGGCCATGCTCACCACGGTGTCCCGCTTGGAAATGCCAACATGCTCGCAAAAGGTCTTTATGGCCGCGGGAGTGTATCCCCGGCGCCGCAAACCGCTGATGGTGGGCATCCTTGGGTCGTCCCAACCGGAGACGTGACCGCCCTCAACCAGTTGCAGCAGCCGCCTCTTGCTCATGACCGTATTGGTCAGATTGAGACGGGCGAACTCGATCTGCTGGGACCGGTAAACATCCAGCGCCTCAAGGGTCCAGTCATAAAGGGGCCGGTGGTCCTCAAATTCCAGGGTACACAGGGAATGAGTTATGTGCTCAATGGAGTCCGAAAGAGCATGAGCGTAGTCATACATCGGATAGATGCACCACTTGTCTCCCGTTCGGTGATGGTGCGCCCGCCGGATGCGGTAAATTGTGGGGTCCCGCATGTTCAGGTTAGGCGATGCCATGTCTATCCTGGCCCGCAGCACGTGGGCGCCGTCTTCAAATTCGCCGTCCCGCATTCGGCGGAACAGGTCCAGATTCTCCTCCACCGGCCGTTTCCGATAGGGGCTCTCCTTTCCCGGCTCCGTCAGAGTGCCACGGTACTCGCGGATTTCATCGGCGGAAAGGCTGTCCACGTAGGCCTTTCCGTCCGCTATCAACTGTTCGGCAAAAGCGTAGAGGGCGTCAAAGTAATCTGAAGCGTAGTAGAGGTGCTGTCCCCAGTCGAACCCCAGCCAGCGCACGTCTTCCTGGATAGAGTTTATGTACTCGACGTCCTCCCGCAACGGGTTGGTATCGTCAAAACGCAGGTGGCAGACACCCCCGGAGTACTCTGAGGCTACGCCAAAGTTAAGACATATGGACTTGGCGTGACCGATGTGAAGATAGCCATTAGGCTCAGGCGGGAATCGGGTCACCACCCTGCCTTCGTACTTGTTGGATGCCAGGTCTTCCTGAACTATGGCCCGAATGAAATCGGTCGAGGAGTTTTCCGGGGAGGTCATTCTGGTTGATTCCTCTGAACGGCAGTATCTTGGCAGAACCGGTCAACACTGGGTATAGGCGACAGGGCTATTCTAGCACGCCCCGCTTGCGCCGATAATAGGGAACTCGGCGACTTCTCTACGAAAAGAATCGGTCTATCAAGAATTAATGGGCCGAACCACTGGGGTGAATCAAGGATTCCATCGCCTCATTCAGGTCCCGGGGCAGGGCTGAATGAAACGACATCCTCTCCCCCGTCCGGGGATGAAGAAATTCCAGGGCATTGGCATGCAGGAACTGGCGGGACAGGGCTGAACTGCGGCGTCCGTAAACCTCATCGCCGTAGATGGGGTATCCCAGGTAGGCCAGGTGCACCCGTATCTGGTGCGTCCTGCCTGTTTCCAGCGTCAGCGAAAGCAGGGCATGGCCCTCCAGTTCTTTCACGACACGAAAGTGGGTGCGGGATTCTCTACCTCCCAGCACCACCGCCATGCGCTGGCGATGCCTTGGGTCTCGCGCTATAGGGGCATCCACTGTACCCGAGTCCTGGGGCGGCACCCCGACAGTCAAAGCCATGTAGCCCTTGTGCACTTCCCTGCGCTTGATCTGGGAGGATATGTCGTGGTGCGCTTTTTCCGTCTTGGCCACCACTATCAGGCCCGAGGTATCCTTGTCCAGCCGGTGGACTATTCCCGGCCGGTGCACCCCGCCAACGCCCTGTATATCCGGGCAACGGGCAAGGAGAGCGTTTACCAACGTCCCATCCGGATGCCCGGGACCAGGGTGAACGGAAAGGCCGGCGGGTTTATCGATGACCACGATATCGGAGTCCTGGTAAACGACCTCAATCGGAATGTCCTGGGGTACCAGGTCAGATTCCCGTACCGGGGGTATCGTCAGGATGACCCGGTCCCCGGTCTTTACCTTCTGGGCCGGGCGCGCCACCCGGCCGTTCAATGTGACCAGCCCTTCCCCTATCAGGGAGTGAATCCGGCTGCGGGTCAATTCCCTTTCCTGTTCAGCGAGGAACCGGTCCAGCCTGGTGGAATCGCCGGACGCAACCAGTTCCCTGACTCTGGTTTCGGAACTGCTGCTCATGATTTCACTTTACCGCCGGAGAGACCGTCTGGACAATCTTCGCCCAACGGTGGCCGGAGCAGCTGCCCGGCAACCGCTCCGCCGCCCGGAGTGAAACCGGCCACATCGGATGCAGCGGCCCCTGCGCTTGAGGGTGTAGTCCCGGTCGCCGGCTGTTTCAGCCGTTGAAGTAGCGCCTCTGCCGCCTGGCCACAGGAGAATCCAGCCCAAGAGGGCGAGGCCTGAGATGATGGAGGCGTCGGCCAGGTTGAAAATGGGCCACGGCCCCACGTCGATGAAGTCGGTGACGGCTCCCAGCCGGAAACGGTCCAGCAGGTTGCCTATGGCCCCCCCGATCTGCAGGCCCAGACTCAGTCGCAACAGGTTAGTGGGACGAGGCTGGCTCTGGTAAATCAAAGCCAGCACAATGATGCCTACGAAGGAAACAAATATGAGCGGAGTGTTGTGCCCCTGCAGAATTCCGAAGGCGCTGCCGGTATTCTCCGCGTGAGTGAATCGGAAGAAGCCGCGGGCGGGATAGGAATGGCCAAAGGGCAGGTAAGCTCGTACCAGGAACTTGGTCAACTGATCGAGGAGAAGAAATATCCCCGCCAGTTGCAGCAGGTCGAAGTCAAGAAAAATGGGGCGTTTGCGGTATGGCGCTTCGGCCTCGGGCTGGAGTTCCGCGGCAGGCGAGGGGGAAGCTATTGCCGAATCTGCGACAGGCGAGGAGGGAATCGTCTCTTCCGATTCCTGTACTGCGCTTCCTTCAGTTTTTTCACTGGGTGAGGGATCCGGAACTGTAGCTTCTCCCTCAGCTGGATGGGTATGTGGGCGCCCTTCCCTATTTGATTCGCGGTTCTCCGGGGTCTCCATCGGAAGGCTACTTCAGGTTCTCGGCGAAGAACTCAGCCACAGGGCCGATCAACTTGTTCTCCATCCCGCCCCAGAAGTGGTCCGCGCCGTTAACGACCTCGAACCTGGGCGACCGTTCAAAGGCATCCAGGTTTTCCTGCAGATTTTCCGCTTCTACCAGCTTGTCGCGACTGCCAGTGATAATCATCGTGGGCGTCTTGGACTTCTTCAGCGGCGTATCGGATATGGCGCGTATGTTGGGCGATACCAGGGCAATGGACTTGGCTTTTTTCTGCACGTCCTTGCTGCCCAGGACTACCGAAGTACCGAAGGAATAGCCGGCCAGGCCCAGCTTGCCACCGTCCACACCATTCCATGCCTTCATCAGGTCAAAGGCGCCCAGAACTTCCTGGTGCTCATTTTCGCCCTTGGAGTGTTCGCCCTCGCTGTTGCCCACCCCGCGGAAATTGAACCGAATGGTGGCGAATCCCTGTTCTACCAGCGAAAAGGAGAGAGCCAGCACCACGTTGTTATCCATATTCCCGCCGAACAGCGGGTGGGGATGACAGATAACCACGCCGGGGACAGGGCTGCCGACGTCGTCAGGCGTGGCCACAATCCCTTCGAAATTCATGCCCTTGGCCTTGAAACTGACCGCGCTCTGTCTCATTTGCCAACCTCCGCCTAGCATTCCGGCAACTCAACCCATATTAGAAGACTGCATAGCGTTTGGCAAGGAATCTCGCTGTGCATACCGGGTCCTTCAATAATCCTTTCATACCTTTCTGGCGGGTGGGAGGGCTGGGGCGGAGTGCAATTCTGGCTTGGGGCTCCGCATACCCTTGCACGAGGGATTTCTGGTTTCCAGCGGTCTAACTTGCAGCCACATTGTCGAAATGCTGAGCCTTCGGCAGAGCGAGGGGGTACTGCTCTCCTGGTTGCCGCCCATTTCTCTTGACCCAATTCTCCCCACCCCATCTGGTCCTCCCGCTGTAAAACGGGAAGAAATGGGCGGAAATGGCGGCAGGGAAGGTTTTTCGGCAGGCAGGCTCTGTTGCACTGTCTCGGCAGTAGCGCCCTGCAGGCCCCTCGTTCAGCCGGGCCCTGTAATCGTTGCCTGTGCTAGAATACCGGTCAACATCCATACGAGAGTGAGCCAATGAACGTCATAGATTTGAGAAGCGATACCATCACCCACCCAACGGATGAGATGCGCCGGGCCATGGCCGAAGCCGAGGTGGGCGACGATGTCTATGGGGAAGACCCCTCCATCAACCTTCTGGAGCAGCGCGCCGCCGACCTGCTGGGCAAAGAGGCGGGACTCCTGACCGCCAGCGGCACCATGAGCAACCTGGTGGCGGCTCTGACCTATTGCCACCGGGGCGACGAGATCATCATGGGCGACCAGGCCCACATGTTCTGGAATGAGTCCGCCGGCGTTTCCGCCCTGGCCGGAGCGCAGGTCAGACTGGTGCCCAACGACGAGCAGGGGCGGATTGATCCCCAGGACCTGTCCGCCGCCATCCGGCCCAGGGGCAACGTGCACATGCCGCCAACCACCCTGGTGTGCCTGGAGAATACCCACAACCGCTGCAGCGGGGCCGCCCTGACACCTCAGGACACCAGGCGAGTGGCGGACATCGCCCACGAAGCGGGAGCCAGCGTCCACATGGACGGGGCCCGTATTTTTAATGCCGCCGTGGCCCTGGAAGTGCCTCCCAGCGAACTGGTAAAGGACGTGGACGACATATCATTCTGCCTGTCCAAGGCGTTGAGCTGCCCGGTAGGTTCTGTCCTTTGCGGCACTGATGAATTCATCGGAGAGGCCCGCAGGTGGCGCAAGATGATCGGTGGGGGGATGCGCCAGGCCGGGGTATTGGCCTCCGCCGGCCTGGTCGCCCTGGACACAATGATTGATCGCCTGGCCGACGACCACGCCAATGCCCGTCGCCTTGCCCAGGGCCTTGCCAACATTGAAGGTATTAACGTGGACCCGGACAGTATCCAGACCAACATCGTGATTTTCGAGATCGATCCCTCCGTAGGCAGCGCCCCCGAAGTGCTGGCTGCCCTGGCCGCCGCGGGCGTGAAGGTTACTCCTTCCCGGACCCAGACTCTCAGAATGGTTACCCACCGTCAGGTCGGCGGGGCGGAAGTGGAAGAAGCCCTGTCCCGGGTGGCTGAAGTGGTGGCCGATTTGAGGAAAGCCAACGCTCCTTAGCGGATATCCATACCGGGAACTCAGCAACACCCGGAACTAAATCATTCCTGAAAGACCGGAGCAACACCTATGGCCGAAATAGCGCTAGACAAGTCCACTACCGCCCTGCTCATTGCCGACTTTTACGCCGAAATGATGAGTTCGATCCCCCATGCCATCGACCGAGGCGTTGTATCCAGGACCCAGGCCCTGCAGCAGGCGGCCAGGGATGCGGGAATCATGGTTTGCTATTCGGCGACGGTGTTCAGGCCCGGGTACCCGGAAATAAGCGAACGCAACAAGACCTTCAGCCAGCGCAAGGCATCAGGGCAGCCGGCCATCAGCGACCCGATTCAGGTGATACACGAATCCGTCAGGCCGATAGAAGGGGAAGTGGTTGCGGGGAAGCACCGGGTCAACGCCATGTTTGGCACCGACCTGGAAATGTCCCTGAGGGCCAATAACATTGAAACGCTGATAATCCTCGGCTACGCTACCAGCGGCGTGGTGCTGTCCACCACTCGCTATGCTTCGGACGCCGACTTCCGGCTGATAATCGTTGAGGACTGCTGCTCCGACCAGGACCCGGAAGTCCACGACTTTCTGACCCAGCGCATCTTCCCCAGGCAGGCGGACGTCGTTCAGTCGGCTGATGTGATTCAGGCCCTTTCGGGCTGATCCGCTCCGCCCTCTTCCCACCACCCGCGAAGACGCTCCTCGATTTCCCTTTCCCTGCCCTCTGTGGAAGGAAAATAGTAGCGAGCATCCCGCACCGCATCGGGCAGGTACTGCTGCTCGATGAAATGCCCGGGATGGTCATGGGCGTATTGGTAGCCTTTGCCATAGTCCATTGCCCGCATCATCCCGGTGACGGCATTGCGCAGATGTAGCGGAACCGGGTCGTTGGGCCTCTTACGCACGTCGTCCAGCGCCCGTTCCAGCGCCATGTAGGCCGTGTTGCTCTTGGGCGCGGTGGCCAGGTAAACGGTGGCCTCGGCCAGGGGAATGCGCCCCTCGGGCATTCCAAGAAAGTGGACCGCCTGCTGCGCGGCCACTGCGACGGGCAAAGCCTGGGGTTCCGCCAAGCCGATGTCCTCTGAAGCAAGAATCACCAGCCGCCGGGCGATGAATAAGGGGTCTTCGCCGGATTCCAGCATCCGGGCCAGCCAGTACAGCGCCCCGTCGGGCGATGACCCTCGCACGGACTTGATAAAGGCCGAGATGGTGTCGTAGTGTCCCTCGCCCGCCTTATCGTATAGCGGTGAACGCCGCTGAAGGGCATCGGAAATGATTTCTACCGTTATGCGGCCCTCGCCGCTGTCCTGCGAACTTACGGCGTAGGCGGCGGTTTCCAGGGCATTGAGGGCAACACGGGCATCGCCATTGGCAATGTTGACCAGGTGTGCGCGGGCCTGGGAGTCCAGCGCCAGGTGGAGCCCATTCAGGCCCCTCTGACTGTCTTCCATTGCTCCATCGACGATGCTCCCTACTTGATCTTCGGTTAAAGCATTCAGGGTGAACACCCGGCAGCGGGACAGAAGTGGAGCATTGACCTCAAAGGACGGGTTTTCTGTAGTGGCCCCGATGAAAGTGACCGTGCCGTCCTCTACGTGGGGCAGAATCACGTCCTGCTGCGCCTTGTTGAATCGGTGAATTTCATCAACGAACAGGATAGTCCGCCGTTGATACATCCCCTGGCGTTCTCTGGCCTCAGCCACAATGCGACGCAGGTCGGCGACCCCGGACGTAACCGCGCTGACGGGTTCAAAGTGGGCTTCGGTGGCAGTTGCCACCAGGCGAGCCAGGGTGGTTTTGCCACTGCCCGGGGGACCCCAAAGGATGAAGGACGGCAGGCGGTCGGCAGCCATTGAACGGCGCAGCACACGGTCCGCGGCCAGTATATGGTCCTGCCCCACAAATTCCTCGAAGGTGCGGGGCCGCATCCGTTCCGCCAGCGGCGCCGCCGAAACGGACCGCTGCTGCCGCCCAAATTCAAAGAGTGAGTCGGACCTGGTCAATGTTGCCTACTTGAAGTGGGGAATTACCTCTTCAGCAAAGAGCCGCATGGATGCGTGGACCTCCTCGTTGGGCACCAACCCACCGGTGGCAAACCAGCACATGATCTCGTCCGCGCCCAGCATTTCAATGATTGATTCCAGCTTGTCGATTATTCGCTCGGGGCTGCCGATGGCGGAAAGCTCGGTAGAGACATGCTCGTAGGACAGGTTGCGGGTACGGCCGGTAATCACCCGCGAGCGGTTGACCTGGAGGTTTGACAGGTAATTTCGCACGCTGCCTTCAAAGCTCCGCGATGAACTTCCTGCCTCATCCCTGGTCGCATGGATCAGCACATTGACGTTTACCTTTCTGGCGGCAGGATCGTGTCCGTGGGCCTTAAGCTCGTGCCGGTAGTGGTCCAGACCCGATTTCGCCCCCTCCAGGCTGACCACGATGGGAGCTATCAGGATATTATGCCCCAGCTCCCCAACCAACGGAAAAGTGTCGACGCTATTGGAAGCAATGTACACGGGAGGATGGGGTTGCTGGTAGGGCTTGGGCACCACCCGGACACCCGAGACCTGGTAGTATTTTCCCTCGTAGTTCAACTCGTCGCTGGTCCAGGCCTTGAGGACCATATCGAGGCCCTCGACGAACCGATCCCTGCCTTCCTCGACATCTACGCCGTAGCCCCGATATTGCTGCAGCATGGCGCCACGGCCCGTGCCTAGAATGGCTCGCCCCCGGGAAATCACGTCAAGGGTGGCAAATTCCTCCGCCAGCCGGACGGGATGGTGGAGCGGCATCAAGTTGACGGCAGTGGCTATCTTCAGGTTCCTGGTAGTCTGGGCTATCGCGGAACCCAGCAGCAGCGGAGCGGGCAGGACCGAAAACCGTGGATTGAAATGTACTTCCGCCAGCCAGACGGCATCGAAACCCAGTTCGTCGGCCAGCTGGGCCTGGGATATGGTGTCCGCGTACCGGTCGGCCGGAGACTGTTCATCGGCGCAGGGTAGCTGGTAGAAGATTCCAAATTCCATTCCTCGCTCCTGGCTGGCTATGGCGGCAAATAGATCCGGCGAGCTTTTGCGCTGGACTCACAAACGACTTCAGGCCAGCTCGGTGTCACACACTTTCCGCAAGTTAAAGGGGAATGTTTCCGTGCTTTTTGGCGGGTACGCTGTCCCGCTTGTTGCGCAGCATTTCCAGGGCCCCAATAATTCTGAACCGGGTTTCGGCGGGATCAATCACATCGTCCAGAAAGCCCTGTCCCGCCGCGATGTAGGGGTTGGTAAACTTTTCCTGGTAATCTGCTATAAGTTCCGCCCTCCTGGCATCGGCGTCTTCGGAGCCTGCAATTTCTTCGCGGTAGATGATATTCACGGCGCCGTCCGGGCCCATAACGGCAATTTCCGCCGAGGGCCAGGCCAGGTTGATATCCGAGCGCAAGTGCTTGCTGCTCATAACGATATAGGCGCCCCCGTAGGCCTTGCGAATTATGACGCTTATCTTGGGAACGGTGGCTTCGGCGTAGGCGTAGATCAGCTTGGCCCCATGGCGAATGATTCCCCCATATTCCTGGTCCACACCCGGCATAAACCCTGGCACATCTACCAGAGTTATCAGGGGAATGTTGAAACAGTCGCAGAAACGCACGAAGCGAGCCGCCTTGGCCGACGCGTCAATGTCCAGCACCCCGGCAAGATAGGAAGGCTGGTTCCCGATTATTCCCGCCGTGCTGCCATTGAAGCGCCCGAACCCTACCACTACGTTGGGTGCGAAATCGGGCTGCACTTCCATGAACTCTTCGATCGGCACCTCTTCCAGCTCTTCTTCTCCTCCGATGTCCACAATACGGTAGATAATGTCCCGTATGTCATAGGGCCGATTGGGCTCATCGGGTACCAGATATCGAAGATCAGGGTCAACACGATTCACCGGATCGCCCAGGGGCAGCAGCGGCGGGTCGGCCAGGTTGTTGGATGGGAGGAAGCCCAGCAACCGCCTTACCTCTGCCAGGCACTCGTTCTCACTGTCATAAACAAAGTGGGCTACCCCGCTGCGCGTCGCGTGAGACACCGCCCCACCCAGTTCTTCATGGGTGACTTCGGCTCCAGTCACTGCCTTGACCACGTCGGGGCCGGTGATGTACATCTGGCCGGTGCCCTTTACCATGAAAATGAAATCGGTGATGGCGGGAGAATAAACGGCTCCGCCGGCGGAGGGTCCCAAAATCACTGAAATCTGGGGCACCACACCCGAATAGAGAGTGTTTCGGAGGAATATGTCCCCGTAGGCCCCCAGGCTCATGACGCCTTCCTGGATTCGCGCGCCGCCGGAATCGTTGATGCCCACCACCGGACAACCTGTCTTTCCAGCCATGTCCATTACCTTGCAGATTTTCTCGCCCACTACTTCTGAGAGTGAGCCGCCAAAAACGGTAAAGTCCTGGGCATAGGCGAATATCTGACGGCCATTGACCCTGCCATAGCCGGTGACAACCGCGTCTCCAAGGAACTTGCGATCTGCCAGACCGAAATCGGTCGTTCGGTGAGTCACAAAGGAGTCGATCTCCTGGAAGGTTCCCTCGTCCATCAGGCGGGTAAGGCGTTCGCGGGCAGTGAGCTTGCCTCGACTGTGCTGCTGTTCAATCCGCTGCTGCCCGCCCCCCAGACGGGAACGGCCGCGCATCTCCTGCAGGTTCTCAATTTTCTGGTCTATGACCCTCTTTTCGGTCGTCACTGGCGCTCCTGGCAAACTTGGGCATAAGCCGCATTTTCGGTATTTGAAAGGGGCTTCTTCAGGTTTGGCCCATTATAACCCATACCGGGCTATAATATTTTCCGGGACGGAATCCCCATGTACCCACCCTAGCCGCTGGCTCGAAGGCTCGCCGACTGCGCGCTTTCAGTGATAATTTTGCAGACCGAACCATTGGCCAGAATGAACGTTGCCCGGGGTGAACCCCTGGTTTGGGGACGCCGGACGTACGTCATGGGCATTATCAACCTGAGCCCTGACTCCTTCTCCGGGGACGGCCTGGGGACCGATATTCCCGCCATTGTGGAGCAGGCGTTGAGATTCCAGGACGAAGGGGCGGACTTTCTGGACGTGGGAGCGGAATCCACCCGACCCGGCTCCTCACCCGTCACGCCTGAGGAAGAGATCCGGTTGCTGGCCCCGGCCCTGGAAGCGGTGGCTGAGGTGGCCAGAGTTCCGGTAAGCGTGGATACCTATAAGGCCCCGGTTGCCCGGTTTGCCGTGGAAGCCGGGGCTTCCATTGTCAACGACGTGTGGGGACTGAAAACAGACCCTGCCCTGGCAGAGGTGGTGGCTGCGGCCGGGGCTTCGATCGCGCTGATGCACAACCAGGAAGGGCGCCGCTACAACGATCTGGTCCTCGATGTAGCTGACAGCCTGAGAGCCTCGGTGCAGCTGGCGGTCCAGGCGGGTATTGTGCCCGAGAACATCATACTGGACCCGGGTATTGGATTCGGGAAAACCCCGGATCACAACCTGGAAGTACTGGGCAGGTTGTCCGAACTCAAGGAACTTGGGTTTCCTTTGCTGATTGGGACCTCCCGCAAGTCCACCATAGGCTTTGTCCTGGACTTGCCAGTGGACCAGAGGGTTGAAGGTACCGCCGCCACTGTGGCGCTTTCCATCGCAGGGGGGGCGGACATCGTGAGGGTTCACGACGTGAGGGAAATGGTCCGGGTTTGCCGGATGACGGACTCCATTGTACGTGGCTGGAGACCCGAAGGTTGGGGACAGGGGTGACCCCGGTTACCACCGCCTACCTGGGTCTCGGCGCCAACCTGGGCGACCGCCTGGGAAACCTCAGGCAAGCTCTCGACATCCTTGGTTCAAACCCCGAGGTGAATGTTGTCGCCATCTCTTCCGTCTATGAGACTGAACCTTGGGGGCCGGTCGATCAGCCCAACTACTTGAACATTGCCGTCAAAATTCAAACCTCGCTGGACCCCGCCGAGCTGCTGGCAACCGCCAAAGCAATCGAGCAGGACATCGGGCGGATCCCAACTGTGCGCTTCGGTCCCCGCTCCATTGACGTCGACATTCTCCTCTATGGCGACCTGGTAATTGACTGGTCAGTACCGGACCTGCAGATACCCCATCCGCGGATGAGTGAGCGAGCTTTCGTATTGGCTCCGCTGGCAGAGATTGCCGGAGAGATTGTTCACCCAGCCAGCAAATCCCCGATTGCCGACCTGGTAGCGTCAGTAGATGGGTTGGACGGAGTCTCGGCCTGGCCTGAATCTCTCTGACTTCAGTTCAGGACTTTCCTCGCCCCTGAAGTTGCACGAAATTGAGCGGCCTCCGGTTTCCCGCAAGCAAATTGGGAAAATTCCCTTTTTTTCCATTCGGCCGTCAATGGGACCAATCGGCTTAAGCCCGCGTGACTGGACCGGCCGGCACGTAATTTCCACCAACTCTGAACTCCGATCGCTCAGGCGGGCAGTTGACAATCGGCGGGCGCTAAAGCATATTTGAGTTTGTGCAGAATTCGTCGCAATGCGACGAGCGATTCGTTGTGCAATTTGCTTACCCTAAAGAAAAAGTGTCGCAGCCCAGGGCTGCCGACGCAGTTATAACGGAGGTTAAGACAGGAATGGCAGACAAACAGCTTATCTTTGACGACCAGGCCCGGGCCAGCCTGATGCGGGGTGTGGAAGAACTGGGCAGGGTGGTAGGGTTAACCCTTGGACCCAGCGGCCGCAACGTCCTCCTCAACCGTATGTGGTCTCTGCCGGTCGTCTGCAGCGACGGCGTAACTATTGCCAAAGAGGTTGAGCTGCCGGACGTTTACGAGAACATGGGCGCCCAATTGGTAAAGGAAGCCGCCGCCAAGACTAATGACGTGGTTGGCGACGGCACCACTACGTCGGTTGTACTGGCCCAGTCCATGGTAAGGGAAGGCTTCATGAACATCGCTGCCGGAGCCAATGGCATAAGCCTGAAGTCGGGTATCGACCGGGCAGTGGCAGCGGTGGTAAGCGAGGTCAACGGCATTTCCCTTCCGGTGGAGAACCGGGAACAGGTCGCCAGAATTGCGGCCCTCTCGGCGCATGAGGAAAGTATCGCGGACCTTATTGCGGAAGCTATGGACAAGGTAGGCCGCGAGGGAGTAATCACCATCGAGGAATCCAAGAGCATGACCGACGAGCTGGACTTCGTTGAAGGCATGCGCCTGGACCGGGGCTACCTCTCACCTCATTTCGTAACGGACGCGGAGCGAATGGAAGTGTCGCTGGACCAGCCGCTGGTGTTGATTACCGACACCAAGGTCTCCTCAGTCAACGATATTGTTCCCACGCTGGAAAAGGTGGCTCAGGCCGGCGGCAGGCCCCTGGCCATCATCGCCGAAGACGTTGACGGTGAGGCGCTGGCCACGCTGGTGGTCAACAAACTGCGCGGCACCATCAGTTGCGTAGCCGTCAAGGCTCCCGGCTTTGGCGACCGCCGCAAGGCCCTGCTCGAAGACATTGCCATCATGACCGGCGCCACGGTCATCAGCAACGATACCGGCCTCTCCCTGGACGCCGTGGAGTTCGAGCACCTGGGATCCGCTCGTAGAATATTGGCGCTGAAGGACGAAACCACCATCGTTGAGGGGCACGGAGCGCCGGAGGCCACCGAGTCGCGTGTTGCCCAAATACGGGTCCAGGTGGAAGAGACCACTTCCGATTACGACCGGGAGAAACTGCAGGAGCGCCTGGCCGCACTGGTAGGCGGGGTGGCCGTTATTCGCGTGGGGGCCGCAACCGAACCGGAGATGAACGAAAGGAAGTCGCGCACCGAAGACGCCCTGTCAGCCACTCGCGCGGCCGTAGAAGAAGGTATCGTGCCGGGCGGCGGTGTCACCCTTGTTCGCGCTGAGCAGGCTCTCGAGGACCTCCAGAACAGCCTGTCGGGCGACGTGGCCCTGGGAGTGCGTCTCGTCCGCCATGCCCTCTCGGCCCCGCTGCAGCTGATTTCAGCCAACGCCGGCCACCCCGGCCAGGTGGTGCTGGACAAAGTTCGGGATGGCGAGGGCGACTGGGGCTTCGACGCCGAGAAGGGTGAATTCACCCACCTGATACAGGCCGGCATTATCGACCCGGCCAAGGTCACTCGCTCGGCCCTGCAGAACGCGGGCAGCATCGCCGGGATGTTGCTCACCACCCAGGCAGTAGTGGCAGAGATTCCCGAGTTCAAGCCCTTGCCGCCTGACGTGCATGACTTCATGCACGATTAGCGCAGCTGGCTGCCGGCCAACTCTGACAAATAGCCAGGAAAAATAGCCAAATTTGGCAATCGGAACGGGGAGCCAGCTTTCGCAGGGGCTCCCCGTTTCCCTTACCTGAAGACTCATGCTAAACGGCGCCGTACTTGAC
Organism: Chloroflexota bacterium; assembly: GCA_028875055.1. Lineage (GTDB taxonomy): Bacteria > Chloroflexota > Dehalococcoidia > Lucifugimonadales > UBA3495 > Bin22. Next base: position 47,876 of record JAPPGG010000014.1, read on the forward strand.
CGGGACAACATTCGCCGACTAGTCCTCTCCCCTCCTGAAGGTCAGCTTCCGCTGGTCGAGGGTTGGGCGTCTCTGGACGAGCAGGTCCAGCCGAGCGGCATCGACTTTCGTATCCTCAGGATTGACCGGCTGTTAACCGCGGGCCGAATGGGAGTGAATGCCGACGACAGGACTCTTTCGGCAACCGAGACGGTGGGGTTCGGAAGCGACGGCTGGATATTCCTGGAAGCAGGTTCCTACCTGGTTACCTGCTGTGAAATAGTGAACATGCCCCTGGACCTGATGGCGCTGGCGCAGCCCCGCTCCAGCCTGTTACGCAGCGGCGTCAGCCTCCCCACTGCGGTTTGGGACCCGGGTTACCGCGGCCGGTCGCAGGCCCTGCTTATGGTCCAGAATCCCGCCGGTTACCACATCCAACAATACGCCCGCTTTATGCAAATGGTCTTTTTCCGCCTTTCCAACCCTGCTCCCGAAGGTTACAGCGGCCGCTACCAGGATGAACGGCCATGAGTGCGGTCGCGGACCCTCGCGCGAAAGCAACGTTTGTGAAGGAGCGGGCAACCCGGGCTGGGTTCGACCTGGCGCGGATAACGACCGCGGAGGAGTTTGCTTTCGACCGGGAAGCAGCGTTGAATCGGATCGAGCTGGGCCTGATGGACGGGCTTTCGTGGTACCGCCCGGCAAGAATAAACCGGGGCGCCTCGCCCCGGGAACTTCTTCCAGGGGCGCGGTCAATTATCTGCCTGGGCCTGAACTATTTCACCGATGAAGAAAATCATGCTGATTCCATTACCGGGGACTATCGTCTCAACGAAGGCGGCCCACCCCTGGCCGGGAAGATAGCCCGTTACGCCAGGGGCCGGGACTACCACCGGGTAATGAAGCGCAAGATGAGATCCCTGGTGGAGGACCTTTCGCAGCAGCTGGACTCTGAAATCTCGGCCAGGTGGTACGTAGATGATGGCCCCATGCTGGACCGCGCGGCAGCGGCCAGGGCCGGACTGGGCTGGTTTGGAAAGAACACCAACATCCTGACCAGCCAACTGGGGTCCTGGATATTGCTGGGACAAATCATCACAGACCTGGAGCTGGAACCTGATGCCCCCGTGAAGAAAAACTGCGGCAACTGTGTCAGCTGCATAGACGCCTGCCCCACGGGCGCAATCGTGGCCCCTTATGTCATAGATAACGCCCGCTGCATTTCCTACCAGACCATCGAGAATCGGGGAGCGATACCCAGGGAAATGAGGCCGCTGATGCTGGACTGGGTATTTGGCTGCGACATTTGCCAGGAAGTATGCCCGGTCAATCGCAAGGAAACTCAGACCCGGGAACCGGAATTTGGAAGAAGGGGACTGGCCATCGCAGACCTGACCGGGCTGCTGCAGATGACCGAGGATCAGTTTCGCGCCAGGTTTGCCGGCACTCCCATAATGCGCGCCAAATACAGTGGTATGCAGCGCAATGCCTGTGTTGCGCTGGGAAACCTGAAAAACCCTGAGGCTGTCCCAGCGCTGGCTGGAGCCCTGGATTCTGGAAGTCCACTGGTCAGGGGCCACGCTGCCTGGGCGCTGGGGGAGACAGGCACCAGGGAAGCGGTTGGAGCCCTGCGAGAGGCGCTGGAGGGGGAACAAGACCCTGACGTACTGGAAGAAATTTCAGAGGCGCTCGGCAAATGCCATGCATAGCACAGCGCGCACTCGGGGTCTCGCACAAGACTTGAGGCTACCGACGCCAGGATACGCTCGTAGCCACGAATTGTTCCCGGGGGTGCAGGAATTGATGCATTGGCGGCCGCCGCGAGAGTTGCCAGTTAACTGACGGTCCGTTTAAGACGCGCTTCCCAAGCGAGGCGCCGCGCCCATCCCCTCTGGGCTCCAGCTCAGTCAACTTCTCCAGATAACGCTTTTCGGACTTCTCCCGAATTACGACCCCCGGATTGCTCGTGCTCCTGGTCTGCCTCGCTCCTGGGTTGGGCTTCCCGCCTTCCCCCCGACCGGCGGGACTTGCGGGAACGGGAAGGGGGCGCTGGCTGAGGAGGCGCCTCGTCCAGGTAAGCGCGTCCAAACTTGAGCTTCTTCATCTCTTCCTCGATCAGGAAGAAGTCGCCCTTGGGCAGGAGATGGAGGTTTCCCTGGAAGGCCATGTACCAGTTTTCGGGGGGCCACCGGCGGATATAGTCCAGGCGATGGGCCAGCAGCCCAGCCTCGATGTACTGTTCTTCATCCAGCACCAGTTCGGGCTTGATGCCGATGAGGTAGGGCCAGGTGGCGCTTCCCTCGTTCTTCCAGAACCCTGCGTCCTCTTCCTTGTAGGAGACGGTTACAGTAGCCGTGGCGGTAAATTTACGAATGCCCATCACGTAGAACAGCAGGCGATCGTCCTTCTCTACCCTCTGAACTTTTCTCCGGTATTCGGACTTCAGACCCTGCCTGGTGAAATCCATCGAGCGGGTTATGTTGAAGTTCTCTTCGTTGCAGGTAATCATCCAGAAGTTGCGTGGCATACTCTTCCTCACCTATATGCCTGGGGTCCGGAAAGGTCACCCTCCTGCTTGGCAGCCTGGGCAGCGAGAGCAGGAAGTCTATCGTCCACCAGAAGTCTTTTGACATTGTCCATTGTAACTGAATTAGTGTAACATCTTCCCCAATGTCGCCGCCCTCCAGGTAGAGGGCGGACCAGGAGGAATAGCTCAACATGACGTCAAGTTCCACCCGAGAAAGAGATATCGCCATAGTCGGCGTGGCTGAATCGGATGAAATGGGCACCGTCCCCAACAAGTCGTCCCTGCAACACCATGCGGAAGCCGCTTACAACGCGCTGGAAGATGCGGGCATAGCCAAGTCCGAGGTAAACGGACTTCTGACCGCCGGCTTCTCCACCCTTGCTACAGCCGAGTATATGGGTATCCAGCCAGGGTTTACCGACAATACTTCGGTGGGCGGTTCTTCTTTTGTTATACACGTTGCCCACGCGGCCGCGGCCATCCGCGCCGGCTACTGCGATACGGTACTGATTACCCATGGGCAGGCAGGCCGTTCGACCCGGGCCCGCGTACCGGCGGACCCAAACCTTCCCGTTTCCCAGTATGAATCGCCCTACGGCCTGATTGGCCAACCCATAAACTACTCGATGGCTTGCACCCGCTACATGCACGAGTACGGGGAGGACCGGACCCGCCAGGCCATGGCGGAAATCGCCGTATCCACCCGCAAATGGGCCAATCTCAACCCGAAAGCGGTCATGCATGAAACGCCCATGTCATTCGACGATTACCACAATTCCCGCTGGGTGTCCTGGCCATTCCACCTTTTTGATTGCTGCCTGGTCACCGATTCCGGAGCCGCTATTGTCGTCACCACCGCGGAGAAGGCGGCCAACTGCCGGAAGGCCCCGGTCTGGCTGCTGGGCGGCGCCGAAGGACACGACCACAACCTGATCAGCGCTATGCCTTCCTACACTTCGCTCATTGCGCGGGAGACCGGTCCCAATGCCCTGGCGAGGGCCGGAGTCACCCACGACGACATAGACGTGACCCTTATCTACGATTCTTTCACCTACACTGTCATGCTGTCGCTGGAAGGCCTGGGATTTTGCGGCCCAGGAGAGGCGCCCGATTTCGTAGCCGACCAGCGCACTGCGCCTGGAGGCGATTTCCCTCTCAATACGGCGGGAGGCGGGCTGTCCTATACCCACCCGGGCATGTACGGCAGTTTCCTTCTCGTGGAATCGGTACGGCAATTGCGCGGGGAATGCGGAGAACGCCAGGTCAAGGCCAAGGACGGCAGTGACTCTCCGAAGATTTCCCTGGTGAACGGCACGGGTGGTTCCCTTTCATCCACGGGCACTATAATCCTGGCCAGGGACTAACTCGGCTGCCCAAAAACGTACTTCAGGAATAACTAGCCAATGGACATAGGAATTATCGGTCTTCCCCAGTCGGGAAAGACCACGGTATTTAACGCATTGACCCGCGGCAATGCCGACACCAGCGGCGCCAGCGGGTCTGCTACTGAAATGCACCTGGGCGTCGTCAAGGTGCCCGATTCCAGGCTGGACGTTCTGTCGGGAATGTACAACCCGAAACGGGTGGTGCCGGCGGAGATCAAGTATTGGGACGTACCCGGCCCGGAGTCTCTGGCCAAGTCCCAGGGGATTGTCGGCAAGTACCGCAACATTCTGCAGGGAGCGGATGCATTCCTGGTTGTGGTGAGGGCCTTTGAAAATCCGGCGGTGGCGCACCCCATGACGACAATTGACCCCGGCCGCGACCTGGAGACCATGCTGGGTGAACTGACCTTCGCCGACCTGGAGGTGGTTGACCGGGCCGTGGACCGGCTGGAAGACGGGATGAAAAAGGCGAAACCGGCGGAACGTCCCGCCTTGACCCGCCAGCTGGAAACCGTCAGGAAGGTAAAGGCCGGTCTTGAGGATGGAATCCCCCTCAGGGCGCAACAGGTCACCGACTCAGAGCAGGCCATCCTGGTGAATTACCAACTTCTGACGGGAAAGCCGATAATCGTTGCCTTCAACACCGACGAGGATGGGCCCGAACCCGGCCTGCGTGATTTTGACCTGGAAATTCCAGGCATGGAGTCGGTGGGGGAAGTTTGCCTCAGCGCCAGGCTGGAGGCGGAACTGGCATTGATGCCCGAGGAGGAAGCGGAGGAGTTCCGCAATGAACTGGGGCTGGACGAATCCGCTATGACCCGTGTGATCCGCTCCAGCTACAGGACCCTTGGCCTCATTTCCTTCCTGACCGTGGGACCCGATGAAGTGCGGGCATGGAGCGTTCGGGACGGGCTGCCGGCCCAGGAAGCAGCGGGGACAATCCACTCCGATTTCGTAAGGGGGTTCATCCGGGCCGAAGTGGTCCCCTACGACGATCTGTGCCGGTGCGGCAACATTGCCCAGAGCCGGAAAGAGGGGGCCCTGCGTTCAGAGGGCAAGACCTACCAGGTAAGGGACGGAGACGTAATAAATTTCCTGGTTAACGTTTAAGCCCGGCCGCCGCAACTCCTCCATGGTGGCTATAAGGGAATTCGGGCCCGACGACGCAGAAGATGTCAGGCGCCTCTTTTCGGAAGGGCAGTCCCAGTTTGCCGCCGGGTTTGAGGAAGACTTTGAGGCTTACACCCGGGAAAGCCTGAAGGCCGACCTGTCAGATATCCAGGGCCACTACATGGACCGGCCTGGAAGCTGTTTCTGGGTGGCGACGGTGAACGGGAAGGTGGTTGGTATGGTGGGGATTCAACGGCGAGACAGCCATACCGGGGAATTGCGCCGGATGGGAGTCGATATCAACCGGCGGAGGCAGGGAATCGCCCGGATGCTGCTGGAAACCGCCGAGGAGTATTGCCGGCAGCAGGGTTATTCCCGACTATGCCTTTCCACCGTGACGCCTCTCGTGCCGGCCATACAAATGTACCAGGCCTCCGGATACACCCAGACCGGTCAGGGCAAGTATGGATCCGTGACGGTCCTTCATTTCAGCAAGGAGCTGGTCAGTGACCAGTGCCGTTCAGGGGTTTGGCGAAGCTGAGTTCGTGCCCGTCCGGGTCCGTAACGTGGAAATATCGCTCCCCCCACGGTGCATCGGCCGGCTCCGTGTCCGTGTTTATCCCCCCTTCAACCAGCTTTGAATGCATCTCATCCACGTCATCTACGTAGAAAATCGACCTTCCCCACCATGCCAGGGGTTTGTCGGTGGCAATCAGATTGAGGTAACCGGCGCCAACCCTGAAGCTGGTGAAGCCCGCGGCCTCTCCACCGTACAGCATGGGCAGACCAATGCGGTCCCGGTAGAATATTACCGACCTCGCCATGTCGTGGACCGCGAGAGTAATGGCGCTAATGTTCTGGACCGTCACTCTTAACTTCCTCCAGAAACTCGCTGGTATAATATCGACAGCGCATTAAGCGAATTCCCTAGTACCATACTAGCAAACCGGCCAATTCTATGGCAAAGCTTGAAGCACAGTCAGTCACGTCGCCAGAAACCGCACTAAAGCGGCTGGAAGATATCCTCCGGAAAATGGGTTCGGTGGTCGTGGCCTATTCCGGCGGCGTTGACAGCGCATTACTGGCGGTTGCGGCCCACCGAGCGCTGGGTGACGGGGCGCTGGCAGTAACGGCTGTTTCCCCCGCGGTGGCGGAAAGGGAATTGCGGGAGGCGCGGCAACTTGCCGAGGGTTTCGGCTTTGCCCACCGCACCATCGAGACTGCCGAGATGGAATCGGAGGGGTACGTTGCCAATCCACCCAACCGGTGCTATTTCTGCAAGACCGAACTCTATGGGGAATTATGTAAACTGGCCGAAACTGAAGGTTTCGCCTGGGTAGCTAACGGGGCAAATCTGGACGACCTGGGCGATTACCGGCCGGGCCTGCAGGCCGCCACGGAAAACCGGGTCCGCAGCCCGCTGGTGGAGGCCCAATTCGACAAGGCGGCAGTCCGGCAGGTTGCCCGGCACCTCGACCTGCCCGTGTGGGACAAGCCGGCCCAGCCCTGCCTCTCTTCCAGGATTCCGTACGGAACGCCGGTAACGGTGGAGACGCTCTCCAGGATTGAACAGGCCGAGACCTTGCTGAGGAGCCTGGGGCTGCGCGAGGTTCGGGCCCGCCACCACAACAGCCATTGCCGGATAGAGGTGGGGGAGTCGGAAATGGAACTGGCCTTTGCCCAGCGGAAAGTTATAGCTGAGAGCCTGAAGCAGATTGGCTATTTGTGGGTGTCGCTTGACCTTTCCGGCCTCCGCTCCGGCAGCCTGAACGACCAGCTGGAAGCGGAGATCAAGCTCAAGGTTTCAGGGGAGGGGAGTAGCCGGGCGCGATGAGAGTAGCCTACATTCAGTCCATTGGGGGCGCCAGCGGCGACATGCTGCTTGGCGCCTTGCTTGATTTGGGCCTGCCGCTGGAGGAGTTGCGCCGGTGCCTGGAGCTCCTGGGTATTGCAGGGGTTGAAGTCTCCGCTTCTACGGAACGCCGCTGCGAGGTTCGTGGAACCAACTTGACCGTCACGTGCAATGCGGGGCGAAGGTATTCACCCCGGGAAATGTCCGGGGTGGTTTCCGGCAGCGCATTGCCGGACAAGGTCAAGAGCCAGTCGGCCAGGATTCTGGAAAACCTCTGGCGGGCCGAGTCCCGGGTTCACGGGGAAGAACCGGATGTTCTCGAACTTGAGGAACTGGGTACGGCAGACACCCTGGTGGACGTGGTGGGTTTCGCCTATGGACTTCACTTTCTGGGTATTGGGGACGTCTATTCGGCGCCCCTGGTTCTGGGCGCGTCGTCGCCTCCCCGCTGGCCGGGCGGGTACTCCAACCCCGCTCCCGCAACCCTGGAACTGGTCGCCATGGCAGGAGCCCCCGCTGTTTCCGAACTGGCAATTCACGAAGGGGCCGGCGAACTCACCACACCCACCGGAGCCGCCATCATCACCTCCCTGGCGAAATTCGGCAGGCCACCCATGTCGGTGCAAGCCATTGGCGTGGGGTTGGGCAACAAGAACCCGGAAGCCTTTCCCAACGCGCTGAGAATCTGGCTTGGTGAGACGGCGGACCTGGCAGCAGGGGAAACCGGTGTTGCCATGAGGCAGCAGGACATCGTGCTGCTGGAAACCAACCTGGACGACGTTACGGGGGAAATACTGGGCTACGCCCAGGAAAGGCTGTTTGCGGTCGGGGCGCTGGATGTGTGGCATACACCCATTCAGATGAAGAAGAACCGGCCCGGGGTAATCCTGTCTGCGCTGCTTCCCAAGCGCCTGGAGGACGCGGGCGTCGAGGTTATACTGCGGGAGACGCCGACTCTGGGAGTCCGCAGCCGGCCTGTGGAACGATTTGTTGCCAGGCGGGACATTCAGGAAGTGGAGACGGAATTCGGCGCGGTCAGGGTTAAGCTGAAGTACCTCGCGGGTGAGGTCGTCGCCGCATCTCCGGAATATGAAGATTGCCGCCGCATTGCCCAGGAAACGGGCCGCCCTCTCCAGGAAGTCTTCCGCAGGGCAGAAGCAGAAGCGCGGGAACTCTACCGGTAGCCAGATCAGCCACAGCCATCCGGTGGCAAATGCCCGCTAATAGGACTGGAAGAGTCTTCCCCACTCTGTCTTCAACGCGGCGTTTATTCTCCCCTTTCCGTGGGTGTTCAACCAGTAACCGTTATGGTAGAGGTTGGATGCCATGTAAGCCCACGATGCCAGGGGACTGCGAAGCAAGAAGTTCTCCAGCGGCTTCAGGGGACCCCAGTAGATCAGCTTCTGCCCACGGCTGGCAAACGTGTTCTCAGTCCCCGTAAACTTCCAGTTCACCTGGCTGATATCCTCTCCCACCACCTCTATCTGGGAAATATCTCCACACCCCAGGCCTCTTTCGTGGGCCAGGCGAATGAACTTCAGCTTCATGGGGTCAAATCCCATCATGTGGGCCGCCACTGCGTCAATAGCCACCTGGTCTGCGCTGGCCAGGAGGCGGTCCTTAACGTGCCAGCGCATCGCTCGCGGTCCCGGGCCATCGCCGGCAAATGTGCCGTCCATAACCGCAAAGATGCCTGGATGGATTTCCTGTTGTATGGCAAGCAGGTCAACCAGGGTTTCATGGATTACGGAGTGCGTCCAGTGCCGTTTTCGATGAAGCAGGCCGCCAAAGGCGTTTTTCATTGCGCCGGTCATGGTGGTAAAGACGTGGGTCTTCATAGTTGGCAGCTGGATGATGTTCTTGCCTGGAAAGATCTCGGGAATCTGGATGCCCTCCGGGAAAATGTCGTCCAGCACCAGCATTTCAGCCCGAGGCTTGTAGTCTATCCAGACGTTGGGCGGGGTATCCAGGTGCACGGTTGGCAGGTTGTACTTGTCCTGAACTGACTTGTGCTTGTTATTCTCCTCTCCCTCAAAGGAGTCCACCACAACTGTGCCGTTATGGGCTGCAATGAGGTCCCGGTGACCTAGCGCCTGCAGGGCCCTGACCACGCCTTCCAGCTGCCAGGGAGTGGTGGAACAGCCCGGGTACCAATGCTGCCAGGAGATGTTTATCTTCAGCAGCGTCGCCAGGTCAGGTGATAGAACCTGCTCTACCCCGGCCATTGCCATGGCTCGCCCCACGTCCTCGAGCACAGTTTCCGGGCCGGTTGCCACCACGGCGACTACCGATCGGCCGGTGGGTCTTGTAGTCCCCGCTCCGGGCTCCTGTGCCGGAACGGTGGTCAAATGTCTCTCATCCTGCATGCCAACCTCTTGGGACCGGTGGTTCAAGCCAAACCGTCTAACACCAGTATCATTCCTGCGGCGGCCAGCCACACAACTATGGATATTACCATGGGCAAGTCCCTGGCAATGAGCAGCTCAGGATATTCGGCATCGGGACTGGTGTGGACCAGGTAGAGAAACCGAAAAAGACCAAAGGCGACCACGGGAATCGTCAAAAGCATGGCGTCGTTGGCCGGCAGATTGACGGCCTCAATCGTATAAAGGGAGTAGCTGACCATGGCCGTGCCGGCGCTGATGTTCAGCAGTTGTCCCACAAGTGCGGCAGGATATTGGCGCAAGACGGGTCGCTGGTTCTCCGGCGTGTCGGCCGCAAGCCTGACTTCGGCAAACCGCTTGCCCAGGACAATGAACAAAGCGGCGGCTCCGGTAGTGGTGTAGAGCCAGGGTGATGGCACCACGCCGATAACCAGGGCTCCGGCGACCGTCCTTATGACATAGCCGCTGGCAACCAGCAATACGTCAACAATCACGACTCTCTTCAGCCCCAGCGAATACCCCAGGTTCAAAGCCAGGTAAAGCGCGCATATTCCGGCGATCAGAGGGTCAATCAGGGCGGGCAGCACGAGACCCACAAACGCGAAGATAGCCAATGCCCCTACAGCGAGGCGGGTTCCCACCTGACCTGACGCCAGGGGTCTGAAACGTTTTGTCGGGTGATTTCGGTCCGCCTCGATATCCCGCATGTCATTCAAAAGGTAAACCGAGGCAGACAGGGCGCAAAAGGCTACCGCCATCAATAGAAGCCTGAAAAGGGGTTCCTGAATGGTGGTCGGGTCCCCTGGCGTCCAGGCCAGGTCAACCGCGAAAAGGAAGGGGAGAAACACCAGGCCATTCTTGATCCACTGACGAGGCCTCAATGCGCGAAAGAGGGCAGTCAGGGACGAGCCCGATGGGGGCGAGGGAAAAGCGCTCTCCGAATTAGCCATCTGCGGGGCCTTTTTCAAAGGGAACGGACGCCGGCGGATCCACCCTGTCGGAAGCCGGTTCTGCTGCATTGTCCCCGGGAAGCAGCCAGTGGAACCAGGCCAGGGCCGACAAACCCACCGCCACAGCAAACCACAGGGTCGCAACCCGAACCAGCAGGGTACCGGTGGCAGCCACGTCCCTCGCCGACCCGCTCTGCTGCAGGAAAACCACCATCGCGCCTTCCGTACCCAGCAGGCCTCCCGGGAGCGTTGTTGCCGCTCCTGCCAGCACCGACCCCGCATAGATGGGCATGGAGAGAATGATGCTTATGTCTGCGTCCAGTCCCTTCAGCACAATCCACAGGGCTACTCCCTCGCTGATCCAGGAAACCAGCCCCAGGGTCACGGCGACAAGCAGGGGCATTGGCCGGGACAAGACCTTCATCCCATCCCTGGCCTCCAGGGCCTGGTCCGCCCACTTCCTGATGACGGGCAACCGAATCAGGCGGTCGGTGTGCCGGGTGGTGAGAAAGTAGAGTGCCCCGCCAAGTACCACTAATGCGGCTGCCGATGCAATGGAAACCAGCGGGGGAAGCAAGGCGACGCCGATGAGCCCCATTAGGACAACCGACAGCAGGTCGGTCAGCCTTTCCATCAGGACAACCGGAACCGTGAGGGTTACGGGCACTCCGCTCCGGCCCTTCAGGAGATAGCACTTGACCAACTCTCCCACCTTTCCGGGCGTAATGGTCATCGCCAGGCCGCTCAGGAAGACCAGAAGACTGACGGCAAAGGGAACGTCTATTCCCAGGGCTCTCAGATAATAAACCCACCGGAAAAATCGCAAAGAATAGTTGATCAGCGCCAGGGCCAGCGCAGCCAGCAAATACTTTACGGGAAACTCAACCAGCAGGCTGCCCACCTCCTGAAAGTCCCCGTAGCCAACCAGAGCAGCAAACACCAGGCAGGACAGGAGCCCCACCAGGAAGAGCTTCCTGCCAATACCCATTTCAGCTACCCATCAGGTTGATCTGGGCGGCCAGGTAGCCCGCCCCGAATCCGTTGTCGATGTTGACTGTCGCCACGCCCGGAGCGCAACTGTTCAGCATTCCCAGCAGGGCCGAAAGACCCTCAAAGCTTGCCCCATATCCCACACTGGTGGGAACCGCCACCACGGGAACGGACACCAGACCCGCAATCACGCTGGCCAGCGCAGCCTCCATTCCGGCAACAACTACAATCACCCTGGCCTGCCGCAAATGTTCCAGGGAGCCCAGCAGGCGATGAAGCCCGGCAACACCCACGTCGCTGACTATCTGGGCAGGACAACCCATCAGCGTGGCAGTAATCCGGGCCTCTTCGGCTATTGGGAGATCGGCCGTACCGGCGGTCACGATCAGTACGCCTTCGGTGGCCGGCAAGGGGTTCTCGGTGGGAACTACGATTGTGCCGGACAAGGGATAATAGGCGGCCCGGGGAGTCCCTTCCAGTACGGCCAGGTGGGTTGACTCAGTGGTCTTGGTTACCAGAACCGGGTTTTCCCGGCCAGCCAGGGACTCGACGATGGCCGCCACTTGCTGCGGGGTTTTACCTCGCCCCAGCACGACTTCAGGGAATCCGGTTCGCAGCGGCCGGTGATGATCAATCTTGGCGAAGTCCAGGTCCTGATAGGGATAGTCCCGCAGATATTCCAGAAGGTCATCTACGCTGCTGTCACCCTGCCTCAGTTCTTCAAGCTTTCTGCGCAGTTCAAATACGGTCATATCAATTCATTGCAGAACTCAGGAAATCGGGGTGAAGTTCAGGGGCTTGTCTTGATGTCGGAGAGACAAGACTATCCACCTCTTGAATGGGCCGGACTAAGAACAAGCTAGACCCCGTGGACCAGCAGCCTGGGCAGCACTACTTCCTCGATGGCAACCGCCAGTCCGTCATCCTCCACCCTGGGGGCTATATAGTGTGCCATGGCCTTCATTTCCTGTGGGGCCGAGGCCATGGCTATGCGGTAACCGGAGACCTCCAGCATGGGGAAGTCGTTGAAGCTGTCGCCGGCAGCAATAAAGTCGCTGGTATCCACGCGCATCAGGTCGGCCAGTTTCTGCGCCGAACGCCCCTTGTGGACACCCGAGGCAGTGAAATCCACGGCCCACCAGCCATTGTAGTGCAAATATACCTTGACGATGTATATATCGTCGCAACCGTCAAATGCTTCTACGATTTCATCGGCCTTCGATTCGGGAATATCCATACCCGAAATCCTGGTCAGGTCCCAGTGGGAGATGGCTGCAATGGACTCGGCGTCTCCCTGGGGATGGGTGGCGATGAATGGTATGCCATTCCGGTCCAGCAAATCTATTATGGCCCTGGCGCGCGCTTCGGGCATATGACTGTTCCAGATGTGCTGTCCGGAAACCGGATCCAGGATGGTTGCGCCGCCATTGCAAATCTGCGGCGCCTTCAGGCCCAGGCAGTTGGCATAGCGCCGTACATCCGAGGCACGACGTCCGGTCGCGATGGACACCGGGACGAACCGCTCAACCTTTCTGATGGCGCCCGCAACCCTTTCCGAAATAGTGTCGGTGGCCATCAGAGTGCCATCCAGGTCCACCAGCATTGCCGAATATTGGGACATACAGCTACGTTATTCCCATCCGTCAGTGATGTGGTTCGAACCGCATTCGCCGCCGAGACCGGTACGTTGAAACACCGGCTAGTTGCCCTCCTGCGGTTGCCCCTCAGCAGCCTGCTGTGCCCGCTGCTGTTCCTTCAGGGCGTAGAACATGGCTCCCATGGTGCCCATGCTCCCAGTATAGAGGGTGAAAACCCCCGCTCCCAGCCAGGCCAAAACGGCAACCCTGGAATCGTCGAACATGGAGGTAAGGAGAAAGGCAACGACTGACAGCAACAAGCCCATGAGCAGGCCCAGCAGGCACCCAAACATGAGGCCGTGAAGCGCGTAGTGACGCCCCGGGTTGGGCGCGTACTGAATACCCCAGTAGCCCGCAATGAATGGCCCCGCTGGCGCCAGCACGAAATGGGCAATGGGGATGAGGAAACACCCCACCATAATGGCCAGCCCGATCAATACTCCAACCAGCATGAATCCTCTATTTGAGCGCGTTTGGTCAAACGGTAGGAATTCTAACACAGCTATAGGGACTTGTAATGGAAGCCATTACTTTTCCCCTGTGTGGGATGGTGCTATAATCCAATACGCTAAAAGGGTAGGAGGTAAACGTCATGAAAATCCCCATGAAAGTGGACTATGGCGTGCGTGCCCTGGTGGAATTGGCGATGCGCTACGGGGAAGGGCAATTGCAGACCTCCGAAATTGCGTCCAAGCAGGGAATTCCTGAGTCCTACCTTGTCCAGCTGATGACGACGCTCAACCGCTGCGGGCTCGTTCAGAGTCGAAGGGGGCCGCAGGGTGGCCACAAGCTGGCGATGGATCCCTCAACCATAGACCTGCACATGATAATGACTACCCTGGACGGCAACATTTCTCCCCTGGACTGCCTCACTTACACTACCGACTGCATTTTTGCTGACTGCTGCGCCCAGCAGGAAATATGGAAGTCGGTAGAGGAAGCCATAGAAAACGTTCTCGCCAACATTACTCTCGAGCACCTGGCACAGAGGCAGAGGTATCTCTCGGCGCAGAACGTATAAGCGCCTCTGAAACCGACAGGGGTCTGGTGGCCTGATTACGGGCAATGCAAGGGGCCCGGAATCTGCGTGGATTGATCGTTCCCGTTTGTGACTGGTTGACAACAGATTCGCCCCGGAATAGACTCTAGCTCAGCAATGTATCGTATTCGACAAGAACGATTTTGCACGTGTACCTGTCCCCGCACATAGGGGGCTGGCTTACGGTAATTAACGAGGCCTGCACCCGCCCAAGACGGGCAACCCACCAGGGGTGCGGGTTTTTTCTTGGCCCGCCTTGAAACGCCGACAGGCAGGGCAAAACGCCGCAGCGGACGGCGGGTTTGCCAGCACCAAGTGGAATCGACTAAATGTCCGAATCCCTACAACAGCCGAATCCCTACAACAGGAGGATAGAGTCCTTATGGCTCAGCAACCGCTTGCATTGACTCCCGAACAGGTGAAACGTTACAGCCGCCACATAATCATGGGAGACGTGGGCAGCTCCGGACAGCGCCGACTGATGCAGTCCAAGGCCCTTATAGTTGGCGCCGGTGGACTAGGCTCTCCGTCAGCCATTTATCTGGCCCTGGCGGGCGTGGGAACGATCGGAATAGTGGATTTTGACGTGGTAGAGATTTCCAATCTGCAGCGGCAGATTCTCCACCACACCAGCGATATCGGCCGGCCAAAGCTCCAGTCGGCTATTGACAACATTCACGCCTACAACCCCGACGTCAACGTCATTCCCCATGAGGAACGGCTGGAGTCGGACAACGCGATGGATATCATCGGCCAGTACGACCTGGTGATAAACGGCGCAGACAACTTCGCCACCCGGTATCTGGTCAACGATGCCTGCTACCTGCTGAACAAGACGCTGGTGGACGGCAGCATCCTCATATTTGACGGTCAGGCGACCGTGTTCCAGCCTGGCCTGGGCTGCTACCGCTGCCTGTTCCCGTCTCCGCCTCCTCCGGGGATGGTACCCAACTGCGCGGAAGCCGGTGTACTCGGCGCCCTTACGGGCCTGGTTGGCAGCATCCAGGCTACGGAGGCCCTCAAGCACTTCCTGGGCATCGGAGAGAGCCTGACCTCCAGGCTGCTGCTGGTGGACGCCCTGAGCATGACCTTCCGCGAGGTCAAGCTCAAGCGCAATCCGGCCTGCCCCCTGTGCGGAGACAACCCTACGGTTACCGAATTGATTGACTACGAGATCTTCTGCGGACTGGAAGCGCCGGAAGTTGCGTTGATGGCCGACAACTAAAGCTCGGCTGCTCACCTTAACAGCGCGGTAGAAGGCAGGAAAAAGCAAGGCATATGGTCACTCGCCTGGCATACAAGGGCATCCTGGCAACCATTGGAAATACGCCAATGGTAGAGCTGCAGCACCTCAGTCCCAAACCTGAGGTGCGTATCTTTGCCAAGCTGGAAGGCCAGAATCCCACCGGCAGCGTCAAGGACCGGATCGCCCTTAAAATGATTGAGCGGGCCGAGGCCGACGGGGAGATATCCCCGGACCGTACCATCCTTGAACCCACCAGCGGCAACACCGGCATTTCGCTGGCCATGATCGGACGCCTGAAGGGCTACAAGGTCAAAGTGGTGATGCCCGAAAATGTCAGCGAGGAGCGCAGCCAATTGCTGCATGCCTACGGCGCGGAGATAGTTTTTTCCGACGGCGAGAAGGGCAGCAACGGGTCCATCGAAGTTGCCCAGGAAATGGCCGCTCAGAATCCCCATGACTACCTGTTGATGTACCAGTACGGCAACCGGGGCAACCCTGACGCCCACTATGAAACGACGGGTCCGGAGATTATCGAAACCGTTCCGGAAGTCACCACTTTCGTAGCTGGCCTGGGTACCGGGGGAACTCTTATGGGGGTCGCCCGAAGCCTGCGGGAGCATAACCCGGACGTTCGTATAGTGGCGGTCGCCCCCGAGCCCGACGACTTCATATCCGGACTGCGCAGGTTGGAAGACGGTTATATCCCACCTATCCTGGATATCAATGTTCTGGATTCCAGACTGCTGGTGGGCAGCATGCCTGCCTTTCGCACAACCAAGGAACTGCTGCACCAGGAAGGCATATTTGCCGGCATTTCGTCCGGCTCAGTGGTTTACGGAGCGATGCGGCAGGCCGAACGAATGGACAGCGGCAACATAGTCTGCCTGCTGGCCGATGGCGGCTGGAAATACCTGAGCACCAGTTTGTGGACCAAGGAATACGAACAGCTGGAGGATGAAGTCCAGGGCAAGATCTGGTGGTAGCTGGGATTGCCCATAGGAACGGCTCAGGTACATTAGCGCGGCCGAAATAACTGAAGAACGCAGCCATACAAAGGCTGGACAATATGATGCCAGGCAGGATGAGCAGGTGCGGGTTACCAATTCGCACCTGCTCTGTTTTTTCCCCTCAACCGATGCAACCCTACGGTCGTAATTTGGGTCCATAAACGGGTGTGCATATCTCACACCAACAGCTATTAAGTTGAAAGGGAAATCGGTCAATGTTATACTGCCTCTGTGCTTTTTTGCGGGGAGCGGGTAATACCCGCTTTCTTGCTAGTTGGCACAGTGTTTATTTGTTCAGACTTTGAAATTCAGATTGAATTCAGCTTGGGAGGGTGGCAGTGAAAAGCGACTTTTTGATTGCATTAACACAGTTGGCCGCCGAACGTCATTTGCCCAAGGAGCAGGTGCTTCAGGCCATAGAAGTTGCCCTGGCCTCCGCCTTCAAGAAAGACAATCCGGTGGCTGGCCAGAATATTACCGTTACTCTCAACCCGAATACGGGAGATGTTAGCGTTTTTGCACTCAAGACCGTTGTTGAATCGGTCGAAGACCCGGCCAGGGAAATATCCCTCCAGGAAGCGGTGGCCATCCGGAGGAATGCCGAACTGGGTGAAGAGGTTGCGGCGGCAGAACCCCTGCCGCACAACGCCAGCCGTATAGCTGCGCAGACAGCCAAACAGGTGGTGCTGCAGCGCCTGCGGGAGGCCGAGCGGGAACTCCTTTACGAAGAGTTTCTGCAGCACCGGCAGGATATCATCACCGGCGTGGTGGAGCAGCTGGAGTCCAACAGGACGATTACGCTGGATATGGGGCGAGCCCAGGCAATAATGCCCTACGACGAGCAGGTCCCGACGGAGCGTTACAAGAAGGGGCAGCGTATCAAGGTATTCGTCCTCGACGTGCGAAACGGGCCCAAGGGCCCGGAAATCCTTGTTTCCCGCAGTGACCGCGATATGCTGAAGCGGTTGTTCGAAATCGAGGTCCCCGAAGTCTATAACGGCACCGTGGAAATCAAGGCCATTTCAAGGGACGCCGGTTTTCGCAGCAAGGTTGCCGTCCATTCCACCCAGGACGGCGTGGACCCGGTAGGCGCCTGCATCGGCCTGCGCGGCAATCGCATTCAGAGCATAGTGAATGAATTGCAGGGCGAGAAAATCGACGTTGTACCCTGGGACCCTGATCCCAAGGGATTCATCGCCCGAGCCATCAGCCCCTCGGAAGTTGTAGAGGTTGAACTCAGCCAGCAGGATCAGACCGCCATCGTTGTGGTGCCGGACCGGCAATTGTCCCTGGCCATAGGCAAGGAAGGCCAAAACGCCCGCCTGGCGGCCAGGCTGGTTGGCTGGCGCCTGGACATCAAGGGTCTGTCCGAGTGGGAAGAAATCAAGGAAACCAGGCTGCGCGAACTCGAGGAGCAGCGGCGGCTGGCAGCTTTGGAGGCGGCCAACGTAGCCGCCGAACCCGCGGCCTCTGAAGCCGAGGTCCTTGAAGCGGTGGCCGAAGCCGAAGCCATCGTCGCTGACCAGACACAGATCGAGGAAACGGCCCCAGCTACGGCCGAAGTCGCGGAACCCGCGGTTTCTGAAGCCGACAACGCAGCGGTCGCCGAGGCTGAGGCCATCGACGAAGAAGCGCTGCTCGAAGCAATGATCCGGAATGAGGAAGAGGCCCAGCAGCCCGACACTGAAGCCGAAGACAGTCTCAGCGTTGACGACCTCGCGTCCTTTACCCTGGATGACGTACTAGACGAAGACGAAGAAGAGGAAGAGGAACTCTTCCCCGAATTGCCTGAAGTTCCCATTCTTACTCCTGACGCCGGAAAGATTCGATTCGCCGAAGATCTGGTTGGTGAAACCCGTGGCGGTGGACGCGGCGGACGCCGTGCCCGGCGCAACACGGGCGGCGGCGCCGGCAGGGGCGCCCGAAGGGGTGGAGGCAGGTAGCGGCGACCTCTTTCCTTAATTTCTTGTCCCCTCACCGGGGAAGGAGGCGCGCAGGTTGGCCAAGGCCCGACATGTCCCCGAACGCAGGTGTGTAGCCTGCGGACAGAGGGCGCCCAAGAAACAGTTCACCCGCATCGTACGCACCCCTGAGGGCACGGTCCTGGCAGATGCCACGGGAAAGGCTTCAGGGCGTGGCGGCTACCTGTGCAGTTCCGTTGATTGCTGGAAAAAAGGTATCGGCAAGGGAAGCCTGGAGCGCAACCTGCAGGTAACTATTTCCCGTGAAGACCGCGCCAGGTTGCTCGACTATTACCGGTCCCAGGTGGCACAGGCAGCCCAGGTGGAGGCATGATATGACTACAGAAGGACAGACACGAAGCGGCCGTCGCGGCCCTTCTCGAACGCTGGTATTGCCCCAGACTCTTACCGTCAAGCACCTTTCCGAACTGGTTGACCAGAGCCCCGTGGATGTCATCAAGCAGTTGATGCGAAACGGCATAATGGTCTCAATGAACCAGATGATAGACCATGAGGTGGCTTCGCTGGTTACCGCCGCCTACGGCATCCGGACTCGGGTGGCCGAGCAAGTGGCGGAGACGGGCGCCCTGCAGAGCGCGGGCGTTGACCAGGGAGCTGCTCCCGAATCTACCGAAGACCTTGAGCTGCGTCCTCCGGTGGTAACAATCCTGGGCCATGTTGACCACGGCAAGACCAGCCTGTTGGATTCCATACGAAACGCCCATGTGGCCGACCGGGAAGTTGGAGGCATCACCCAGCACATTGGCGCCTACCAGGTGGAGCACGAAGGACAGAAAATTACCTTCCTGGACACCCCGGGACACGAAGCTTTCACTTCCATCCGCTCCAGGGGAGCTCGAGTAACTGACATTGCCATCCTGGTTGTCGCGGCTGACGACGGCATAATGCCTCAGACCGAAGAGGCTATAGACCACGCCCGTGCCGCCGAGGTGCCTATCGTTATAGCGATTAACAAGATGGACCTGCCCGGCGCCGATCCTGAGCGGGTAAAGCGGCAGTTGAGCCAACACAACTTGCTGGTTGAGGACTGGGGTGGCGACATTATTTCAGTCCCGGTTTCGGCCCGCACCGGCGAGGGAATAGACGACCTGCTGGAGAACATCCTGATTCTGTCGGAGGTGTCGGAATTCAGGGCAAATCCCAACCGGCCCGCTTCCGGCGTGGTAATTGAGGCCAAGCTGGACCGGAAACGTGGACCGGTGGCTACCGTATTGATCCAGAGCGGTACGCTCAATGTGGGCGACTATGTGGTGGCCGGTACCGCCTGGGGCAGGGTTAAAGCCATCGCGGACGACCGGGGCAAGGCCATCAGGGAAGTCGTACCTGGCGCGCCGGCGGAGCTACTCGCCTTTGGCGCAATACCCGAGGCGGGCGACCTGATGAGCGCTATGCCTAACGAGAGGGCTGCCCGGGCCATGGCCCACGAAAGGGAGAGGGACAAGTCCATCCAGCAGTCCCAGGTGCGGGCGCTTACGCTGGAGGAAGTGGTAAAGCAGATCGACGCCGGCGACGTCAAGGAACTGAACCTGGTGTTGAAGGCCGATGTTCAGGGAAGCGTGGAAGCTGTCAGGCAGTCCCTGGAGCGATTGACTGAGGCCGAAGCCAGGGTGCGCATTCTGCACGCGGGCAGCGGAAACGTCACGGAATCGGACATTCTCCTGGCCAGCGCATCCGACGCCATCATAGTAGCTTTCGCCGTTGGAGACGAGATTGGCGTTGAACGAGTCGCCGAACGAATGGGCGTTGAAATACGCCACTACGACATCATCTACCAGATGATTGACGACATTGAGCAGGCCCTCCACGGTATGCTGGAGCCCGCCTTTACCGACGTGGTAATTGGCGAAGCAGAAATCAGGGAAATATTCCCCTCCAGGCGCAGCATCAACATTGCCGGTTGTCGCGTAACCAGCGGCAGGATGACCAGGGGCGCCTCAATCCGGGTGATGAGAGAAGGCGAACTGCTGGGAGAGACCAGCCTGGCCAGCCTGCGTCATTTCCGCGATGAAGTCAACGAAGTAACTAACGGAATGGACTGTGGAATTCTGCTGGATGACTTTAACGACTTCGAACTTGGAGACGTCCTGCAGGCCCATCGCCAGGAGCGGGCTCAACGTTAGCAGTCTACTGATTTCATTCCCTGGCTCCGGCTGTTCTTGCCTGCAGGCCGGCCCCAGTCTGATTCTCACGAGACCCTGGTTTTCCGGAGTTTGCCATGAGCCGCCGCGGGGACCGCATAAATGTACTCTTGCGCCAGGAAATCAGCCTGCTTTTGTCCCGTGAAATCAAGGACCCGCGGCTCAATGGCGTAATCAGCATAACCAAGGTGGAAACCACTGCAGACCTGCGCAACGCCAGGGTTTATGTGAGCGTAATGGGAGAGCAGGATGCCAAGGATGCAGCCCTGGAGGGTATCCAATCAGCGGCTACCTTCCTCCGGCGCTCCCTGCGCGACAGGCTGAAGCTGCGGTATGTTCCTTTTCTCAAGTTTGCCCTCGATGAGAGCATGGAGGATGCCGACGCCGTTCTCCGCCTTATGGACCAATTCCAGGAACCCTTGCCTGAGCCGGCGGACCGCGAGACTCTTCCCACG
The DNA here is from genome assembly GCA_028875055.1 of Chloroflexota bacterium. Taxonomy (GTDB): domain Bacteria; phylum Chloroflexota; class Dehalococcoidia; order Lucifugimonadales; family UBA3495; genus Bin22. The sequence goes on from JAPPGG010000014.1 coordinate 68,557, forward strand.
TACTCGGGCCCCCTTTCCTTTCCCCGTCGGAGTTGAACTCCATGCCTCGTGGCAGGTCAAATTCCAGCCAACCCCATGCGCCAACTGTCAACGGCTTCCTGAACCTCTACAAGCCGCTGGGAATCACTTCCATGGACGCCCTGCGCCAGGTCAAGCGCATTACCGGCATACGCAGGAAAGTCGGTCACGCGGGCACCATGGACCCACTGGCCCGCGGGGTATTGCCGGTGTGCTTCGGTCAGGCTACCAGGCTAATGGAATACGTGGTGGACGGGACCAAGCGGTACCGCATGGTGGTCAGGCTGGGCGCTACTACGCAGACCTACGACTCTGAAGGCGAAGTTACGCCGGTACGGGAACCCGGCTACGTCACGCCGGAGATGGTGACGGACGCCTGCCAGCCGTTCATCGGCTCAATTGACCAGAAGCCCCCCATGTTCAGCGCCGTGAAGGTTGACGGACAGAGGCTTTACAAACTGGCTCGCGCGGGACTGGAAGTGGAGCGTGAGGCCAGGCCGGTGGAAATCTTTGGTATTGAACTGCTGGATTTCAGCCTTCCGGAGATTACCCTTAATGTGGAGTGCGGCCGGGGCGTGTACATGCGTTCCCTGGCCCACGACCTGGGCCAGGCCCTGGGCTGCGGGGGGTATGTCACTGACCTGGAGCGCCGGTATTGCGCCGGATTCAGCTCTGCTGACGGAATTACCCCTTCAGACCTGGAATCCGCCGTAAGTCAATCAGACGGCGACAATGCCTGGCTGGACTATATCCACCCAATTGACCACGCGCTCCGAGGCTTCCGGGCGGTCAAGCTGGGAGAGGCGGCTGAAAGACTAATCGCCAATGGTCAGGCCGTTTCGGCGGGGCGAATTCCGTTCCAGGGTGGATATCTGGAACAATTTCGGGCATACGGGAACGACGGCAGGTTTATCGCCCTGGTCGGGTATGACCGGCAGGAGAATACCTGGCAGCCAGTTAAAGTGTTTCAAATGGATGTCCCATCACCCTTCGCCGCTGACTCCTTCGACGGCGCTGCCGGGAACGCCGGGGCCCACACTCGGCCATAAAGTCGCCACTGTAGGGAGCAACCACCCGGTTTTTCGCCACTTGCGCCATAGATTTTGCCATTTCCGGCTCAATTTGCCAGATAGAGACCCTATCTGCCTTGACAAACCCCGCCGGGTTTTTGTATTACATAATGCAGCAGAAACCCTTGCCCCATTTGCCCGTACCATAAAGAGACTTTATATGGGCACGCGATCAAGGGGCGCGGCTGACAGCTTCACCTTAGCAGGGTCCAATCTGGGCTGGAAAATCAATCGAACCACAATGGGCTCTCGAGAATCTGATAAAGAAACTTTTTTACGGAGGGAGAGGAGGATGGAAGCTTATTGCTTCAAATGCCGCAGCAAGCAGGAGATCAATAACCCGGAAGAAGTAACGTTGAAGAACGGCCGACCGGCCACGCATGGAACTTGCCCCGTGTGTGGCACCAAGGTGTTTCGTATCGGCAAGTCCAGCTAGTTCGCTGGGAGTTCGGGGTAAACGACAGGTCGGTTTACCCACCGAAGTAAACGATCCCTTGCAAAGACAAACAAGAAACTTGTGAAGCTAAGAGCGGTCAGCCATTTCTGTGAAGGCGCAACATCCAATCTGGATGGTTGCGCCTTCGGCCTTTCGGGCCCCGCCAGACCCGGACGTTGCGCCCAAGCCTTGCAACTTCAGGGTCATCCGACACAATGGAGCGTTCATTGATTTAGATTTGGAAGCTGCCTCATGACTACAAACAATGAAGCAGTCATCTGCGGGCGGTGTGGCAAGGGCTTGCAGGGAGCCCTGTCCTTTGCATTCCGGCCGCCCAGGCGAACACAGGACCACCCAGGAGGAGCGGGCGAAGCTTCAGCCGCAACCAAGTGCCTGGCGTGTTCTCTGCTGCACCGGCCGATGCTGAAACGATCTGCCATGGCGGCCCTGGTGGTTGGAAGCATCCTGACCGCCCTTAACCAGGGTGATCTTCTGCTATCTGGGCAGGTCAATAGCTCCCTGTACTGGAAGATTCCGCTCACTTACTGCGTTCCATTCCTGGTAGCCACCTATGGCGCCCTGAGCAACAGCCGGAGATAAAAAAACGCTCGACCCCTGAATGAGGTCGAGCGTTGTTCAGGCTTCAGATGGCATCCGGACCCGCTAACCGAACTTCCGGATCACACTCACCACCTTGCCGCGAATCTCCACGTTTCCGGCGGAGCAACGGATGGGATCCATGCTGCTGTTGGCCGGTTGCAGCCTTACCTGATCTCCTTCCGGATAGAATTTCTTCAGGGTGGCCTCTTCTTCATCCTTCAGCCATGCCACCACCATTTCACCAGGTTCGGCCAGATGAGACGGCTTGATGACCACAACGTCGCCATCGTCTATCAGTGCATCAATCATGGACTGACCCTGGACCTCCAGGGCAAACAGGCGGCCATGTCTCTTGGGCAGGTCCGGCGCAACCTCGATGCTCTCAAACTCCTGGCTGGCGGCATTGCCTTCGGCCGAGAAGACAGGCAGTGGTGAGCCTGCGGCAATTCGACCTACGATCTGCACACGGGGCACTGCCCCCACGGGTTGACCTGCATCGTCCAGCAGCTCAATGCCCCGGGCCACATCCGGACGGCGATTCAGAAATCCATCCCGGTCCAGAATTCTGAGGTTGTAATCAACCACCGACGTCGAGCTGATTTCGCAGGCCTTTTGAATGTCTCGCACCGTTGGTGGCAGGCCATTATCTTCAATGAACGTCTGGATAAAGTCCAGGATTCGCTGCCTGCGGGCCGGCATCTTCTTGTTGAGCGTCATTACACACCTTTAAAACTAATGTTCTCAGAAGGGTATCAAATGAGAACATTTATGTCAATTTGTCGCTGTCATCCAAGAGCGATGCTCATCAGTGGCGGCTAACTGACGTTGCAGCCCCCTGAGAGGTTTGCCTGAAGGACATGGCACAATGAAAAGCCGGGCCAAATGGCCCGGCGCTGACAATGGCTGAGGGGTTGGCGAAATCAATTGGTAAGCCGATTCAAGCGTGCGGCCAGCCTCGACTTCCGGCGAGAAGCGTTGTTCTTGTGAAGAATACCTTTCTTGACCGCCTTGTCCAGCAAGCTGATGGCGCGGCGAATAGCAGGCTCGGCAACCTCGACGTCACCGGACACTACTGCGCGGCGGGCGCCGGCGATGGCGGTGCGGGTGGTCCTGCGGACACTCTGGTTGCGCTGGGCGCGTTTTACAGACTGGCGAGCGGCCTTTTTGGCTGGCAACTGATTCCTCCGTCAACAATGAACTATGTGGTGTCTCCGTTTGTAGAGACGCCATTATAAGGCATTGGCGTCGTTTTTCCAAATATGGCAACCGGTGCGACGGGCAATTCACGCGAAGTACGCCGCCGAACCTACACGTCCAGGTTCTTTACACTCCGGGCGCGGGACTGGATAAAGGTCTTTCGGGGGCCCACCGCCTCGCCCATAAGCGTAGTGAAGACATCGTCCACTTCGATTATGTCGTCGATGTTTACCTGGAGCATCTGGCGGCTTTCCGGATTCATGGTGGTTTCCCACAGCTGTTCCGGATTCATCTCGCCCAGGCCCTTGTACCGCTGAAGCTGCACATTGCGGCGACCTTCAAGTTTGGCCAGCGCCGTTTCCTTCTCCTCCTCGGTGTAAACATACTGGGGAGAGCTACGTCCGGACTGAATCCGGTACAGGGGCGGCTGCGCAATATACAGGTAGCCATTGTCTATCAGGCCCTGCATGCGGCGGAAAAAGAAGGTAAGCACCAGGGTGCGGATATGGGAGCCGTCAACGTCCGCGTCGGTCATAATAATGACCTTTTGATAGCGGACCTTGGTGGGGTCAAATTCATCGCCCTCACCGGCGCCCACAGCGGCAATGATTGAGCGAATTTCCTCGTGACCCAGTATCTTGTCAGGCTGCTGGAGCACCCGCTCCACGTTCAGAATCTTTCCCTTTAGCGGCAGGATCGCCTGGAAGCTGCGGTCCCGACCCATCTTCGCTGAGCCGCCTGCGGATTCGCCCTCTACGATATACAGCTCGGACTTGGCAGGGTCTCTTTCGGCGCAGTCCGCCAGCTTTCCAGGCAAGGAAGTACCGTCCAGGGCATTCTTGCGGATTACCAGCTCCCTGGCCTTCTTGGCAGCTTCCCTGGCCCGCTGGGAGGTAAGACACTTCTCGACGATTTGCTTGCTTTCTACCGGGTGCTCTTCCAGGTACCGGGCCAGACCCTCGCTGACCACGGAATCAACTATGCTGCGGACTTCGGCGTTCCCCAGCTTGGTCTTGGTCTGGCCTTCGAACTGGGGATTGGTCAGCTTGACGCTGATCACGGCTGCCAGACCTTCCCGCACATCTTCACCGGCAAGATTGGGCTGGTCGTCCTTGATGAAGTTGTTCTTGCGGGTGTAGTCGTTGATTACCCTGGTCAGGGCGGTGCGAAAGCCTGTCAGGTGGCTGCCGCCTTCCTGGGTGTTGATGCAGTTGGCGAAGGAAATCACCGACTCGGTAAAGCTGTCGTTGTACTGGATGGCGACCTCGACGGAAGTCTCATCCTGGGTCTTTTCATAATAGAAGGGGGACTGCTGGAAGACGCGGCGATGCTTGTTTACGTTTCGGACCAGGTTGGCAATTCCACCATCGAAATAGTAGGTCCTTTCAATGTCACCGCGACGCTGGGCCCGGTGCCACTGGCTGACGAAACGAATCTCCAGCCCCTTGTTCAAATAGGCAATCTCTTTGAAGTGACCTATCAGGGTCTCAAAATCGTACTCAATGTCCGGAAAAATCTCGGAATCCGGCCGGAAGGTTATGGTGGTACCATGCCGGGGTGTACGCTTACCCTTGGCGACCTCGGAGGTTGGTATCCCCTGGCAGTATTCCTGGTGGTGGATGTAACCGTCCCGGTGAACCTCCGCTTTCAGATAGGAAGACAGGCCATTCACCACCGAGCCACCCACGCCGTGCAGCCCGCCGGTAACCTTATAGGCCCCGCCACCGAACTTGCCGCCAGCGTGAAGTGTGGTCATAACGGTCTCGAGGCCGGACTTTCCGGTAGCCGGGTGGATGTCCACGGGGATGCCCCGTCCATCATCGGAGATGGAAATCAGACCATCCTCGGAAAGAGTCAGGTCAACCCGGGTGCAGTACCCAGCCATGGCTTCGTCCACGGCGTTGTCAAGAATTTCGTATATGAGGTGGTGCAGTCCCCGCTGGTCGGTACTGCCAATGTACATTCCGGGGCGAACGCGTACCGCCTCAAGGCCTTCCAGCACCTGGATGTCCTTGGCGGTATATTCACGGTCCTCTTCCTCCTGGACCGCAACGGTGGCAGCCGCCTGGCCGTTTATCTCTGCGACTACGGGTGGAAGTTCGGGGGTAGCAGATTCCTGTTCCGCCATCAATCGTCCTTGCATGTAATTAACCGTCCCTAAAATAGTTTCGAGGCGGTCTCCGCCGTCACCAATGCAACCCCTCGCGGGGCGCCCACTCCCCAACCCTGACCATGCTCAGACAGTTGAATCGCCGGATTGGTTGGTCCGATTGAGGCCGGAAAGCACAAATTAGGTTGAGCTATCTGTCAAAAGGTGTGGATTTGCCGTGGTTGATAATTTGTGATTTGTTTCATTATACCACATTCGTATCTGATTCGCCCTACTTCAGATACGGACTGCTGCGGTCCCGGAGCGCTGGTTCGTGGCATTGCCCGCACCCCATCCGGCAAAGAGTAACCCACCTGAAGATGACCAGATCCTTGCCACGAAAATGCTCCGACGTGGGTGTCCTGTCTCAGGCGGAAAAGTAACAAACTCCGGAGCGGTAGCTTTCCAGGGCCAGGGTCACGGCCTGAAAGAGGGGTTGGGGCAGATCGTCCAGGGGAAACCAGCCTGACTGGGAAAAGGCTTCCGGCTCGGCGAGTCGGGGCTCCTGGTCGCCGATTTCACCCAGAAACTCTACGTCCACGTAGTGCCGGTCGTAGGCGACAATGTTGCTGACACAGAGGAACTTCAGGTCGCCCACTATCAAGCCCAGCTCTTCCAGGGCCTCCCGCCGCGCACACTCCTCCAGGGTCTCACCCCATTCCAGGTGGCCACCGGCGGAAGCCCAGGTACCCTCTCCGTGGGCGCCCTGCCGCCTGGCCAGAAAGACACTGTCTTCCCGCACAAACACCACGCCCACGCCTACCAGCGGCCTGCCAAGTTCCTGGGTCACTCCCAAAGTATACACACCCCCCTTGCGAGCTTAAAGGTGTCTGGTGTCAGTAATGGACCAGTATTATGTTGCCCCGTACTTCTTCAACGTGCTAGACTTTCGATTGACTTGGTTGCGAATATCGTAAACTTAACCCCAGATACCATCAGTGCTACTGGCGCTTCGAGAACGACAACATGGTTTCAGAAAGCAAGGCTTCAAATACTGCTCAAGGCACTATCCTGTCGGGAATGAGGCCCACGGGGAAGCTGCACCTGGGAAACTACCTGGGAGCTTTGGACAACTGGGTAAGGCTGCAGGACGACTACCGGTGCATTTACAGCATCGTTGATATTCACGCCCTCACCACCGTCGAGGACCCGGGCGAAGTAGCCAACATCCAGCCCAACATCCACGAAATGGCCCTGGACTGGCTGGCGGCGGGTGTCGATCCAGAACGGAGCATAGTCTTTATTCAGTCCCACGTCCCCGAAGTTATGGCCCTGCACACCCTGCTGAGCATGGTGACGCCCCTGGGCTGGCTGCTGAGAGTCCCCACCTTCAAAGAGAAGGTCCGGCAAATGGACGAGACCGAGGAGAGCGTCAATTACGGACTGGTCGGCTACCCGGTGCTGCAGACCGCTGACATCATCATTTACAAGGCAGACACGGTACCTGTGGGCCAGGACCAGCTGCCTCACCTGGAACTTGCCCGGGAGATCGTGCGGCGTTTCAATTTCCGATTCGGCGACACCTTTCCTGAGCCCCAGGCAAAGCTGACCGAGGCCCCGCTCATCCTGGGGCTGGAAGGCCAGCAAAAGATGAGCAAATCACTGGACAATCACATCGACCTGGCATCTACCGCAGAGGAGACCACCCAGCGGGTGCTGACCGCGTTCACCGACCCGCAACGCCAGCGCCGCAGCGACCCCGGCCGCCCCGAGGTGTGCAACGTTTATTCCCTGCACAAGATATTCAGCTCGGCCCGGGACATCGATCAGGTCTATTCCGAGTGTACGACCGCCCAGCGTGGGTGTGTGGACTGCAAGCGTCATCTGGCCGGCAGCGTGAATGACTTCCTGGAGCCTCTGAGGGAGCGCCGGCGCGAGCTGGAAGAGAAACCGGACTACGTGCGAGAAGTTCTCTTCGAGGGCGGCAAGAGGGCCCGAGCCATCGCTCGCGAGACCATTGCCGAAGTTTACGAAAAGATGGGACTTGGGCAACCGGTTTAGAGTTCAGGAGCCATTTGAAGAAGGGACAGGCAGGCCTGCCTGCTTCCGCGCGGCCAGGAATAACAAATGAGCCAGCCAAACAGCGAGACAATCCCACCATCCAGAAGCGGACGATCAGCCCAGGATGTTTCCGTGGAGGCTGCCCGCAGCGCCGGCCGGTTGATAAGGGAGCGGTTCCTGACGGAAAAGGAGGTCAGGTTCAAGGGAAGGGCCGATATCGTCACTGACGTGGACCTGGCCGCCGAGCGAATCATACTGGACCTGGTTCAGGAGGAGTACCCCGACTTCAGCATCCTCTCCGAGGAGTCCAGTCCCGTGGAAACCGGCTCGCCCTTTCGGTGGGTGATAGACCCCATCGACGGCACCCGCAACTTTGCCGAGGGGATACCTCACTTCTGCGTCGTCGTGGCCCTGGCCCGGGACGATCAAACGGTACTGGGCGTAACCTACGACCCCATTAAGGAAGAGACCTTTACGGCGGAAGCAGGCAAGGGCGCCTTCCTCAACGGCGAACCTATGTCAGTGTCTGACCGGGGGGAAATTCCTGACTGCGTCCTGAGTTTCGACCTGGGTTACTACGACGACAAGGCGGCCACGGCCCTGGACATGATCCGGCACCTCTGGCCGGGATTCCAGACCATGCGACTGCTGGGCTCGTCGGCGCTGGGCATGGCCTACGCCGCGGCAGGCCGAGTTGACCTCTACTTTCATCATTCACTCTCACCGTGGGACAGCGCCAGCGGTCTGTTGCTGGCCCGGGAAGCTGGCGGCAACGTGGTGGACCGCCAGGGGAACGACGCCAATCTCTTCACACCTAGCGTGATCGTCTCCAGCCAGCGCCTTATCGACCGGTTTCTTGAGGCCACCGACGGGCTTGCCTGGCGACAGGGGTGACAACTCGCCGTCGGCCTCCTCTGGCGGCGATCACCCGCCAGCTGTCGGGCTAACCCTGACCTGATTGCGGTATTCGTGTGCTGAGTCCGGCCAGCACATCCGAGATCTCCGACCACCACGCGCCGTTCCCGTTCTCAAACTGTTCTTCAACTGTCGCCACGCCCCAGCCCATTAACCCTGGAATTCCTCTCCGGGCCTGCCCGCCAGGCTATTCAAGCAGTTCTTCTCGGGACCATATCGAGGCACAACTGCCGCCGGGGACTACTGGCATACAACTACGCCGGATTCCACCAGCGAATCTATCTCACCATCCGCGTACCCCGCATCTGAAAGGACTTCCCGGCTGTGCTCTCCCAGGGCCGGCGCCCTTCGACGCACACTTCCCGGCGTCTCCGAAAGTTTGACTGGTACTCCGATGTTTCGCAGGGTCCCCAGTTCTCCGTCCTCCAGATTCACGACCATGTTCCTGGCGTGGACCTGGGGGTCCTCATAGACCTGTTCCATGTTGTAAATGGGGCCAGCGACCACGCCCGCCTGCTCCAGCGTTTCCAGCCAGTAACCGGTGGTCTGCTGGCAGAGGGTGGCCTCCAGCAACACCGCCAGTTCCTTCTCTCGGGCCTTCCGGTCCCCGGGCCGGCGAAATCTCTCGTCTTCAATCAGGTGTTCCAGCCCAGTGGCGCGGCAGAATTGCTCCCACGTGGCTTGCGTCGCGGCGCCGATGTTAATGTATCCGTCGCTGGTGCGCAGGGCCTGATAGGGGGCTGAAACCCGGTGGGCGGAGCCCAGGGGACCCGGTATCTCGCCCTCAGAGAAGTACAGGGCCGACTCCCAGATGGTGTAGAAGATGCCGGCCTCCATTAGGGAGGCGTCAACCATCTGCCCTTTTCCGGTCTTGAGGGCATGGATGTAGGCGCTGAGTATGCCGAAAGCAGCCTGCGTTCCCGCCGAGATGTCGGTAATGGGCACGCCCACCTTGGCGGGGGGCCCGTCGGGAAACCCGGTGATGCTCATCAGGCCGCTCATGCCCTGCGCCACCAGGTCAAAACCGCCCCGACTCCGGTAGGGACCGGTGGCGCCAAATCCCGATATGCAGCAGTAAACCAGGCCAGGTTTAATCTCGGACAGGCTGGCATATCCCAAACCAAGGCGGTCCATCACACCCGGCCTGAAGTTTTCCACAACTACATCAGCATCCTTAAGCAGTCGCTTAAAGACTTCCTGCCCCGCGCCATCTCGTAAATTCAGGGCAAGGCTGCGTTTGTTTCGGTTCAGGGCCAGAAATCCTGAGGCCCATTCTCCGGTGAAGGGCGGCCCCATGCGGCGCGTGTCGTCTCCCCCGTCAGGCTTCTCAACCTTAATGACGTTGGCTCCCATGTCCGCCAGCAGCATGGTGCATACGGGCCCCGCCATAATCTGCGTTAAATCAAGGACTGTCATACCTTCGAGAGGCAGCTTGCCACTGTTCATACTGCAGGTACTCCTACACGTCGCACGCTGGCTAGCGGGGTCCGTCTAAAAGAGGCGCGCGATACCTCCAGAAGTATAACTTACCCTGAAGGTGAAACGTTGCCGGCGCCCTTGGTTTACAATTGAATGAAGGAGGGCTTAATGACCACAAGGAAATTGCCCTGCCCTCGAACCCCCAATCCTGTAATGGAGAGCCCATGACAAACACCAACCACCCGGCGGAAACTCCCCGGGTCAAGCAGGACGCCAACTACATTTTTCATGAGCTGACGCGCAGCATTTGTCCTGAATGCAAGACTGTTATCGACGCCCAGATAATCCTGCGGGATAACCGGGTGTATATGCGGAAGCGCTGCCCCGACCACGGGTGGTTCGAAGGGCTGATCAGTTCCGACGCAAAGATGTATGTGGACTCCATCGGCTTTAACAAACCTGGTACGATTCCCCTGGATTTCAGCACCGAGGTGGACAAGGGGTGCCCCCTGGACTGCGGCCTTTGCCCGGAACACAAGCAACATATCTGCCTGGGACTGATCGAAGTCAACACCAACTGCAACCTCAACTGCCCGGTATGCTTCGCCAACGCCGGAATTGGCTACAGCCTGACTCTGGAGCAGGTTGAAGGCATGCTGGACCGTTTCGTGGAAATCGAGGGAGACCCGGAGGTTGTCCAGTTCAGCGGCGGTGAACCAACCATCCATCCCGACCTCCCGGCAATGATTCAGGCGGCCAGGGACCGGGGTATCCGGCAGGTGATGGTCAACACCAATGGGGTAAGGCTGGCCCGGGACGACCGGTTTCTCCAGGTTATGGCAGCATTGAAACCGGTCATTTACTTCCAGTTCGATGGGCTTCGGCGCGAGACGTACCAGACCATCCGAGGGGAGGACCTGCTGGACATCAAACTGAGGGCGCTGGACCGGCTTCAAGAGGCGGGACTGGATGCAGTGCTGGTTGCGGCCATCGAACATGGGGTCAACGTTGACGAAGCGGGCGCCATCGTTGAGTTCGGCCTCCAGCACCCCGCAGTCAGAGGCGTTGTCCTTCAGCCGGTCACCCATGTGGGTCGCCACATACCCTTCGATCCCATGAAACGGGTGACCATTCCCGACGTCATCCACGGCATTGTGGAGCAGACTGCGGGAAAGTTCGTACTGGAAGACTTCGTGCCCGTTCCCTGCTGCTTCCCCACTTGCCAGGTAAATTCCTACGCCTATGTTGATGGTGACCGGGTTACTCCCCTGCCTCGTCTATTGAAAGTTGACGACTACCTGGACTACATCACCAATGTGGCGCTTCCGAAGGTGCCGGAGGCGGCGGCAATCCGTGAAGCCCTGGAGAGTCTGTGGTCAGCCTCTGCCGTGCCGGGATCCGACAAGGCAGCCAAGCAGTTCGAATGCGCCTGCGGCACCGGCCTGAAGTTACCCTTTGGCAGCGAGCACTTGAACAAGCACATATTTCAGATTGCTATCAAAGACTTCCTGGATGCCTATACCTTCAACGTAAAACAGGTAATGAAGTGCTGCGTGGCAGTCCTCGTCCCGGACGGACGGGCCATTCCTTTTTGCGCCTACAACTCGGTGGGCTACCGGGAAGAGGTTCGGGAGCAGCTGACATCGCGCCAGAGGATGGCTCGGGATGCTTGACGGTCCGTCCGGCGCTGAGGCCAAGGCCTGCTGCGCCGACCTTTACCGGTCGGGCCTGGCCCGCCTGCTCCTGGGTGACACTCTTCACCCAGGGGGGTTGCGGCTCACGAATCGTCTCGGCCGGCTGATGGGCCTGGAACGAGACTGGTGGGTGGCAGACCTGGCCTCCGGGACCGGCGCCAGCGCCGCCGCAATCTCCCGAGCCTTTCATTGTCGAGTCATTGGCATAGAGTACGGCCGCGAAGCCGTACTGGAGGCTCGGAACACTACGGAGAGCTCCCCAGTGCCATCTCGGGCCTGGTTCGCCCAGGGGGACGCCGAGTCCCCACCACTGAGACCCCAGGCCCTGGACGCTGTGCTTGCGGAGTGCTCGCTTAGCGTCTTTCCCGACAAGCAGCGGACAATCGGGCGCGCTGTGGATCTGCTGAAGTCCGGTGGGAGAATCGGCATCAGCGACGTGACCGTCGAACCGGGTTGCCTTCCCTCCCAGTTGAACAATTCCCTGGGCCAGATGCTGTGCGTGACCGGGGCACTGGGGAAGGACCAGTACGGCAAACTATTGGTCGGCGCCGGTATGGTTAACCTCTATTCGGAAGACGCCTCGGGTTATGTCGCTGAACTGCTGAACAGGATCAAGTCAGGCATCTCAACCCTCAGCCTGCTGGATTTAGCCGCCCCGGCCATTTCCGAACCCTCAGAATTTCGGGACCTCCCGGCTGGGTACGACTGGGGAGGGTTAATTGACCTGTTGATTGACCTGGTGGACCAAGGGCTGCTGGGCTACCGGCTTTACGTTGCCGAAAAGCCGTAAGAGAGCCGCCGGCCCAGTCTCAACCCGGTGAGAGATTGAAAGGGACCAGGTTTTGGCGGTCAAACGTCTCCCAAATCCACAACTCCGGGCACAAAGGCCTGGCGGGGCAGTCGCACCCCATGCTGCCAATGATGGCCTGAATATCAAGAATTCAAACTCGATGCAAACAGTCACTTGGGACCTCAATTCGTACCTGGATGCGTCCTCCTGGCGATGGTGAAAGGGCAAGGATAATGGGTTCCACGCACTCATCCCAAGGGCTTCCATCCGAGAAAGCCGATTGTCTGCGGCAGACCGGGACTATCGCCGTTTGTTCCCGTGCATCCTCTAGTCACTGGTTCCACGGTGAACGGGGGTAACGCAGCGCGGGAAGGGGGAAGCGTCCGCCGTTGGAAGCTGAACCATGCGACGGAACGAATTTGGGGCAAGCCCGGATTGCCCTGAATTGAAAGGCCAATCCCTATATTTCGGCCCCGATGAATGCTATATTACCTGACAGTGTTATCAATCAAGCAATGAGATGAAGTGCCTGCTTCACAAGGGTCGTGACCATTGTCCAGCGAACTAGCCCTGATTCAAAGTGTGATTGCCTCCATAGTTGTGGGCTATCTCCTGGGTTCAATTCCCCTTGCCCACCTGGTGGCCAGGCGCAGAGGCATTGACATATTTGCTACCGGCAGCACCCGCGCCGGCACGGCCAATGTATTCTGGAATATCAGCCGCAGAAACGGCATCATGGTATTTGCCGGGGATGCGGCCAAGGGATTCCTGGCGATCAAGTTTGCCATCCTCTTTGGCGTACCCGACCAGGCCTTGATAGTCGCTGGACTGGCGGCTGTGGCGGGCCATTGGAAGTCGGTATTTACCCGCTTCCGTGGCGGAGACGGCATGGTAACGCTGCTGGGCGTAACAGTAGCGCTTACCCCCGTCCTTTCCCTGCTGGGCATAGTGGTCGGCATCGTCGCGGTTCTGTTGACCCGACGGTCCCCCTTCCGTTCATCTATCGGAATTGCAGCCTGTTTCATTGTGCTCCTGGGGGTCAGCCACACGGTGGGCCAGTTCGAAAACCACCAGCTCTTCGTAAAGGAACTGTCGGTCCTGGCCCTGCTGGTTATCTTCCACAACGTATTGATTCACCGGATCAGGGCCCCAGCCCTGGCGGAAAGCGCTATCGATCCCGATTCGGACGATGACCTGGACGACTTTCCCGACGCCGGACTGGAGCCCGACTTTTCTGAAAAGACCTGAGGCGACCTGCGTCTGGAGTAGAAAACCGGAGAGCTGGGCAGTGGCCCAGCTCTCCGGTTCTTTTATCCTGTTTAAGTGAAGTGGTGCCCTGGATGGTGGGCCACTCAAGGGGATGGATGGCCGAAACTCACCTTCGGCCGCTCAGATCTTCCTTCAATTCCATCAGCTTCAGGACCCACCCCAGATTCTCGTCGTCGGGAGCTTCGTCAGCGAAATGGGCTTCCAGGCGTACGGCCTCATCCAGGTATTTGAGGCACTGCTCAATTTCACCCTGGCGAGCGTACTGGCGGGCCGCGTTATACCAGGCAACCGCAAACCTTGAATCCGAGGACAGAGCCGACAGGTAATCCCTCAGGGCTTCTGCCTCGTTGCCCATGGCCTCGTTAGCCGCTCCCCGGTTGTTGAGCGCCGCCGGAAAGTCCGGCACCAGTCCCACTGCAGCCGTGTAGTCCTCCAGGGCCCGTTCGTAGTCTCCCAGGGCATCGTAGGCCAGGCCCCGGTTGTTCAGGGCCTCGGCATCCTCGGGACGCAGGGACACAACCTCAGTGTAATCCGCAGCGGCTTCCTCAATTTTGCCCAGATAGTAATAAGTCCTGGCCCGGTTGAAGTAGGCGTCCGCGTTTTCCGGATTGCAGTCGATCGCCGCCGAGTAATCGGCTATGGCCTGATCGTGCAAGTCCAGTTCGTCCAGGGACGCGCCCCGATTGAGGTAAGCGTTTGACAGCGCGGGACGAAGTTCAATGGCCCGGTCGAATGAAGAAACAGCCTCCCGGTGCTTCCCGACCCGAGCAAGCACTACCCCGCGATTGAAGTGAGCCTGCAGGTAGTCGGGGGCCAGGGCAATGGCAATGTCGTAGTCCTCCACCGCCGCGTCGGTTTCGTCCAGGTCGTCATGGGCGTTGCCCCGCTGGTAGTGTGCTTCCGGCATATCAGGCTGCTTCTCGAGCACACGGGAAAGTTCGGTCACCGCCAGTCCCGGCTTCTTCAATCGGATCAGCGACAGGCCCAGATTAAACCTGGCAACCACATTGTCGGGATCATTGTTCAAAATTCGGGAATAGACCATGGCGGCATCTCCGTACCGTCCTACGGCAAAGCAGCCGTTGCCGTAAACCTGGTCGGCAGAAGGGTCCACTTCATCACTGGAGGAGGAGGCCAGTCCGTCAAGCGCATTTTCCATTTCCCTGGCTGCGGTTCCGCGGAGGCGTCCACCCCTGGGAAGTGGGGTCAAATATGCTACTCCGATGGCATGGTCCTGCAAAAGCAAGATAAGCTTGTCACGAAGGGCGTCGGCTTCTTCCATTTCGCGCACCTTATGTAATCCGAGACTCAACCCTGCAAAATCGCAGGAAATCAAGCATATCACGAACCGGCAAAGTACGGCATAGCGTTGGGCGGTGCTGACTTTGCCTTTTCGCTGATCTCCTTAAATGTTCGGAATCGATATGCAGTGGAATTACCGTACCAGGAAATGCCGCCCTTCCGCGCCTTTCGAGTCAAGAAATGCCGAACGCCCAGGGCTCTCTGCTGCCGAATCAATCGCGGGTGCGTCCGGCATGTTTCTTCCCCTCGGCTTTCATTGAATAATGTTGCTGGCAAACGTAGAATAATTGCTGCACGCCCATATCGCCGGGGGAGCTACCCCGTTTTTGACCCCGCGATGCGAATCCCTATTTCCAGGAGCATAGACGTGACGACCGAAAACACCCCAGACATTGTCATTTACACTCACCCTGACTGTTCATTTTCCGCCGCGGCAAAGATGGACTACCGGCGCAGCAAGACCGCCTACACGGAAATTGACCTGGCCAAGCAGCCCGACCAGATTCCCGCCCTGCTGGAGCTGACCAATGGTGAGCGCGTGACGCCGGTAATTGTCCAGGACGGAACCGTCACCATCGGGTTCAAGGGCGGCTATTGAGACTTCTAGTCGGGAGGCTGTAGGCCTCCTCCACTTGTTCCCTGGGACATCCGGAATATCTCCTTATTGAAAGGACATGAACCACCATTGTCTCTCTTGGGATGAAGCGTTTCCGGAAGTCCCTTTCCAGGTCCAAAGACCTTGCTCCATTCGATTGGAATACCGCCACATTTTCTGCTGACAGTTGCTACTTGTTGAGCTTCCGGGCCGCATGCTAGCATTCTGTTAACTTGATAAGGGAAGGGAAAGGTATGGCTACGGATTCCAAGAAAGACAAACTTGCCGCACTGGAAATCGCTCTGGGACGTATTGAAAAGGACCACGGCAAAGGCGCCGTCATGCGTTTGGGCGAAGAGGCGGCCCAGCGCCTGTCCACCGAGGTAATTCCCACGGGTTCCCTGGCGCTGGACATCGCCCTGGGAGCCGGCGGCATTCCCAGGGGCAGGGTCACCGAAATCTACGGCAGCGAGTCAGCCGGGAAATCCACCCTGGCCATCCATATCATGGCTGAAACCCAGAAGCTGGGAGGCATCGCTGCCTACGTGGATGCCGAACACGCCCTGGACCCCTCCTACGCAGCCAACTGCGGCCTCGACCTGGAAGACCTGTTGATTTCCCAGCCGGACAGTGGCGAACAGGCCCTGGACATTACCGAACAGCTGGTACGCAGCGGAGCCGTTGATACCATAGTTGTGGACAGCGTCGCTGCCCTGGTGCCCCAGGCGGAAATAGAAGGCGACATCGGCGACACCCACGTCGGTCTCCAGGCCAGGCTGATGTCGCAGGCCCTGCGCAAGCTGACCTCCACCATCCACCACTCCCGCACGGCGGTCATATTCATCAACCAGTTGAGGGAAAAGGTAGGCATCACCTACGGCAGCCCCGAAGTCACGCCCGGCGGACGTGCCCTGAAATTCTACAGTTCGGTCCGCATAGACCTCCGTCGGACCGAGTCCATCAAACAAGGCTCAGACATAATCGGCAGCCGGGTCCGGGCACGGGTAGTCAAGAATAAAATAGCCGCTCCCTTCCGGGTCACCGAATTCGACATTATGTTCAATAGGGGAATCAGCAAGATGGGTGACCTGCTGGAGCTGGGCGTCAACGAAGGCATCCTGAAAAAGGCAGGCGCCTTCTACTCCTATGGAGACACCCGCCTCGGCCAGGGCCGCGAAAACTCCAAGGACTTCCTGTCCCAGCACCCCGAAATTGCGGAGTCCATCGAAGCCAGGGTCCGGGCCAAACTCTCTCCCCAGCTGGAAGACGCCGAGTCGGCAAACCCACCCAGTGAATCAGACGTAAACGCCATCCTGGCCTCCCTGTCTGAATCGGAAGAAGAGGAATAGACTTTCCGGACCAGGAAGTCAGCAGTATCCATGGACACCAGATTGCCCCGGGACGCCGAAAGTGAGCCAGACCCGGGGCAGCTTTTTTCCGCTTGCCTGGCGATCTCCCTGCGCTTTCTCAGCTACAGACCCAGAACCGTCCGCGAGGTCGAACGGCGGCTGGAAGGCAGGTTTCCGCCCCTTACCATTGAGAGGACCATAACCTACCTGAATGACCTTCATTACCTGGATGACGAGGCCTTTTGCACCCAGTGGATAACCAGCCGCGAGCGACGCCTCCCCAGGGGCAAGACCGCCCTGCGGCAGGAACTGACCAGGTTGGGGGTGCAAAGAGAGTTGATCGAGGAAGCGCTGGAACAGACCGATGAAGCGGTCAATGCCAGAAACGCCGGACGAAAATATGCTGAACGCCTGATCTCCCGTGGGAGTAGTCCTCAAGAGTTCAGATCCAGGCTGGCCGCGTATCTGCAGCGGAGAGGCTTCGGCTACGGCACAGCCAGGGACGCAGCAGTGGAACTCTGGGAAGACAATGCCGAAACCTAGGGGCGAAGCCTCTGCCACGCCAGGTAAGCACCAATCCCCACGAACAGCAATTGAAATATCCCAAAGCCAAAGGGGTTGATTGGCCTGCTGATCAGGTAGGCAAGAATGACCACGGCGCAGGCGACCAGTCCCAGCAAAGTGCTTCGCTTGCGATTTACGGAGCGGCTGATCAATTCTCCCGTTATGAACCCGAAGGCAACGGCCACCAATCCGGAGACCGACCCATAGGCCCCCAGCGCAAATAGAAACTGGTCAATCAACACCCATGCCACAGTCCCTGCCACCAGAATGACCAGGGCGACTCCAAAAGCCAGCAGGTAGTTGGATGGGCGCACATCATAGGTGGGCATGGGCTGCGCCTTGCCACACTCCCGGCAGCGGATCCCCACCGGCGCCTGAACCAGGCACTGGGAGCAAATCCGTTTCTCGCACCGGCTGCACGACAGTCCGGTCTCCACGTCAGGATGCCAGTAACATACCGAGGAAACCCGGCTGCCATCGCCTCCCTGTTCCACTGGTGCCTGCGCCACTGACTTGCCTCCCCTAGTCCTTTTCCGAATGGTCCGGGGCACGGCTGACCCAAACTTCCCGATTGTCCACGTCCCGGTCGTGGACCAGCCTGTTCAGCATTACCCCGCTCCTGGAAGTATCTTCAGGGAAGCGCAGGGTATTGGACATCAAGCGTTTGGCCACGACCAGCCCAAGAATTGCCACACCGAACCAGCTGATGGCAACAATCTGAGCTGGAGGTACCTGAATCTGCGGACCATTCGCCACCCAGTTCCAGAGTCCCGGCCAGTCCAGGGCCAGAGCTCCTCCTGGCAAGTGGGGCAATACGGGCAGCAAGAGCAATGCTATCAGCGCCCACACTGCGGAGCTTTTGCTGACTCTCCAGCCCACCAAATAGATGGAAATGGCTACCAGGAACAACAGGGGAACCAGGGCAATCAGCATTCCGCAGACCACCATAAGCCCCCGTCCACCCTGGAACCCCAGGAATACTGACCAATTGTTGCCCGCCAGAGCAATCAGCGGCGGTAGCAGGAACAGCGCAGAGGTCCGCTGCAGTTCCGAACTCTGCTCCGCCAGCAGGTAGGCGAACAATACCGGAGAGAGTCCCTTAAGAATAAACTCGATACCGGCCAGGGGCATGGCCCACTTTTTCCCGAGCTGCCGAATGACGTTGGAGCCGCCGACATTACCGCTGCCGTATTCCCTTATGTCAATACCCTTTACTACCCTGGCAATCAGGTAGGCCGTTGGTACCGAGCCAGCCAGGTAGGAATAGAGGTAGAGACCTAACAGTTCCAGGACCATTCAACAGTCGGAGGGCGATTCAGCGTTTCCTGACTATGCTGCGGGAGTTCTCCATCAGCATTTGGACTGAATCCACAGGCGGGCCAAGAAGCCCCGGTTCCTGTTCTCCGGTGTTGCCAAGCCCGTGGTAGTCGCTGCCACCGCAGGGAATCAGGCCGTGCCGGTTGGCTATCTCCAGGAGCCTCTGAATGGTTTCCTCGGAGTACATTGCGTAGTGGACTTCCATCCCCACCAGTCCGGCTTCTTTCAATTGAGCGACCTTGGTGTCCAGGTCTTCCAGCCCTGCGGGGTGAGCCAACACGGCGGAACCACCCACCTTGGCAAGCATTTCAACGCCCTCCTCGGGGGTCATCTTCTCCCGCTCGGCGTAGGCCAGGCCGTTGCGTCCAAGATACTCATAAAAGGCTTCCTTGGGCTCCTTGAAATAGCCGGCTTCAACCATCGCCAGGGCAATGTGTGGCCGACCCACCGACCCGTCACCGGCAAAGGCTTTCACGCGCTCCCATTCAACGGGTTTACCCAAAGCCGCCAGCTTCTCCACCATCATGCGGCCCCGCTCCAGCCTGCCTTCCCGAAAGTGACGCAGAATTCCCTGGAAGTCCTCGTCTTCGTAGTCAAGGAAATACCCAAGCATGTGAATCTCGTCGCCGGGGATATCGGTGCTTAACTCTATGGCGGGTATTATTTCCAGGTTTTGATGGGCCGATGCCGCCTGAACGGCCTCGGCAATGCCATCAGTAGTATCGTGGTCAGAAATGGCGGCCACCGTAACGCCTTTGCTGGCAATAAGATTCACCAACTCTGTAGGCGACAAGCGTCCATCCGATGCCAGGGTATGAAGATGCAGATCTACAAGTCCTTCCATATTATTCCACCATGCGGTCTA
The DNA here is from genome assembly GCA_028875055.1 of Chloroflexota bacterium. GTDB lineage: Bacteria > Chloroflexota > Dehalococcoidia > Lucifugimonadales > UBA3495 > Bin22. The sequence continues at coordinate 88,107 of JAPPGG010000014.1, forward strand.
TTCTTTGAATTGACAGGGCCCTGCCATTCTCGTCGTCAATGTCAACCAGGGCCGAGTTCACCATAACCGGGCCTCTGGCCACGGAGAAGCGCTGGGGCAAGCCGGTAAGGAACCGGTCCAGAACTGCGTTGGTGTCGCTGCCGATCACGGAATTAACCGGTCCGGTCATACCCACATCCGTGAGATACGCAGTGCCCCTGGGGAGTATTCGAGCGTCCACCGTCCCTACATGGGTATGGGTACCCAGAACAGCGCTGACTTTGCCATCCAGGTACCACCCCATCCCCTGCTTCTCCGATGTAGCCTCGGCATGAAAATCTACGATTACTACCTTAGGATCAGATTCGTGGAGCGCTTCATCCAGGAGGGCGCTCGCCGTCCGGAAGGGACAGTCAAGGGTAGGCATGAACACTCGGCCCATGAGATTCAGCACCATCACGCCGTCCTGGACCAGGTAACCCCGACCCGGCGCGTCCGGATAGTTGGCAGGCCGGATCAGGGGCAGCCCTTCATCCATGTGGGGGATGATTTCCTTCTGGTCCCAGATGTGGTTGCCTGACGTCAATACGTCCACGCCACTGTCCAGGAGTTCCTCAGCGGTCTCCAGGGTGATACCGAACCCCCCGGCAACGTTTTCGCCATTGGCAATGACCTTGTCAATGCTGAATTCCTGGCGAAGGTCCGGCAAAATCCGTTGTATCGCTCGCCTGCCAGGCTGGCCGATGATGTCACCGATCATTAGGATTCGCAACTTGGCTTTTCCTCTTGCCGCTTGCGCTGACCATCGTCTTTACACCGGTACTAATGCGCTCACGCGGGTAACTTGCGCTATCTTTCTGTCCAGATTTTCGCCCGGTTGCCGACGGCTCGAAGCAGCGCTAACAAATACGGCCCAAGGGCCGAGAATTCCGGCTCTTGGGCCTGGTGTCCAGTTGTCGCGGACCGCAAGATAGCGACCCACGGAATACCTTACCGAGCTTATTGCGCCGGAGGTTGCTCTTATCGGGCTATTTCCACGTTCCTCGTTTCCCGAATAACCGTAACCTTGATCTGTCCGGGGAAGACCAGGTCTTCTTCCACTTTCCGGGCAATGTCCCGGGCCAGCTCAGCCGATCCGATATCGTCAATATCGGTGGGTTTGACCATGACCCTCACCTCACGCCCGGCCTGTATGGCGAAGGCCCGTTCCACGCCGCCAAAACCTATGGCGGTATCTTCCAGCTCCCGAAGCCGCTTTACGTACTGCTCCAGAGATTCCTTGCGGGCTCCCGGTCGGGCAGCGCTTATGGCGTCAGCGCTGGCTACGATAAAGGACTCAATGGTTGAGTGTTCATCATCGTGGTGCTCGAGAATGGACAGGTAGGAATTATGGTTGATGCCATACTTCTGGGCCAGCTCGGCGCCAATTTCAGCGTGAGGACCCGCCACCTCATGGGTAAGGGCCTTACCCACATCGTGGAGCAAGCCGCCAATCTTGGCAACCTGGATGTTAGCTCCGACCTCTGCGGCCAGCATTCCGGACAACAGACAAACCTCTATGGAATGCTTGAGCACGTTTTCGCCGTAGCTGTAGCGGTACTTCAGCTGCCCCAGGTAGCGGATCAGTTCCGGATCGATGCCGCTGAGTCCCACGTCAAAAGTGGACTGCTCTCCGGCTTTCCAGATGGTCTGCTCGATGTCAACCTGGGCCCGATTTACCGTGTCTTCGATACGGGCAGGCTGGATGCGACCGTCGCTGACCAACCTTTCCAGGGCAAGGCGCGCTACTTCCCGGCGCACCGGGTCAAAACAGGATAGGGTCACAATTTCGGGGGTGTCATCAATAACAATGTCAACACCCGTCATTGACTCCAGCGCTCGTATGTTCCGCCCTTCACGGCCAATGAGACGGCCCTTCATCTCATCGTTTGGCAGGGAAACTATGGAAGTCGTGGTCTCTGATACTACATCAGTGGCCAGACGGTTAATGGCCAGGGTAATTATGCGGCGGGCATTTTCTTCTGCGGTGACTTTGTACTCACGTTCAAGATCATAGGTCCGGCGGGCCAGTTCGTGCCTGGCCTTTTCTTCGCCTTCTCTAACAATCAGATCCCTGGCTTCATCCACCGTCATTCCGGCAGCTTCTTCCAGGGCGCGAATCTGTTGGTCCTTTAGTTCGCTTACCTGCTCGAGGGTTTGTTCAACTTCCGACTCTTTCGCCGTAAGGGAGATTCGCTGTTTTTCCAGCGCTTCGCCCTTTTTTTCCAGTTGCTCCTCCCGCTGCAAGTAGCGGCGCTCCAGGCGATTTAGCTCCTGTCTCTGCTCCTTTATTTCATTCTCACCGGTTGACCTGAGCTTCAGGACCTCTTCCTGGGTTTCAAGGAGGATCCGCCGTTTCTCCTCCTCCGCTTGCACTATGACCGTATTGGCCTCTTCCTTCGCATTTTCTACCCGTTTGCCATCAACCCTGGAACGGTAAACCAGCCACGAGGCTACTCCCGTTCCAGCTATCCCTGCGACCGCCAGGACGGTAAGGAAAATTGTTATCTCCATGCGTTCTCCCTTCCTTCCCGTCTAGGTATTCGCTTTAGGGGAAAAACTCCCCTAAATGACTATCGTACTGTTTGAGCTAGCTGATGTCAAGAAATCGAGAAGGGCACGGATACGCAGCCGGCAGCTGCCGGGAAGCCGAAAACGTAGCTTTACCAGGAAGGAGCTGCGCCTACAGAAAGGCCAGGGTAAGGGTAGCCAGGCCTGCCAGTATCAGGGCCGCAGACCACAGCAGGTCCACGTTCAGCCACCCTCTCCTGAGAAATGCCAGCCCCAGCTTTCTATAGACTATCAGTGCGATAATCAGCATTACTGCCAGCATGGCCAGGGTATGCACAGTGAGACCAACGCCCCACGCCGCAGCCGTGTCCGACAGATCCAGGAGGCCTGAGTGATGGTCAAGATCGGGAGCGCCCGCGCCTTCTTCCTCCAGATTGAGGATTACGGGTGCAAGCATGAGCCCCGCGCCGTGGGATGTGGCCATCAGGAAGGACCAGGCGATGAGATCGCGTCCACTGACGTTCATTCCTACCCAGCGAAAGTGTCGATAGTACAGGGCCAGCTTGTATATCCCGAATCCCGCCAGGAATACCCCCACCGCGATCCTTACCCAGAAAAGCGGTACGAAGTAGCCTGCCAGGGCCAGGACGACCGCCACGACCAGGAGAGAGGCCACATGCCCCAGGGAAATGTAGAGGACGGCGCTGCCTATGGCCCGGACGCTTTCCCGCTGCAGGCCCAGGCTGACCGCAAACAACCAGCCCATGGCCGGATTCATGCCGTGAAAAGCGCCCAGGGCCGCCAAACCAATTAGCGGCCCCAGGGTAGCAATAGCAGCGGGTTCGGCATGTACCGGAAGCGCGCCCAGCATAGCGCAGCCAGCTAGGGGTAGCAGAACGAGTCTGAAGAGGCGTCCCCGCCTTCCAGACGAACCTGGTGGGCCCGACCCTCACCAAAGTCCACGAAAAAGTCCTCGTCCAGGGACAAGCCACCTTCCGGATTAACGTTGAACTTGGCCATCCACCCGGTTATGTTGTCGTAGAAGGTGTCGTCCCAGGAACTGTAAAGGGAGTTGGTCGCATAAACGCGACGCCCATCCCGACTGATTTCCACCATCTGCGGCGCGCCAATCAGGGGGCCGGACTTGGGGTGGGCGCTCTTGTTGACTATACCGCCCAGCTCAACGACCCCGGTAAGCTTCGCGTCGAAGGGGTCGGTGACATCATACTGCCGCATCTGGCCGGTTCCCCAGCAGGACACGTACAGGAACTTGTCGTCCAGGGACAGGTCCAGGTCGGTCACCAGGGGTGGAACGGCGCCCAATCCCTTCAGCGCCTCGGGCAGCAGGGCAGGGTCGGCCGGTTCGGCAGGAATGTCAATCACCTTGGTAACCGCCCACTTGTCTCCATCCTGGTACCAGGTCCACACCGAGGATGACAGGTCCTGATTATTGACTACCACGCCGACAAACCCGTAGGCCTTGGTGGGATTGTGAGATGGGCGCAATTCCAGGACCATCTGGTTCTCGGAGCCAAAGTCAACCTCTTGCAGGTGCCGCCGGCGGCGCAGGTCCCAGAAGTGAATCTTGTGCCCGTAATTGCCGGCCACAATGTCGGACAAAGACGGACCGTTCTCGAACAGGTCCGGGGTGCACCATTCGCTGGTGATTGCAACGTCAAGGCCCATGTGCCACCAGAAGTCGTAGGCCAGGGTCTGGGGTCCCCGGTCCAGCTCCCATGCGCCCAGGGGCTCGAAAGTATTGTGGTCAATTCGGAGAATTCCGCCGGGCGCGCCACCCTCCGCTGAACCGATTCCGTTGAGGTAAATGGCATCGGGCCCACAGTGGACCGTATGCAGCCGACTGTACCCGGTACGGTTGGCAATTACGTCGGCTTCCACCGTCTTGATTACCTGCGGACTGAAGGGGTCCGGCTTGGTATCTATTACATAGATCCTTGAAGTTCGCAGGGTAGGTACGATCAAATATCGGCGTTCAAGATGCGGATGAGGGGCATAGGGGCAGAGGCTGGCGCTGCACGCGTTCCAGCCAAAGTGGTGCAGTTCGTCCCCAACATTGGGCATTTTCAGGGAATTAACAATGGTACTGTAGGTAGGCGACTCCGGATCCAGGTCAACTACCGACATGGCGTCGGGTTGACCATTGGTGTTCAAGACTGCCACGTAGCCCAATCGCTCTGGTGGCGCCTGTATCGCCAGACGGGCGGATGGGTAAAAGGTTGGGTCCGGTGTCATTAGGGCCATATCTTACCTCTCGCTGCATATTCTTCCGGTTGGCGGCCGGTCGGAAACCCTTGAATCCGTGTGGAGTCCAGGGGGCTTATCTCCTTTGAATTTCTTCCGGAGACAGTATATATACTTGCTGCCGATTGTCTATACCGTTCAAACTTCAGCCGCGGAGTCGGTCATTTCGCCGGCCAGAGATTCTACTTTGGCTTACCTCGGAAAGCAATGGTAAGAGAACTGGATAGGTCGCACTTTCTTCCCGGCCTGACCTGCCTCACCGGCTTTCGCTGAAATGGCGCAATGCAGGGTCGGACCCTTGTATTGCGCTGGACTGCTACGAAGACACCGCCTCATTGAGAGGCATTTCTCCTCTGGGCTATAATGTAGCCCAGTGCTCTTGACCCAATTGCTTCGGCAGGCGAACAAGGCCTGCCCTTTGTTCAGGATGGGATCTAATGGCTCAAACCGATTATTACGAGGTCCTGGGGGTTAACCGGCAGGACTCCGAGGAAGAGATTCGCCGCGCCTTCCGAAAGAAGGCCATGGAATATCACCCGGACCGCAATAAGGAACCCGACGCCGAGGAGAAGTTCAAGGAAATCAACGAGGCCTACCAGGTTCTCAGCGATTCCTCCAAGCGGGCTCAATATGACCGCTTCGGGCGCGCCGGAGTCAATGGCGGCGGCTTCGACCGGCCCTTCGACGGCTTTGACGTATTTGGCGGATTCGGGGATATTTTTGATTCCTTCTTCGGCGAAGCCGGCGGCCGACGCAGCCGGGCCCCCCAGCGCGGAAGCGACCTTCAGCAACGGGTGACGCTGGAGTTTGAGGATGCGGCCTTCGGGATTGAACGGGAAATTGATGTTTCCAGGGTGGAAATCTGCCATCAATGTTCCGGAGCCGGCAACGAACCTGGCACTCCCATAAACACCTGCGAAACATGTGGCGGCAACGGACAGGTACGACGTACCCAGCGCAGTGTTTTCGGTCAGTTCGCCCAGGTAGCCACGTGCCCTGCGTGCCAGGGCAAGGGAAGCACCATCGAAAATCCCTGCGCCGGATGCCGGGGCGCGGGGATGGAAAGGCGCAACCGCAAGACCGTGGTAAATATTCCGGCCGGCATCCAGGATGGTATGCAGGTCCGCCTCACCGGCGAGGGCAACGTGGGGGCCAACGGCGGACCGCCGGGCAACCTTTACATCCAGGTGGAAGTGCGCCCCCATCGGGTGTTTGAGCGTGATGATTATGACCTGCTCTATGTCCTGCCCCTGAATTTTGCGGAGGCGGCCCTTGGAGTAGAAAAACTGGTCCCTACGCTGGAAGGTGAAGACACCTCGCTCAAGATCCCGGGCGGGACCCAGCACGGCTCAGAGTTCCGTATTCGTGGCAAGGGCATCAAGCATGTCCAGAACGGGCGGAAAGGGGACCTGAGGGTTTATGCCGATGTTCAGGTTCCAAAGAAGCTATCGAGCAGCCAGAGAAAGCTCCTGGAGGAGTTGGCCCGGTCTTTTGATCCCAGCTTTGGCCAGCACAAGGCGGAGCGGGACCAGGAAAGCGATTCGGTGGAAGATCCTGCTTACCAACCACTGGATGCGGAAGGGGGCCCCTGGGACGAGGACGAAACCGGCGATTCCTCAACCAAGGAAAAAGGTATCTTCGACCGCATCAAGGATGTCTTGAGTTAACCGGCGGCGTCAGGAGGCCGAAGGCCCGATCCGGCGAGGATGGCCGGCCTCTCACTAAAACTGAGCCTAGTCAAAAGACCCGGCAGCGAGGTAGCCGGGTCTCTTGGTGGAGAAAACACATCAATGTGGCAGGAAGTCAGCATCAGCGTGCCGTTTGAGTACGTAGAGCCTATATCGTATCTTTTCGACCGCTACGGATATGGCCTTTCCATGGAAGACGACGGGCCGGAACACATCAAGCTGCGCACTTACCTGCCCAGCGATGCCAGGCAACGGTACTCCCATATCGAAGTGGGGGTTAAGCTGGCCAGCATGCTGGAACCCCTTGGAGAACTTACGGTAACTCCGCTGGACAATGACGCCGACTGGCAGAACGCTTGGAAGGAACACTTCACACTTCTCCGGATTGGAGAACGACTGGTCATTAAGCCGTCGTGGATCGAGTACGCGCCCGGGGCGGGGGAGATTCTGATTGAGCTGGACCCCGGGCTGGCCTTCGGCACCGGCTATCACCCCACCACCTACACCTGCCTGGAAGCCATGGAAAAGCTGGTTTCCCCAGGGTCAAGAGTCCTGGACCTGGGATGTGGGTCAGGAATTCTGTCGATAGCTGCCGTAAAGCTCGGCGCGGCGCAGGTGGTGGCCCTGGACATTGACCCGCAAGCTGTCCAGTCTTCCCGGCAGAACTTTCGCCGGACCCGCATAACCACCCAGGTTCAGTTGGACCAGGGGTCTCTGCCCCACAGGCTGGCGACGGAAGGGACCTTCGACCTGGTAGTCGCCAACATCTCGTCGCGGGGAATACGCGAGAGGGCTCCGGACATTTTGCCAACCTTGAAACCCGAAGGAATACTGGTTGCCTCGGGCATAATTGATGAACAGCATGCGGAAACCGAATCCGCCTTGCATCAAGCGGGCTTCACGGACATCCAGGTTTGGCCCCGGGAGGACTGGGTATCCCTGACCTGCCGACCGGGCTCGGGTCATTAATTCAGGTACGGATTGGTGCTATACTCTTGCTTGAAAGAGGAAGGCGAGCGCCATGGAAATTGTTCAACTGGACCGCTACGAATTAACCGGGTTGCAGGGCAGTGGCGCCGACTACGAGGTCAGGTCAGGCCGGGACAGGAATACCGGCGAGGAAGTAGTCATCAAGCGCCCGGTGCCGCAGATGATCAGCCGCCGCATGCATATTTCCGTCGAGCAGCGCACGGAACGGACCATCCGGCTGCACGAGGAGCTGGCCAACTCCATTCCCCAGGTCTGCCCCATGCTGGGTTACACTGACCAGGACAACCACGACGACTTTTTCGGCGATGGACTGGAACAGGAGTACCGTGTTACAGTTTCGCAAAGGGCGCCTGGAATACCGCTTGTCGGCGATCCGAGAGCTAGAATCCTGCGAGTTCCCATAGGCCTGGGTCAGAACCTTTTCGCTCTGTTTCCCCTCCAAAATTTAGACAGCGATGATCCCTACCCGATTCAACGGCAGCTGCTGGATGCCGAAGAACAGTTCCACCGGGCGGGTTATGTGCTGCTGGACCTGGGACCTCACAACGTTTTCCTCAGCCCCGCTGTCGGCAGGATCAGCATAATTGACCCGGGGGCGTTGCTGGACGGCGAAAATGACCGGACACCGGTGGGCAGAGCGTCCCAGGACATTCACGACTTTTTTCTGGAAGTTCTCAAGTACTACACCGCCTTTCAGCCTCCGCCTGCCGAAGTCTCGGGCTATCGGGACCCCTACAACCTTCGACCGGTTGTAAACTTTGAGCAGGAACTGGAAGATATGGCCCGCGGTCTTTCCGGCGAACCCACCGCCACAGACGATTGCAGAGAGACCGGGCTGGCCGTCATCGGACGAGTCCGTGACCGCGGTTACACAAGCTTTGACGATTTTCGCAGCGACTACACGGCCCTTCTTGAAGCTTTGCGGAGGCGAAATTCAGCCTTGCCGGAACTCGCCCAGGCTCGCCAGGCCTGGAGCAGCGCTCTCGAGTTGTTGCGGGAAGACCATTGGACCAAGTATGTTTTTGATGCCGACCGGGAAATAGACAGTCTGACAATAGACTAGCCAGGGTTTCGGCAGCACAAATACAGATTGATTTGACGAGGGAGGAAAATGTCCAGCGGCAGCCTTACCAGTGTTGTAGCCACCTTGTTCGACAACTCTACGCACGGGGAAGACTCTTACCTCATCCGTGACATGGGTAACGGTCACTTTCTCGATGCGGTAATGGACGGCGTAACCGGTCACGGGGGCGAGGAAGCCAGCACCTCCGTCGCGGGGGCCCTGGAGACCGCCTCCATAAGTTCGCCCGAGGACGTAATTGCGATTCTCGAAGAGCAAAATGGGGACTTCTTCCAGGTGGGTGGCGGGCGTTTCCTGCTGACCACCGTATCCGTGGCCCTTTATTTAGGGGGGCCCTTGTACATCATCAGTGCTGGCGACAGTCCCGTGTTTCACATCCGGGGCGAAGAGCACCAGCAGCTTTCAGGGCGAATCGGCGGCATCCTGCGCATGGGTACCGCGAAAGCCATTGGCGCAGGCCAGGACCTTAACCTGCATCGGACTGAAGTCAACCTGGAGGGCGGGGACAGGCTGGTCACGGCATCGGATGGCGTAACCGACAATGTCAATCCCGCTGAACTGGCGGGATTCGTCCGGAATTCAGACAGCCCGGAAGCCGCCTCCGCCTCGGTAAAGCAGGCCATCAACGAGCGCCTGGAGAGGGGCATTACCCCGGAGTTGCTGGGCGGCAGGTTCAGGCACGACGACCAGACCGGGATTTTCCGGTTCTTCTAGCTGGAACGGGCCCCTCGCGCTGCCCGAGGAGGAAGAAACACTGTCGTGAAAATTGCGATGGTTTCCCCCTACGATTTCACTTGGCCTGGAGGGGTCACAGCCCACGTGTCCCAGCTGGCGCAGGAATTGACCCAGTGCGGGCACCAGGTCACGGTTATCGCCCCTCATTCTCCGTCCCGGCAGTGCTTTGAGGCCGAGTCTTTCGTACCCCTGGGCAGGTCAGTTCCCGTTCCCAGCGGCGGCTCCATCGCCAGGGTTTCCCTGTCGTGGTGGCTGTATCCGAAGGTTCGGGAGATGCTGCAGGAGGAGAGCTTCGACTTGATCCACCTGCACGAGCCCCTGGCCCCCATACTACCACTGTGCTTCCTCGAATGCTCAAACACGGTGAACGTGGGTACCTTTCACGCCTACTACAGCCGCCAGCACCTTTACCGCTTCAGTCAGCCAATCATCAGGCGGTGGCACAATCGGCTGCACGGGGGCATAGCCGTGTCCCCGGCGGCACGCAGGTACGTCCACAACTTCTTTCCCAGGGACTACCGCATAATCCCCAACGGCATCGACGTGGACCATTTCGCCGGAAACGCCAAACCCTGGCCCCAGTACCAGGACGGCAAGACCAATATCCTGTTTGTCGGCAGAAAGGAAAAGCGCAAGGGCCTGAAGTATCTGCTGGAGGCCTATTGCCGCCTGAAGTGGGAGCGCCCCGAAACCAGGCTCATAATAGTCGGGCCGGGAGACCTGGACCGGGATTCCCAGGGCATAGTCAGCGCGCGGAACCCTGGCGACGTGGAGATTGTGGGTGGCGTTAGCTACCGGGACCTTCCCCGGTATTACGCCACAGCCGACATCTTCTGTTCGCCGGCTACCGGACAGGAGAGTTTCGGCATTGTATTGCTGGAGGCCATGGCTTGCGGCAAACCCATAGTTGCCTCGGCGATAGAGGGATATATGGGCATTGTCAAAGAAGGAGAGCAGGGCCTGCTCTTTCCCAGGAAAGATGCCCAGGCCCTGGCGGAAACACTGGCAACCCTGATCGACAACCCTGATTACGCCCGTCGGCTGGGACAGACCGGTCGCAGGATGGTGGAACAGTATCGCTGGCAGGCAGTTGCCCGCCAGGTGGAAAGCTATTATCTGGACTGCATTTCGGAGAACGATGGCCATTCCGGGTAGAGAAGAAATCCGGGCTGCCCTCGACGGCTACATTGAAACCCCGGGCGCCCGTATGCTGGGAGCCCTCGGCCTGACACCCAACGCCATCACACTCATTGGGTTTGGCGTTTGCGTGCTTTCGGCCGTCCTGGTCGGGAACGGGTGGCTCCTCGCCGGAGGCATTGTGTTTCTGGCGGGTGGAGGACTGGACATGTTCGACGGGGCCCTGGCCCGCATGTCCGGCAAGGCAAGCCCCTTTGGCGCGCTGATGGATTCTGTGTTTGACCGCCTGGGTGAAGCCGCACTATTTGTGGGAATGGGCTTTTACTTTCTTACGGCCGGATACAGCGACGACACCACGCTGTTGTATGTGGTCATTCTCCTGCTGGCCCTTGTCTTTTCCCAGGGCGTCAGCTACCTTCGAGCAAGGGGAGAGGGCCTGGGCGCCTTTACCAGGGACGGGTTGATGACCCGGACCGAGCGAGTCATTGTCCTGGGGTGCGGCCTGGTGGCGGACGGCCTTACCGGTTTTCCCCTGATGCCCTGGATCTTGCTGGGCATAGCCGTCGTGTCCTGCGTTACCCTTTTCCAGCGACTTTTCGCGATAAAGGGCCTGCTGGAAAAGGGTGGCTAACGATTTGCCTGGCGTGTAAACTGGGCTGGACCGTCCTGCGGGGCCGCACAGGGACTCTATTCTGCTCCGCTTGGGGGCAGGTTTGAGCTTGAGTCCATCGGGCAGGGCTTATTCCGGTGCCATGGGGCCGCAATCTTGACGCAACCGGCAACAATTTCAGCGCAGCAGCGGAACCAGTTGAGGCGTACCTTCCGCAAGGATTTGAAGGCGCCGGTGACTGTCCACCTGTTCACCCGGGAGCCTTCGCCCATTGCCATACCCGGCAGGGAGTGTCCTACCTGCGAACAGACCCAACAGTTGGTCGAGGAAGTCGCCGGCGCATCGCCAAAAATTACTCTGATTGCTCATGACTTTTTCCGGGAATCAGCGCTTGCCGGGGAAATGGGTGTTTCCCGAATCCCTGGTATCATCCTGGGGGACCACAAGCAGCCTCAGCTGAAATTTTACGGTGCCCCCCTGGGGTACCAGATGGCAGCCATCGTGGAGACCATTCGTTCAATGTCTCGAGGGGTCAGCCCCCTGCGAAACGACACCCGACGCAAGCTCAGGGGATTGACTCTGCCCGTTAATGTGCAAGTGTTTGTCAGCCCAGAGGACCAGGCCGGCGCCGAAGCAATATACACCGCGTTCGCCATGGCAAGGGAATCTGAAAAGGTAAGGGTGGAGGCCGTGCAAATTCGGGACTTTCCCTCCCTGGCGCGGTCCCTGGGCGTCAGCGCATTGCCACTGGCGTTAATCAACGACTTTCACCGGCTGGCCGGACCGATTTCCGAGGACACGCTTCTAGAGCAAATACTCGAGGCGGGCGCTGGCGAATCGGTTTAGTCGCCCGCAAGCAACAGATCGCCATCTACCAGATTACCAACTTGGAGAGGATGCAGTGCCCCAGGAAATAGTGGGAGACATGGATGGACAGGGCTTGAGGGTGGCCGTGGTGGTGGCCCGCTTCAACGAATTTGTTACCCGTCAACTGCTCAATGGCGCCGTGGAGACCCTCGGCCGTTTCGGCGTTCGGGACGAAGACATTGGTGTTGCCTGGGTTCCAGGATCCTTTGAATTGCCGGTGGTGGCCAAGACGCTGGCCCAGACCCAAAGGTACGACTCGGTTATCTGCCTCGGCGCGGTCATTCGAGGGGAAACGGGCCACTACGATATGGTGGCCGGCCAGTCTTCCGGGGGAATTGCGTCGGTGGGACTGGAAACGGGCGTTCCTACAATTTTCGGGGTATTGACTGCGGATAACATGGACCAGGCCATCAACCGTGCCGGCGGAAAGTCGGGCAATATTGGCAGCAACGCCGCCGTCGCCGCGGTGGAAACCGCCCGGCTCATTCAGTCAATCAAGACAGGTTAGAACTCCGGGAGATCGTCAATGCAGTTCGGAGTTACCGTTCCCAACAACTGGGGAATCGAGGACGTCAATGAAGCCCTGGCCTTTGGCCCCCTGGCGGAGGCGCTGGGCTACGATTCCGTATGGGTTATGGACCACCTGTTCAACAACGGTTACATACGCGAACGTCTGGACGACAAGCCCTATTACCATCCCCTTGCCACCCTCACCTATTTGTCAGCGACCACCAGCCGGGTGCTTCTCGGCACTTCAGTGCTGGTGCTGCCCTATCACAACCCGGTGGAGCTGGCCAAGTACACCGCCACCCTGGACCAGATGTCAGGCGGCCGGGTGACGCTTGGCATTGGGGTAGGGGCCATGACCGAAGAGTTTGAAGCCCTGGGAATTCCGATGTCGGAGCGTGCGTCCCTTACCAATGAATGCATCCGGGTAATGCGGGAACTCTGGTCCAATCCCGCGCCCAGCTACCACAGCCGTCGGTGGAATTTTGATGACCTTCGATTCTCGCCAAAACCCGTCCAGCAGCCCCATATACCCATATGGGTGGGCGGAGCGAGCCCTGGCGCCATCAGGCGGGCGGCCAGAATGGGCGATGGGTGGCATCCGTCTGGCGTGTCCCCGGAAGAGTACGCCTCCAGAAAGGCCGAGATTGCCGAATTGGCCCAGGCTGCTGGCCGCAACGTGGACAACATGGTATGGTCGGCTCGGGTAGAGGTTGAAGCCACTCCAGGTCCTTCCAGCGAACGGGCGGCCAGCCGTTCGCGGATTCCGGGCCATGACCTGGAGCAGACCGCCCTTTCCATAGCGGCCTATCGGGATGCCGGCGTCGAACACCTGGTCCTGGCGCTGAATACGGGGGACGTAAACAGGATTCGGGAGCTCATGGAATCCCTGGCCAATGAGACCATCCCCCAGTTTCGTTAGCGGGGCTGGAAGCAGGGGAAAACAGCAGCCTGCACAGCAGGCCTGACCCTCACCCCTGGGATTTTTCCTCTTCTTCCTTCTGCCTGATTCGCTCCTCTTCCTTCCATTCGGCCTCGCGCCGGCGAAGGTCTGCCAGGTCGCGCAGCAAGTCCTGCATTTCGCCACCGCCGGCAGGATGGTTGCCGTAGTGCGATGAGTGAAATCCTCCAACTATCCGGTCCACCGGCTGGGGAGGCATTTCTTCGCTTACATCGCCTTGGTGCTCCCTGGGAGTCTGCCCCTCTCCCTTGGGGTGGCCCATGTTGTCCGAAATGGTCAGAAAGCGGTGATATACCTCGCGAGGGTTCTCCGGGTCGGGTTCAGGTTTATCGTCGGTGGTAGCCCGCCTGACCAGGTCATTCCACCAGCCCTCCACCAGGGAACCCAGGTCGGCGTTTGCCTTGCCCCAGGTAAACAGGGACTCCCGCACCTCCTCCACTTCGCCCGACATCTTGAACAGGCGCCGGAAGCGGAACACCCGGAAGAGTATGAAGCCCACTATCAGCATTGTTACCAGAAATACAGCGGTCTTCAGCAGCGTGTAAACCCAGCCGGGCAACCCCGAACCTTCCACGTCCTCCAGCTCTTCGTGGAACCTTCTCAGGTGCTCCTGTGCCTCGTTCAGGCCGCTCAAGTCGCCGCCGCCCATAATGGTGGTCAGCCACTTTCCAAATACAACCAGCGCTTCGGCAATGTAGCCCAGCCCCAGCAAAATGGGTCGGAGTATCCATTCGCTGGCGCGACCAATCACCCGGAGTATGGACCGGGTAGCGTCGTCCAACCCCCAGACGCCCAGGCCCGAAATCAACATGGCCAGCAGTAGCACCGACCCCACGGCAACACTTATGGGGATCAGCCACTCCTTCGACATTACCTGGAGATCAGCGGACTCGGTGGAGAAGCGCGCCAGGGAGAGCCCAAACAGCCCCACGGCGAAGAATCCCAGTACCATGAACCCGCCAACAATCCTGGCCGATACCAGGCTGTCGATGACAACGGCGGCAATCAGCACCGCCAGTCCCCACTGAAACGCCGTTCGCACCGTGTCCAGGCTGACCTCGTCGTGGGCCAGGCTGGTGCCTCGCCACCACAGGGCAACCAGGAAAACAAAGGACAGCGCCAGGGCAAAAGCGGTTTGAAGGTCGCCAAAGAGGACCCTTCCGATGGGGAAGAAGCCCAGTCCCGAATTCAGGTTCACCAGCACCAGCAACGACAGGGCGCTCAGGAAAAGGCCGATTACGCCGCGAAGATTCAGCGAGAATCGCACGGTCTGCACGTAGAGGGAAAGGACAAAGGACCAGCCCAGGGCCAATAGCACCAGCCAGAAAGGAAGCCGGGCTCCGGCGGAGTTGGACAACACCGTGAGCACCGACATGGCCAGGTACGCTCCGGCCGCCTCGAGGTAAAGGGCTGTCCCCGTTATTACGCTAGCCCGCCAGAACTGGCTCATCCTCTTCCACCGGCTCAACTTCCAGGGCTTCCAGCGCCCGCCCCAGAGCAATTACGGTTACGTTGTGAAGCCTTATTTGCGGCCCGCCGTCCCCGGAAAACAGGACCACGACCCGGTAACCCCTGGACTGCATGTCTGTGATTTCGTTAGCCAGCGCCCGGGTTACTACCGAGGTAATGACCACTATCGTGGCTCCTGGCGGCAAAGACGACCGTTCCTGCTGGAGAACGTCCGTCAGGGAAATAACCGAGTAGGGCCCGGCCATGGCCAGGGATTCCAGGACCAGCCCCAACTGAAGGGAAGAACTGCCGAAGGGGACGCTGAGCCACTTGCCCGAATAGACTGCCACCCCGTTGCTGATCAACCCGAACTCATAACGGGACTCAGCGCAATGGCTGGCCACGGAAGCAGCGACGGTGACTGCCCGTTCAAAGAGACGCCGATTGCTGCCCTGCCAAGCAAATTCGCTGGTTGTGGCATTCAAGGCAATCAGAACGTTCAGGGAAACCACCGGCTCAAATACCTTGCTCTGCAGTTGCGACCGCTTGGCAGAAGCCTTCCAGTCAATGTGCTTCATTGGGTCCTGGGGCTGGTAGTCCCGCAACCCGAAAAACCTGCTGGGGTCCTGGTAAAGCGGCCTCCGGTTTCCCACGTCTCCCAGCGGGTGTTCCGAGGGCATGATCAGCTCTTTAAGGTCTATGATCCTGGGATAAACCAGTATGTGGTCCACGCCCGAGAACCGGTTCTCCGCCGCGGTGAATCCGAAAATGTCGCCACTGCGCAGCCGGACCGGACCGATTCTGTGGTAACCGCGAGCCAGGCAGCGGAGGTTGTATTTCCACGTCACCTGCTGATAGGGAAGGAGAGAGGTGGTTATGCGGTGCTCCCGGTCGATTTCGATGCCGGTACCACGTACCGTGGCGCCCGGCAGGTCGAGTTCCGGGGGGAAATTGTCGTGAATATCTACCCAGATCAGCGGAACAACCTTGTCGTTGACAAGGGTAACGGAGTACTCCACCGAATCGCCAACGAACGCCCGCTCACTGCCCAGGGCCCTGCCGTGGCTCACCCTCTTGAAAGCAAGCCGGTCCCAGAACTTGGCAAGCACCCATACTATCAGGACCAGGGACCCCACAATGAGCAGCAGGGCCTGGGTAGCCACCAGGCCAACAAAGAGCAGGACCACACTGGCGAACAGCCAAAAGTCGTTGAGCATGTCTCCTTCCGCCGGGGTTAATGGCGGCCGGTCAGACTGGCACGGTTACCTGTTCCAGCACTTCGTTGATGATGACGTCCGGGGTGCGCTCCCGGAGACGGGCCTGGGACTTGAGGATAATTCGATGGCCCAGGGCATAGGGCGCCAGCTGCTTTATCTCATCAGGGGTTACATACTCGCGTCCCCGCATAACCGCCAGGGCCTGGCTGCACCGGTACAGGCCCATGGTTGCCCTGGGACTTGCTCCCAGTTCCACTTCCGAGTGATCGCGGGTTGCCTGGGTGATACGGACGGTATAGTTGCGAAGCACCGGGTCCACGTAAACCCTCTGGGTCATGGCCTGATACTCCAGGATTTCGGGACCCGTGGCCACCGGAGACAAACTTCCAAGAGGGTCGGCATTCTCGAAGCGAAGGAGCATCTCCTCCTCTTGCTCTTCATCCGGATAGCCCACCTGCAGCTTTATCAGAAACCGATCCAGCTGGGCTTCCGGCAACGGGAAGGTTCCTTCCAGCTCAATGGGGTTCTGGGTGGCAATGACCAGGAAGGGAGCGGGAAGCGGGATCGTAACTTCGTCAATGGTCAATTGACGCTCCCCCATGGCCTCCAGCAAAGCCGACTGGGTTCTCGGCGTAGCCCGGTTGATTTCGTCCGCCAGCACTACCTGGGATATGACCGGTCCAGGCCTGAACTCAAACTCTCCGCTCCTCTGGTTGTAATAGTGAATGCCGGTTATGTCCGACGGCATCAGGTCCGGAGTGAACTGAATGCGCCGGAACTCGCAGTCCAGGGAACCGGCCAGCGACCGGGCCAGCGTCGTCTTGCCAATGCCCGGAACATCCTCCACCAGGATGTGGCCGCCGCTGAGTACGGCCGCCAGGGTCAATTCAACGACATCGTCCTTCCCTACAAGAACTCGGCCGATGTTCTCCTTCACTCTGCCGACAGCCTCAGAAACCCGGGCCACCATTTCGGGACTAATGATTGCCGCCACTATTGCGTACTTCCCTGGGCGCCGGCTGCGGCTTCCGCCTGCGCTTCCCTGACGTGGTCCTCTGCCTCCCTTAAGTCCTTAAGCGAGTCAACGCTGCGCCAGAAGTCGTTTGACCGGTAGGCGGAAATCCGCCCCTCCTGCGCCAGTCCGGGGAAAGTATGGTCCTCGTGGTCCCCCAATTCCGGCATGAAGGGCCCAATGGCCCGATCGAAGACATAAACACCCGCATTGATCCAGTGTGGCAAAGCTACCTTCTCCCGAAATCCAATGACGTCGCTGTTTTCATCCAGGTCAACCAGACCGTAAGGGCTCACCATGGGAACAACCATAATAGTCGCCAGGTGATCGGCGCTTGCCTGCTTTCTCGAGGCGTGGTGATTCAGCAATGATGTCGGGTCCTGATCGGTAATAATGTCACCATTGAGGACGAATACCGTTTCCTCTTCCTCCGGTACGTGGGCCAGTCCCAGGCGTATGGCTCCGCCCCGGCCCAGGGGCCTGGTTTCCACGCTGTAAACAGGTCTTATCCCGAAGCCGGACCCATCGCCAAAATACTCCCGCACCATTTCCCAGCGGTAGCCAACCAGGAATATTACGTTGGTGACGCCCGCCTGCTTCAGCCACTCCACCTGGTGCCAGAGTATCGGCTTGCTGTCCAGCGGTACCAGTGGCTTGGGCAGTGAGTCAGTCAGGGGCCTGAGCCTCTCTCCCTTTCCTCCTGCCAGGATCAATGCATACATGTAGAAGAACCTCTTCCCGCAGCCGTCTGTACCTATTGTGGCCTGCCTCCGGAATACCTGGGCGCAAATTTACAGTAATATACCTTTGGGCCGGGTACAGGTCAACGCAGGGCATCGCCATACTGACTACAGGGCTCGCTTGCACCGCCACCGCAACACGGATAATCAAACATGGAAACCCCGCAAGCCAGTACCTCACGCTCATGTCTGCACTTCTCAATCCACGCCCCTCTGGTTTCGATCTGAATCGCCCTGACCATAAGCTATAATTGATACTAAATCCAAAGTGTTTTCGGAAAGCTATCCGCCGGCAAAGGAGAACTACCAGCATGACATCTCAGAGCAATTCCTCATCAAATTACACAATGGGATACAGCGATGAATTCCTGCAATTCCTGGACCGTCGCAACGCCGGCAATAGCGCCGCCTACCTGCTGCCACATCTGGAACCAGGCATGCGCCTGCTGGACCTGGGCTGCGGGCCCGGTACCATCACTGTTGGCCTTGCGGCGGCCGTCAGTCCCGGTGAAGTCCACGGAATAGACATGGAGGAGTCCCAAATAGCCCTGGCCCAATCCGGTGCACAAGCAGGCAACCATGCCAACGCCACTTTCCAGGTCGGAAACGCCCTGTCTCTGCCCTTTGAGGACAGCTATTTTGACGTGGTACACGCCCACGCGGTAACCATGCACATACCCGATACTGCTGCCCTCCTGGCAGAAGTCCTGCGGGTGCTGAAGCCGGGCGGAATCTTCGCCACCAGGGACCTGATTGCCGAGTCCAGTTTCATTGAACCCGGAACGGAAGGACTTCGCGAGGCGTGGACCGTTTTCACCAACTTGATGCGCGGCAATGGCGCCCACCCCGAGCTAGGCAAGGAGATAAAGGGTATTCTCCTCAACGGCGGATTTGCTGACATACGCTGCTCTGCTTCCTTCGACAGTTATGGGACTGCCGAGGACCTGGCCTTCTATTACAACTTCATCCTTGACTGGTTCTTTTCCGAGCAACTGATTGAGCGGGTAACCGGACTGGGCATCGCAACCCGGGAAAAGTTCGATTTCTGGAGAAGCGAACTGGACAGCTGGCAAAGCAGTCCCGCCGCCTTCGGTGCGCTGGCCTTCGGTGAATGCATTGGGCGTAAAGTATGAGGCTCCAGTGCCGGCATGCCAGTCGTTGGCGAGTCCCGACGGCATGAAGCGGGCTCCCAAAAACAGGAACTGACGGGTCTGAAAACTTGGCATTAGGCCCCGAAAATGTCTGGGAAAACTGGCATCGGGAAGGTTTGCCCACTGGCACGACGAGTGGAAAACTCTTGCCGGCTGGCCTGCGAGGGAAGAAGGGATAGAAGGTCAGTGAGCTAATCGTAAGGGGATTGGCTGCCCGGCCTGGGTTCGAACCAGGGCTTACAGCTCCAAAGGCTGACGTGCTACCGCTACACCACCGGGCAAAACTGGGGCGGGAAAGCCTTTCGCGAGACGGAAGCCTGGAAAGGCCAGAAACCAAGTTAACATTCTGACTTCCGCCCCCTTTTCAGTCAAGCGAAAGGCAAGATCAGAACCGGTGTTATAATGGCCAGGCAGGCAGACTTGTCAGCCGCAGGGCCCGTATTCTCACTCGGTACACAATGCATATTGCCATGGCCACTGTTCGCATCGCCCTTCTGCATATTGCGCCCAAAACAAGCCAGGTCGCTCATAATCGCGCCCTGGTTGAGCGGGCCACCCGCTTGGCTGCCGGCGATGGCGCCAACTGGATTGTGACTCCGGAGCTGTGCATTCCGGGTTACATGTTTATGAAGCAGATCGGTACCGACTGGATCCTGCCGCAACCGGACCCCTGGATGCAGGGCTATTGCCAGCTGGTGCGCGAACTGGGCGTCACTGTTTTTCTGTCTCATCCTGAAAGAGACCAGGAAACGGACAACCTGTTCAACACGGCCTTCGTCATAGCGCCGGATGGAGAAATCGCAGGCAGGCACAGCAAGATCAAGGCATTGCGTGGCGCCGAGGGCTGGTCCACCGCAGGTTCGGTAATCGAGCCCGTGAGTTGCGACGGCGTCAGCGTTGGCATACTGGTTTGCGCCGACGCTTACAAGAATGAGGTTGCCGAGGTACTGCGGGACAAGGGTGCGCAGATGTACGTTTCGCCGGTGTCGTGGGGGCCGGGCCAGTGCGCTCCCGATGGCGAATGGGAACAGCGCTCCCTGGACAACGGCCTGCCCATAATAGTGTGCAACCGCTCGGGGCAAGAGGACGAGGAGCTGGACTATCGCAGGGCAGAGAGCGTGGTGGCCAAGGATGGCATGCGGTTGCTGGAGGCGACATCCGACAGGTCAGTCATCCTCTCCTTCGACTGGGACCTGGATACCATGACCTGTATTTCCCGGGACTTCGAGCGAATCTATCTCTGACTGTCGCCCTGGGACAGGAACCGTTCCAGGATCAGAACCGCCGCCAATGCATCCACCTCGCCCCTGGCATTGGACGGACGGTTGCCCGACTCCCTGAGCATTTCTTCCGCCCCCGCAGACGTGAATCTCTCGTCCACCACATGCACCTGCAGACTGGTCTGCTTCCTCAGGGCTCGGATGAAACCCTCAGCCAGCCTGGCCTGCTCCCCAATTGCCCCGGATAAAGTGTAGGGCATTCCGGCCACAATCCCGTCAACGTCCCGCTCTCCTGCCGCCTGCAACACCCTGTCAATGTCCTGGCGCAAAGTCTTGCGCTCCAGGTAGCCCACGGGAACGACCGGAACTCCGGGTTCCCCACCAAGAGCCAACCCAATCCTTCGGTTGCCCAGGTCCAGCGCCAGGTACCTCACGTTGCCTGCCTTTATGCCTTGGCGTTTTCTCTGACCAGCTCCGCCACCCGGTTGAGTGCCTCTCCCAGCTTGTCCGCCTGCCGGCCGCCGGCCTGGGCCATTTCCGGCTGGCCGCCTCCACCTCCACCCATTTCCCTGGCGGCAACCCGTACCATGTTGCCGGCGTGCAGTCCCCTCTCGACCAGGTCGGGCGTTACCATTGCCACCAGCAGCGGATTGCCGTTCACTACCGCGCCCAGGCAAATCACGCCGCTGGGGACCCGGGTCTTGATGAAATCTCCCATTTCCCGCATGGCCTCAGCGCTGTTTGCCGACGTCCGACCCGCCACCACCTTTATTCCGCCAATGTCCTGCAATTGTTCAAGCAGCGCTTCCGCTTCCGTTCGCAGGCTACCGCGTTCCAGGGTTGCCAGCCGGCGGCGCAACTCCTCAGTATCCTGGATGAAGGTCTCCAGGCGCGCCTCCAGGTCAACCACCGGGGTTTGCAGGCGCCGGGCCAGGGCTTCCAGCCGTTCCGACTGCTCGACAAACAATTGTTCAGCGGCCCGCCCGGTGACGGCTTCGATGCGCCTCATACCTCCGCCGATTCCAGACTCGCCGAGGACGAAAAGAGTGCCGACCTGCCCGGTGGCGCCCACATGGGTACCGCCGCATACTTCAACGCTGAAGGCTTCGCCGTTGGACATTCGTACCACCCTCACGGTGTCGCCGTACCGGTCTCCAAAGAAGGCCAGCGCGCCGTCCCTGACGGCCTCGGCATAGGTGCTTTCCTGGGTGGAAACCTCCAGGTTCTCCCGAACCTTGGCATTGGCCAGGTTCTGCACCGCCAACTGCTCATCCGGCGAGAGGGGACCAACGTGACTGAAGTCAAACCGGAGCCGGTCGGGCGCAACCAGCGAACCGGCCTGCCTGACGTGCGGCCCCAGTACTGAACGGAGCGAGGCGTGCAACAGGTGAGTGCCGCTGTGGTTGCGGGCGGCGTCCAGGCGGCGTCCGATGTCGACTCTGGCCGACACCTTCTCCCCCAGCGAAATATCCCCGGTTTCCACCACTCCCCGGTGGACGATAAGTCCGGCCACGGGACTCTGGGTGTCCTCGACTCGCACAGTACCGTTGGGGCCGGAGAGCAGGCCCTGGTCGCCAACCTGGCCTCCGTTCTCAGCATAGAAGGGAGTGCCTTCCAGCAATACTTCCACGGACTGCCCCTGGGTCGCGTGGCCCGCAGCCACGTTGTCCACCAGCAAGGCAGCAATCTGGGTTTCCCTCTCCAAATGCTGGTATCCGACGAAATGGGTGGCATCGATTCCGAGGTTTTCGTATGCGGTCAGCATTTCCATCGCGCCGGAAAAACCCTGGCTGGACCGCGACTGTTCCCGCTGGGACTCCATTTCCAGTTCAAAACCCTCGGTATCTACCTCGAGACCCTGCTCCCGGGCCATTTCAGCGGTCAGTTCCGGCGGAAACCCATAAGTGTCGTAAAGCACGAATGTCTCTTTGCCGGTGACTGCCGAACCCCACCCTTCAATCAAGGCGGTCCTGGAGTCGGCACCGGAGGCGCCAGTCTCCGCAGCCTCGACCAGGTATTGTCTCGCCAGTTGGGCCCCCATATTCACCGATTCGTTCCCGCCCAGGTGATCGGATGGCAAAGCCGTGGCAAAACTGGTGGACTGGACAACCGGCTCCCGTTCTGCCAGGGCGAGCTGGCGATAGATCACCATTCCCCGCAATATGTCGTTGCCCCGCTCGAAGGTCCGGCTGAACCGCTCCTCCTCCAGCCCGATTACCCGGAGAATGAACTCGCCGTTTTCATCCAGTTCCCGGTACACCGGGGCGAAACGCTCCAGTACAACCCCGGCTACCTGGGTCAGAAATGGCTGGGCCAGTCCCAGGCGGCGGCCGTACCGAATGGCCCTCCTGATTACCCGGCGCAGAACGTAGCCCCGGCCTTCATTCCCCGGTACAACGCCATCCCCTATCAAGAAGCAGGCGGCCCTGGCGTGTTCCGCCACAACCCGCAGGGCATAGTCCGTGTCCCGGTCACTTCCGTACTCTTTCCCGCTCAGATCGCAAGCCTTGTCCACTATCGGGCGAAAAATGTCGGTCTCATAGACGTTGGGTTTGTTCTGCAGCACCGCCGCCGCGCGCTCCAGCCCCATGCCCGTATCGACGCTGGGCGCTGGCAGCGGCGTACGGTTGCGTTCCGGGTCCTGGTAGAACTGCATGAATACCAGGTTCCACAATTCAACAAATCTCTCGCAGTCGCAATTGGGGTGGCACCCGGGAATGTCCTGCGTCTCACCGGTCTCCCGTTCCCGGAGAAAAATGCCGGTCAACTCGTCGGGGACCACCATCAGTCCGCACCCTTTCTCCGCTCCTCCGTCATAATGGATTTCGCTGCAGGGCCCCGTGGGACCCTCCGTTCCGGCTGGTCCCCACCAATTATCGCTGTCCCCGTAACGATAAATCCGCTCTTCCGGCACTCCAATATCATTCTTCCAAAGGGCAAACGCCTCATCGTCATCCAGGTGAATGGTTACGTACAGTCGTTCGGTTGACAGTCCGAACAAATTTGTCACCAGCTCCCAGGCAAAGGCAATTGCATCCTGCTTGAAGTAGTCGCCAATGCTGAAATTTCCCAGCATTTCGAAAAATGTCAGGTGCTTGTGGTCTCCCACCTCGTCAATGTCGGTGGTCCGGAAACTCTTCTGAAAGCTGGTCATCCTGCGGTTGGGAGGGGTTTGCTCGCCCATGAAGAAAGGCTTGAAGGGAACCATGCCCGCGCTGGTAAAGAGGAGAGTCGGGTCGCCCGCGGGAATTAGGGATGCGCTGGGCATGTGCAGATGCCCCTCGCCTTCAAAGAACCTGATGTAAGAACTCCTGATTTCGTCGCC
The DNA here is from genome assembly GCA_028875055.1 of Chloroflexota bacterium. GTDB lineage: Bacteria > Chloroflexota > Dehalococcoidia > Lucifugimonadales > UBA3495 > Bin22. The sequence continues at coordinate 111,588 of JAPPGG010000014.1, forward strand.
GGTCATCAATGCAGTTCACCTGTCCGGATGATTAGGGGTTTGTATCTGTTTCCGGGTAACTCGGAGGCAGCAAACTGGATTGTATGTCAGCCCCCCGGTAGCGTCAATTGGAGATTGCTCGGCAAGCAGGGTTCAACGCCTGGGGGTGTATGACCGTTTCTCCCCTCAAGGACAAGTCCTTCGCGCCCACTGGCAACCTGACCGCCGCCGGTTGCATGGAACACCTGCTGAACTGAAGCGCTCACGCCTTGACCCTGTTTTGCGGTGACTTTACAATTTATACAAGGCTTCATCTGGGTGCTATGGATGCCCGAGGCTGAAGAGGAATTTTGGAGGATTGAATGAATTCGAGCTTCATCGGGAAGATAGACAAGGCCAAGAAATACGCCGAAGAGAAGGAACGCGTCAGGATTAACACATTCCACGCCACATTTGAGGGGAACCACAACACCTACGAGGTGAAGTTCGAGTCCGGCGAGTGGAACTGCCAGTGCCTGTTCTTCCATACCAGGGGCGTATGCAGCCACACTATGGCCTTGCAGCGAATCCTCGATGACGTTCTGGCTGTTGGCGAGAAGGTTGAAGAAGAGGTTCAGGTAGCCAATCCTTAAGCGTCGCAACAATTGCGACACAGGTTCCAGCAGGTCGGAAATATCAAGGGCCGGGAGTTCAATGACTCCCGGCCCTGGTTTTTGCGGCAATCCATTGATCCGGTTCGGATCTGGCCTTGTCTTACAACGCCTGTTTCACTGGAAGTCTACCCTTCATACTTCTTGAACACCAGGCAAGCGTTCTGCCCCCCAAACCCGAAGGCATTGGACAGAACCACCCCCACTTGCTGGACCCTGGCCTCATTTGGAACGTAGTCCAGGTCACAGTCCGGGTCGGGAGTCGTGTAGTTGATCGTCGGGTGTATTTTCCCGGAAGTGATGGTCTTGATGCATGCCGCCGCTTCCAGGGACCCGGAAGCGCCCAGGGCATGGCCAATCATGGACTTGGTAGAACTTATCGGAATGCGGTAGGCCCTTTCACCGAATAGTCGCTTGATGGCCACCGTCTCCACTGCGTCATTCAGCGGGGTGGAGGTGCCGTGGGCGTTGATATATTCCACCTCGTCGGTACCCACGCCGGCGTCATGCAGCGCCCGGCGCATGGCCTCCGCGGCGCTGCTCCCGGTTTCCTCAGGCTGTACCAGGTGACCGGCGTCGGCGGTGCAGCCAAATCCGGCCAGTTCGCCCAGAATATCGGCTCCCCGGTCCAGGGCATGCTCAAGAGATTCCAGGGTCAATATCACGGCGCCCTCCGAGGGGACGAAACCGTCCCGGTCGGCGTCAAAGGGCCGGCTTGCTTCTTGCGGAGCATCATTGCGAGTACTCAGAGCTCGCATTACGGCAAATCCCGCCAAACCCAGCTGGCTGATTCCCGCCTCCGCTCCCCCCGCAAATACGACGTCAGCCTCACCATGTTGAATCAGGCGCAGGGCCTCTCCCATCGCCTGGTTGGACGCGGCACACGCGGTGGTAGCTGTTGAGTTGGCCCCCTTGGCCCCCAGGTAATGGCTGACGTTGGCTGCCGCCATATTGGGCAATACCATAGGGAAAAAGAAGGGGGACATTCTCATGCCCCCTCGGGAGGCCAGGATGCGGCAATTTTCCTCCAGCGTGGGAAACCCACCGTTCCCATTGCCAATCACGACGCCAACCCGGTAGGGGTCACTCCAGTCCAGCTTGCAACCAGAAACTTCCGCCGCCTGCAGGGCGGCGGCCACTGCCAGCTGGGAGAACCTGGCCATTCGCCGTGCTTCCCGTGCCGGCACAAATTGCACCGGGTCGAAATCCGATACCTCCCCGGAAATCTGGCAGGGATAATCGGTGGGGTCGCACAGGGTCATGGGTCCAATACCTGACTGTCCCGCTGCCAGGCTGTTCCAGAACTCTTCCGCCGATTGCCCCAAAGGGGTTATTGCGCCAATTCCGGTTATTACCGCTCGCTTCTTGCTCACTTTGATATCCAGGGTTTCAGGTCTTTTCAGGAGATAACCTTTCAGTACCCCAAAATGGTGGCGCCGGTCGGGGTATGTCGCCGTACATCACCTGAGGTCAGGCGGCAGCAAGTCCGGGTACAGTTCCGGCTCAATTCCCAGGGCTTCTTCTCTTGCCTCGGCTGCCACGAAAAGCGAACCCGTAACCAGGATCAGGTCGTTGGGGCCGGCTTCACCCCTGGCAAGCTCCAAAGCCTGGGACACGGTGTCCGATTGACCAGTGCGTTGGATCCCCGCCTGGCGCATCAAATCCGCCAGCGCTTTGGGCGCCATCGAACGGGGATGCCGGGACCGGGTTGCGATCACCATGTCCGCCTCCGGACTCAATGCTTCGGCCATTCCACCTACGCTCTTGTCCCTGGAAAAGCCTGCCACTACCAACAGCCGGTCATACTGGAAATAACGGCGCAGCGAGTGCAGCATAGTCTCCATGGAATAAACGTTGTGGGCTCCATCAGACACCATCCACGGGCGCCGGTCCAGTACTTCCAGGCGGCACGGCCAGCTGACCTGGGCCAACCCTTTCCGGATGCTGCGATCCGAAATTTGCCAGCCCTTGCCCATGAGAACTTCGGCAATACCCACGGCTGTCGCGGCATTTTCCAGTTGGTGGCTTCCCAGCAGAGGTATCTTGACCCTATAGCTGCCCAGCCGGCCGTGAATCAGAGCGGATTGCCCGTTGGCATCTGCCTCTATCAATTCCCAGGTCAGGTCCTCGCCCACTTGTACCACCGGCGCCCCCTTCTCTTTGGCGGCATCCAATACCACCGCCAGCGCTTCGGGTCGCTGTGGACCGACAACCACTGGAATCCCTTGCTTCAGAATACCGGCTTTCTCGCCCGCGATTTCTTCCAGCGTGTCTCCCAGGATAGCCATATGGTCCATGCTGATGGACGTTATCGCACAAACTTCGGGTCTCAGGACATTGGTCGCGTCCAGTCTGCCGCCCAGGCCTACTTCTACGGTCTGCAACTCCACCCCTTCGCTGGCAAAGCACTGGAAAGCCATGGCCGTCATGAACTCAAACAGCGTCACCGCCCCCAGGTCGGTTTCCTGTTCCAGCCTGCCTGCAACAGGCGCCAGCAGGGCCACGAGTTCGGCAAAGCGCCCCTCATCCACAGGGGCTCCATACAGGCGGATGCGTTCCCGAAAGGTGTGCAGGTGAGGCGACGAATAGAAACCAGTACGGTAGCCGGAAGCGGCAGCTATCGCATCGACCATCGCCGCCGTAGAACCCTTTCCCTTGGTCCCTGCGATGTGGACCGCGGGTGTCGCCAGGTGAGGGTTGCCCAGCGACTCCAGGAACCCGGTCACACGGCGCAAATCGTAAATCCGCTTCTGGCGCGGAAGGAAGGGAGTTTGCCTTTCGTGGTCCACCAGGGCCAGCAAATAAGCAACAGCCTCTCCATAGTCCGCAATGGATGGCAAAGCTTTCACCGGCCTAGTGGTCCCTGATGTGAGAAGGCATGTTACCCATGTTTATCTTCAAAGCATCTCTGAAAGTTACGTCGTTGACGAAGTCGATGCTGCCTTCCAGGGGTCTGGGCCTGAACCCAAAGGTCTGTTCCACCATGCCCAGTTCCGCCACGTTCCGGACCCGCAGCATTTTCAGCATTTCCGCGTTTATGGGCGGCCGGGGCATCAGCCGCTGTAACAGAGCAACATTCATCCTCATAAGCCAGATTGGCACATGGATCTTCTTGCGCCGTTTTCCCATGGCCCGGGCTATGACATCCACCACCTGGTTGTAACTGAGCTGGTCAGGGCCACCCAGTTCCAGGGTATGTCCATGCAGGTCATGACGGCTCAGCGACAGGGCGATGCACTGGGCCAGGTCGTCCACCCAGATCGGCTGAAGCCTGTTTCTTCCTCCGGAAATTACGGGTACCAGGGGGAATAGCCTGACCAGCGAAGCCAGGGAGTTCATAAACTCATCGCCCTGGCCAAAGACCAGGGACGGCCTGATTATTGTGTATGAAAGTCCGCTGCCAATTACTGCCTGCTCTGCCTCCCACTTGCTTTTCAGGTAGGGGAGTTCAGGATCGTTCACGGCGCCTACCGCGCTGATATGAACGAACTGGGAAACCCGTCCTGCGGCCGCCGCGGCGATCACGTTTTCGGTCCCTACCCGATTTATGCTGTCGTAGGTGGCACTTCGTCCCTCTCGAATTACCCCTACCAGGTGGATAACCTGTTCGACTCCCTGGCAGGCGCTGGCCAATGCCTCGGCATTGCTCACATCGCCGTAGTAGATGTCCACCGGTACCTGGTCAAATATCCGTTCCCGACCGGGGCTGTGAACCAGGCAGCGCACTTCATAGTTATGCTCCACCAGCTTGTGTACCACCCGCCGGCCCAAAAAACCCGTCGGGCCGGTGACCAATACCGTCATTCTAAGCCCCCAATTGTTGCTCGCGCTCGAACCTGCTCGGCTTCCGTTGCATTCCAATGGCTATGAAACGGAAAGCCAGCTCAAAATCCCTTGCCGCCGGCGGGAACCATACGGGAAAGAAGGTGACGTTCTACCATGACTCGGCCATGACCACAATTTCCGCCCCGCTGGAGCATCCCTGGCATATCTTCCAAGGAGGGCAACAGGGATCACTTGCCCTGGCAAGGGCTCCTTGCGGCACAAGCTCCCGCGAGGAACCCCAACCCAAATCCCCGGGAGAACCGACCGAATAGCTTTGGCTGTAACACTCTCGCCATACTATTATTGTAATATAAACGCCGGCGAACTGCTTCAGGGCATGGACATCCGGCAGGGCAATCCCACTATGGATGCCGTTCAAACTGCGCCAACCCTGGCGGCAAGGAATCCTGTCACCTTGAGCTTGCCCAAGGACCTGCACCCGTGGCTGAGCGCCGTGATTTGAGCCCCATTACCTGGCCGGCAGATGCGGACTCAGCGCAGACACTTGAATCCTGAAGGAAATACGATGAAACCACCTGGACTACATTTCGGCGCCAGCGCAGTGCTGGGCGCAGCCGAGATTGCCGCGGAAGCGCGGTGGCTTGAAGACCTGGGCTTCGAATACCTGTCGGTTGGAGAGCATTTCATGCGCGGAAGCCCGCCGGGGCCAACCCATGCGGCCCTTCCTCTCCTGGGTGTAGCCGCCGGGGCCACGGACCGAATTCGCCTCTTGTCGTCTATTCTGCTGATCCCCTTTTACCAGCCTCTGGTACTGGCAAGGATGACGGCATCTCTGGATATCGCCTCCGGCGGCCGGCTTACCCTGGGTGTCGGAGTAGGTGGGGAGTTCCCGGTGGAGTTCGAGGCGGCGGGGCTCAACGTAAGGCAACGCGGCCGCCGCACCGACGAATGCCTGGAGTCTGTGCGACGGCTGTGGACGGAAGATAGCGTTTCCTTTGAGGGCCGCCACTTCAATCTGAACAATGCGTCAATCAATCCCCTCCCCACCCAGGACCCTCACCCCCCGATCTGGGTAGCGGGCCGGCGGGAGGCCGCCATGCACCGCGCCGTCCGCTTTGGCGATGGCTGGTTCCCCTATTTTTACAGCCCCGAGCGCTACCTCGACAGTGTTCAAAAGATAACCGCCATGGCAGAGGAGGAAGACCGGGACCTGTCCACATTCCAGTGGGCCTTTTTCCCGTACATCTCCATCTATCCTACTGAAGAGGAGGCCGCGGAAGTGGCCGCAACCGCGCTGGGCGGCAGGTACCTCTACGGCGGCGACTTTCTGAACATCGTACGCAATTACTGCCTTCTGGGAACTCCCGAGGCATGCGTGGAGCGATTGCGGCAATACATCGACGCCGGCGCCAGGCATATCGTGTTCAGCGTGGCCTGCCCGAGGGAAGACCGCGTGCGACACATAGAGACCATCGCCGCCGAAATCGTCCCCCATTTCCAGTAGGTTGTCCTCCCTATTTACCAGCTGTTCTGTGGCATGAAATATGGTGAGTAATCCAATCCGGACGGTTGTGGGTGATGAATATTTTTGAATTAGAGCGTATAATAGGCTAATATTAATTATCTGCATTTGCCTAATGCGGGGAGTGCCTGCTGCCCCATTACCGGTTACAGGTGAGGAAATGGTTGCAACAACGTCCAGGATCAAGCGGGTAGTTTTGGTTCAGCCGGCATCGGCCGGCGGAAATTTTGAATACATGGCGATACCCCGCCAGGGTATGTTGTTCCTTTCTACCGCGTTAGGGCAGTGGGAAGACGGACCTTTTCTCTACGAAAGGGAAATCTGGTTCGAGGATCGCAGCGGCCTGATGGACCCCGACAAGGACCTGGAAAATGTGGACGTCCTCCTGGTGACCGCGCTGATCAACGAGGCCCCACGGGCATATCAGTTGGCCCGCCTGGCCAAGATGTATCACCCCGACCTGGTTACCATCGGAGGCGGCCCGCAGATGAGCCCCCTCCCCGAGGAAGCTTTCGCCCTGGGGAACTTTGACGCCATAGTCCAGCGGGAAGGCGAAGACATCGTCGCCCAGCTTTGCGACGTAATGCTGAGCCACCAGGCCGGAACGCGGGAAGCCTACCTGGAAAACATTCCGGGCATCAGTTTCCGCAGGGACGGCCAGGTAATTCAGACCCGGCGCCGGGGCCTGGTGGACCCGGCGTTTGCCGAGTTGCCGGACTATCGTTCCATTAAAGACCTTTCGCCTGACCATCCCATGCCGGGCGGCGTGCTGGAGACCGTAAGGGGCTGCACCGAGAACTGCACCTACTGCCAGGTTATTCAGCAGTTCCTGGGGTACCGGATGATTCCCAGGGAGACGGAAATCAAGCGGCTCCAGCAGTTGCAGGAACTGGCCTCCGATGGGCTCCTTCACACCTCTCGCACCGGCCGGTTCAACGTGTTCATTTCTGACGACCTGCATACTCCGCCCCTTCGGGCCGTAAAGTTCCGCAACGAACGCCTGGAACGGCTGAAGAACTGGAAGGGCTACACCGACAACATGTACATGATCTGCCAGGCACGGGCGGAAATCGGGCAGGACCCCGAACTCGCCAATGCCATGACGGAAGCCAACATCAAGATGCTTTACCTGGGTGTGGAGTCCAACAATGCCGAGAACCTCCTTGCCGTAAACAAGCGCCAGGAACCCGGCCAGATGGAGCAGGACCTGTGCACCCTCAACGCCATGGATTTCTCCGTGGTCGCGATGACTATCATCGGCCTCCCCTTCGACCGGGAGGAGGACATCATGAACCTGGCGGAATGGGTTACGCAGCACAGCCGGTACCAGACCGCCAACCTCTTGACCCCCCTGCCTGCCACGTCCAACTGGACTGACCTGCAGCCATTGAACGAGCATGGCGAGCTTCTGCAGGAAGGGGAGATAAGACCCTACCACCTGTACACCGGCCGCCAGTTTGTCCACTATGACAAGCGCTGGACCATGCAGGAAAGCCGCGAGCTGTTTGACCAGTATTCGGCCAAGCTGACATCCATCGATGACCTTTACGGGCGCATCTTCAGGATACTAAGGTCTTACAGACTTCGGGTCGCCACTTCCGGAAACGAGTTGGGCGATTCCATCAGTTCCCGCATCGCCGAAGCATCCCAGAACCTGCAGAACTGGGCCGATCCCGTCTCTGTGGCGGGAAAGGAATTTGGCCAGAACATTTCCCAGCGGGTGGATGAACTTGCCGAAACCCTGCGCAATATGTCCCAACCGCTTTCCAACGCCCGCCGCGATCTCGCGGACAGCATCAACACCAAGGTGAATGAGCTGACGGATACATTGAAGAGCATGTCCGACCCGGTCAGCGTCGGCAGCAAGGACCTGGCCGACAATGTATCGGTACGGATTACCGAGATTTACGACATGATCAACAATGTCCTCGTTGAATCATCCAGCAGGCGCCGAACCGCCAAGGAATAGCAGGTAAGCGAGCCTGCACCCATTGGAATGCAGGACAGGCTGAGGAATCCCGGTATCAGGGATTCCCGGCCTGTCGGTTGTTATTGTGCCCGGCACAGTTGAATGTGTGCCAACAGAGAGACTCCACCTCTCCAAACGCAGCATTTGCGAGGTCCGGACATTGAAACCACAGGTTGCTGGCCTCTCTCCAGGTTCAGCGACGAGATGAGCTGAGCAGTGCAAAGGGTATTTGTTACTGGGCTGGGAGTGATCAGTCCTCTTGGGCTGGAGATCCAGTCCACCTGGGAATCCATTTCTGCCGGAAAGTCCGGCATTGACTTCATTACCGCTTTCGATACTGAGGGATTCGACACAACCTTCGCCGCCGAGGTAAAGGGCTTCGACCCCGAGGCCTACTTGGAACGCAAGGAAAGTCGGCGGATGGATCGTTTCGCCCAGTTTGCCGCCGTCGCCGCCCAGGAGGCTTGCCGCAACGCCGGCATTGACCTGGCCGACGAGGACCCCTTTCGCGTAGGCGCCATCATTGGCAGCGGCATTGGCGGAATCCTTACCCTTTCCCAACAATACGATGTCCTGCGCGATCGCGGCCCACGGAGGGTAACACCCTTCCTCATTCCGATGATGCTGGGCGACATGGCGTCCGCCCAGGTTTCCATGGTTACCGGGTCAATGGGAGCGAATTACTGCGTCGTTTCTTCCTGTTCCAGCGGGGCCGATGCCCTGGGTCAGGGTTGGGAAATGATACGCCGGGGCCAGGCCGATGTGGTGCTGGCCGGCGGAAGCGAGGCTCCAATTGTTCCCATTGCGGTAGCGGGGTTCAATTCCCTTCGCGCCCTCTCCCGCTTCAACGAAGACCCTGCCCGGGCCAGCAAGCCTTTCAACCGTGACCGCGACGGTTTCGTAATGGGCGAAGGATCTGCAGTCCTGGTCCTTGAAAGCGAGGAGCACCTCCGGAAGCGCGGCGCCACCGCCCTTGCCGAACTGCGGGGTTACGGCGCCACTTCGGATGCCCACCACCTGACCGAACCCAACCCCACCGGCCTGAGCGCCGCCAACGCCATTCGACTGGCCCTGGAGGCCGCCTCAGTGGATGTATCGGAGGTGGACTACCTCAACGCCCATGGCACCTCTACCCCACTAAACGACTGGCAGGAAACCAAGGCAATCAAGCTCGCCATGGGTGAGGAAGCTTACCGGGTCCCCATCAGTTCCACCAAGTCAATGACCGGCCATCTGCTGGGAGCCGGAGGGGCCCTTGAAGCAGCCCTCTGCGTGAAGGCAATCCAGGAGGACATTATTCCCCCGACTATCAACCTGGTGGACCCGGACCCGGAGTGCGATCTGGACTACACGCCGCTTACCGCTCGCACTGCAAAGGTGGATGTGGCCATGAGCAATTCCTTCGGGTTTGGCGGCCACAATTCCGTGCTGGTCTTTACCGACCCGGCCTGGGCAACCTGAGGGGCTCTGTCGGTCATGTTTCGCCGCCCAACACCCGGCGAGGTTGAGGAACCTCTCGTCTTCACCAGGGTGGAGCGCGTGGGAAGCGCAATCGCCCACGCCGCCCCCCTGCTGCTGGGAGTCCCTCTTTTTCCGCTTCTCGGCAACATCGGGTTTGCCCTGCTTCCCAGCCCCATTCTTGCTTATATCATTTCCCGCTCCTTCCGAAGCCGGCAATCAACCTGGGGCGCCTTCCAGGGCATGCAGGCAACCCTGGTGCACCTGGTGCTGGTGGTGCTCGTATTTGTAGCCTACTTCACCGGCGCCACCGCCGATGATCCCGGCGCAGTACCTTCCCAGATAACCCTGGTAGCATTTGTAATCGCTTTTCTCCTGTTTCTGTACACCCTCTGGGGCGCCTGGGATACGGCCTGGGGGTACGACTTCCGCTACATCTTTATCAGCAATTTCGTGGACAAGATCACCGCCGCCAACCTGCTCCGTCATGAGCTTCGCCGCCAGCAGCGGGAAGCGCGTGACCGGGGCAATCCCCCGAATCCTCCGACGTCCCCCGGCAGCCAACCCTGACCCTGGCAGTCTGTCCCGCCGCAAGAGGTCAGCTCAATAGCAGTCCCAACCGTCTCCAGTCACTGCCGAAAGCCGCCGGCAGCTTTACCGGGGCCAGGCCCCAAGAAGAGGCTTGCCGGTTCCCCGCTCACTATGCCCAGGTATCCGTTTGCCTCGAGGCAAGCCGCCAGTCACGCAGCAAACCCAACACCTACCTTTCCACTGACATCCGCCCGTGGCGCTTTCCCCGAAGGCAAGGTAACCTGTCCAGGCAAACTGGCGGCCGGGGCCATGCAACAGCGACCACACCCCAACAGCCCCTTTCAGACTCCCGGAAATCGAACAGCTGACCAGCAACGTCTCTGCCCGAACATAAAGCCCATGAAGCAATGGAAGTTAAAGGATCCGCCCTCCGGAGAGACTCGGCACACACTGCCCGAAAACCTGTCGCCGGTCATGGTCAGGCTACTGCTGACAAGGGGAATCGACAGCGCAGAGAGGCTGCGCCTGTTCCTGAACCCTCCTCATCGCCTGCCACACTGCCCCATGCGGCTGGATGGCATGGAAGCGGCTCTGCAGCTACTGAACCAGGCCGTAGCTTCCTCAGCGAATGGAAGCGCCAGGGAGCTTGCGGGAATCATGGGTGACTTCGACGTAGATGGCATTACCGGCACAGCAATCCTGACCGAGACTCTCGCCGACTTTGGCCTGGATGCGGTGCCCTATTTACCGGACCGGATCTCGGAAGGACACGGCCTGTCGGAAGAGGCGGTGCGCCATTTCTCGGCGTTGGGAGCTTCCCTCATCTTCACGGTTGATTGCGGGGCTTCCTCCCATAACGAGGTGAAGCTGGCTAACTCACTTGGCATAAGGGTCATAGTCACCGATCACCACGTACCGCCGGCCGACCCTCCCGCTGCATATGCCATCATCAATCCCGGCACTCCCGGCAATCAGTATCCCTTCCCCCAATTGTGCGGCGCGGGGCTGGCGCTGAAACTGGCGCAGGGCCTGTACCGGATGCAGGGTATGCCCGCTCCCAGTGCCCTGCTGGAACTGGCAGCTCTCGGCACTATTGCCGACATGGTTCCCCTGGTGGACGAGAATCGATTCCTGGTCACCCAGGGGCTGGCCGAGTTAAGCCGCACAAGGAGGCCAGGCCTGAAGGCCATGTACCGCCTGGCTGGACTGGAGAACAAGCCTATCAATACCGAAAGAGTGGCGTTCCAGGTTGCTCCCCGGCTTAACGCCGCCGGGAGGATGGGGCAGGCCGGGGACAGCCTGCAGTTGCTGGTGACCCGGGATGAGAACGAAGCGGAAATCCTTGCGCGGCGGCTGGAGTCCCAAAACCAGGAACGCAGAGAGTTAACCGCTGCGGCTTTCGAGGCCGCTGCCGCCAAGCTGGACCTGCGGGAAGACATTCCTCCCTTTATCTTCATTGACGGACCGGAAATTACCCCGGGAGTGGCCGGTCTCGTGGCCGGAAGGCTGGCCCGAGAATACCAGCGGCCTGCCGTTGCCCTGGCCTCCGTCGGTGAGGATATTTTCGTTGGAAGCGGGCGCAGCATTCCGACTTTCAACCTGGTCAACGCCTTCAACGAGTGCAGCGACCTTTTTCTTCGACACGGAGGGCATTCCCAGGCTGCCGGCTTTTCTGTCCGGCGCGAGAATGTCCCGGCCCTGGAAGCCCGCCTGTGCGGGATAGCTGCAACTCACCTGGCACATACGGACCCAGCGCCGGCGCTGGAGATTGACGCGGAAATAGGACTGTCGGAATTGACACCGACGTTGTTATCCGAGCTTGAACTCATTGAGCCCTTCGGCGTGGCCAATCCGCGACCCATCTTCATGTCGCGCGGGCTCAAAGTGGAGGAAATGTACAGGATCGGGAAAGCGGGACAGTACCTGAAACTGGTGGTCAGCGACGGGCGCCAGCGATTTCCCGTTCTTGTCTTTAACCGGGCGGCGGAATGGGAAAGGGGGACTGAGAGAATTGACCTCGCCTTCACGCTAACTGCGGATGTCTGGCAAGGAAAAACCCGGTGCTCCCTGGTTGCAGAGGACTATCGCGTGGCAGGCGCCGGGGACACTTGACGGCTTCCCCGGCAGTGAGCGGCTCTTTATGCCCGTTCCCAGGGAAAGTTCTGCCAGGTGGCGTCCCTGAGGAAATAGGGCTCAAAATCCAGGAAGTAATCGGCGCCGAACGAGGTGCTGTGGCGGGTGTAGAGCGCCGCGTACCGGACGTCCAGATGTTCGTTGGGGGGCTGGCTGAAAATTTGTGACCGGATCCGGTGGAACGCCCTGCCGGTGTCGTTGATTTCGTCCACAATCAAAATGCGCCGATAGTTGTCCAGCTTGTCCAGCAAAACGTCGTTGTAAATGAAATAGATGGGCCGCTCGAAATAGTGACAGACATGGGTGGCAGGAACCAGGCCCCCACGTACCACCGCCACCACCGCATCCGGCGACCAGCCATCCGGAGAAGCGGCGATCTGCTCGCACAGGACCTCGATACCCTGGCTGATTTCCTCGTAGCTCACCGTCCTGACACCGACGTGCGCCAGGGTCTCTACAGTCTCCGAAGCATTCACACCGTTCAAATTCATAACTGAACCCGCTATTCTTCCGAAATGTCGGCTTGCCGCCGGGGCGCCGCAGCCCTGCGCCTGGGAGCGCGCACAAACTGGGCCTTGTAAACCAGCAAGGGTACGGTTATCAGCACTACGATCAGCGACACTATCTGCGCCTCATTCAGCGCCCCTCCAAAGTAGGTGTTGGCCTCCACTCGCAGGAAGCTGATGAAGAACCGGCCAATGGAATACATGGCGCCATAAAGCACGAATATCATGCCGTCTGGCCTGATCCTGTTGCGAAGGGGCCAGATGATGGCAAAGATTGCCAGGTCCATCAGCAATTCGTAGGCCACCGCCGGATGGCTGGCCGCGCGAAAGGCCCCGGGGCTGTCGATGTGGGAATATACAACCCCCCAGGGCAAGTCCGTAAACTTGGCCCAATGCTCGCCGTTGATTATGTCGCCAAGCCTGCCAATGGCCATCGCCACGAGCAAGGCCGGCGCCGCCACATCGGCCAGCCGGCCCACGCCAGGCAATGGGGCTTTTTCAGGTTCTCCCGCGAACCGGAAAAACTTCCCCCACAGGGCGAGGAACCAGTTGGAGTTGCGAATCAATATATAGGCCGCGCCAAAAATAAACCCGCCGATTATTGCCCCGAATATGGCGATGCCACCCTGCCACACCATAAATATGCTGATCGGGTTTGCGGAGTACCTGCTCCAGAAATCAATTACGTGAAGGATGCGAGCGCCTACAATTCCGCCGATGATGCACCAGACGGATATGGAGAGAATCGCGTCCCCGTCCAACCCTTCCCTTCTGCCCCAGCGTACTGTCAGGTAAACTGCCGTGGCCACCGCCACGAATGTAAAGAACCCATGCCACGAGAGCAGGAATGGCCCGAAATCAATGATGTACGGACTGAAGGGAATGCTGATTGCGCCTGGAATGAACATTGGCAAGTACTCACCGTTGGTAAGAAATTAATGCTGCATTAGTGGCCGGGATACCCAGCGGCCAAGGGTCTGGCTGACCGCCCGAGGGTGCGTACAAAATACGCCTGTGCACGATGCCCTTGCAAGGCCCTCGTCACCGAATAGTACTCGACCTGGGAAGAGGCATACAAGAAAAGCGCCGGGCCGGCGCCGGACAAATGAGGTCTCCGCCCCGTGGCTCTTTCCACCGCATCCATGATTCCTGGCAGGCTCGAAAATTCCTGCAGGGCCGGGCCCTCAAATACATTATGGAACAAATCATCAGCCCACTGGCCCGCCATCAGATTCTGCACAAGGCGCTGGGTGACTCCGCCGTCACTGAAGTGCCCGGAATTCAGACGCCCATACAGGCGTGCCGTCTTGTCGATCATCGTTGACTCCGGGCAGATCAGGGAAACACTTACTCCCCGCTGCGATGGCAGCGGCTCTATTACTTCACCTCGACCGCTGGCCAGGGCCGCGCCTCCCCAGAGAAAAAACGGCACATCGGACCCGACTCGCGACGCGGCCGCAGACAGCCTCTCGGGGCCCAGGTCCAGCTTCCAGAACTGGTTCAAGCCCATCAGCGCGGCCGCCGCGTCGCTGCTGCCGCCGCCCAGGCCCATGGCAACTGGGATACGCTTCCTCACCACAATCTCTACCAGGGGAAGTCGGCCGCACTCCCTGGCAAGTTCAACGGCAGCCCTCCATACCAGGTTCTGTTCCCCATTCAGCTCGGGATCATCACACCGGACCACCAAAGAGTCTGCGGGCAATATTTCCAGCTCGTCCGCCAGATCAATTTCCTGCATAACGGTCCGGACTTCGTGGTAACCGTCGTTGCGGCGTCCCAGGACTTCCAGGCCCAGGTTCAGCTTTGCCGTCGCTTGAACTAGCAAACCTTTTCCCGCGCCACTGCGAGGCTTTGCCCAAGTCTCTTCCATTGGCGATAGGTCTCGAGCCACTCTTCCAGTTCCAGGGTTTCGGCCCGTCGGGAGCCGTCTATTCCGGCCGTCTCCAGCAGTTGCATGCTTTCCTGGGAGCCTATACCCAGACCATGACCCAGAGAGTTGCGCAATTGCTTCCGGGGCGCCGAGAATCCTGCACGCACCAAGTCAAAGAACCCCGCAGCGTCTCCTTCTTCCAGGGATCGAGAAGGGAGCAAGGCGAGCCGGACCACCGTGGAAGTTACCTTGGGTGGGGGACGGAAAGCCGCAGGTGGGACCTGGCAGACTGTTCTCGCACTGGCATAAAACTGGGTAGCGACGGAAAGCAGGGTCATCTTTCCCGGCGGGGCGGTCATGCTGTCGGCTACTTCCCGCTGGACCATTGTCACCATGGAACTGGGACGAGGCTCCGACTCCAGGAATCGTCGAATAATGGGATTGGCGGCATAGTAGGGCAAATTCGCCACTACCTTGTAGGGCTGTCCGGCTTCAAGAATTTGCGACAAGTCTATTGTCCTGGCATCTCCAGCCACCACCGACAGGTTGGGAGGATTATCAAGTCTGGCCGGCAGAGTCTCCGCCAGGTTGTCATCCATTTCAATTGCTATGACCCGGGCTACCCGAGGCAGCAGCCGGCGTGTCAGGGCGCCCCTCCCGGGGCCGACCTCAACCACGACGTCAGCCTCGTCCAGGTCTGCGGCAGCTACAATGCGTGCCAACACCCGGCTGTCGACAAGAAAATGCTGCCCTAGAGACTTGCGGGGTCTGGCAGAGAACTGGCGCGGTGCGGAGGAGATAGCGCTCAAAACAGAAGTAGCAAACCTCAAATGAGAGACCGCGCACCCCCCGTTGACGAAAACCCTATGGACATCCCCTGGGCAACAACTCAGACCAGGCGTTCCCACGGCACCCGCAGGGACCTGTTTACCGTTGCTTCCTCTCGGACCTGGCGGGGTTCACAAGCCTGCGCCGCGTGGGACCCGGTCATCAACACTGCTCACCCTGGGCAGCGGCCCAACAGGTTTGGCCTAGGGGAGGAATTACACCCCGCTATAGCGGATTGCGGGTCAAGGGCACCGCTAGCTCCCCGTCTAGCACGGTCTCGCATTAGATGGTAGGGTAGTCCCGCTACGCTGTCAATTACGAAACACCCCTCAAGAAACCCCAGGTGGCCGGCGGATCAGCCAGGATAACGGCTACCCGTTTCGGGTAATCACTTCAACCTGAACCTGACAGTAGCTGATTGCAACAGTAACCGGACTTGAAAGCCAGTGATAGAATTGACTGGAGATTATTGTTATGCAGGTCAGAAAAGCCGTCATACCCGCCGCGGGCCTGGGCACCAGATTCCTGCCAATTACCAAGGCGGTGCCCAAGGAACTGCTGCCGATTCTGGACCGACCCATGCTTCAGTACGTGGTCGAAGAGGCGGCCGAAGCGGGTGTGGAGGAAGTAATAGTAGTTACCGCCAGGGGAAAGGAGTCCATCGCCTCATATTTCCAGCCCCGTCCCGACCTGGAAGCGCGCCTGGCCGAGGCCGGGTCCGCCGACCTGCTCGAGTCGATCCGGCACGTCTCAACCCTTGCGGAAGTTTCCTTCGTGATCCAGGAAGAACCCCTGGGACTGGGTCACGCCGTTCTGACTGCCAGGGACGCGGTGGGGCATGAGCCCTTCGTCGTAATTCTTCCTGATGACATCGTTGACCACCAACCCGGCGTCATTTCCCAGATGCTGGAAGTCTCGGCCCGGCACCAGGCAGGCGTTATTGCCGTGGAGCAGGTACCCTGGGAAACCATCCACAATTATGGAGTAGTGGACGCAGAGGAGCGCGGCGCGAGGACCTACTTCATCAAGCAGCTGGTCGAGAAACCCGCTCGGGAAGACGCTCCCTCCAACTTGAGCATAGTGGGCAGGTATATCCTCCCATGTGAGATTTTCGACTGTCTGGAGCGAACCCCCCCGGGCGCCCGGGGAGAGATTCAATTGACCGACGGTATTCAGTTGCTCCTGGAACAGCAGGACGTCTATGCCTATGAATTTCTTGGAACGCGGTACGACGGCGGCTCCCCAATGGGGTTGCTGCGCGCTTCCTTCGAGTTCGGGATCGCCCGGGAAGATACCGGCGATGCCGTCCGAGCCCTGGTCAGGGAAATAGCCGGCCAGCTGGAGCAAGACTGAAGGTGTCCCACGAAAATGCTTAAGTCGCCTGCCACCGGGGTTTCTGGTTCCCCTCTGCTTTCCGACCGTATGGTGCAAGGGATTACCGCAGCGCTGCTTGTCCTCTATTGTGCCGCCCAGGTAATCACCATAGTCACCCGCATTGCCAGTGGCACCGACACGGAAAGCTCATCGGAGTCAATGGCCATGATTGCCGCCAACCATTCATGGTACATGGCCAGCAAAATTGCCAACCTGGTAGCGGCATTTCTATTGCTGGCGTCGGGAATCCTGATTTACCGGGTCTTTCGGCCCTTCGACCAAACCCTGGCTCTTTTGGCGGGCGCGTTCTTCGCCGTCGGGGCTTCTCTCTGGCTCTTCTCCAGCCTGGTCGGCCTGGCTATTGCCGAGGTCATTGGCGGTAATTCAGGTCCGACTGCCACCTATGTCGCGGGGTCGCAGTCCCCGGCCTTCCATGCCATCGAACCTGTCAGGGCAATAGCCGGTCGGGTCGGCTTTACCGCAGCGGCCCTGGCCCTGGCATTTCTCGGCATATTAATCGCATTGGCGAGACCCCTGCCCCGCTGGTTTGGCTGGGCAGCCCTCGCCACGGCCGCCGCGATGTTGTTTATCTGGGATCCTGAAGCCTCCGCCATGCACCGCATCGGGGGGGCCGCTCTTCTCCTGTGGTTTCTGGCCGTCGCGGCCTGGCTTGCCCTGAAGGGGGTCAGCCCCCGGGACCAGGGAGCAACTCAGCTCGAGAATGACTGTTAGCTGTTACCCCGCATGGGCAACGGCGGCTATCTGGAATCACTGCCGGGTGGAAACTTACCTGGCTTCATGGAGGACCAAACAGAGGGCAGGGTAGGCACCCGTCCTCAACCATCAACCCGGACATCTTGGCCGTGCCCAATAGTCTTGCCATCAAACCTGAACCGGACAAACCCCTTCGCAAAGACAGGAGACTTAGATGCTGGAACTGCTTCTTACCCTTCACATCCTTTCCGCCATCTGGCTGATGGGCTATCTGATCAATTCCGCCTACTGGAAAAAGCGGGCGGACCGATCGGGCAACCCGGAAACCATTGCCACCACCGCCCAGGCCCTGGTGCGAGCAGACCTCATTTTTATGGGGCCAGGGATCGCCGGCCTGCTGGCAACGGGCATCTGGATGGGAGGAATCACCGGCTGGGACCGTTTTGAGGAGCCCTGGCTGGCCGCTTCCTTCATACTGACTGTGGTCATAGTGGTCCTGTGGCTGGCGGTCCTGCTGCCCCAGCAGCGGCGCATGGCCCGGTATGCCAGTGAAACGCTGGAAGGCTCCGACCACTCGGAAAGCTATCAGAGGGCGAGCAAACTCTGGAACATGGTTACCGGCGTGGTCACCCTGATTCCCCTGGTAGTTCTTGTCCTGATGGTATTCAAGCCTTAGCTCAAATCCCGGGTCAGTAACGCCACCGGAGGAGTTATGACGTCTGCCAAAGACCAGCATCTTGCCAACGTTGCGGAAATACGAGGGGAAGTCCTGCAAATCCTGGAGGGAATGGAAAGCGCCCTGGACTGGCGTCCAGACGCCGACACCTGGTCGCCCCGGGAAGTCATCACCCACATGCTTTACACTCCGCCGGGAGGCGTGCCTCAAATCCTGAAGGGAATCATGGGCGGCGAAGTAGTGGAATACGACCTGTGGGCGGACCAGAAGTACATGACCGGCGAGGCGGAAGCCTGGACACTGGATGAGGTCCGGCGTCAATTCACCGGCTATTTCGACGCCCTGGAATCGGGTCTGGCGCCTCTGACGGATGAGGTCCTGGAAGCCTCAACCGCCCTGGTCCACCAGCGAAACCGTCACTGGGACGAACCCAGAACAGCCCAGTGGCTGGTGGAACGGTTATTTGCGGGCCACTGGCGGGAACACCTGGTGCAGTTGCGGGATCTGAAAGCCGCCGCCTTCGAATAAATCAACAAAACCGGGCAGGACTGTTCCATTCCAGGTCAGGAACCTTCGCTGCCGATTCCCAGCAGGCTAAGGAAAGCTTCCTGGGGCACCTCCACCCGGCCCACGCTCTTCATCCGCTTCTTGCCTTCCTTCTGCTTCTCCAGCAGTTTGCGCTTGCGGGTGATGTCTCCGCCGTAGCACTTGGCCAGCACATCCTTCCGCAGCGCCCGGACGGTTTCCCTGGCGATGATCCTGCTTCCTATGGCCGCCTGAATGGGCACTTCGAAGAGCTGCCTGGGGATGGTCGTCCTCAGCTTCTCCACCAGCGCGCGCCCGTGCACCACCGCTAGATCGCGGTGCACGATCATGGACAGCGCCTCCACCGCCTGGTGATTGATCAGAATGTCCACCCGGCTCAGTGGAGCGGCCCGATACCCCTCGAAGTTATAGTCCAGGGAGGCGTATCCCTGGGTGCGGGACTTGAGCTGGTTGTAGAAGTCGGCGAGCATTTCCGACAACGGCATGGTGTATTCCATCACCACCCGGGTCTGCTCCTCCGTGGCGTCGCCTCCATCCCGCGAGGCTATGCTCTGAATGTACTCCATCCGCCTGAATTCGGAGCGCCGGGCATGCATTAGTTCCATAATGGCCCCAACATGCCGGTTTGGGGCAACAATGGTCAAGCCCAGGACAGGTTCCTGGATTTCCCTGATTTCGTGGGGCTGGGGCAGCTTTGAAGGATTATCCACTCGAAGCTCGGTCCCGTCCTGCAGAATCACCTGGTAGGCGACGCTGGGAGCTGTAACTATCAGGTCCAGGTCGTACTCCCGCTCCAGCCTTTCCTGGATAATTTCCAGGTGCATCAGGCCCAGGAAGCCGCAGCGGAATCCGAAGCCCAGCGCGCCGCTGCTCTCCGGCTCCATGGTCAGCGAGGCATCGTTCAGGCGAAGCTTTTCCAGCGCCGCTCGAAGGCTGTTGTACTCTTCACCATCCGAGGGGTACAGACCCGCGAAGACCATGGACTTCAGCTCAACGTAGCCAGGCAGCGGCTCGGTGGCCGGCCTGTTGCTGATGGTCAGGGTGTCGCCAACGCTGCACTCCTGAACGTCCTTGAAGCCGGTGGCAATATACCCCACCTGTCCGGTCCCCAGCGCTTCAACCGGTGTGGGATGGGGAGCGAAGACCCCCACCTCCATTATTTCGGCAACCCTTCCCGACGACATCACCAGGGTCTTGTCACTCTTTGAAACTGCTCCGTCTTCCACTCTGACGTGGGCAATAATTCCCTTATAGCTGTTGTAAACCGAGTCAAAAACCAGCGCCCTGAGGGCTCCCTCGGTATCGCCTGAAGGGGGCTTGAGACGTTCAACCACGGCATCCAGTATGTCATTGGCCCCGGTGCCTTCCTTGGCCGAGACGTACAGAATCTCATCCTCCCGAAAACCGAATACCTGCTGTAGTTCACCGGCGACCCGGTGAGGTTCGGCCTGGGGAAGGTCAACCTTGTTCACTATCGGAATCAGTTCCAGGTCGTATTCCATTGCCAGCAGGGTGTTGGCGATGGTCTGCGCCTCTATCCCCTGGCTGGCGTCCACCACCAGCAGCGCCCCCTCGCAGGCGGCCAGCGCTCGGGATACCTCGTAGCTGAAGTCAACGTGGCCGGGGGTGTCAATCAAGTTCAGCTGATACAGCTGGCCGTCCCGGGCCTTGTGCTGCATTGCCACCGCTTTCCCCTTGATGGTAATTCCTCGTTCGCGTTCCAGTTCCATCTGGTCCATGAACTGGGCCTTCATCTCCTGGGGACGCACCGTACCCGTTATTTCCAGGAAGCGGTCGGCAAGGGTGGACTTGCCATGGTCAATATGCGCAATAATGCAGAAGTTTCGAATGTTTTGGGGATTCATAGCTTCACAATAGTATCACGGTGGTTGTCAGCGCAACAATAACGGCGCGTTGGCGCGTCTGCCTAATTTCGCCCTCCCAATGTAAAAGGGCCGACGAAATGTCGGCCCTCAAGACACTGCTTTGTCTGCCCCTAGTAAGAGCCGTATCCCGGGGACTGGATGCACGCGGCCCAGTGGTCGGGTTCGACTTCCCGAAGCTCGGGAATAACCTGCTGGCAACTGTCAATAGCTATGGGACAGCGGGGGTGGAATACACAGCCACTGGGAGGATTCAGCGGGCTTGGCACCTCGCCGCTGAGCAGAATGCGCTCCCGCTGCGCGTCGATAACCGGGTCGGGAATGGGTACTGCCGACAGCAGCGCCCGGGTGTAGGGATGGAGCGGATTGGCGTAAATCTCGTTCCGGTCCGCAATCTCCACGATGTGACCTAGGTACATGACCGCCACCCGGTTGCTGATATGCCTCACCACCGACAAGTCGTGGGCGATGAAGAGGTAGGTGAGGTCAAACTGCTCCTGCAGGTCCTCCAGCAGGTTCACAATCTGGGCCTGGATTGACACATCCAGGGCGGACACCGGCTCGTCGCATACAATGAACGAGGGGTCAACCGACAGCGCTCGCGCCACTCCGATGCGCTGGCGCTGCCCGCCACTGAACTCGTGGGGGAATCGGTCGGCCATGTAAGGGTTCAGGCCCACGTTCTGCAGAAGCTCCGCCACCCGTTCCCTGTACTCCTCCTTGTTATTCACCAGGCCGTGAACAATCAAGGGCTCGCCGATAATGTTTCCCGCGGTCATGCGGGGGTTCAGGGAGCTATAAGGGTCCTGGAAGATCACCTGCATCCGGCGGCGCATTACCCGCATCTGGCGGGTTGACATGGAAGTCAGTTCCTGACCGTCGAAAACCACCTGTCCACCGGTGGGCTTGTACAGCTGCAGTATGCAGCGCCCGGTGGTGGTCTTGCCGCAGCCGCTTTCTCCCACCAGCCCCAGGGTCTCACCCTTCTTGACAAAGAAGCTTACATCATCGACCGCCTTGATCTGGGCTACCGCCCGCTGGAATATGATCCCCGCAGTGACAGGGAAGTACATCTGAAGATTCTTGACCTCGACCAGGATATCGTTTTCGGGGGACGCCCCGTTTCCGCGCTGGTCCGCTTCAGTCATCGTGGTCATATCGTCATACTCTCCGCGGGCTAGTTTTCTTCTTCAGGTTCCGAGTCTGCAGCCGAACCGCCATTGGTCGCGCCTTCCAGCATTTCGGCGTCGGCGTAGAAGTCCAGGGCGGAGGGCCCCAACTCGTCGGACCGCCAGCAGGCGGACCAGTGGCCCTCGTTCATCAGCATCAGGGGGGGTTCCTCGGTAGCGCACTTGTCCACTGCCCAGCGGCAGCGGTCCCGGAAGGAGCAGCCCTGGGGTAGGTTGATCAGGTCAGGCGGCTGACCTTCAATGGGGTCCAGCTTGGCCCGGCGGGGCAAATCCAGCCGAGGCACCGACTTGAGCAGACCTACCGTGTAGGGATGCCTGGGATTGCTGTAAACCTCTCGGGCTGTGCCTCTTTCAATAATCTTGCCGGCATACATGATGTTCATGCGGTCGGCGTAGCGGGCAACCACGCCCAAGTTGTGAGTAATAACAATGAGAGAAACGCCGAACTCGTTGGTCAGCGACTTCATCAACTCCAGGATCTGGGCCTGAATGGTCACGTCAAGAGCGGTGGTAGGCTCGTCGGCGATGATCAGCCTGGGATTGCAGCTGAGAGCCATGGCAATCATTACCCTCTGCCGCATGCCGCCGCTGAACTGGTGGGGATACTGCTTGACCCGTCGCTCCGCATCGGGAATACCGACCCTGGCCAGCAGGTCCACCGACTCGTTGCGGGCCTCCTCCCGACTCATGCCCCGGTGGAGTTGCAGGGTCTCACTGAGCTGCCGCTCCAGGGTAAGTACGGGGTTGAGCGAAGTCATAGGCTCCTGGAATACCATGGACATCTTGGCGCCACGGATGCGACGCATATCATCCATGTCAATTTTCAGGATGTCTTCCCCTTCGAAGAGCATTTCACCGGACACTATCTTGCCTGGCGGGTCCGGTATCAGCCGCATCAACGAAAGAGCGCTGACGCTCTTGCCGCATCCACTTTCCCCGACAAGACCCAGAGTTTCGCCTTCTTCCACCTCATAGCTCACGCCGTCAACTGCTTTGACAACTCCCTCAAAGGTGAAGAAATGTGTGCGAAGGTCTTTTACTTCCAGAAGCGTAGCCAACTGCCCTCCCCCCGGCAACAGACCGGTAACTCTCCAGTTTCATGCGCCGGTTTAAAGTAAATGGCCCTCATCCAGGGCCGACTTCAGGTATTTTCTCTGGTGGGGAAGGGGAGACTCGAACTCCCACGCTTTGCAGCACATGATCCTAAGTCATGCTCGTCTACCAATTCCGACACTCCCCCAGGCTGCAATACCCCTTTTTGTCTGTTTCCACTTTGGTGACCCGCCTCGGGGTCGAACCGAGAACCTACGGATTAAGAGTCCGTTGCTCTGCCAGTTGAGCTAGCGGGCCAACACGAACCACCCCTGAAATCCACCGTTTTCAGGTTGCAAAAGACTATCAACAGTACCCGCTCTTGTCAATAGACCTGCCCTTTGCGGCGCAAGGGCAATTGGCCTACCACCCGTAGTTAAGCTCCGTCCCTCTTCCTCTTCCGGGCCGCTGGCATTTTCCCTCTCCCCATCCACTATTGCCCTCTCCCACCATGAAACGGAGCGACCGGAAAACCGGGGCCTCCACCGTACCCCGTACACCAGAGCCTCTCGGGGCCGGAACCCCTTGAAATGGCTGCAGGAAAGCCCACATCTCGGAGAAATTCAGGCCGCCAGGAAGACATCTTCAAATACGAAATGAGCCAGATGAGACTGAGTTACGGGAAAAATTGTGCTTTCTACTCATTCCAGCGCATTCCGTGTCTGACGAGGCTGTCCTGCCTTCGCCGCGGCGAACCTCTGGCCATCGCAACATTACCTGCTTCAAGAGCTAAACCCCGTGGTCCAGCCGGTCTATCAGGCTCCTGGGCAATCCCGCAGTCCGCATCTTTTCCTGGGTAGCGGCCCTGGCATATTCCACCCTGTGCCGTTCCAGGAAACCCGAAGACTCGGGGTCTTCCTGAACGTAAATTGCGTAGCTTGGCCTGGGGTCGTAGTCCCGAGGCTGTCCCACGCTTCCCGCATTTGCGATTAGGCGCCGCTCATCCAGGGCAAAGGCCTCCTGCTCGGAAAACTGTACGAACCTGGGCCCGTCCCGGTTTTCCAGGCACAGAAATGGCAAGTGCGAGTGCCCTACCAGGCAGTAGCTGGTGGTCAAGCGGCCAAAAGTGCTGGCGGCGGCCTCTTCGTTCAGCAAATATTCCCGCAGGGGCGCGCGCAAGCTCCCGTGCACCAGGGTGAAGGCGCCGGCGGTAGCCACTTCGGGAAGGTCGGCCAGGAAACTCCGGTGTCCCTCGGGCAATTGCCGGGCGGTCCAGTTCGCGGAATAGGCCGCGGCGCTGTTGAAGTCCGCGCTCTCCCGAAGGTCCAGGGCGGCACGGTCATGATTTCCCGCGACCGATACCAGGGGAAAAGACTGAAGCAAGTCCAGGCAGGCGGCAGGGTCGGGACCATACCCAACCGAGTCGCCCAGGCACCAGATCACATCGAAACCGCCCCTGCCCTGGGCGTCGGCAATCACCGCCTCCAGAGCTTCCAGGTTGGAATGAATGTCGGAAACAATCAGGGCACGCATAAACCGCCGCCGGATCCGTCTCGTGGGTAAGCCATAATTGACTTGACCCTGAATTGGCCGTAGTCTGCCAGAGAATCGTTAAGATTATATTAACAGAACAGATTCTGCCCACCTGGGCGGACGCGAAAACGGGACTGTGTCTCCCGGACCGGCATGTGCCTGTGGCGCAGCGCAACAACTGTCAAGCCCTCAACCCTGTTTGAACGAACTTCGAGCCAGGACTGTTGCCACCGATAACGCCCTCCCAATAATAAGGAAGCCCGAACAATCCACCACCGACAGGAGTTCAAATGAACGCTTCAAAACCCTCGATTGCCATAGTCGCCACCGGAGGCAGCATCGCCGGAGTGGGCCCTGACAGGATGGACTTCATCCTTTACCCCGAACTGGGAGAGCACATTACCATTGAACAATCTCTCCAGCGCATCCCGGAGGCCAACGACATCGCCCACATTTCGTCGGAAGACCTGGTCAGCGTGGGAAGCACGGCAATAGGACCGGAGGAATGGCTGAGCCTGGCGCAACGCATAAATGAACTGGCGCAGGACAACAGCATTGACGGTGTTGTCGTTACCCACGGAACCGCGACCCTCGAAGAGACCGCCTATTTTCTCCACCTGACCGTCAAGTCCGGCAAGCCGGTGGTAGTAACCGGGGCCATGCGTCCCCCCACTGCCCTGGGGACCGACGCCGACCTGAACCTGCTTGACGCCATCCGGGTGGCGGCCTGCCCCCGCACGGGAGGGCTGGGCGTTCTTACCATTTTGAACAACGAAATCCAGTCAGCCCGGGATGTGGTCAAGACCAACACCTTCCGCGTGGAGACTTTCAAGCCCAACGAGCTGGGGTTCCTGGGGTACGCCGACTCCGACGGTGAGGTTGTTCTGTACCGGGCGCCCCTGCGCAAACACACCATGGAAACCGAGTTTGACGTAACCGGCAAGGACACGCTTCCCCGGGTTGATATCGTTTACTGCCACGCCGGCTCCGACGCGTTGTTGATTGACGCGGTGCGCTCCAACAAGTCCGATGGCCTGGTCCTGGCTGGTTTTGGCGGGGGCAGCTTCCCGCCCAAGGCCATCGAAGCGGCGGCGGAAGCCGTCAAGGAGGGGATACCGGTAGTCCTTGCGTCCCGCTCCATTGCGGGCCGGGTGGTAATGACCCCGCGCAAGGCCGAGCAGGGGTTTATTGTCAGCGACAACCTCCAACCCCAAAAGGCCAGGATTCTGCTAATGCTGGGGTTGACGTTGACAAACAGCCGCGACGAAATCCAGCGAATGTTCTCCGAGTACTGAGGCTCGAAAACGGACAAATGTTTGCCATTGGCCCCGTCCTGCCACACCCTGCCAGAACGTGACGCCGACGTATGAATTGGGTGTATAATTTGCGGCAATTCGCTTACGAAATTTCCAACCCGGCCAATGGGCTATGGTTAAACCGGCAATCTGAATAGAGCAGGTGATGAATTTGGCAGCGACCACAGCAATGGCCCCGCCTGCGGGCCAGGAAAAACGCACTAAAGACTCGGTGATGGCCACCACCGTCATCGGGGCTCACGCCTTTGAGCACTTCTACGCCCACACCATCCCGTTCCTCGCCGCCATCATTGCGGCAGACCTGGGTCTGGGCGCATTCCAGGTTGGGTTAATTGTCGTAGTCCGGTCGGTCTTCGGCGGCATTACCAGCACCGCCGGGGGCTTCCTGGTTGACCTTTTCCACCACCGCGTTTCGTGGGTGCTGTCCATCAGCGCCTTTAGCATCGGTGTTGGCTACCTGGTCATGTCCGTGGCGCCAACCTACGTGTTGATACTGGCAGCCCTGGCCCTGGGTTCCATGGGGAGCGCCCTCTGGCACCCGCCAGCCCTGGGCCTGCTGGCCCGGCGTTTTCCGGAGCGCCGGGGCCTCTTCATTTCCATGCACCGGTCCATGGGCAGCATTGGCGACGTTCTGGGCCCCATGGTGGCCGGAGCGCTGGTAGCCGGCGCCCTGGCCTGGACCCTGAGCAGCGGGGGAGTGGAAAGTAACCTTTTCTCCTGGCAGATGCCCTGGGACGCCATAAGCTGGAGGTGGGTGCTGGGATTCAGCACGCCCATAATGTTCACCTCCAGCATCGTGATTTTCTTCCTGCTGCGGAATGCGGGAGGGGCCAAGCCCGAGGACTTCGACCTGGGCAAGCGCGTGCGGGAAAACTGGGCCGGCATGGTTGACGCCTTTAAGGGCACGGGGATGTGGGCCATCTTCACCGTTTCCGCAGTGCGTGGCATGGCCGACCGTTCCCTGGTTTTCCTTGTGCCCCTCTACCTGACCCAGGCTTTGGGAGTAGCGCCCTTCCAGGCCGCCTCCCACGTGGCATTGATGGTTGGCCCGGGCATTGTGGCTGGCCCCCTGATCGGCGCCCTGTCTGACAGAATCGGCCGCCGGGCCATCATCATATTCGTCATGGCCGTCACTACCGTCCTGACCCTGGCGATAATCTGGAGCGGCCAGCAAACCGGCGAGTACAATTACTGGATTACCCTGTTCGTTGCCATCTACGGCATTCTGAACTTCTCGGTAAATAACCTCACCCAGGCCGCAGCCGCCGACATTGCGGCTGGAAGACGGCTGGAATCCAGTTTCCTTGGCCTGATGTGGGGCAACAACACCTTCTTCGGCGCTGCCGCCGCCCTGGTAATTTTCGGTTCCGTGGAGTGGTTCGACCAGAACAACGCCGGCTGGCAGTACGGTTTCTACATTACCGCCGGGTTCTATTTCATCGGGCTGTTGGCTTCCCTCCTGATCCCCGGTAAGCCCAGAGCGCTGGCCCAGCCTGCATAGGAAGGCCGCAAGAACAGGAAGAACTTCACAAGGGCGGGACTGGTTCCCGCCCTTAGTATTTGTCTGCAATTTATACCAATTTGGTCAAAATCTATTGACAGCGGTATCGCAGCATGTTAGCCTGAATATAGAACAAGAAGGGCATGAATGCCCGGACTGTTCCGAAATCCGGTAAGGAGGTTGGATATGGTTAAAGTTTTCGAACATTGCCATAAATGGATCTTCCCTTGTAGCGTCCCTGCCGGTTCGGAAAGGAGTGGATAACCCTTAAAGGGGATGCTTCAGAAGCGGCAGGGCTACAGAACGAAAAGCAAGTCCCGCGCAGATACCAAGCGAACTGACATCCTTGGTGAGTTGCCTCAGGAAGGGTACATCCGGTAATAAAACCGGAATAGCGGGAATGCGAAGCGAAAGCAAATCAGGGCCCGGTAGGTTTACCGGGCCCTGATCGCTGTCGCGGGTTCCTCTTGTTTGTTGGTGACTGTGAACTAGCCGGATTCACCCAGGGCAGCCCGATACTGCTCTGGAGTGTTGAGGTCCCACAATACCTCCCCCGTGTCCATTTCCACCCTCAGAATTCCTTCCTGGTGACGCCTCACCACCTCCCGTATTCCCTGGGTTGCTTCGTTAATGGCCCCAAGCTCTGTGATCAGGGCGGCATCGAACACCACCGGGTGACCACCCTTCCCGGCAAAGGCAGGAATGGTAATGAGCGGGCCGCTGGCACGGTGCTGGCGGAGCAGATATCCCACGGTTTCGGCGCTCCGGGGCTGGTCCACGTTCAACAACAGCAGGGTCCCGGGCAAGCGATCTCCCAGGGCGGCCAGTCCCGCCTTGATTGATGTGGTTTTGCCCTGCAGATAGTGCGGGTTAAGGGTCCACTCCACACCCGGTTTCCCTTCTATCTCCGGCAGCAGCTCTTCGTAGCGGTGGCCGAGGACCACTATAACGCGGTCCACGCCCCCGCCGGACAATGCAGCTAACTGGTGGGAAAGCAGGGATTGGCCCTGCCATTGGAGCAGGGCCTTGAGTTCACCCATTCTTCGGGATTCTCCTGCTGCCAGGAGAATGGCTGCAGTTTCGGGCATAGTCGTTTCATCGCCCGGAGCGTGCGCTTCGTCGAGCACTATACTTCAATGGCGTCCTGGAAGCGCTCGGCCACCCGGTCCAGGTACCACTGGTCCATCTGCAAGGGGCCACCCTTGCCGCCGCGGCGGGTCATAATAATCTCGGCCATTATGCTTACCGCCAGCTCTTCGGGCTGCAATCCACCAATATCCAGGCCAATGGGCGCGTGGACTTCCTTCAGTCGCTCCAGGCTCACACCCTGGTCCAGCAACCGCCGGTAAATCATCAAATTCTTCCGCCGGCTGCCCATGAGGCCGATATACCGGGCGCGGGTCTTCAGCGCCGATTCCAGGGCCATGTCATCGAACCGGTGCCCCCGGGTGGCAACCACAACAAAGGTGTTGACGTTAATGGACAGATCTTCAGACCACCGGTCATAGTTGGTAACTACCGTCTGTTCCGCATACGGAAATCGGTCTGGATTGGAGAATTCGGACCGGTCATCTACGATGAAAACCCGATATCCCAGCATGTTGGCCAAATCTGCCGTGGCTTTCCCCACGTGTCCGCCGCCGATGACCGCAAGGGTAGGCGGGGTGGTAAATCCTTCGACGAAGACCTCCACGCCTTCATCAGTGGCAAAGCTTTCCACCGAACCCACGTCGGCAACCTGTCTAGCAGCTGCAACTGCCCGGTCGTCCAGCTCCTTGCTTCCCAGGGTACCTTCCACCGTGCCGTCCAGCAGAAGCAGCAGCTTGGCCCCCAGGTTGGGGTTGCCTTCGGGAACATTTACCACTGTGGCCAGCCCGACGGGATCGCCACCCTCGTAAGCATTGATCAAGCGACTGCCTATATCCAGGAAGGAATCGGGCTCCCACATGGGTTCCAGGTAAAAGTACATGGTTCCGCCGCAAACCAGCCCGTCGCGGGCGGCGATATCCTCGTTCAGGAAATAGTCCTTGAACTCCGGACCGCTGTGGTTGCGCAGCATCTCCCTGGCCGCGTACCAGATGTCACCCTCGACGCAGCCGCCACCCAAGGTGCCGACGCCGGTCCCGTCCTGCCTCACAAGAAGCATGGAACCCGCCTTCTGGGGTGTGGAACCCTTGGTGCGGACCACCGTAGCCAGCACGCAGGGCTGCTGGTCTTCAAGCTGCCTTACAGTTTCCTGGATTACCTCTTTCATCTTCCGCGCCTCAAGTGCGAAGTACACTTTCCCCGGGACTGAAGGTGGCGAATTCTCCCGCCTTCCAAGCCCAAGCTTAACAAATTATACCCCTCCGAACAAACAGTTCAAAGCAAAAGTGGGAAGGGCCGAACGTCAATTGGCCAAAACTCAGGTTGATATCGGGATGAGTGAGGCGTCGTCGCTGAATAACCCCGTAACTCGCAGGGCTTTTGCTGGGAATCAGCAGCAGATTCAGCTATAATATGTAAACTGTATGACAAAGGTTGCCATCACCTCAGTCGATCTCCGCAACTCCCGTCGCTACGTAGAGATTATGGAGTCCCTGGGCGCGGAAATCTCCCTTCTGATCCCTCCCGACGACAGGGCCGTCCACCAGATTCTCGACAACATCGGTGGACTGATGCTTACCGGTGGCCCCGACGTGGACCCGGAACTATACGGCGCAACTGCGGACCCCGAGGCAAGCCTGGAGCTTTGTAGTCCCCTGGACGAACTGGAGCTGCGGATTCTGGACTACGCGCTGGACCACGACATACCGGTGCTGGCCATATGCCGGGGGATGCAGCTGCTGAACGTGGCATTTGGCGGGCAACTCATCCAGGACCTGCCCGGGCACAAGGCGGTGAGAGACGACGGGAAGTGGCAGCCGGAGAAGCACCTCATTTATATGGCCCCGGGCGCCAAGTCGGCAGCCATCATTGGCAGCGCGGGCTTTTTCCGGGTTAACAGCCTGCACCACCAGGGACTAAGGGAAGCACAGCGCTCCCCAAAGCTTATGACCAGCGCCTATTCGGTGGAAGACGGCCTGATAGAGGGTTTGGAGAGCCCAAACCACAGCTGGGTAATCGGGCTGCAGTGCCACCCGGAACGGCAGGATGAGGTGCCCCGCAGTTTCGCCAACCTGTTCGCCGGCTTTTACGAGCGGGCAGAAATGTACCTGGCCGGCAAGGATACTTAGGGCCCTGCTCTTTCATCATTCGCTGGCCCGGAATTCCAAGGAGCATCTGCTATGGTAACTTCAGCACCCGTACCACCGTCCGGTGGGATAAGGCCCATCCGCATCGAAGAGGAGATGCGGACTTCTTACCTCAGCTACGCCATGAGCGTCATTGTTTCGAGGGCGCTTCCCGACGTGCGGGACGGGCTGAAGCCGGTGCAGCGGCGCATTCTTTACGCCATGCACGATATGGGCATGCGCCCCAACCAGGCCCATAGAAAGAGCGCCCGGATCGTGGGCGAGGTATTGGGCAAGTTCCATCCCCACAGCGACACGCCAGTTTATGACGCCCTGGTCCGAATGGCGCAGACCTTCTCCATGCGTTATCCCCTCATCGACGGGCAGGGCAACTTTGGCAGCGTGGACGGGGACCCGCCGGCGGCCATGCGGTACACCGAAGCGCGGTTGGCTTCCATAGCTGACGAACTGCTTTCCGATATCGACCTGAACACCGTTGATTTCTCCCTCAACTTCGATGACTCCCTGAACGAACCGGAGGTCCTGCCCAGCCGGATGCCAAACCTGCTGGTCAACGGGGCCACCGGAATTGCTGTGGGAATGGCAACCAACCTGCCGCCCCACAACCTCGGAGAGATCTGCGACGCAGTCTGCCATGTTATTGACCACCCCAACTGCGTCACCGAGGACTTGATGAAGCTTGTTCCGGGGCCGGACTTCCCTACCCATGGGTACATCCGGGGCAAGCAGGGAATCATTGATACCTACACCACCGGCCGGGGCCGGATTGTGATGGAGGCCAAGACCGAAATAGAGGAAATTCGGGGCGGTCGCCAGCGCATAATCGTCACCGAGCTGCCATACCAGGTGAACAAGGCTAACCTGGTGGAAAAGATTGCCCAGCTGGTCAGGGACAAGCGGGTTGAGGGCATTTCGGATATTAGGGATGAGTCCGACCGCCAGGGAATGCGGGTGGTCATCGAGTTGCGCCGCGACGCCCAGGCTAATATCGTCCTGAACAACCTCTATCGCCACACCGCCCTGCGCAGTTCCTTCAACGCCATTATGCTGGCCCTGGTGGCCGGCCAACCCCAGGTGCTGCCCCTCAAGCGGGCCCTCACCCTGTTCGTTGAGCATCGCCAGGAGGTCATTCGCCGCCGGTCAGAATTCCTGCTCCAGCGCGCCCGCGACCGGGACCACATACTGCAGGGCCTGCTGCTGGCCCTGGATGTGATGGACCAGGTAATTCAGATCATCCGCACATCCGCCGACGCCGAGAGCGCCCGCACCAACCTGATGGACGAATTCGACCTCAGCCAGGTCCAGGCGCAGGCTATTCTGGACATGCAGCTGCGCCGGTTGGCGGCCCTGGAACGGGAACGCCTCCAGAACGAGCACGACGAACTGCAGAAGACCATTGCAGGCCTGGAAGCCCTTCTGGCTGATCCCCGCAAGATTCTGAATGAGATCAAGAAGGAAACGCGCAAGCTCAAGAAGGACTTCGGCGATGCGCGCCGGACCCGTATTGAAGTGGAAGAGGTTGGCGAACAGTCCGCCGAGCAGTTTATACCGCACCAGGATGTGATGATAACCCTGAGCCAGCGGGGCTACATCAAGCGGGTACCCTGTGATACCTACCGCACCCAGAACCGGGGCGGCAAGGGCGTCCGTGGGATGACTACCCGGGAAGACGACGCCCTGATGGACCTGGTGGTGGTGGATACCCATGACACGCTTCTGTTTTTCACCAACCGTGGCCGGGTGTATCCCCTGAAGGCCTACCAGCTTCAGGGAGACACTTCCCGTACCAGCCGGGGCACCCTGCTGGTCAACCTCATCCCCATCGCGCGCAACGAGCAGGTCCAGGCCATGCTGCCGGTGAAGAACGCCAGGGACAGTTCCATGCTTGTCCTGGCCACCAGGCTGGGCGAGATCAAAGCCCTCAAGGAAGGCGAGCTAACCAACATACGCCCTTCAGGCCTCATAGTGATGGACTTGGAGGACGGAGACGAACTGGTCGGCGTATCCCAGGTCGGCGACTCCGAAGAAGTCGTAATGGTGACCGAAAAGGGACAGGCCATATTGTTCCAGTTCCGCAATTGCGAGGACCCAAGAAAGAACCTGACGCCTCGTTCCCGTTCCGCGGGCGGGGTGAAGGGCATAAAGCTGGTTTCCGACGACAGGGTGGTCGGTATGTCGACGGTAACCCCGGAAGGCCAACTGCTGGTGGTGAGCGAGGGCGGCTACGGCAAATCAACCCCCTTGAAGAACTATCCACGGCATGGGCGCGGCGGCCAGGGAGTGCGCACCTTCCGGGTAAACGAAAAGACCGGACCGGTGGCCGCCTCCCGCGTGGTTACCGATGACGAGGGCCAGGAGGTCTTCATAATTTCCGCCAAGGCGCAGGTGGTGCGCATCAACCTGGAAGACGTGAAGGTGACTAACAGCCGGTACACCCAGGGGGTCATTGTCTGGCGCGACCGGGAGCCCGACGACTACGTTGCTTCGGTCGCCTGCTTCACGGAGAACGACTATTCCACCGGAGGAGCCGGCGCCGAGAATGCCACTGCCGCACAGCCGGAAGCGGCGGCACCAACCGAACCGGCCATGGAGGAATCGGACGAGGTTGAAGCTCTCGATGGAGTACCGGACGACGAACCCGCAGAGGGCGCCGCAACTGATGAGGACGATTAGACCGCAGAGACAGGACCTGCCGTGAAGGCATTGGCCTGACCCACCCCTTCACTTTTGCGAAAGTCTATCAAGGGAGCTACCAGCTAAGGCGCTGGTAGCTCCCTTGATTTGCGGTTATTTATCTCATATAATCTGTCGGGTTTGCATTTTCGATATAAATAAATGCCATGAATTTGACAATCCAGTCAGACCAGGGCACACAAATTCGGAGGAAACGAATTGAAGTTGGTATTTATCCACGGAGCGGGAAGTTCAAGCCTGGCCTTCTATTACCAACTGCAGCACTTCCGCAATTCCAAGGCGTTGGATCTGCCCGGCCATCCCAACGGTCAACCC
The DNA here is from genome assembly GCA_028875055.1 of Chloroflexota bacterium. Taxonomy (GTDB): domain Bacteria; phylum Chloroflexota; class Dehalococcoidia; order Lucifugimonadales; family UBA3495; genus Bin22. The sequence continues at coordinate 144,827 of JAPPGG010000014.1, forward strand.
TGTCCCAGCATTGAACAGTACCTGGAATGGGTCAGAGGATTTACGACCGCCCGCCGCTACAAGGATATGGTGATCTGCGGGCATTCCATGGGCGGCGCCATCAGCATGTTGTATGCCCTTCGCTATCCGGAAGAAGTCAAGGGTATCATCCTTATGGGTACGGGCGCCCGCCTGCGCGTTCACCCGGACTACCTCAAGCTGGGAAGGGAATCCGCAGAGGATACTTCGGAGTGGCTGGAAAACCAGATGGCCTACTACCCGGGGGTTGCACCCGATATGGTTCAGTCCCTGAAGCGCCGTTCTATGGAAATTGGGCCCAGCGTTGAACTCAACGACCTTATGGCGTGCGACCAGTTTGACGTGATGAACGAGGTGCAGAATATTGACCTGCCCACCCTGGTGATCTGCGGTTCAGAGGACACAATGACACCCGTAAAGTACTCCGACTACCTGACTGACAAGATTTCCGGAGCCAGGAAGGTGGTTGTCCCGGGGGCGTCTCACTTCGTGCAACTCCAGAAATACAAGCAGGTGAACGCCAGCATCGAGGAGTTTGTGTCCTCCCTGAAACGAGGATAGGCAGTCTCCGGAAAAAAATTCCCGCGGGCGTAATCAAAAGCAGGCCGGGCACGCTACCAGCGTACCCGGCCTGTTGCATTGCCAGCCGCAGTCCTCTTTGCCTGGCTATTCCTGGCGGTCGTTGGGGTGGTACCAGCGGCTCTTGTAAAACATCAGGGGATTGGCTTCTTCGTTGCGAATGACTTCCTTCACCTCTCCCATGTAAACGGTGTGGTCTCCGTAAACGTGGGAACCCACTACCTCACAGCCGAAGAACACCATGGAGTCGTCCAGCATCGGCAACTGGTCCTGGGCAATGGTGTAGTGATATTCGGTGCCCTCCTGCCGGTCCTCAGGCCGCTTGGCGAAATATACGCCCAGCTCTTCCTGGTCCTCTCCCAGGATGTTCACTCCAAACTTGCCGCTGCGCTCCACATACCCGTAAGTATGGGTACCGTGGGCGACGCAGATAAGCACCGTTGGAGGGTCCAGGCAAACTGAAGTAAAGGAGTTGGCAGTCATGGAGTGGGGCACTCCATCGTCATCTATCGAGGTAACCACGGTCACCCCGGTGGCGAAGAGGGACATTGCCGACCTGAAATCATCTCTGCTAGTCAAGTTCCAGACCTTCCCTTTGTGATTTGCCCAATTATAACCCTTGCACCAGCAACCTGCTACTACGTTCTCGGGGATTCCGCTGAAACTCTCCATGAGCCTCAGTCCAGGCCCTGCATCGTTGTGAGCGCAGGTCCCTCCAGGATGACTCGACGACTACATTGCTGACGTGAGCGCACCCGCCACCCAGGCCTGGCAGACCACGGAAGGCTGGACAGCTACCGGGGCCAGGCCGCGAAGCATTCGCCAATCTCATCCGGCGCCGCAGCCCTGGCGGCTGACGCATCCAGCTTCAGCACAGTATCCGGTGGGATGAGGCCATCGAACAGGTCAGGGTGGGTCAGTTGCGCCAGTATTTCCAGGCCCGTGACTATTCTCGGGCCGGGCACACTGAAATACACGTGGTCAATCAGGTACACCTCTCCTGACTGCACGGCCGGAAGAGATTCCCAACCCGCTTGAGAAGCCAGCCAGGGAATCTCGGTCTTGTGCCGGTCCAGGCCCGACGAGCACAGGTCCACAAACAGCTTTTCGGGAGCGTAGTCAACTACCTGCGTCCAGGTCAGGCGGGTGGCAGGGCAGCCGGGCTGGAACATGTCCATGACGCCACCCGCTCGCTGCAGGAGGTCTGGTATCCAGTGCCCGCCGACTACAATTGGATCAATTCCCTCCAGGGAAAAGACTCTTGGCCGTTTCCTCGCGGCGGCCAAAGTCCTTTCGATTCGCCCTACCCTTTCCTCGAGTTCTGCGACCAGTTCCGATGCCGGCTGAGGGGCCCCGCAGGTCTTGCCCACCTCGCCTATGGATTGGAAAATCTCCGGCAAGGTCCGGGGATTGAGAACAACCACCTCCGGAGGCATGGGCATCTGTTCCACGGTGCGGCCTACCGTCTGCGCATCGACCTCGCAGAAATAGCATAGGTCCTGGGTCAGTACCACGTCCGGAGAGTTGTTGGAGATCCACTCTCCATCCAGCTCATAAGGACTCTCGCCAGCCTCCAGAATACGGCGCATCATTGCTTCCACTTCCTGGCTGGACAGCGTGTCGACATCAATCCGGCTTCGGCACACCACCGGTTTCTCCCTGACTTCCGGGGGATAGTCGCAGAGGTCGGTTACCCCGACTATCTGATCACCCAGGCCCAGCGCATATAGTATTTCAGTGCCGCTGGGCAATAGAGAGCAAATTTCCATACTCCCTCACTCTTCCATCCGGACCACCAGAGCCATTCCGGCCCGATATAACATCCTGCTTATGGCAAACCACAAAATACATACTGTAGAATATTTGAAGGCCCGCATTGCCGAATCCCCGTTCGGTGTGCCGCAGCCTGTTCTCACCGCAATTGACTCAAGGGCTCATCGCCCGGATTCTACCAAATGGACCAAGCTCAAACACAACCCCAACTGAACTGGAACATCCTGGCCTTCCTGCGCCTGGGAGCCTTCAGCTTTGGCATTACCGGTTTCTTCCTGACCATGGAAACCATCATCCTGCCGACGCTGGTATTGGACATCGCGCCTGAGGGGGCCAAGAACTCCATGCTGGGGGCCCTGGGGTTCAGCGGTCTGCTGGCCGCGGCCCTGGTACAGCCCATCGTCGGGTCTTACAGCGACCGCACCCGGTCTCCACTGGGCCGGCGCGTGCCTTACATGCTGGGGGGCGTGCTTTGCGTTTGCCTCGGATTGACCGGCCTGTCTTTCACCCTGACACTGATTTCATTTCTGATTATCTGGATTTTCATCCAGGCGAACGCGGGCATCAGCAACGCCCCTTACCTGGCGCTCATCGGCGACCTGGTGCCGTCAAGTCGGATCGGGGCGGCTTCCTCCCTCAAGATACTTGCCGATGCCATGGGCGCGGTGGTCCTGGTTGCCGTTTGCGGCAGCCTCATCAGTTTCTACAGAGGGCCCGAATCCGTCGAATGGCTTCGCATCACCTTTGGGGTACTGGGCGGAACGCTGATTGTCACCGTGCTGGTCAGTTCATCCATTGCCGCTACCAGGGAAAGGGCCACAAGGGCCCTGCACAGAGGAGCGACCACTCTCAGGCATCCAACCCGGGGACTGCACCCTCACCTGCTGTGGTTTCTGCTTTCCAGGTTCCTGCTGATTACCGCCACTTTCGTGTTTCCGACCTATGGACTTTTCTTCCTGCGGGACGTGGTGATGGTGAGCAATCCGGCGCAGACCCTGGGAACGGCCGTCATTGCCATTGGCGGGGCGCTGGCGCTGAGTCTCTACCCTGCGGTCTGGATATCCGACAGAATCGGGCGAAAGCCGGTCATCATTGGCGGGGCAGCGGGAGCGGCCGCAGGATCTATCCTGATTTTCTGGGCTACAAATACCATTCAGGTAGTTGCCATTTCCAGCGTGATCGGGCTGTGTCTTGGTCCCGTCCTGAGCGCCAGCTGGGCGCTGGCCAACGAGATGGCGGTTCCGGGCCGGGAGGGACAGCACATTGCGATTGTCAACCTGGCCACCATTGGTGGAGCGGCCTTTTCCAAGACCCTGGGGCCACTGGTAGATCTGTCCAACCGCTTCGTATCCAACGATTCAGGTTACGCCGGTCTGCTGTTTATCTGCGCCTTCCTCTTTGTCCTGGGTAGCATCCTGCTCCTCCCCCTCAACCAGGACCACGAACAGGCCATCCGGGAAGAGGAACACGCCCTGGAATAGGCGGTTCAGCGGCCGTCTCCAAGCCGGCAGCCAGCATGCCCGGCCCTGAGCCGGCCCGGTTGGCGGGACTATCGTCCTTCCGCCGATACTTTTCCAAGGAACTCATTGGCCCCCCGGACAATCCAGGCGTTGAAGGATGTCATCAGGAAATTGACACCTTTCCCGATGTAATCCTCAACGTTAGCGTCGTTCACCAGGGTCCCGGCAGTCCTTCCTGACTCGACTATGCGAGCAAGGGCGCCGTCGATGGCTGCCTGCACCTCCGGGTGCCCGGGATTTCCCAGGTGCCCCATGGTCTGCGCCAGGTCAGTGGGAGCTACGAAGAAGACGTCAATGTCGTCAACCTTCAGAATCTCGTCCAGGTTTTGCAGGGCCTCCACTTCCTCCAGCAGGACGATTACCATGCTCTGGTCGTTGGCTCCGTGAAAGTAGTCGGTCACGCCGTAGGACTGGCGGCCGCCGAACATTCCCCGGTACCCCAGTGGCGCATATTTTGACGACTGAGCCGCTTTTTCCGCTTCGGCCCTGGTGTTGATGTGGGGAGTAACAATGCCCATGGAACCCCGGTCCAGAGTACGGGTGATCAACCAGGGCTCGTTGGCATTTACCCGGGTAATGGGGGTGACCCCCCACAGGTCACAGGCCCGGGTCATATCCCCCAGCTGTTCCCACGTAACCCCGCCGTGTTCGCACTCCAGCCATATACCGTCGAAACCCAGCGGGCCAAGGAAATCCACCATTTCAGAGCTCAAGACCCCTGAAATAGTAACTGTAGGCTGGCCGCTTGCCAGCTTCTCCTTAAGGTTGTTTTTCCTGATCGATGGCATATTGTTCCTCAACTCTCGATTGAGCTCATAAGCTTCGCTATTCGGTCCTGACTTTTTCCTCGTAGCCTCGGGGCGTCACCATCTTGCCGTTCAAAACATAGCTGGTGGAATTGCCGATGATTACGGTCGTGAACATGTCCACTTCGGCCGCCTTCTCTTCGAGACTGCCCAGGTCGGTAAGCACAATGCGCTGGTCATCGCGGTATGCTTCACGGACCAGCCCGACGGGCGTGTCCGGCTCCCGGTGTTCCAGGAGAATCCTGCGGGCTTCCAGCAGCTGCCAGTCCCGGCGGCGGCTGCGTGGATTGTAGAGCGCCACCACAAAGTCGCCCAGGGACGCGGCTTCCAGTCTCCGCTGAATCGTTTCCCAGGGCGTCAACAGGTTGCTGAGACTTATGGCGCAGAAGTCCTGCATCAGGGGGGAGCCCAGCAACGACGACGCCGATTGCAGGGCGGAGACACCGGGTATGGTGACCACGGCCGGCGATTCTCCATCCCAGTTCCGGTCCGTCAGGACGCGGAATACCGGGCCTGCCATCCCATATACCCCTGCGTCGCCCGAAGAAACTACTGCTACGCTGGCGCCGTCATAGGCCAGGTCCACGGCGCGGCTGGCTCTTTCCAGTTCCTGGCCCAGTTCCATGGAGACAACTTCCTTGTCCGCAGTAAGGGATGCGATCTGCTCCATGTAACCCCGAAACCCGACCACAACCTCAGATTCCTGCAGCGCCGCGACTGCGCCGGGCGCCAGCAGCGACGGGGCCCCTGGGCCTAGTCCTACCAAGTACAGGGTGCCATTCTTCCTGGCTTGTGCTTGATCTTCCACAGGCATTTTCCCTATCAGACGCGTTTTGGGCCGGTCATTCGGTGGGGATTCGGGCGACCGACAGTGTGGCCCGGTCCGTTTTCCGGCGCGTTACCAGGAGACGTTCCGCCCCGGAGGCCAGCAACGCCGCCGGTTCTGAAACACCCCATACGCCCAGCAACCCGTGGGCAACCGCCGATGGAGTAGGAAGGCCTTCCCGCTCTGCGCCGGCTGCAGCCTTTGCGTTGACTGAATTCCTTGCAAAGACGCCATTCAGGTCGTCGGCGCCATAACATACCAGGGGCACCTCGTACTTACCGGCCAGTTCGATGAGCCCCGCTTCGTCTCGTTTGATTTCAGCGGTGGCTATGCACTTCACGCTCTTCTTCGACAGGTCGGCGGCCTCTAAAGAGGTGGCCAGGAGGTCTTCCAGGTGTTGGGCAGACACTCCCCGCCGGCAACCCATCCCGACTACCAGGCTCTTCGGGCGGTACACTACGGACGGAATGCCCTCCGCGTTCAGCTCGAGAGCTTCTCCCAGGACACTCTCCCGGTCGCTGATCAACATGGCGGCCGAACAGCCGGTGCTGACGATTTCCGCGACAGACGCACTTGACCTTAAGTTTGCCGAAGCTGTGCTACCCAAATAAAGCCAGCCCCGCTCACCGGCTTCCTGGCAGACGCCCACCGGTTCTCCGTTAATGACTGCAGCGCTGACCCGGGTAATGCTGACAGAGTCTGACTCCATTTCCCAACCATACTCCCTGCCCAGCAGGTCAACGGCGACGGTATTCTTGACATGAGATGCCGAAGTAATAACCGCGGTGGCGCCCAGCACAGAGGCAAGTTCCTGGGCCAACTCGTCGGCGCCGCCGGTGTGACCCGACAGCAGGCTGACCGCGAAACGCCCGGCATCATCTATGCAAACAACCGCAGGGTCATGGCGCTTGTGCTGAATCAACGGGGCAACCAGGCGAACCGCCGCCCCCACGGGCAGAAACAAGACGAGCCGCTGACAACTCTCGAACACGCGGGCTACAGCCGCCCTCATGGGGAGGGGAAAGGTTTCCAGGCGGCTGACTTGCCCAGGGGAGACCAGTTCCGCATACCGGTCAACGACGTGCAATGAAACGTCACCGGTCATTCGGGAGGCCAGCTGAGAGGCCAGGCGCACGCCGTCCCTGGACACGGCCACCAACGCGGTTCTCGGCGCTTTTTCGGTGACGCTGTCCATCGCAAGCTCACGTGCCGGCCGAGACTCCGGCAATCCCGCGCCGGGAATCAGTCCCCGACGGCCTCGTCGCTGACTCCGGCCGGCGACAGGTCGGCATCCCCGCTTGCGGCGTCCCGATCGCGGGAGCGGCGGAAGAGGTGAGTGTAAGTTCCCGAATAGAGGTGGGAGGTGGCGAATTCCTCGTCCGAGATCAGGGACGGGTCGCGCAGGTCCGGGTCCACGGCCTTGCCCACGAAAATCAGGGCCTGGCGGGTTATCTTGGCGTCCCGCACCTTGGCCGAAATGTCCTCAAGGGTGCCTCTTATGAACTGCTCGTCTTCCCAGCCCACCCGGTATGCGATTGCCACGGGGGTGTCCTTGGCATAACCGGCGGCCTCCAGGTCGCGAACAATGCGGGGCATCCGGGTAATGCCCAGGAAAATAATCAGGCTGCAGCCGTGGGCAGCCAGGTCCCGCAATTGTTCCCGGGGTGGCATGGCTATCCGACCCTGGGCACGGGTCATGATAATGGTCTGGGTTACATCGGGCACCGTTAGCTCGGCCTTCAGTTTGGCGGCAGCGGCAAAGGCTGCGCTCACGCCGGGGATTATCTCATAGTCCACTCCCGCGCCTTCCAGCACCCGCATCTGCTCCAGCATGGCGCCGTAAACCGATGGGTCGCCGCTCTGGATGCGGGCAACCGACTTTCCATCGGCGGCGGCAGCCAGGGTTACCTCCATGATTTCGTCCAGGTCCATGTCCTTGCTGCCGTAAACCTGGGCGCCTTCTTTGGCGAAATCTACAATTGAAGGATGTACCAGCGAATCGGCATAAATGACTACATCCGCCTCTTCGATGAGCCTCTTCGCCTTGAGGGTCAACAACTCGGGGTCGCCGGGGCCGCCCCCTATGAAATAGACCTTGCCTGCTGCCATGGTTTCACCTTTTGATAATCAGTAGGGAGAAATAGTCCAGGTCCTCTTCGGTAAGCTGGTGCAGGTCCTGAACAACCTGCTCACTTTCGGTTGTGGCCCTCCGGACGTAAATGCCCTTGCCGGCCAGCCCCAGGCTTTCCAGGTTGGCCAGGGCATCCAGCAATACGCGGTTGACCTTCATCAGCACAATGGTGTCGTAGTTGGCTATGGCTTCCCGCAAATCATCTATGCCGTAAACCGCCGGAAGAATGGCGAGGCGCTGGCCGTGGGTCACCAGGGGAAGGCTGGCTCGCGCCGCAGCCGCCATAACGGATGAGACGCCGGGAATGATTTCTACGGCAATATCGGGATGGTTGGTGCGAATGCTTTCCAGCACGTAGGAGAAGGTGCTGAAAAGCATGGGGTCCCCTTCGGTAATGAAGGCAACGTCCTGCCTCTCCATTAGCCGCTCTGCCAGCGATTCGGCCGCCGTTTCCCAGACCCGAGAAGCGGCTTCAGCGTCGTCAGTAGGAAATCCGAAGCGCAGCAATTCCTGGCGCTCCGTATCTATAAAGCGGCGGGCAATGGACAGGGCATAGCTATCACGGCTGGTATCGGCATGGGGCGCGCAGATAATTGGCACGCTGGCCAGCACGCGCTGGGCCTTTATCGTCACCAACTCCGGGTCGCCGGGGCCCACGCCGATGCCATAAAGGCAACCATAATTGGGATTAACTGCTTCGGTGCTCATCTGCCTCGTCCTCTGAAGACGGACATCCTTTCCAGGCGGATACAACAAAGACGGGATTGAGGGCTTCCAATCGCAACGACCCATCGGGCATTGGCCTGCTTTGCGCCGCGTTGATCATGCTGATTTCGGCCTGAAATCCCTTATTCTGGAACCACCGGTAAGTATCGTTGGTCCTTTCCAGTGTAGCGAAATTTGCTACAATGCGGCCCTTGGCCTGAAGCCGGTCCGCGCATTCCTGCAGTATGGATGGCAACTGGCCGCCACTCCCTCCCACGAAAACGGAATCGGGGTCGGGCAAGCTTGCCAAAGCCTCGGGCGCCATTCCCTCGACTATCCGCACGTTGCCGGCGCTGAACCGATCTATGTTCGCCGACAACAATGGTATGCTTTCGGGGTCCCTCTCTATGGCATAGACCTGGCCCTGGTGGGCGATAGCTGCGGCCTCCACGGACACAGAGCCGGTTCCAGCCCCGATGTCCCAGACAATGCTGTCCGAACGCAACCCCAGGCAATAGAGACTTACCGCCCGCACCTCTCGCTTGGTAATCTGACCCCGCAGGGGACGGCGCTGGTCGAACTCGTCATCTCTGAGGCCCCAGGCGCGCTTCAGACCCGTCATTTCGTCCATGTCCGCACCCTGCCAGGCTTCCGGGCAGCCGCCGTGACAAACTCCGCTGCCTAGGCCCCGGCACCGGCTGCCAGGGGGACCCCTTCTTCGGAAGTAGAGGCGTGACCTAGCAGGTTGCCCTCAAAGTCAAAGCACAGAACGTCAACAATCAGGGCATCGGCATCGTCACCCAGTTGCTTCCGGCTTTCGTCGCAAACCATCCGGCACATCAGCGGAAAGACGGATAGAAGGCCGTTGGCCTGGGCAATCTCCTGGAAGTGGCGGGCGCTGCTGGCCCCGCGGATCTCCTCCTGGATGTCTTCAGACGCGCCGCACTGGGCAGCCAGTCCTGCCAGAAACTCGGTGTCCACCTGGTTCCCCGCCACGTGAGTAACGAAGTAACCCATGGCCATTTTCGACAGCTTGCCTACCATTCCCACGTGGGCAGCCCGCCCCACGTTGCGCATTACACAGCGCTTCATTGCCGGGCCGCTGAAAATTCCCGCCTCGATGTAAGCCATGTCCGGCAGATCCAGGTGGTTCCTGGCGTATTCCTCGCTGCGAGTGCCCGTGGACAACACCAGGTAGGAAAGGTCGTTGGTGGCCGCCACGTCGATGGCCAGGTGCACGCTGGCCCTCCAGGCCGCCGTCGAAAAGGGCTGGACCACGCCGGTGCTTCCCAGGATGGAAATACCCCCCAGGACGCCCAACCTGGAGTTGGTGGTCTTCCCGGCGATTTCCTCGCCGCCAGGCACTGACACCTGCACCACAAATCCCGCATCGGATTCCAGGCCCTGGTCAGCGGCCGCCTGGGCTACGGACTCGGCTATCATCCGCCGCGGGACCCTGGTTACCGCGGGTTCCCCGACTTCTATCCCGGTTCCCGGCCGGGTCACTGTGCCTACTCCCGGGCCCCCGACAATGCGGACACCGGCTCCATCCAGGCTGGTATCGCGCCAGACGGTAGAGCAAATTTCGGCGCCGTGAGTAACATCCGGGTCGTCGCCTCCGTCCTTGATCACGGAGCAGGTGACCCGTTCACCGCCAGGCTCCCGTTGGCAGCGGTTTACAGGGAAGGTAACGTCCTGGCCCACTGGCAGGTGAATTGTGACCTCGGTGACCGGCTGGCCGGACAGCAGACTCAGGGCCGCCGCCTTTGCGGCCGCGGCCGCGCAGGAACCGGTTGTGTAACCGGTGCGCAATTGCCTGCGCCGCACAGTCTGACGACTGTAGTCGCTTTCCGGCCTTTCCTGTATTTCTGAATTCTCGGTCATCAATCGATCGGCATTCTGTAGTTTTCAGCCCTTGCCCCAAACCTCGCGTACCCTGTCGGCAGCGACGTCAATCAGCCGGTCATCCACTCCCAGGGGTGGCGCGACGGTCATGGACACCGACGGGTAGGTCTCCCGAAGCTGGGCAAGGGTTCCCAGCACGTTTCGGGTAAGAATCAGTCCGGGGAAGAAGATGTACGGAGCGCAGATGATGCTCTTGACTCCGCGTTCTTCCACCAGGCGGGCCGCCGCAAACTCCATCGTAGGGTCGCCATAGTGGGATTGGGCCACATCCACGGCATATCCTTCTCCCATTCGGGACTCTACCATTCTTCCAAGTTCAGCCAGCCAGAGGCAGTCGTCGTATTGTGTGCGTGTGCCCGCCTTGACCAGCAGGATGCCCACGGGGGCGCCGTCCCGTGGCTCGGGCGCCGCCTGGCCCATGTTTCCGATTCGCTCCACTATCAGGTCCGCCAGCCTAGGGTCCGCCCCGAGCCCATCGGCCAGCTGCAGCTCAACCTGGGGCGACTGGGCCCGCACTTCATCAAGCATTTCGTCCATTTCTATTGTGGCATGCTTGCCATGCCCCAGGAGGTAGGGCAGCATTATTACTCGGTTCATGCCCTGCTGGGACAACACTCTCACCGCTTCGTCGGGGAAGGGCTCGATAAACTCCAGGCAGGACAACAGGACACTGGCCTGTTCCGAACCCAGCCGGTCCTGGAGCCTACGGGCCACCTCGCCCAGACCCTGGGGTGTGTTGGGACAGCGGCGGCACCAGGCGGGCCAGCCCGGCAGGTCGGCGACAGAACCGCCCCCGTTCGGCTGTCTGCCCTCTTCGGCAGCCGGTTGCTGCCAGGCACATGAGCATTCACGGGGACTGGCGCCCCGCTGGCTGCCATGTCCCAGGAGAATCACTCCCCAGGGCGTTTGGGTCTCGTTCAAGTCTTCACCTTACCCAACAGTCTCTTACCCGGCAATTATCTTACACGACGATAATCTGCTGACCGGAACGGCAATTTCCAGGTCGCCCGACTAGCACGCCGTCCGGGATCCGGCCAACTCCAGCAACGCGTTGACCGTAGCGGCGGCGGCAGAACTGCCACCCCTTCGTCCCAGAATCGTAATATAGGGAATATCCCGCCTTACCAGTTCTTCCTTGGATTCCGGGCAAGCCACAAATCCCACTGGCATGCCAATCACCAGCGCCGGAGAAACTTCCCCGGCGTCCACCAGGTCCAGAAGCGCCAGCAAGGCGGTCGGAGCATTGCCAATCGCAACAACGGCCCCGGCAACGTGAGGGGCCAGTTCCCTCACCGCCGCAACAGAGCGCGTTGTTCCTTCCCGTTCGGCCCGCGCCGCCACCTCCGGCGCATCAATCAGGCAACGAGTGGCCACTGACCTGCGCCGCAGGAGAGCCTTGGATATCCCCATTTCAACCATGCGAACATCCGTAACGACTTCCCTGTTCGCCCTGATGGCGTCCAGACCCCTTTCTACCGCCCCCTCGCTGAAACGGACCATCTCGGCAATGGCTGGGTCGCCCTCGGCCCGCACTATGCGGCAAAGAACGTAGTGCTCGTCCTTTGCCAGTTGCAGGCCGGCGGGCAGATCCGCCTGTACCATTTCCAGGCTCTGCCGGTCAATCTCCTCCGGCAGGAGGGCATACTTTTGAACCAGGGTCATCGGCTATCACTAGTAAACAAGAGTGGCTGTGAAGGCAGCGGTCCTTATACCACTACCACGTTCACCAGCCTGCCAGGAACGTAAATGGCCTTGTCCACAACCTTGCCTTCCATATAGGGTTGCACCTTCGAACTCGCCAATGCCAGTTCGTTGGCCGTGGACTCATCAATGTTGGCGGGGACCTCAATCCGGTCCCTCACCTTGCCATTGACCTGGACCACCAGGGTAATGGTCTCATCGGCGGCCAGGGACTCGTCCCATTCAGGGAAACTCTGCTGGTGAATGCTGTAAGCATGACCCGTCCTCTCCCACATCTCCTCGGAAATATGGGGGGCTATGGGGGCCAGCAGCAACAGGAACTTTTCAATACACTCCCGCCAGGTATCCGGATCGACGCTGGCCTCAGCCCAGACCTTGCTCAGGTGATTCACCAGCTCCATCAGCGCCGCGATGGCAGTGTTGAACTTGAACCGGTCCAGGTCGGCGTGGCACTTGCGCATGGTCTGATGCAGAATGCGCAGTGTATCCCTCACCGCCTGGGGGTCCGGAGCGCCTGTAGCCAGGTCCTGCGGATTGCGTTCCACCAGGGCCCAGACGCGGTTCAGCCAGCGGGCTACTCCGTTGATCCCAACGTCGCTCCAGGGCCCACCCTGGTCCCAGGGGCCGATGAACATCAGGAAGCAGCGCACGGCGTCGGCGCCCATAACGCCGACCACCTCATCGGGATTTACCACGTTGCCCCGGCTCTTGCTCATCTTCTCATGGTCGTTGCCAAGGATAACGCCCTGGTTAAATAGGCGCAGGAAGGGCTCATCAAAGTCCAGCAGTCCTATGTCCCGCATTGCCTTTATGAAAAACCTGGAATAGAGCAGATGCATTACCGCATGCTCTGCCCCGCCCGTGTACTGGTCAACCGGAAGCCACTGCTTCAGAATATCCGGCACATACGGACCGCCCTCAAACCTGGGGCAAGTGTACCGGAGCATATACCAGGACGAATCCACGAAGGTGTCCATGGTGTCCGTCTCCCGGCGTGCCGGTCCCTGGCAACGGGGACAGGACGTATTCCGAAAGCCTTCATGGTCGGCCAGCGGCGATTCGCCCGTGGGCTTGAATTCCGCGTCTTCCGGAAGCAATACTGGCAGATCTTCTTCCGGAACGGGCACTATCCCGCAGGTGTCGCAATAGACTATGGGTATGGGCGTGCCCCAATAGCGCTGGCGGGAAATCAACCAGTCCCTCAACCGGTAGGATGTCGTTCGGTGGCCCCACCCGTTGGTTTCCACATCAACGGCAATGGCCGACTTGCCTTCCTCATCGGTCATGCCCTCGTACTTGCCGGAATTGGTCATGAAGCCCGGGCCGATGTGCGCCGCGGTTGGCTCCGAGCCGTCCCAGTCTATGGGGGCAATCACCACCCGCACGGGCAGGCCGTACTTGCGGGCAAAGTCATAGTCGCGTTCATCGTGGGCGGGCACGCCCATCACCGCACCGGTGCCATAAGTAGTCAGAACGTAATCGGCGGTGTAGATGGGGATTCGCTCGCCGTTAAGTCGGTTGACGGCAAAGCTGCCCAAGGGCACTCCCGTCTTTTCTTTCTCGGTGGAGAGGCGTTCAATCTCCGATGTCTGCCTGGCCTGGTTTACGTAAGCCTCCACCTGCTCCCTCTGTTCCTCCGTGGTCAATTGAGGGACCAGGGGATGCTCGGGAGCCAGCACCAGGAACGTGACGCCGAAAATAGTGTCGATACGGGTCGTGAAGGTTCGGATTTCCCTTTCTTCCAGGCCATTGTGGGAAATGTCGAAGCTGATTTCGACTCCTTCGCTCCGGCCCACCCAGTTTCTCTGCATGGTGAGGATCTTTTCCGGCCATTCGACCAGGCCGCTGAAGTCCAGCAGCTCGTCAGCGTAGTCCGTTATTTTCAGGAACCACTGTTCCAGGTCCCTGCGGGTAACTACGGCGCTGCACCGTTCGCAACTGCCATTGAGCACCTGCTCATTGGCCAGTACGGTCTGGCACGAGGGGCACCAGACAACCGGCGCGTTTGCCCTGTACGCCAGGCCGTGTTCCAGGAACTTGAGGAAAAACCACTGATTCCAGTGGTAGTATTCAGGCAGGCAGCAAATTACTTCCCGGTCCCAATCGTAAATTGCGCCGATGGACCTGAGCTGGCCCCGCATATTCTCGATATTGCTCATGGTCCAGCCGTAGGGATGAATGCCACGGCTGATGGCCGCATTCTCGGCAGGCAAGCCAAATGCGTCAAATCCGATGGGATGAAGCACGTTGTAACCCTGCATTCGGCGGAAGCGCGCGTGGCAGTCTGAAGGAGCCATGGCATACCAATGGCCGATATGGAGGTCGCCCGAGGGGTAGGGGTACATGGTCAGGTCGTACCACTTTGGTCGGGTATCGTCATCGTCCACACGGTACAGGTTGTCCTTTGCCCACCGTTCCTGCCACTTCCGGTCTATTTCGACCGGATTGTAGCGAAGTTCAACCTGTCGGGGCGCGGATGTCATGTCTTGTCACCTCTATGTGAGCGGCTGCCCCATATATTAGCACAGAAAAGGACGCCCCGCCGGAAACAAGGACTACGAAGTATGGGAGGAACATCCCTACGGTCCTCCGCCAGTTCGTGTAACTGCGGGAAGGGAAACAGCCCTTAGTCCGCCTGCCAAAGTCGCCGCAACCGCAAGCGAATTACAGGGGACAGCCGTCCGGTCCTCCGTCGCGCGAAGGGCCCTCTAATTCTCAAGGCCAATAGACCTAGCGGAGTACACCGAAACCCAGCGCCGCGGCGTAGTTACAGTCTTCCCCTGTTGGCGTTTTCGGGGAGGAGTTCCTTTCCCCCGGATGTCGCAAGCTGCGCCTATTCCTGACCTCGGTAGCCGGTCAACCATCAAGAATCTCCCGCATTGGGGCGCCGAGGGAGCTCCTGGCCTGGCAACTGCCGTGATTCCTGCTCGAACCTATCATTTGCGGGGATTCATTTGACACCCGGATATGCAGAAACTAGAATCGATATGACCTCTCCGACTCAGCCGGTTCACATTAGACAACCTTCTGAATTGAATTAGCCCGGCTCATCAATTGCAGCGTCGAGACTACAGGTGAATCCAGACCCTCGCCGAAGACTTCACGACACCATAGTCCGGCTTCCCAGGGCGGAAGAACTCCGGCCCAGGGAAGTGGAGGAACCGGCAAGACGCCGGCCCAGGCAGATCTTTACCCCCCAGTTTATTCTCCTCTATGGATTCATCGGGCTCATTGCCGTCGGCTCGGTTCTGCTGGCCCTGCCCGTGTCCGACGCAGCGGGACGGACCACATCCCCCATCGTGGCCCTCTTCACCGCCACCTCTGCCGTTACCGTCACCGGCCACACTGCCGTCAGCACTGCCCAGCACTGGAGCTATTTTGGGCAGGCCGTGATTTTCGTGCTGATGCTGGCTGGCGGTCTGGGCTTTATGGCCGCCGCCACCTTTGTCCTGCTGATAATCGGGCAGAAGTCGTCCAGAATCTCCCAAGAGCTGGTTCTGCGGGAAACCATCGGGGAAGACCAGTTGGGCGGCCTGCTGGAAATAGTACGGAATATAGTAATCGTGGTCTTCATGATTTACGTCCTGGGCGCAGTTATTCTGCTCCCCAGCATTCAGGACCTCACCGGCTTCGGCCTGGTGGAATCAATGTGGCAGTCGATTTTCCTGTCCGTGTCCTCCTTCAACAATGCCGGCTTTTCCATCCTGCCGGAAGTATCAGATGCCCGCTCCCTGGCCATTTTGGACAATCAATGGCTAATTCAAAGCGCAATGGCGGTCCTCATTATCCTCGGGTGCATCGGGTGGACCGTCCTTGTTGACGTAAACCGGCGAAAGCGGTTTTCACGGTTTTCTCTGGATACCAAGCTGGTCCTCATAGGAAGTGTGGCCCTCTGGATTTTGGGATTCGGGGCCTATCTGCTGGCCAGCTACCTGAGCCAGGAAAATCAGAACGACATTTCCCTTTTCGCCAGGTCCGGGGAAGCTTTGTTTCACTCCATCAGCGGGCGTACCGCCGGCTTCATAATCGCCGACTTCGGGGCGGCGGAGGACTTTACCAAGCTGGTATTCACCTTCCTGATGCTCATTGGCGGCGGAGCGGGCTCGGTGGCCGGCGGAATCAAGGTAAACACCCTGATGGTGGTTGTGGCGGCTGTAATCTCCTCCATTCGGGCCCGGCCCCAGACGGAAGCCTTCGGCAGAGAAATTCCTCAAACCCAGGTCTTCAGGGCCCTGGCCGTTGGCGCCCTGGCGCTGGCCTTCATAATGATCACTGTCCCGCTGCTCACAATTACTGAAGCGGCTTCCCTTCGGTCTGGCGAGATGCACTTTCTTGACCTGTTCTTCGACACCGTCTCTGCCTTCGCCACCAATGGCTCGTCCACCGGCATTGTCCCTCAACTTGGCACAACCGGTCAGCTGATCTTCATAGGAGCCATGCTGATTGGCCGCATAGGCCCGCTTACACTTGCCCTGGCTTTGGCCCCAAAGGAAAAATTTCTGTACCGTTTTGCCCAGGAACGGGTTAGAATAGGGTGATGGAGGAAGGGGATGAAGAAGCGCATTTGCGTAATAGGGATGGGCAGGTTTGGAATGGGCGCCGCCAGGGAGCTGTACCAGGCAGGCCACGACGTGCTGGTTCTTGACATCGATGATGACAAGATCCAGAGCATGCTGGGGGCCACCACTTACGCAGTCCGAACCGACGCAACCAGTGAAGAAGCGCTTCGCCAGCTGGGTGTCAACGACTACGATGTGGCAATCCTGGCCCTGGGGGATGACAACGTAGAGTCCAGCATTTTGATTGCCATGGTTCTCCGGAGCATGGAAGTGCCCTACATAGTGGCCCGCGCCGCCAATCAGTTGCACGGCGAGGCGCTGCATAGAATCGGTGTCGGCAAGGTGGTTTACCCGGAGGAGGAAAGCGCCCAGCGCCTGGCCCATGTGGACTTCAACGCGGGCATTCTGGACTACATGGAGCTTCTGTCCAATGTAGGCATCAGCAAGGTCCGGCCCATGGCAGACATGGTGCGAAGGACTTTGGAGGATGCGGGACTGACTGGCGACAGCGGCGACGACTCCCTGACGGTAGTTGCCCTGCGCCGCGGCCGCAGACTTATCCTGAACCCTTCCAGGGAAGAAACTATAATGCCTGGCGATGTGCTGCTGGTTGCGGGGCCCAGCGAGCAGGTGGCCAAGGTGTTTACCCAGGATCAGATTAACAACCAGCTTGCAACGATTTAGTAGCAGCCCCGGGGTGGTTGGGTGATATCGCGAAAGCACAGGGCCAGGATACTGACACCGGTCAATGGAACACCGGCCAGCAAGCACGCCTTCCGGTGGTCCTGCCAGTTGGCCCGGCACAGCCACGCCGACCTGATTGCCATTTACGTTTCGGAAGTTCCCATGGAGTACGCTGTCGAATCCATCAAGGGCCGCAGCAATTTGATGGAAGGGGAGGAAATCCTTCGCCAGGTGGAAAAGATTGCCGGCAGCGAGCACTGCAAGGTCGAGGCCAGCATGATTGCCGCGAGGAACGCCGGCCCCGCCCTGGTATTGGAGGCAGAGAGCAGGTTGGTTGACTTGCTGGTCGTAGGGCTTCCCTACCGGCAAGGAGTGGTTCCGGTCTCAGTTGGAAGCACTGCAGACTTTATCCTGAAGAATGCGCCCTGCCAGGTGATAGTTTCCAGGGAACCCGCCCTTTCCCATGCCGGATCAGAGGACTGACCCGATGCAAATCCTCATCTACGGCTGTACCCGCCTCACCGACGCCCTTGCCCCGATACTGGTGCAGGACGGACACCAGGTGACGGTGATGGACCCGGACTCCGACAGGCTGGCTCTTCTTCGAAAGCAGGCTGACGTGTCAACAGTGTGGGTTGCCGAGCCCCTGATGCTGGACTACCTGATGCAGGGCGACCTGGCCGGCTCGGAGGCATTCTTCTCCCTGACCGGCGACGACCACGAAAACATCCTGCTGAGCCAGATGGCATCGCACATATTCAATATTCCCAGGGTTATGTGCCACCTCTCCGACCCCCAGCTGCAAGACTTCTACCAGCCTCTGGGAATCGGCGTGCTGAACGGCGGTCCCGATTCGCTGAGCGCAGCCCGGGACTTGCTGGAAGAATAGGGTCCTGCCATGTTTGTCGTAATAGTCGGCTGCAGCGCCACGGGGTATCACCTGGCAAAACTGCTCATGGTAGCCCAGCACGAGGTCGTGGTGCTGGAGAAGAGCCAGGCCCGCTGCCAGTTGATGTGGGATGAACTGGGCAGCGTGGTGATGCAGGGAGATGGCACTGACCAGGTTGACCTGCGCAGGGCGGGCTTGACCAGGGCGGATACAGTGGTGGCAGTCACTGACCGCGACGCGACAAACCTGGTAATCTGCCAGATGGCCAAGCTTTCCTTTTCGGTTCAGCGCACCGTAGCTATCATCAGGGATCCCAGAAACCAGACTATCTTTCGCGTGCTGGGCGTGGACTCCGTGGTGAACGTCGGCGATTTGGTCCTTGATACCCTGGAACGTACCGTGGTGGGAAGCAGCTTCAACCACCTGGCCTACCTGGGCGTACCCAATACTATGCTGGTCAGCATCACAATTCCGGAAGACGCGACAATAGTTGGCAGAAAGCTGGCTGAGGTTTACATTCGGGAAGAACCCAGCGACAATGGCAGCGAAGAGGAAGAGGAGGATTTCTTCCAGGGAAGTTTCGTCACCGTGGTCGTGCGCGGCGATCTGGCAATGGAACCTTCGAGTGAACTGGTACTCGAGGCCAACGACGAGATTTACGCCGTGACGACTTTCGCCGAGGAATCCCACCTCTACCAGAAACTGACCGGAATTTGGTGATGGTCAAACGATTGTCATACCTGGGACCTGCCGGTACCTACAGTGAGCAGGCTGCTTTTCTCTACGACTCACAGGCGGAATTACTGCCCTTCCCCACTATTCCCGCCGTGTGCCGCGCCGTGTCCGACGGCGTTGCGGATGAAGGGATTGTCCCCATTGAAAACAGCATTGAAGGTTCCGTCGTTTACACCCTCGATTACCTGATCAGTGAAAGCGACCTCTCTATTTTCAATGAAGTGGTCCTGCCCATAGACCACTGCCTGATGATACGGCCAGGCGCCAATCCCCGGGACGTGCGAATCATCTATTCCCACCCCCAGTCACTGGCCCAGTGTCGCCATTTCCTGGAGAGCAACTTTCCCGGGGCGGAACCCATGGCCTCGCTAAGCAATTCTGCCGCCGTGTCCCACATGATGGAGAGCGCCGAGACGGCCGCCGCTATAGCCCCCCAAAGGGCAGCCGAACTCTACGGGGCGGAAATCATTGGGAGGGGAATCCAGGACGTTACCAACAACGTCACTAGGTTTGTTCTCCTGGGCTGGCAGGACCATGAGCCTACGGGAAGCGATAAGACGTCCCTTTGCTTTACCTTCGCTGAGGACGCGCCGGGGTCACTGTACAGCGCTTTGGGCGTGTTTGCCACCCGCAACATCAACCTCGTAAAGATTGAGTCGCGACCCACCAAGGAGTCGCTGGGCAGGTATAACTTCCTGGTTGACTGCGAGGGACACCGGGAGAATGGCCTGTTGAAGGAAGCGCTCTCAGTCCTTCAGGGCCAGGTCAGCGACTTGAAGGTGTTTGGTTCCTATCCCCGCTGGAGAATGGCCTGAGAAGGCCTGCTCTTCCCCTGCCGGGCATGGCATAAGCCCACAGTGTTGCCACCGTTGCTTTCGAGGCGGCCCGAGACCGGCTACTCCTGCCCGCTTCCTCGCTGAACTCTTTCGCGCACCCGCTCAACTACCCGATTGATATTCCCGAACATGCTGAATGTCCTGGACACGTCCTTGGTGGTATCGCGCAGGACCACCGAGGTCTCCTCCAGATTGCGGGCAGTTCGGGTTAGCGACTTTATCGGGCCGATCAGCTTCAAGGCTATAAAGGCTACGGTAATCAGAACCACAATCCATATGGACAGGGAAACGATTATCATCAAGTCTCTGATCAAGGCCACGTTCAACAGGGTGCTCTGGTCCATGCCTGCTCCTTGCGCACTGCTGGTCTAAGGGGTGGGAAGGGGATCGTGGGCCAATCGGTAGATGGAAGTGTGCCCGTTGTCGTAAACCTTGACCATGGTGCCTAGCTGCGCCATTATATCAAACTTCCCCGTTCCCGCCCCGGGGTAAAAGACTCGCTCCAGGTCCCCGACCACCACGTAGCGCACCTGGTACTTGGCCAGCAACTTGTGGGCCAAAGCCAGGTCTTCACTGCCATAAATCTGGGTAATGTCCCTGGCCCGCTCGTGAACCTCAGAGCCGTAGGGCCCCCGCTGTTGAATCTGGTGCCAGGGCCAGCCAAGCACAGTGGGCAGGCCGGTATATTTGGATATGCGGCCGCCCCACCGGTACTGTTCCGTGTGAGCCTCCAGGACTACCGGCGAGCCGGCAACATTGTCCTGGAGCCAGTGGATTGCCTCCCGGTCCCATTTCAGTTCCAGGGGCTGGTCTTTTTCCCAGTGAACTGCCTCTCCCATGTACTCCATGCCGTCCAGGGTGGGAGAAAGGGAATTGAATCGGTCCGCAACCCGGGCCTGCGTTCCCAGCAGCGGGTAAATCAGGCTGGCCAGCACCAGGATAGCCACAAACCCGAACCAGACCATCCGGGTAATGTCGAAGGGAAATGGGCGGAATCTGGCGTCGTACCACATTCTCCAGAGGAAGAAAGCGGATGCCAGGGCCAGCAGCACCCATGCTTCAAGGTAGTACTTGAAGAGGGTATTCATTCTCCCGATATCATCCTCGACTCGCACCAGGTCCACACCGATGATGAGGCCCAGGGCCAAACCCGCCAGGACCAGGGGAAACACACCGTAGATCTGACCTCGTTCTCGGGAGGTAACGGCGTCCCAGGCTGCCAGCCCGCTCAGCGCCAGGATAACCGTCGTCACCGCAGCAGTGGCATATCCTGACAGGCCAAAGAAACCTGCCAGGGCCGCCCCCGCCAGGGCGTACATCCTCAGCCACCGCCGGAAACTTCTGCGGTAGGCGTCCGTTTCCACGGCCTTATCCAGGTAGGAGAGGCCGAAGCTCGTCCCGAGAATGACGTACAGGGGCCGACGGGCTTGCCAAACAAGAAACGTCACGACAATGGCCAGAAACAGGCCATGAATCCCCAGGAAGTTGAGCAAAGGGGTCTTCCAGCGCGTGGCTTCCAAACCTGTCCCGAAGGTCTCGACGGCCTGATGGAAGGGCAGGAAAGCCAGCAGGCCCACAGCTGCAATAGTCGCCGCCATCAGGACAAAGGCCGTCGCTTTTCCTTTCGTGGACTCCCAACCTCGATAAGCAGCGATTCCGGCCGCCGCCAGGGCCAGCAGAAGGAAGCTCGGGTAGTCCCAGCTGTTGATGAGCCACAGCGAACCCACGGCCAGGCCCAGGGTTAACAAGACTGCCAGGTCCCAGGTCCATCCCAGCCTCCGGTAGCCCGCGGCCAGGCTTAGGCTCAACCCCACTGCAAGGATGGTAAAGGGAATGGCCATCATATGGGCATGCAGGTCGGCAAACAGGAAGCTGAAAAACGGAAACTCGGTAATGTGCCACGACACTTCCGAAGGCAATTCGCCGGTGTTCCACAACCAGAACGTCAACAGGTTAGGTTCAATGCTCTCCTGATTGGGCAGCATCCTGCTGCTGCGCCAGAAATCAAAGGCGAATACGGTGGCGCCTCCCTCGCTCAGCCTTCGGCCAACCCCTTGAATCAACTGTACAAGACCGTCCAGGTTTCCAATCACCGCCACGAACAGGGCAGCTGTCAGTCCCGCAGTAATGGGACTCCTGACTGCGCGTTCCACTCTGGAGTATCCCTCTGCCGGGTTGACTGAATAGTCTCCCGCATATTCGGAGTCGGCTTCGATGTCGGCAACCGTGGAAAGGGAAGACGCGGCTGGACGGCGGGAACGCCTGAATCCCTCCGCCAGGTTGTACACCACCGAGTATGCTCCGGTGACGGTCAGGGCGAAGAGCAAGGGAACTGCCAGGTTGAAAGCAACGGCCGGTACAATACCGGTCAACCTGGCAGGAATGGCCAGAATGAAGTATCCCCAGTAGTAGTAATTGAGGTAACCGCCCGCAAACCAGGGGTCATAGGGTGGAAGCAGGCCCGACTTCAACACGGCATTGAAGTAGGCGAATTCCATGGGTTTTTCCCCGCCCCGGTAAGGATGCCACAGGTCCGGGTTCAGGGAGCGGACGATCACGAATAGCAGCAGGGCTCCCAGGAACAGCGCTTCGGTAGTCGCCAGGACGCGCCACTTTGCCCTGATGAACTCCCACATCTGGCGCCGGTACGCCAGCAACGCCAATCCGGACAGCCCCCCCATGGCAATCATTGCCGCCAGGAGCGCTCCAAGGGAAAACTCGATCAAGCCCAGGTTTACAATCAACCACGTTATGTAGGCCACTCCCAGCAGGCCTACTATCCGCGCCAGGACAATTCCCCGGTCGGCCAGCGGGCGAAACAGGAACAGACACAACGGCAGGGAAATCAGGAAGATTACTTCTACCGCCAGCAACCACGCCAGGAGGGGCGCCTGGTTCGCCACACTGTCCCGATCGAATATCTCGGACCAGGTACCACTCTCCCGTTGCTTCGCCCAGTCCACCTCCGAAAACTTAAGCGCGGTAATGGGCCTTGCCTGTCCGCCTGCCAATTTTCCAACCAGCGATTCCGCCGGCAGCTTATCTACGTTCTGGAACAGGAAAACGGTGGGGTGGTCATACCCGACTACGTTGTCATCGGCATAGCCCCAGTTTAGGGTTATCCCGCCAACGGGGTCGGCCGACGGCGGTTCCGGGCGTGGCAGACCCGTACGCCCAAACGGGTCGTCGGTTATGGTAACTCCCAGGAAACCGGGGTCAGATTTAAACTCCCTCACCAGCCGGTATCCCAGTTCCCCGGCAAAAAGCTGACGATAGTACTCAACGGAAAGTGGGAAACGCTCCGGGTCGCTGGCCACGCTGACGTAGGGGCGCTGGCTGTAGAACACCACGTAATCGGACTCCGCCAGTCGCCCGGCCAACTCTGCCATTTTGCCGACGCCGTCGGGCTCGTAAGCGGGAAAGTGCCACAACTGATATCTATCCACCAGTTCAGGGACGGAATCGTCCCAATGGTTGTCGTTGACAATGGGGGTGCCGGCAGGTACCTGCTCGTGTATCCACTGCGAGGCGACTACCGCGGGGTGAGGGTTCAGATAGACTCTCTGAAACGCTAGCGAATAGAACAGCGTGGAAACCACGACGGCCGCAACCAGGCCCCAGCACGCGTAGATCAATATACGCCGTCCGAGCGGATCGTTTCGCAGGTAAGACCACATCCTCTGAATGCTGTCGGCGGGTATGGCCAATGCCTGCTGGGGGCGGCCCAAGCTACGTCTTCGAGACACCCCTTCAGCCGTGCCGCGCAGGTAGAAGGGGGCCCACAGAAGCATTCGGCTGCCCAGCAGTATCATGAAAGGAATCAAGGCAAAGTAATAGCGCTGAAATCGGACCTCAAAGCTTTCCAGGAAGAGAATGCTCGGCACCAACCAGACCAGAATCAGAATGTCTGCCCGGCGGGCAAAGCTTCCCTGCCACACCAGTAAGGCAGAAAAGGCTATTGAACCCCAGGCAACCAATCCCAGCGGCGGACCCAACCCCCAGACCGCAGTCTGCTTGAACTGGTAGAAAAAGGTGGGCGTCCCAACGTATTGAATTGTAAAGGGCCACAGGCCGGCGTTTCGGGCCATATTTGTCTGCGCGGCCTGCTCCCCCAGAAAGTTGGACAAGTACAGCAGGGCATAGGGGGTAACCAGGAAGAAAACGGCCAGCGCTGCAGCCAGAGCAGTCAACGCATGAAAAAAGGTCTGCTCCAGGTCAGAACGCCTGATCCCGCTCCGGCGCCCGTTACCGGAGTTCAGCAGCCGATACCAGTAACACAGGGCCAGGGGCAGGGCGATGGGAAGTATGCTCACCTTGGGAGCAAATGCCAGCCCCACCAGGACGCCCAGGACCAGCGAATCACGAAGCCTCGCCTTCTCCATTACCTGGAACATAGCCCAGAAGACTGTCAGTATCCAGAAAGCGGTAAAGGTCTCCGGCCTGAAGAAATGGCTGTGCTGAACGTGGATGACCGCGAGGGCTGTCAACGCAGCCGCCAGCAGCCCCACCCACGGACCGTAAAGCGGGCCGTAAATACGCCTTCCCAGCAGGTAAACCATGGCCACAGTTCCCACGTCGGCCAGGGCAGAGAGCAACCTGCCCACGTACCTCATATCCAGCGCATTAATGTCGGTAAACAGCTCAATCAGGGACCGGAAGAATACAAGGACATAAATGAGGACGCTTCCTAGCGGAAACCAGTGGGGATTCAGGGGGCTGCGGTCAAAGTCCAGTATGGTGCGCAGGCCCGGAATGCCGGGCTCGATCTGGGGATGGTCCTTCAGGCAATTCTCAAAACCCCGACGCTCAGTAAGGATGTCGTACATGCAGCCGGCCCGCTGGTATAGAGAGCGTTCGTCAGGGTGAAACCCGTAGCCCGAGTCCCAGTTCAGCCCGTTCAGGCGCAGGGCAAGGGCAACCACCAGGATGAGCAGCAGCAGGAAATGCTCCGCCGATGGCTGTGGAAGGCGAAGGTGGTTCAGCCGGCGCATACTCCACCCTTCTCGAATAATCGAGACGGCAAGACGCCGGGGCTAGAAGGAACTGGTGAAAGTGGCAAGGGGAAAAACGCTTTGCGGAGAGGAACGACTCCCATAAGGCAAGGTTCCTCCCCGCAAATTATTGGCCTCGGTTTGAAAGCTGCCGGTCTGAACTAGATGCCCTTGTCGCTCATGAACGAGCACAGGTCGGCAGTGCGGCACGAATAGCCCCACTCATTGTCGTACCACCCCATAATCTTGACCATGTTGTCCTGCATCACAATTGTGGACAGGGCATCAAATATGCAGCTGTGGGAGTTGCCGCGCACGTCGGAACTGACAATGGGGTCCTCGGTGTACTGCAAGATTCCCTTAAGGGATCCTTCGGCAGCGGCCTGGAATGCCTGGTTCACTTCCTCCACCGTAACTCCCCGGGCAAGGTCAACCACGAAATCGGTGACGGAACCCGTGGCAGTGGGCACCCGGAAGGCGATGCCATGCAGCTTGCCGTTGAGTTCGGGCAGAACCAGTCCCACAGCCCGCGCGGCGCCCGTGCTGGTGGGGATAATGTTCATGGCAGCGGCGCGAGCCCTGCGGAGGTCGGAATGGCGCTGGTCCAGAATAGCCTGGTCGTTGGTATAGGAGTGAATGGTGGACATCAGGCCGTGTTCAATTCCAAAGGCCTCGTGCAGCACCTTAACCATGGGCGCAAAGCAGTTGGTGGTGCAGGAAGCGTTGGAAACTATGTTGTGCTTTTCCTTGTCATACTGGTCGTCGTTTACGCCCATTACCATGGTCAGGTCAACGTTGCTGGCGGGGGCGGAAATGATTACCTTGCTCGCCCCGCCCTGCAGGTGTCCTCCCGCAGTCTCTCCATCAGTGAAAATCCCGGTGGATTCAACCACCAGGTCCACACCCATTTCAGACCAGGGAATCCTGGCGGGGTCCCGCTCGGAGAAAACCTTGATATTGCGGCCATCGATGATCAGGTCGCCATTGTTGGCTTCAACTTGTCCCTGGTAAACACCGTAGCTGGTGTCGTACTTGAACAGATGAGCGTTGGTCTTGTCGTCGGTCAGGTCGTTTACCGCCGCCACTTCCAGCTTGTCCGGGTACCGCTCCATGGTCGCGCGAGTGACGAGCCGCCCTATCCTGCCAAAACCGTTGACTCCGATGCGAGTAGTCATTGCTGTATTCTCCAATTTTCCTTGTCTGGGTAGCCGAGCTTATCGAACGGCTTCGATGTTTCCCAAGCCCTGGGGGTCAGCCCGTAAGTCAGCCCCGTTCTCCTATCTTCGCCAAATGAACCAGCCGTACACGTTCAGCCTGGCGCGGTTGACGTAGCTGGGCGTGGGGGATGACAACAGTCTCCCAAATCCTACAACTATCCTGCCCATCAGAACAATCAGCCACCAGGCAAAACGCAACAGGCGTTTCAGACCCTGGATGGCAAGGTAACGGGAAATTCGCCAGGCCAAATAGGATTTAGGTAGTTCCGTAACCTGCGTAGGCTCTGTTTCCGGCATATACGGCCTCCGTCCCGAGTTCCGATTCTATGCGCAGAAGTCGATTGTACTTGGCTACCCGTTCAGACCGCGCCAGTGCGCCGGTCTTTATCTGTCCTACGTTCCATCCCACCGCCAGGTCGGCGATAGTAGTGTCTTCAGTCTCGCCGGAGCGATGGCTCATAACGGCGCCCCAACCGGCATCCCGCGTCATTCGCAATGCCTGGAGGGTTTCAGTAAGCGTACCAATCTGGTTGGGTTTTAGCAATACCGAGTTGCCGGCGCCCTCATCGATACCCTTTTGTATTCGAGAAATGTTGGTTACGAACAGGTCGTCCCCCACCAGTTGGGCGGCCTTGCCCAGCCGGCTGGTCAGCTCAGACCATCCTTCCCAGTCATCCTCGTCCAGGCCATCCTCAATGCTGACAATGGGATAGGCTCGCTGCCATTCCTCGTACAGGTCCACCAGCTCCCCGGCCTCCAGGCTGGTGCCCTCCCGTTCCAGCACGTACCGGCGGGATTCCCGGTCAAACAATTCCGAAGCGGCCACGTCCAGGGTGAGCATCACATCCCTGCCCGGAACATAGCCGGCGGTCTCGATGGCCTGCAGCACCACCTCGATGGCATCCCGATTGGAAGGCAGCGACGGCGCAAATCCGCCCTCATCGCCCACATTCAGGTTGTGCCCCCCTGCCCTCAGAAGGCCTTTCAGGGCCTGGTATATTTCAGCCCCTGCCCTCAGCGAATCAGAAAAAGTGGGCAATCCCGCCGGGGAAACCATGAACTCCTGGATATCCGCCGAGTTGGACGCGTGCCGCCCCCCGTTCAGGATATTGAACATGGGAGCGGGCAGAGTAACCTGGCCCCCCTGGGCCAAATAGCGCCAGAGCTCACCGCCCGCGTCAGGATGGGCCAGGGAAGCCGCCCGGGCCGTGGCCATTGAGACGGCAAGAACTGCGTTGGCCCCCAGGTTGCTCTTGGAGGGGGTCCCGTCCAGGTCCAGCATGGCCCGGTCAATGGCAGCCTGGTCAAAGGGGGAGTTTCCCTTAAGTGCGGGGGCGATGGCGCCGGCAATATTAGCAACGGCATTGCGCACTCCCGCGCCGCCAAATCGGTCGGCATCTCCGTCCCGCATTTCCAGGGCCTCGTAGCTGCCGGTGCTGGCGCCCGAAGGCACCGCTGCATGAGCCCTGGCGCCGTTGGACAGGCGGACCTCGGCCTCAACCGTGGGATTGCCCCGGGAGTCCAGGACTTCCCGTCCGAGAATTTCGGTTATGACGGCATTAGCATCGGGACTGGTCATTAGTTGCGCTCGCTCGCAGAGAATAGTGGGCGGAAAAGCGTCAGGAGCAGGGGACCCGTCGGTTCCTGGGCCCTCAACTCCCTGCCGGTTGCGGTGGTTCCGGCTACTGGACTAGGCAACGGCGCCGGCAGAGGCCGCAGCCGCGATTGCCTTTTCCACGGCGTCCGCTGGGTCGCTGGCGGGCAAAACACCATCCACTATCGGGTCGCCGTCGCCTTTGATGGTCAGCGGCCAGCTGCTGAGGCCGACCACCGGAATCTTGGCGTCCAGGGCGTATGCGATTTCGGAAAGCGTGCCAAAGGCGCCGCCAATGGCAATACAGGCTTCCCCGGAATGAACGACAATGATATTCCGGGCGTACCCCAGGGTCGTGTAAATGGGAATGTCCACGTAGGGATTGTATGGCGACCCCCGCCGCCCGGGAAGGATACCGATGGTAGTACCGCCTTCCGCCTTGGCGCCCCGGCAGGCGGCCTCCATTACGCCGGTCATTCCCCCACAGGCAACCATGATGCCCCGCCTTGCCAGTTCCCGCCCGACTTCCTCGGCCAGGGCGGCGTGCTCGGGCTTGGCGGTGCTGCTGCCTATGACGGAAATAATCATCAGGTATCTATCCTCATTGCGCCGGATTTGGGCTCGAATCCACTCCGGCTTTCAGCCATTCGGCGTGGTTCTGCCGCATGTACTCCACGTGCTCGGCTACATGCCGCTCGTAAACATCCAGCCAGTCCTCCAGGGTCATGTCGCCGTTCTCAGGGTGGTAACAGGTGTTGGACCACGCCGATTCTGGCAGATTGTGAATCAGTTCCCAGGTGCGGCGGCGGAGTACCCGAAACAGTTCAAGGGCCCCTTCCGTATCCATGGAATGGTAATTCAGCGCCGACGCCCACTGGTTTTCGTCGTACGCCATCAACTCCAGCCCCGGCTCGGCAATGAGCCGCCGGCACCGTATGTAGCTGTTGGCTTCGCTGTCTGCAATATGTACCAGGTGCTCGTGGATGCTCCAACAACCATGCTCGTCCCTGAACTGCCACATTTCCCGTGGAAATTCCTCCAGGGCAGCCTCCAGCGCCTGATAAGCATTGCGGTAGGCATCCAATTTCTTTGCGCGGCTAACCGATGTCACCAACCGTCTCCTGGAATCAAATGCCTCTTACTAGCCGCCCTGCATAACGGCCGCGCTGGCGCTTTCGACCAGTTCCAGCAGCGGCGCGGGATAGACTCCTAGCCCCACTGTGGCCACCAGCCCCAGGAACACCACCGCTATCAAGGCAACTGAAGGCCGTGGCAGGGGCACGTATTCGGAAGAAGGTTCGTGATGAGCTGCGGTATGAGTGTGCTCATCTACGCCGGCGGGGATGCCTTCTGCCTCAGTCTCGTCAACGACGGCATCTCCTGAGCTGTCCCCTCCGCCTTCCGCGGGGGCAGCCAGGGCCGGCTGAATGTACATCTGCCTGATCACCTGCAGGTAATAGTAGAGCGAGATCAAGCTCGTAAGTATGGCCAGTCCGGCCAGCCAGAGGTACCCTTCGTTGGCGACGGCGGTGAACAAGTAGAACTTGATGGTGAATCCTACAAATATGGGCAGTCCACTCAGTGAGAACAGCCCGATGGCAATGGCCATTGCCAGGAAGGGCTGCCGGTCCGCCAGGCCGGCCAGGTCCACAATCTCCTCCTGACCGGTGGCGTTGAAGAAGGCGATCAGGGCCGCGAACACCACCATGCTGGTAACCGAGTAACCCACAAGATAGAAGATTACCCCGTTTGCTCCCAGCAGAGAATCGGTGGAAAGAACAGCCGTACCGGCCAGGATGTAACCAACGTGGCCGACACTGGAATATGCCATCAGGCGCTTCAGGTTTCGCTGGGCCAGGGCCACGAGATTTCCCACCAGCATGGACAACGCGGACAGCACGACCAGGATTATCTGCCACTGGTCCCACCGGTCTGCTACCGGCACAAAAGCCTCGGCCAGCAGCCTGAGCACCAGGGCGAAGGCGGCGGCCTTGGATGCGATGGCCAGGTACGCGGTAATGGGCAGGGGGGCTCCCTCGTAAACGTCGGGCGCCCACATATGGAATGGGACCGCCGCCAGTTTGAAACCCAGCCCGGCAACAATCAATGCCAGCCCAGCCCACAGCGCCGGGCTAACATCGCCGGCGACCTTCAATTCCTCTCCTATGTCGGCAAACCTGGTTACGCCCAGGGTGCTGTAAACCATGCTTATGCCGTAAAGCAGTATGGCCGAAGAGACCGCGCCAATGATGATGTACTTAAGGCTTGCCTCATTGGACTTGGGACTGCCCAAGGCATAGGCAACCATCACGTAAAGGCTGAAGCTCAGCAGCTCCAGGGAAATGTAGGCGGTCAGCAATTCCCGGGACATGGCCATCAGGTTCATGCCCAGGACCGAGAACAAGAGCAGTCCGTAGAACTCGCCAGGATGATTCAGGTACTGCCTGACATAGTCGATGGAACTCAGGATTACGAATACACCGATTCCTATGAAGAAGACCTTGAAGAACAGTGCATATTCGTCCACCGCCAGCAGTCCGTTGTAAAGGGACTCGTCCACCCCCACCAGCATGGCGATGGAGAGAATCGCTATTCCGATTAATCCCAATACCGACAGCCACCCCAGCAGGTCCTTGCGTTCGTCCGGCAAAAACAGGTCCAGGACAAACACCAGCAGCGCAAACCCCGCCAGAACAAACTCCGGCGTCAGCAGGTATAGGTTGGCGGTCAGGTTCTCAGTACTCAAAACGATCTAACGGAATCACCTAGAACAGGCTCATTACCGAATCCACTCCCACGTTGATAACGCGGGTGAAGGGGGCCGGCCATACGCCGACAAACAACAATATCAGGACAAAGGCAGCGCCCACAGTCTTCTCCACTGGACTGGCGTCGGTCAGACCCTCCCAGCGGGGATCGGCTTCGCCAAAGAAGGTGCGCGCCAATAGCCTCAGGATGTAAATGGCGGTCAGCGCAGCGCCAATCACGGCCAGGATGGCAAAAGGCAAATAGGTCTTGAAGGCGCCCGTGAATACCATGAACTCGGCCACGAATCCGCTTAACCCCGGCAAGCCCAGGGAGGCCAGGCCGGCGATGGCAAAGAAGAAGCTGGCAAATCCCATCCGCTTCATCAAGCCATTCAGGATCGTTATATCGCGGACGTGGGTCCGTTCGTAAATGGCTCCCACCATGGCGAACATCAGGGCCGTCATTATGCCGTGAGAGAACATCTGGAGCACCGCTCCCGTCAGTCCCACCGGGTGCAGCGTGGCTATGCCCATAATGACATAGCCCATGTGGCTTACGCTGGAGTACCCGATTATGTATTTCAGGTCCCGCTGCGACATCGCCGAAATGGCGCCATACACCACGTTCACGGTGCCCAGGACGATCAGCACCGGCATCCACGCCTCGGCGCCCTCGGGAAGCAGCACCATACCCACCCGGATAATGCCGAAGGCGCCCAGCTTCATCAACACCCCGGCATGGAGCATGCTGACTCCTGTAGGGGCGGCCACGTGACCGTCGGGCGACCAGGTGTGGAAGGGCCACAGGCCCGCCAGCACGCCAAAGCCAATCATGAACAGGGGAAATACCCAGTTCTGGAAAGTGGGACTGAAGGCCCCTTCTTTGGAAAGCTCTCCCAGGATTTGCATGGAGAACGTGGGACTGCCGAACTGGTCCGACGCAACGTACATTGCCAGGATTCCAACCCAGATAAGGACGCTTCCACCCACCAGGACCAGCATCAGCTTCATCGCCCCGTATTCCTTGGGACGGTTGTATGAACCCAGGTCAAAGGGAAGGGGAATACCCCACAGCCGCTGCCGGTCGGCTTCGAAAATGGTGCTGCTGCCCCACACTCCGATGAGCAGGTACATGGGCAGCACCGCCAGTTCGTAGAAGAAAAACAGGAAGAAAAGGTCCTGGGCAACAAACACGCCGAAAACGCCGGAACCCAGGGCCAGCAGGAGAACGAAGAAGTCGCGAGACCTGTGCTTGATGGTCTGGGATATCAGCACCGCTCCGAACAGCACTATGCCGTTGAGCAGCACCAGGGTGGCGGCGATGCCGTCCATGGCCAGGTGGAGGTCAATGTTCAATGGTTCGTCCAGCCACTCGTAAACCCGGACGAACTGGTAGCCTCCCGCGGCGAAGTCGTAACCCACAAAAAGGAACAGGGAAATAACCAGGGTAATCGCCGACACAAAAATGGCGAAATACCAGGCATCGTTTGGTCGGTTCCTGGGCAGGAACATGGACAATACTGCGCCGGCCAGCGGCACCAGTATCGTCAACAACAACGCCGATTGGTCAAAACTGTTCATAGGTCAAACAAGTCCCGGCTACCTGGAAACCAGCCACCAGAAGATGGCCAGCCCGATCAGTCCCAGGGCCATGACCAGAACGTAGCTGTAAACGTAACCGGTCACGTGATATTTGAGCTTCTCGCCCAGACCCCTGGTAATGTCACCGGGGCCATTGATTCCCACATCGTTCACCAGGGCACGATCAAACCAGGCCACGAACCGCGAAAGCGACAGCACCACCCGGTCAATAGTCCACTGGTAAAGCTCGTCAACATAGTACCTGCCTTCGGCAATCTTCAGCGGCAGGGCAAATGTGCGACGCGCCCCTTCAAGGTTCACGCTCTTTCTCGCGTAGGCCAGGTACCCGTAGATAAAGGCCCCTACAGCCAGGACAGTAGAAACCGCCGCCAGCCAGACTACGAACTCCAGCCCATGACCCTTTTCGTAGATGATGAAGTAGCCAATGCCGTCGAAAGCGCCGGGCCAGTTAAGGGCCGCCAGGCCGAAAAAGACGGCAAACACTGCCAGGAGTCCCATGGTGATGGACATCGTGGGTGGAGCGTCGTGGACGTGCTCAAAATGCTCCGCGAACTTTCCGTAAAACACCACGAACATTGCCCGGGCCATGTACAGCGCGCTGAGGAATGCCGTCAACAGGGTCAATACAATGAACACCGGATTCAGGTGATCATTAACGGCAATGAGAATCTCGTCCTTGCTCCAGAAACCCGCCAGTATTGGAATGCCGCCCAACGACAGGGCGCCAATGGAGAAAAGAATGGCGGTAACCGGCATCACCTTGCGCAGCCCGCCCATCCTCCGGACATCCAGCTCTTCCGTGCTGTGCATAACGCTGCCTGCCCCCAGGAACAGCAGGGCCTTGGCGAACCCATGGGCCAGCAGGTGGAAAATTGCGGCAGTGTAGCCGGCCGCCCCCAGGGACAGCATCATCAGCCCCAGGTGACTGATGGTGGAATAAGCCAGAATACGCTTGAGGTCCGTAGCTACCAGCGCAATAGTCGCGGCGCCCAGAGCGGTTATCAGACCGATTGTGGCGACCACCAGCATGGCAGTGTCTGAAGCGCTGAAAATCGGAAACGCCCGCGCCACCAGGTAAACACCGGCAGCCACCATCGTTGCGGCGTGAATCAGCGCGCTTACGGGCGTCGGACCTTCCATGGCATCGGGCAGCCAGACGTGGAAGGGGAACTGGGCAGACTTGCCCATGGCTCCCAGGAATAGCAACAGCGCAGAGAAGGTAACTACTCCGTCGCTTAGCTCGCCGCCCGCCACGGCCGCAAAGGTCTCGGACATGCTGAAACTGCCAACGTGACTCCACAGGAGCAGAATGCCCACCAGCAGTCCCACATCTCCGATTCTAGTGACTATGAACGCCTTTTTGGCGGCTTCCCTGGGCTCAGGACGTTCGTGCCAGAAGCCGATCAGCAAGTATGAACACAGGCCCACCAGCTCCCACGCCACGTAGAGCAACAGGAAGTTGTCGGCCAGGACCAGGGTGAGCATCGAGGCAATAAACAGGGCGTGAAAGGCATAGTACCAATCAATGCGGGGGTCGCCATGCATATAGCCGAGGGAGTAAATCTGGACCATCAGCGCCACGAAAGTGGCCAGCCCCAGCATGGACACCGTTAACGGGTCGATGGTTATTCCCCAGGCGATTTCTATTCGGTCGAAACCACTGGTATCCGCCCCGGGTATGCCGGCCTCAAACCAGGTAATCTGGAAATTGCAGGTGAGGGCCTTCGTACCCACACCTGTGGCGCACCCTTCGGTCTCCGGGGTGGCGGAGAGAAAACCTGCAAACACTACCCAGAAAATTGCAAATCCGGCCAGGATGGCCAGGATAGCCAGCGGGGATCCCTTTCCGGGGAGCCGTTTCCCGAAGAGGATTATCAGAGGCACAACCGCGAAACTGATGACCGGAATCAGCCAGGCCCAAACCATATCAGGATTGGTCCTCCCTGACCGTATTCATCACATCGGGGGAAATCGTTCCGTGGATTGTCAAATTGGACAGCCTTACCATTTCATCAAGTTGATCTCGTCCACGTTGACTGTGGACCGATTCCGGTACATTCTCAAAATAATCGCCATCCCCAGGCCCACCTCGGCGGCCGCCACCGTAATTATGAAAATGGCGATAATATGTCCGTCAAAGTTGGCCCACCGCCCCGTCCCTTCCAGGTGCGATGCTGCCGCAATCAGGTTGATGTTGACGGCATTGAGCATCAACTCGATGGACATCACAATCAGGACCGCGCTGCGCCGTGCCATTACGCCATAGATTCCTATGGCAAACAGCGCTGCGCTCAATAGCTGGAATGCTACCAGGGGGACCATAGCTACCGGTTATCCTCCCCCGTGCGGGCGATGATGATCGCGCCAATCAACGCTACCAGCAATACCAGTGACGCCACTTCAAAGGGTATTGCCCAGGTAGTAAAGAGGGAATTCGCCAAGTCCGCGAAGGCCGGGCTGTTGGGAGTTGTCTGGGAAAGGTTGTTGTCCAGAAATGCCGCGCCCAGTACCACCCCCACCGCAGCGGCCGCCACGGCGGCCAGGGGCCACTGCTTGTTATCGGAGATATAGGGGTACTCGGCAGTGCGGGTGAGCATTATGGCGAAAATCAGCACTATGATGATGGCGCCGCCATAAATCAGGACCTGCACCAGCGCCAGGAATTCGGCAAACAGAATCAGGTACAGCCCGGCGACGGCAACCAGCGAGACCAGCAGGAACAGGGCGGCGTGGACTACGTTGCGGGTAACCACCACGCCCAGGCCTCCGCCCAGCGTGAAAATTGCCAATATGATGAAGAGGAACCAGGACACGTCTATCGGCCCCCGCTTGAACGGCGCGGGGCAGAATCTATGCTCATATGAATGAATGCCATCAAGTGTATTGGAAACTCGAGTGTGACCCGACTGAATCACGGTGCGGCCGTCCGCCGACCCGGTGTTCAGTGAAATAACCTGATTGCGCGCTTGAGAAAACCCTCTTTCCTTCCAGGCATTTAAGGCAAATCACCGACCGATGCCAGCAGCACACAGGTGGCGGAACCCCAGCCCAGGGAGTGCGCCTTTACCGTCTCCCTTGCAAGGCCCCCACCTCGCG
The DNA here is from genome assembly GCA_028875055.1 of Chloroflexota bacterium. GTDB lineage: Bacteria > Chloroflexota > Dehalococcoidia > Lucifugimonadales > UBA3495 > Bin22. The sequence continues at coordinate 179,741 of JAPPGG010000014.1, forward strand.
GGGGCTTAATCCCCCGCTTCTTCAGATAACCGTCAGTGCTTCGCTGGCAGGTACAGTAAGCCTGGCGCCTGCCCTACCATTTCAGATTACGCTCGTCCTCTCGCCTGGGGATATCTCTTACCTCTGCGGTTCCTTCCTGGACGGGCCGGATTTCCGGCAACAGTCGGGCAGCCGGGCTAGTCCCCTTCCTGGGCTGCGGCAGCAGGTTCCTCGCTTTCCGCCGCGGCGGCCTTGGCAGCATCCTCTGCCTCTTTCTTTGCCTTGGCCAGAACGGTGGGCGGAATCCAGGCCGTCTCCCGCTGGTACTTCTTGCCGATATCCAGCAGGGCGGGAAGGTCAACCCTGTCCCCGTTTCGTTCGTAAGTGCTCATTTCGTGCTCATGGCTCATCACAATGGCATCGAAATTGCACAGCTCCACGCAAATCCCGCAAAGTATACAACGGTTAAGGTTAATTTCGAAGTAGTCAACTATCTTTCGCCGGTGGCTCTTTCCCTCCTCATTCAGAGGGTTGTCCATCATGCTGGCCGACATGCACTGCGTCGGGCAGTTGCGTATGCAGACCATGCAGCCCGTACAGAAGGGTTCATCCACGTCATTGTCCCAGGTCAGCGCGGGAAATCCCATAAACCTGGGCTGAACCGGCGTGGGCTGTTTCGGATACTCGCGGGTAACTGGCTTCTTCAGCCCCTGGAACGTGGATGCCAGGGTCAACATCATACCCTTTACGCTGTTCAGCATATCCTAACTCCTGGCTCGCGCTATCCGGTCTGACGGGAGGCTTGCCGCTGCGCCGCCTGGGCAGCCTGCCGCGCCTTGACTTCCGCTATCCTGCGGGCCGGCTCCATCATCTTCCGATAGACAATGTAGCCCACAACCACAATGCCGGTCAACGACATCAGGGTAAGGGTCCAGGCGGGCCAATCGTAAAATAGATAGACCGCCGTAATGACAATTGCATAAAAAGACAGGGGTACCATTGCCTTCCAGGCAAAGGCCATCAACTGGTCAATACGCAACCTGGGGAAGGTGCCTCGTATCCAGAACACCACCAGGATTACCGCATAGACCTTGATCAGGAACCAGACCAGGTGCAGCAGCGGCCCCAGCCAGGCAACATCCGGCAGGGAAGGCAGCCACGACAGGGCAGCCGCGCCCCAGGGCCACGACCATCCCCCCAGGAAGAGCAATACAACCAGCGCCGCTATGGCAAAGGTGTTGATGTACTCCGCCAGGAAGAAAACCGACCAGTGCGCGCCGCTGTATTCCACGAAGGGGCCGCCCACCACCTCGGACTCGGCGTGGTAGATGTCGAAGGGGGTCCTGCCGACTTCGGCAAGGCCGGCTATGAAGAATACCACCATGCCCAGGGGGAGCAATGCCGCGTATGGTATCTGCTGCTGGCTGGCAACTATCACCCTTAAATCCAGGGACTGGGCCAGCATTCCCACCGCCACTACCACCATGATGACGGGAATCTCGTAGCTGATGAGCTGGGCCGCCGAACGCAGGCCCCCCAGTACGCCATACTTGTTGGCCGATCCCCACCCTGCCAGCACCAGGCCTAGAATTCCCACTACGGCGAAGGCCGTAATGTAGAAGAGACCCAGTTCCAGGTTTCGCAGTACCAGGCCTTCCGCGGCGGGAATGGTAACCCAGATCATGAATGCGGACAGGACTACGATCACGGGCGCCGCCCAGAAAATGGCCCGGTCCGACGAGGTAGGGATAATGTCCTCTTTCAGGATGAGCTTGACGGCGTCTGCCACGGGCTGCATCAGGCCGAAAAGCCCGGTCCGCGTGGGACCCAACCGCAATTGAAGACGACCCAGGGCCTTCCGCTCCAGCCAGGTCAGCGACAAGACCACCACCGACAGCCCGGTAAACATGGCGAGCAGGGCCACCACCATCCAGGCTACTTCAAGGAGCGTTACCGCCAGGAAAGGCGCGGCAATAGTCACTACCGGTCCACCTCCCCCAGCACAATGTCCAGGGACCCCAGGATTACCACCGAGTCGGCAATCCAGGATTCGCACAGCAGCCGCTTTATGGCCGACAAATTGCAGAAAGACGGCGGCCGTACCTTCAGCCGGTATGGCCTGTCCGTTCCGTTGCTGACCAGGTGGACAGCTATCTCGCCGCGGGGGTTCTCCGCCCGCACGTAAACCTCGCCTGCAGGGGGCCGAATCAACCGCCGGCCCAGGGAGGAGACCACTTCGCCCTCGGGAATCTGTTCCAGCGCCTGTTCGATGATCTTCAGGGATTCGTACATTTCCTGGACCCGCACCCAGTGCCGGTCCCAGCAGTCGCCATCCAGCCCCACCGGGATATCAAAGTCAAAGCGGTCGTAAACCGAGTAGGGCTGAGCCTTACGGACGTCATACTCCACGCCGCAGCCGCGCAGGCACGGGCCGGTAAACCCGAAGTCAATGGCCTCTTCGGCGGAAATCGAGCCAACGTCCTTCAAGCGGGTCAGGAAAATTTCGTTGAAGGTCAGAATACGGTCGCTCTCTTCCACGTCCTCCTTCAAAAGAGGAAGCAGATCGGCGATGAGTCGCTCAAAATTGTCCGGCAGGTCTTCCTTGACCCCCCCGATGCGGAAGTAGTTGTGCATCATCCGGGCGCCGGATATAGCCTCAAACAGGGACTGTATCCGTTCCCGCCCGCGAAAAGCGAACATGGTGGGGGTCATCGCCCCGGCGTCCAGGCCAATGGTTCCCACGTACAGCAGGTGGCTGGCGATGCGGTTCAATTCGCACAGGATAACCCGAACGTACTCGGCCCGCTCGGGAACTGCCAGTCCCATCAACTTCTCAACGGCCTGGCAGTACACAAGCTCATTGTTGAAATTGGCTACATAGTCCATCCGGTCAAACAGCGTAATGATCTGGTGATACTGTTCGCCTTCACACAGTTTCTCCGAGCCGCGATGCAGGTAGCCAATGTGCGGCTCTACATCGACAATCTTCTCCCCATCGACCCACAGCACCATGCGGAACACCCCGTGGGTAGAGGGGTGCTGTGGTCCCATGTTGAGAAGCATCTCAACGGGTTCGGCATTCATTTGTGCCTGGGCAGCCAGGCCTGTCCGGTTTTCCGCCATCTTGTTTTCAGTCAGCCGCTCTTTGCCGGTTCCTTGGGACTAGAGAAACTCGATCCGGGGTTCTTTGGGGGGAGTGACCAGGCTGCTCATCCACACCTCATCGTCATCGTAAAAGCCCGCATCAATCAAAACGTCATCCAGTATTCCCAGTTCCTCGCAGTCTTCCAGGTAAGCCGAAATTTCGCTCCTGAGGGCGCTTCGGGCCTCGTCCGCCGTGTCGCCAAACCCCGTTATCACCAGTTCGGGACAATAGGCCATGTAGTGGCCGCCCTCACGGGTCTCTTCAATCTGATAAACAATCTTGTCCACTAGGTCACGCCGGGAAGCATTCTGCCAGGCAAAGACTCCATCTTCTTTCCTGTTCTATTCGACGAATTCCAGCTGCAGCTCGGTATCCTCTTCAACCCCTGGAAAACCGGCGCTGGCCAGCGCTTCCCCGAGAATGCTCTTTGCATCCTGCACTTCAATCCAGTACCGCACCTGGTTTATCAACTCGTCCTGGGCGGCCTCGATTGTTTCTCCTTCACCCTCCAGACCCAGCGCTTCTATCGCAGCAAAATACCTGCCGTCCTGCCACACAACCCTGGCTGTCAGGACGGTTGGTTCCATTGACCTAGAACTCCCGGTACTCGTAGAACGGGTAGCTCTTGCGGCCCGGGTGGCCGCCGAATCCTTCATACAGCAGCAGGGGTGACGGGTCCGGATTACCCTCAAAGGTCACGCCAAACAGGTCGCTTGCCTCCCGCTCGTACCACTCTGCGGCGGCCCACACCCCCGAAACCGAAGGCAGCACCGGATTCTCATAGGGGACGCTGGTCTTAATTGCCAGCGTCTGCTCCCGCTCGAGCGAGTGCAGGAAATAGACCAGCTCGAAATGCTCCTCGTAATCAACGCAGGACAGGCAGTGGAGCATCTTGAGGTCGAGGGAGGAATCGGTCTTGGCCAACCGGCATACCTCTTCGATGCCAGCGGCTTCCACGGTAATCTGGGGAAGGTCGGACAGGAGACCCCGTTCCGGGCTGAAGTCGCTGAACAACTCTGCCGCGGCCTCCAGGGTTCTAAGGCCGGTTTCAGTAAGAACCGAATAGTCAGGCTGTTCGGGTTCAGCCTCAGCGTCGTGAGCGGCGTGGCGGTTAGCGGCCACTGTTTTTGGCGTCCTGCATAATTTTTTCCTGAAGCTTCAGGATACCAAACAACAGAGCTTCGGGACGGGGTGGGCAGCCCGGCACGTAGACGTCCACCGGGATAATGTGGTCAACTCCCATTACCACCGAGTAGGACCGGTAGTAGGGACCGCCGTTGGTGGCGCAACTGCCCATGGCGATTACCCACTTGGGGTCGGGCATCTGTTCGTAGAGCAGCTTGATAGGTTCGGCCATCTTCTTGACCACCGTGCCCGCCACAATCATCACATCCGACTGGCGGGGCGACGGCCAGGTGACGACCCCGAACCGGTCAAAGTCATGGTGGGCCATATAGGTGGAAATCATTTCGATGGCGCAGCAGGCCAGCCCGAAACTCAACATCCAGAGAGAGGACTTGCGGGCCATGCCGAAAAGCTGCTCGCTGGTGGTTGTAACCACGCCTGGTACTTTCCCCGCCGTCGCCTGCGTCAGCAGACTGGGGGCAGGCTGATTCCCGGGTCCCAGGATTATTTCTGCCATTCAAGGACCCCTTTCTTCCAGCCGTAGATTATGGCAAAGAACAGCACGCCCAGGAACAGCACCATGGCATAGAAGGGAATGGAATTACCCAGGTCCCGCTGTTCCAGGAAAATTACCGCCCAAGGAAACAGGAACACCGCTTCCACGTCAAAAATGAGAAACAGGATGGCGAAAATGTAAAATCGCAGGTTGATGTTGGACCAGCTGAATCGCGCCGGCTCAATACCACATTCATAGGTGGACAGCTTGGTTGCGGAAGGTCTCCGGGAGGAGAGTATGCGGCTGGCGAAAAACATGCCACCGATGGCTACCAATGCCACGATTCCGGAGAGGGCAACCATCGTCCAGTTGCTGGCATAGATGTTGGGGTCGAAAGGCACTTACCTACCGCCAGGTAACAAATTCACCGATTCAAAGCCGAACAGATAATATCACCGGGCCTGGGGGGTGTCAATTTGGCCGGACAATTACAATGGCCCTGGCCAATGGTAACAGTTCAGAGTTGATGAGTCACAGCAGCCAGGGACCCGCAATTTCGGCCCGCAAGCCGATACCGCTGATGGCATATGGGCATCTCACCCCTGCTTTTTCTCGCCATTACCACGGTCGCGGAGTGGAATCGATACGCCCAATTTAGATGCTTGCCAGAGCAGGCCTTTCCGGTCCCGACAGTGTGCCGGAGAATCAGTCTTCTAACCCCTCGTCCTCAATTCCGTGGAAGAGATATCCGCGCGAAACTGGGCTTCCGGGATGGCCTGGAATAGGGGCTGAAACCCCTGGGGCACCGGAGTCTCGTCCAGTGTTCTGAAATTGCCGTCCACCTGCCGTCCCGCCACCAGGAACCGGCAGCCCCTGGCCCAAATTTCCGCCAGGGCCGTCAGCATGGTCGTTTCCGAGTTGCCGTAGTACCTGGGGTCTATCAGTCGAATCATCGTATCCCAGCCAATTACAAAGACACCCCCGGGAAACAACTCCGACTTCTGCCAGAAAGTGGGCGTGCGGGTCAGCGCAACCCGACCAAGACCCTCTAGCCCCTCCAGGCGGCGCCGAATCTCGGATTCCTCCAGGGGCGGCTTGTCCACGTTCAGCACAGCCAGCTCGTACACCACTTCCAGTCCAGTCATTAGCCTGGCTATTTCAGCCATCTTTAAGTGACCCTCGTGGAGCGGATTGAAGGAACCGGGCAGCACTGCCACCGCTCCGGCGCTCCCGCCGTCCGCCGCCGCCATTTCTCCGGTGACTTGCACCATCACCATGTCGGTGTCGCCGGACAGCAGTCGCTGGACGGGATTTGGGTGCGCGAGGGACTCCACTACAGGGTTCTCAGCATCGGTGAAGCCTATGTCAATCTCCGCCTCCACTCCGTACGCCTCGGCCAGCACCTGAATCAACAGCCTGCTGACCACCTCTTCTTCGCCGGTCCGGCCTCTCTTTCCCTTGTCCAGCTTGAGGTTGTAGCTGGTGGTCCCCTTCTCATCCCAAATCGCGATGCATGCCCGGTGGTCTCCCCGCTTGGGACGATCTGTAGCAATGGTGGCGGTGCAGGCCACGCCTACTACCGGCGAATCATCCTCCAGCAGGGTCAACCCCCGCCGATAGGCGGCTCTGGCCATGTCCCTGGCATTTTCGGGGGAGACGTACTGGGCAGGCTCCTGTCCCACCAGGTCGATCATGGACAGGCGACCGTAGGGCACCAGTGTTTCCAGCAGGGTTCGCGACGCGCCGGAAACGCCCAAGAGCCACGACATGGCCCCGCTGCCTGCCCCGGCAACCGCCAGCACCGACTTGTGGGGGGTCCCGTGTATCCCGACAATAGCCTCTTCTATCTGACTGTCCATTTCAGTCCCCTGGGACGCCCCGTTTTCCCGGGGATGGCGTCCATGGTGAATAATCTATCTGGTCCATATTTTCCAGGGAAGTCTCAATCTCTTTGCTCATCCTGGCGTTCCAGGCATCATTCCACTCCTGGGGAATCAGGCGGCGGGCCTCGCGCCAGGAAATCGGCAAGGCATCAGGGTCTGAAGCCCCGCCTACAACGTCCGCCAGGAAGCAGGTCATATCGCCGCCGTCCATGGCATTGATCACCCGGCATTCCAGGTAGCCCATGCAGCCAGAAAGCAGTGGGGCGCCGGTAGCTCCAGTTGAGTACTCAATTCCAGCCAGCTTGTCCCTGTCAACTCCCGAAACCAGGCCAAAGTCCCGTATCATGTGCAGCTGTTCGGGGGTAATGAAGTTCAGGGCGAACACCCCGCTCTGGGTTATTTGCAGGTGACTGTAATTACCCTTGTATATCTGGACCAGCACTCTCGGCCGCTGGGGAACAATTGATGCGGCGGAAATTGCCACGGCAATCTGGGCGTTGACCCTTCCCTGCCAACGGGTGGTCACGGCGGCCAGGGGCGCCCATAGCCGGCCCATGATTGGAGCGATTTCCCGGTATTCCATCTGGTCCTTCCGGTGACAGAGTCATCCGCTGAGTTCGCAGCAGGGCCTGCCCGTATCTGAAAGGAGTTTAGCACCGGGTTATCGGCTTGTCGAAGAACTCTTCCTCGCTGGCAACGTAGAGATTCAGGTGGCCTACAGTAGCCAGGGAGGGGGCTGGAGCCCGTCCTGACTACATTTCGACCGCTCAGCCTGTGCAATACCACCTGAATGAATTACCACCTGAAATTGAAGGCTTCCCTCCTTTCCCCGCTCTCCGCTGCGCGCAAGGCCTTATGGCAAAGAAACAGGGAGCGGGCCCTTCCCCACTCCCTGTCAGAATTCCGGTTTCACTTCCGTATTTTCGCCCCGATGGCGTGCCGCCAATCGGGTTTTCTCCTGGCCTCGTTTACCAGTCGGGCATTATGTCATCCCCGCCGTTCTTGGTCAGACGGCGCTGCTCGGAACCGTCGGCATTCATCACCAGGATATCGGCCGAGCCGTAGAGGTGGGTAACGAAGACCATCTGCTTCCCGTTGGGAGACCAGACGGGGGACACGTCGTCGGCCTTATTGCTGGTAAGCCGCTTCTGGTTTGCCCCATCGGCCTGCATGGTATATATCTCTGGATTACCGTCCCGGTGGGATACAAAGGCCAGAGTCTTACTGTTTGGGTGCCAGGCCGGAGCGTAATCGTCGAAACCTCCGTGGGTTAACCGGGTCTCATCCACCCCCTGGTCCCAGCTGTTGTCATCCGTGGGCTTGGCCAGGTAAATCACCCTGGCGTCCTCCTGCTGCCGCACGAAAGCTATGTGCTTCCCGTCGGGAGACCAGACCGGGTGAAAGTCCTGGTTATCCGTCAACCGCACCAGGTTTACTCCTGACGGATTTCTCAGCCACAGACCCCTCTCCTCCTCGGGGTCCATATTGTAGAAAAGCAGCCATTCGCCGTCCGGTGACCATTCCCCCAGTTCTTCGGTGGGTCCATCGAAAGTAACCTGGTCAATCTCCCTGCTCTCCACGCCTATCGAATAGATTTCGGACCCGCCATCGCCATCTTCCGCCGATTCCGATACGTAGGCCAGGATGGGTTCATCCGGGGCCCATCGGGGCGAACTGTCCAGGCCCGGGTTGTTGGTCAGTCTCCTCAGGTCCTGCCCTTCCCTGGAAATTACATTTATCTCCTTGTCCCCGGATTCCCGGGACACATAGGCGATCAGATTGCCATCCGGCGACCAGCGGGGTTCCTCGTCAGGGCCGCTGTTATTGGTCAGCCGAGAGGACTCCCCGGACTCGGCATCAACAACGTAAATCTCCCGGTCTCCATCCGTGTCGGAAACAAACACTATCTGGTTGTTCCCTGAAGAAGGAAATGAGCAACCTGCCAGCAGGGCAATCGCCAGCGCCATAACCGCCCACAGTACGGGCCGAAATGCTGATAAGGTAACTCCCAGCTTCGCCGCCATTCCGCACCACCTCCCAAAGGAAAACAGTCCGGCAATCCCCTTGCCGTAACATCAATACCTGTCCCCAGACTACGACAAACTACCCTTGGCCTGCCCTACGCATTATGTACACTTTCTTGCCATTTTTGCCGGCCGTCCCCTTCGGCTTGCCAGCCTTGTTCGGTTGTGCCCCGGATTTTCTGCCCCTGCCAGGCGAGGCTCTCCCACCTCGGCCCCTGGAGTCGCCCAATATCCCTTTCCGGTTTCGAACGGCTGACACTTTCCCTTACCTTGCAGCGTAACCCTTGTTTAACATGGAACAAATGGCCCGAGAATGAAGGGGCTCAAACGGCCAAAGACCCTGCCCACAGCAGCCAGCAACTCCTGGCCAGAATCCCTATCCATTAAAGCCCTGCAATTCACCGTTTGATCTCATTTACCCTCGTCAGAGAGAAACGCTCCAGGTACAAAATGAGGTCAAATGAGACGAGATGAAGCGAAGTTTCATTTTTTTCTGCATGGCTGCATTTGGGCCACCCGGTCCCATTGCCCTGCCTTACCAATTAAGCACAACTGATCAACTCCGTTGGCAGCGGCAGTGCGTATCCGTTTCCTGCCCGATGCTCTCAACCTTGACAAGGAATTTGGCCTTCATTACCTTTACACCCATCCAAAGGGCTGCCGACTTCCTCAACCCCTGTAACCTGTACCCCTGTAACCTGTTGCGGTGGAGGGATTGGCCGTCAGCCAAAACCGGCACGGGAGGTAAGCCAATGAAAGCCCTGGTTGGAGCAAACCTGATTGACGGCACCGGCGGACCGGTTGTAAACGACGCCACGGTCCTCATCGACGGGGAACGCGTAGTCGAAACAGGTCCTCGCCAGACCGTTTCATTCCCTCAGGGCACGGAGGTCATTGACATCTCCGGCATGACCCTGATGCCGGGCATGATCGACTGCCACGACCACCTGGCATCCAAGGACTACGGCCTGGCCAGCCGGATGGGTTTTGACGCGCCCCTGTCCCTCCAGCACCTTCGCACCGCCAAAGTCCTGGAACAGACGCTGGAAGCCGGCTATACCTGCGTCCGCGACGGCGGCGGCCTTGACGCCGGGTTCAAGCAGGCCGTGGAGCAGGGCCTGTACCCGGGCCCCCGCCTGGTAATCTCCGTTGCGATAATCTCGCCCACCGGCGGGCTGGCCGACAAGGTCACCGCCTCCGGTCAGTGCTACCCCCACGATGATCCCATGATCCCTTCGGGGGTTGCCGACGGGGACGACCCGGTGCGCGCCAAGGTTCGGGAAATGTGCCGGGTGGGCGCCGACGTTATCAAGTTCGCCACCACTGGCGGCGCCAGTTCCCGCCCCGGCCACGGCCCACTGGACATTGCCTTCGGTCCCACCGAGGTGAAAGCCCTTGTCGATGAGTCTAAGGCGCTGGGAAGGCGCACTATGTGCCATGCCGTGGGCGGCCCGGGCCTCAGGATGTGCGTCGAGGCCGGCGCCCACTCGGTGGAACACGGCTGCTACCTCGCCGAGGACCCGGACCTTCTGAAGATGATGGCCGACAAGGGCATCTTCCTGGTGCCTACCTTTGAAATCTACGAGTTCCACGCTACCCTCAGCGCGCCCCACATGCAGGCTCGCTCCCGCGCCCTGATGGATATTCACCAGGACACCCTTCACAAGGCGCTGGCGGCCGGCGTCAAGGTCGTTGCCGGCACCGACGCCGGCGGTTACGTTCACGGCGACAACGCGAGGGAGGTCCAGATCCTGGTGGAAAAGGGAATGTCCAACATGCAGGCCATTCAGGCGTGCACCGGCTGGGCCGCCGAGTGCGTTGATATGGACCGGGACATCGGCACAGTAGCCAGGGGCAAATATGCCGACCTGCTGGTCCTGGATGGCGACCCCCTGAAGGACATCGAGGTTCTTCGCCGTCCCGAGAACATCAAGATGGTGATGAAGGGTGGTCAGGCGGCGGTGGACCGCCTTCCGGTCCGGGAAGCGCAGAAAGTAGGATAGCCGCTGGCGGAAAATGTTTGACTCCGGGCCGGCCTTCTTTATCGGGCCGGCCCGGTATATTTGCAAGGCAATGAACTTTCACGTACTGACCCTATTCCCCGAGGCTTTTGAGGGCCCCGTCCGCCACAGCATGCTGGGCCGGGCCATTCAGCGCGGCCTGATTTCGGTTCAAATCACCGACATACGCTCTTACACCCACGACGCTCACGGGACCGCCGACGACTACCAGTTCGGCGGAGGCCACGGGATGGTCCTCAAACCCGAACCGGTCTTTGATGCCGTCGCCGACACCCTGGCGCCCTATTCGCCTGAGACCAAGGCTGAAATGCCCGTTGTCCTGCTGTCCCCTCAAGGACGCAAGCTGGACCAGCAACTGGTGCTGGAACTGGCAGCGTCACCCGGCATGGCGTTGATCTGCGGCCACTACGCGGGGGTGGACGAGCGGGTACGGACCAACCTGGCATCCCACGACATCAGCATTGGAGACTACGTCCTCACGGGCGGCGAACTGGCTGCCATGGTAGTTATTGACGCGGTATCCCGATTTGTCCCCGACGTGGTTGGCTCAGCCGACAACGTGCAGGAGGACTCCATCACTTCCGGCCTGCTTCAGCATCCCCTCTATACCCGGCCCGCAGAATTCCGAGGCATGGAGGTGCCCGAAGTCTTGAGGTCGGGGCATCATGCCGAAATCGACCGTTGGCGTCGTCAGGAGTCCCTGCGGCGTACCCTGGAGCTGCGCCCGGACCTGCTGGAGTTCGCGGATCTCTCCCAATCCGACCGCAAATACCTCTCCCAGCTGGGCTACCATCGAACAACTTTGGAGAATGAGTCCACGGGCTAACGCCCATGAGACCGGCTACAACGAATGTCCAAAGCAGATTTCAGGTTTCGTACCAGTGTCCGAGTCCGGTGGATGGAGTGTGACGCTCAGGGCATTGTCTTCAATGGGGCTTATCTCGGTTACCTGGAAGTGGCCCAGGCAGAGTACTTCCGCAACCTGGGCTTTTCCATATACCGCATCGCCCAGAATGGTTACTTCGACAGCGCGGTGGTCAAGGCCGACCTGGAGTTCAAAGCCCCGGCGCGGGTGGACGATGTTCTGGAGCTTCACGCCCGGGTGGAACGCATCGGCAACACCAGCCTGGCCCTGTTAGTGGAAATCTACCCGGAAGGAGAGGAGCGGCATCTCACAACAATCGAGGCCGTTTACGTTGGGTTTCACGCCGACACCGGGGCCACCAAGAGAGTTCCCGACGCCATCAGGGCCCTGGTGGACCACTTTGAAGCGACGGGAGAAGTACTGGAGCTTTCGGGTTTTCCCGAACTGGAAGAGGCAGCCAGGCAACAGCCGCCTGTGGAAGGCTAAATCATGAAGACCGGGGACTCGTCCAGGTTAATGCGGGTCTCCTGGGCGATACCGGTGCGCAGGAACTTGGGCAGGTTGAACATGCTCTGGTGGGTTTCGCCGTCGTAAAAGTCAAGCTCCCGGCCTGTCCGCTCCGCCAGCAGCCGGTTGACGTCATCGGCATCCAGCCTGGGTATCGGCGAGTCCGAAGCGATGTTAAACCCCCACAATGTCTGGAAGGCCGGCACGTGCAACTGGCATCCCACGCAGTGCTCAAAAACCCCCGATAACGTGCGGTGTATTGTGGTGAAACATTCCTGGTGGCTCAGCAGCCCCGCCGGGCCTGACTGGGTGACCAAAATACCCCCGGGGTTAAGCCTGGCCCTGGCGATCTCGTAGTACTCCCTGGTGTAAAGCAAGTAGGCCGGACCGCCTTCCAGCGGGTCCACCAGGTCCATCACCATCACGTCAAAACCGTCGCCAGGCCGCGCCAGGTATGCCCGCGCGTCCTCGTGCAGCAACTGTACCCTGGGATCGTCAAAGGCGCCCTGGTGATGCCTGGGCAAATGCTCGCGGCAAAGGGACACAACCTGCTGGTCCAGGTCGATCATAACCGCCCGCTCTACGGATTTGTGGGAAAGGACTTCCCGCAGGGTGCCGCCCTCGCCGCCGCCGCCGACAAAGACATTGACGGGATTCGGGTGAAACAGCATGGCAGGGTGAACCAGGCCCTGGTGATAAACGTGCTCGTCCCTTTCGGTGGACTGGGTCTTGCCATCCAGGACAAGACTGCGACCGTAAAGATCCGACTCAATGACTTCTACGTGTTGGTACTGGGTACGGCCGGAAAACAGGACCTGCTGTACCCTCAACATGACCGCAAGGTCGGGATAGACTGTTTCGACCAGCCACTTTCCGGTAAGTTCTTCCATTTATGCCGGGGGAAACCTCATCCCTTAAATGCCCACCGGAAGGGAAAGCAGGCCCCTTCGGACTTCCTTTATCTCGGGCGCCGTCGATTCAAACAGGTCTATGAGAACCTTGGCGGCGTCTCGGGGCTGGAAAGAGGAACCACAAGTGAAGATATCGGCAGCGGCGTAGTTAAACTCCGGCCAGGTGTGGATGGAAATGTGGGACTCGGCGATAGATAATATGCCGGTGACCCCTTGTGGACTGAACTGATGGAAAGATTCGCCGATTACATGCGCCCCCACGCCTTCGGCAGCTCCATACAGTGCATTTCGGACGTGGTCCAGGTTATCAAGGAGTTGAGGGTTACACTCCTTGAGTTCCAACAAAAGGTGCAGACCTAGTACATTCAATCACCTGCCCTCCTCTTCATTATCGGGGAGTTACCCCCTGAATAACGGGAAACGATTGTAGATTTTATATTTATTTCCTCTTGCAATCAATACCTTGCCTCCACCAATTGCGGAATTGCCCGCAAAACGCTGCGTGGTCCCATCATACTCCGCCCCATTGAACCGGTGGAAAATGCTTTCCGCGCAAATCTGTCAAGGAACCCCATCCGCCTCTCTTTCACTCTTCGACCAGGACCCCGCTACTGTCGGTAGCTGTTCAGAGTTGGGGTTTCCCCCTCACCCCTGCCCCTCTCCCTGAGGGAGAGGGAAGAAATATTCTCCTTACGAGAGGCGCGGCCGGATGGGTTACCAAATACAGAGCCAATTGACTGGGATGAATCCACCATCAGAGATGATCACCCCTCTCCCTATGGGAGAGGGGCCGGGGGTGAGGGCATTCCCCCCAACTCTGAACTGTTACTACTGTCGTTATGTCATTGACTGTTTCTGCCGGCGCCGATAAAATCGGGCAACATGGCACGAATTTTTGATCTGCACATTCATACGACAAGAGGCAGCGCCGACAGCAACCTGTCCCCCGAAGACCTCATTCTGGAGGCGGAACGCCTTGGCCTTCGGGGACTCTGTATTACAGAGCACAGCGGTCCCTGGGACCGTCACGAGTTCGAATGCTTCGCCAGCCTCCATAACGTTGTCCTGATAAGGGCAATGGAGGCGGACACCGACATGGGACACATGCTGGCCTTCGGAATGGATCGCTACCAGTCTGGCTTCCACAAGGCGGAGGTCCTGTGCCGCGCCGCCCGCGCCGAAGGTGGATACGTTGTCAGCGCCCACCCCTTCCGCGGGGTCCTCGGGAAACACATGCCCCAGCGACCTTATCTCTACCGGTCCCTGCCCGGCGAACCCCTTCCGGTTATCCCGGAGGAAGCGCTGGAGCATCCGGTTTTCAAGCTGGCGCACGCTGTTGAGGTGGTCAACGGCGGAACGTCCGACGAGGAGAACGGTTTCGCCATGGAAGTAGCCAGCCTGTTGAAAATGCCGGTAACCGGCGGAAGTGACGCCCATTCCGTTCAGGGGCTCGGACGCTACGTAACTGCCTTCGCCGACGAAATCAACACGGAAGCGGAATTCCTGACCGCCCTGCGGTCGGGTAAATTCTTCCCCGCAGTCGGACTGAGGACCGGGCAGTTGCGTCCCTACACCGGCTAGCTCGCTGTCCGCGCTTTGTCCCATGCGCCCAGCCTGGCTGCCCTGGCATAGCCCTGTTGACGCTCCCCTTTCCACGGTCGCTCGATCTTAGATTGATTGCGAGACGGACTAAATGACCCTGGACCAATCCTCCACAACAGTCCCGGTTATGAACCAGACTTTTGTTGCCCTGGACCTGGAAACAACGGGACTGGACGCCGACCGGGAGCGCATCATCCAGGTGGGGGCGGTCAAATTCCGGGGAGACCAGGTCCTGGACCGCTTTGAGACCTTCGTAAATCCGGGGCGTTCCATACCGGATTTTATCCAGCGCCTTACCGGAATTCGCCCCGATCAGGTCAACCGCGCGCCCCATTTCTCTTCGGTAAGCCAGGGTATTGAAGAGTTTGTGGCATATCATCCCGTGATAGGCCACAACGTAACCTTCGATCTCCGTTTCCTGGAAACTCACGGTCTCAAACTGGACAACACTCGGTACGACACCTGGTACCTCGCCTCCATTCTTCTGCCCCGCGCCAGCGAATACTCCCTGGGCTCCCTGGCCCGCCGGTTCGGGCTGGAACACGAGCGCGCCCACCAGGCAATCGACGATGCGGACGCCACCAGGCAGCTGTTCGTCGCCCTGCTGCGCGAAGCTCAAAAGCTTGACCCGGCGCTGCTGCAGTATGTCCTCTACCTCGCCAGTCGCAGCAATTGGGACGTCGCCAACCTCATTGGTGGACTGGAAATTGGTGGACTGGAAGCCAGTCCCGCAACCAACGGAGCCGCCGACAGCAACGGCGAGAATCCTCCCTTGTTCAGCCTCACCGGCCTGGACTTTAGCCGCCTTGCAGCCCGCCTGGGGCGTCCAGAACGCCGCCGGTTCGACGAGGACCTCAGCCACATTACCGAGGAAAAAGTAGCCGGCCTCCTGAACTCCGGCGGACCCTTTGACGAAGCCTTCGACGGTTTCGAGTTCCGCCAGGAACAGGTGGATATGCTGAGCGAAGTCGCCCGGGCCATATACGGGGGAAAGAAGCTCATCGTAGAGGGCGGCACCGGTGTCGGCAAATCCATGGCCTACCTGTTGCCGGCCGCGCTTTTCGCCGCTGCCCGGGGACTGCGCATAGTAATCTCCACCAACACCATTAACCTGCAAGAACAGTTGATGCGCAAGGACATTCCGGCTGTTATAAAGGTGCTGGAAGACTCTGGCCTGGTGGAGCGGGGCCTGATCAAGGCCACCCAGCTCAAAGGGCGCGCAAACTATCTTTGCCTGCGACGCTGGAACTACCTGGCCAACAATGATGCTCCCTCGGTGGATGAAACCCGGCTGCTCGGCAAGACCGCGGTCTGGCTGCAGGATACCGTGGAGGGGGACCGCGCCGAAATCAACCTTTCCGGCAGGGACTACTTCACCTGGAACAAAGTGTCCGCCGGGGAGCGGGGCGGCTGCCCGGGTCTGAGAAGCGGCAGCGCAGCCTGTTTCCTGCGCAGCGCCCGGGAACGGGCGGAGCAGGCCCATATCGTGGTGGTCAACCACGCGCTGCTCTTGTCGGATGTGGCCTATGGTGGCGGCATCATTCCCGACTACCAGTACCTCATCGTGGACGAGGCTCATAACCTGGAGGAGGAAGCTACCCGGCAATTTGGCTTTCAACTGACGCCCGACATCCTGGGCGACGTGACCGACCTGCTTTCCCGCCTGGCCCGGGAAACCAGGCTGACGCTGAACTCACTGGAGTTCAAAGAGGCCGTCAGGCAGAACGGTGATGCTCTGGTTTCCGAAGCAGAGGAAATGGCCCCGCGCCTGCGCCAGAACTGGAGCGAAATGTGGGCGGCAATCCTCAGGTTTTTCAGGGCCCAGGAGGGGAATTCCGACGATTTCCTGATAACCCCCCGGTCCCGCAGCCATCGAAGCTGGGCCGAGGTAACAACGTCCTGGGAAAACGTGGACGTGGGATTGGGCAACCTCTCCCAGTCCCTGGGCAAGCTCTATTCTTTCATCCACGAGACTGAATTTCCCGGCTCAGAGGACGAAAGTTCCCCCGCATCCACCAGGGGCAACCAGACTTCCTTTCTTTCGGAATGCAACGCCATCCAAGGAAACCTGGACAAGATCCGCGAGCAGCTTTCTTCAATCATCAGCAGGGACGACCCGGTGCAGATCCACTGGCTGAAACTGGACCAGGCCAGAGACGAGGTCAGCATGAATTCCGCCCCACTGGAAGTTGGCCCCGCCCTGCGCCAGCGATTGTTCGACGAAAAGGAAAGCGTCGTCCTGACCAGCGCCACCCTCAGCACCCAGGGGACCTTTGATTACACCCGCCGCCGCCTGGACCTTCCCGAAGACAGCCAGGAACTGCTGGTGGGCTCTCCTTTTGACTACCGCAAAGCCGCCCTGCTTATGGTTCCCGAAGATATGCCGCAACCGCAGACGGAGGGCTACATCGAAGGCGTAAGCCGGGCGATAGTGGACGTATCCACGCAGCTTTCCGGGCGCACTATGGCCCTGTTTACCTCACACTCGGCCCTGCGCAACGTGGCCAACCGCATTCGCAACCGCCTGGAGCAGCAGGGCATCGAAGTCCTGGCCCAGGGCGTGGACGGTGGCCCGGCCCAGCTCAGCCGGCGTTTCATCGAGAACCGGAAGTCGGTTCTCCTGGGAACCAGCAGCTTCTGGGAAGGAGTGGATTTCCCCGGCGGCGTCCTGCGCGCCCTGGTCATCACCCGCCTCCCGTTCCAGGTACCGACCGATCCCGTGGTGAAGGCCCGGTCAGACCAGTACGATAATGCGTTCAATGACTTTTCAATTCCCCAGGCGGTCCTTCGCTTCCGGCAGGGCATGGGACGCTTGATACGAAACAAGGGCGACAGCGGCGCCATAGTGGTCCTGGACAAGCGCATAACGGGACGAAACTATGGGCAGGCTTTCCTTCATTCAATTCCTCCCTGCACGCTGAAACCCAGCAGCCTTTCCAATCTGGGAATCCAGGCGGCCCAGTGGATAGAAGAGGCGGACCGTGGAACTGCGCGTTGACCATCCCCTCGACCTGGAGGCCAGCCTCCTTGGCGGACAAGCCCACCGTTGGCGGCTGGAAGGGACCGAAGATGAACCCTGGTTCTCAGGAGTGGTGCGTGGCAACTTCATCCGCCTTAGGCAGATGGACACCCACCGGGTCGAATTTCACGCTTCCCCCTGGCCCGAATCGTCGGTAATCCCCATCCTCCAGCACTATTTCCGCCTGGACGATGACCTTCCCTGCATCCAGGAGGACATCAGCCACGACTGGCGGGTCCGGGAAATGGTGGAAAAGTACCCGGGACTGCGCGTCCTGAGGCAGGAACCCTGGGAATGCCTGGTGGCCTATATCTGTTCCGCCAACTCAAACATCCAGCGCATCCACCAGGTACTGGAAAACATGGCCCAGGCCTTCGGCAGTCCGGTGGAACTGGACGGCCAGGTAAGGCACACTTTTCCTTCACCCGTTCAGCTGGTGGAAGCAGGGGAAATGGAATTGCGCCGGCTGGGACTGGGTTTTCGCGCGCCCTACGTGGACCGGGCAACGCGGGAAGTTGTGGAGGGTTCCCTGGACCTTAACGGCCTCGTGCGCATGCCCTACCCGCCCGCCAAGGAACGGCTGATGGAGTGCTACGGCATAGGCACAAAGATAGCCGATTGCATCGCCGTTTTCTCCCTGGAAAAACTGGAGGCCTTCCCCATAGACGTATGGGTGCGCCGGGCCCTGGGAGAGTGGTACTTCCCAGGCGAGAAACCGCCGCCGGACCGGGAAATGCTTGCCTGGGCGCAGGGCTATTTCGGCCGTTACGCCGGCTACGCCCAGCAGTACCTGTTCCACGGAAGAAGACTGCAAAAGCGGGGGAAAAAGGGCACGGAGGAGTCTGCATCCGCTGAAAACGTGGAGTGAACGTACTCCGCGCCTCGCCGCCTGCGGCTTGAATCCGCAAGGGCCCTTAAGGCCTCAGCAGCAATTTGCCGAAGAAGTTAGTCTCTTCCATGGTCTCGTGGGCGGTGGCGGCATCTGCCAGGGGGAACACCTGGTGTATGGCCGGCTGGATTACCCCTTTGTTCAGCATCTCCACTATCTGCCGCATGTCTTCCTTGCTGCCCATGAAGGTGCCGTAAATTTCAATCTGGCGGGTAAACAGCAGTCCCAAGTGTAGTTCCGCCCTCAAGCCCGTCGTGGCGCCGCAGATGGTATAGCGGCCACCGGGACGCAGGGAGTTGAGGGCGCTGGCGAAAAACTCCGCCCCCACATGGTCCACCAGTACATCCGCGCCAACTCCGCCGGTCAGCGCCTTCACCCGTTCCGTAACGTCTTCATCCCTGTAGTTGATGACCTCATCGGCCCCCAGTTCCCTTGCCTTGGCTGCCTTCTCTTCCGTGCTGGTGGTGGCGATAACTCTCGCGCCCACCACGTTCTTTGCCACCTGGATCGCCGCCGTGCCCACGCCAGCGGAAGCCGACAGCACCAGGACCGTCTCCCAAGGCTGCAACTGCGCTCGGCGCACCATCATGTTCCACACGGGCAGGAATGTTGTTGGCACCGCCGCCGCCGCCTCGTAGGTAACCGAGTCGGCAATCTTGTGAGCGTTGACCGCCGGAACAGTTACGAACTCGGCATAGCTGCCATCGGAGGCGCTGCCCATAAACCTGGACCTGGGGCAAAGATCATCCCGGCCCGACATACAGGCCGCGCACTGGTTGCAGCTGATCCGGGGGTTGACTACCACCCGGTCTCCCGACTGCAGGCTTCTGACGTTCTCGCCGACTTCGACAACATCTCCGGCGCAGTCCCCGCCAAGAATCAGCGGAGGCGGAAAGTCGCGGCGCAGTCCCCGGCCGCCTTCCCGTGTATAGAGGTCCAGGCGATTAAGGGCTGTCGCGCGAACCTGTATTTTCACTTCGCCCGCCCCGGGAACCGGTTCCGGTCGTTCGCCATAGGTCAGCGCCTCGGTCCCGCCATGCGCTTCAATGTAAACTGCCTTCATAAGGTGTAGTCTCCCGGTACGTAGGTCATAGTTTATAATTTTGAGAGTTTGGGGCGGGGCCCCGTCCTGTCAGGGTCGGCGGCCTTCGTAGCAGTCGTTGCAGAGGTAAACAATCGCCAGGGCCTCTTCATGGCTGGAAATGCGGCCGCACCTGGGTATATCGCTGTCCTGGCTCCACGGTTGATGAAACTTGCCCCCGCACATCTGGCAAGACGTCTGGTGAATGCCGTCAAGGGCTTCTTCACATATCACGCAGGACTCTCGCTCCAGGTCTTCCAACATCTCCAGGTTACCTCCGCCCGAACCACAGGCGGCGACGCGCGTCAGGTCGCCCGTGGGGTCCAATAGTTCTTTGAGGATACCATCCCCCGCACCCATTCCCTCTCCTCTTCTTCGGTATTGATTTTCCGGTCAATTCGCAGGTCCCGCAGGGATGCCAGCGCCCGGCCCACAGCGGGTCCAGGCGGCACTCCCATTTCCAGCAGGTCATTTCCGTTCAGGACGGGCCTGGTGCTCCCGTATTCCTCCAGGAAGCGTTCCAGGTTCCTTGCCACCTCGGGCTGTCCGGTGATTCTGGCGGCAACTGCTACAGTCCGGATATCGAAGTCTCCCAACTTTCGGTTGAGTTCTGAAGACGCCATTCCCGGGCCATTAAGCGCCGGTTCCAGATGGCGCAGCCTGACCGCCTCACGCACGGCCCTTGCCCAGCCGCCCGGCATGTTGAGCCGCCCTATCAGGCCTTCGGCTTCACCCGTGGAGAGTGGATATGCCAGGGCCACAATCCAGGAAATGGGATCGCTGACTTCAAACTCGCCATCAAGCGTCGCTGCCGCCAGCCTTCCAACTTGCTCGCCATGGACCAGCGCTGGAAACACCGAGGCCAGCAAACCCGTTTCCAGGGCCCGCAGAATTGGTTTGGCGGGGTCTTTCTCCTCCAGGGATTTCTCAAGCTCCCGCCGAATCCTGTCGCCGCTTACGGTGTCGCAATACTTTCCTGCCACCGCTGCCTGGAACTGCTTCCCCGTACCTTCCTCCAGTCCAAATCCCAGCCTTTGCTCATACTTCAAAGCACGGAAAAGACGGGTTGGGTCGTGCTGGAAGCTCTGGGAATGAATTGTCCGGATGCGGCCCAGCCTCAGGTCCTCCTGGCCTCCCAGCGGGTCGACCAGCGATGCCATTGGGTCTCCGCCTTCCAGGTGCAGGGCCATCGCGTTGATGGTGAAATCCCGCCGCGCCAGGTCATCGGCCAAATTCGAAGGCTCAACTTCCGGCAGCGACCCGGGGAAAGGGTAAACTTCTCTCCTGGCGGTCACCAGGTCAAGGTGTCCGGAGCCCAGCGCCACCGTGGCAGTCCCGAATTTGCTGTAAGAGGTAACTCGGCCGCCCACCCTGTCGGCCAGGGTTCTGGCCAGCGCGGCAGCGTCACCCTCCACAACGAAATCCAGGTCGCGGGAACGAAGGCCCAGCAGCCAGTCCCTTACAGGGCCACCCACCAGGAAAACGGAAAGTCCAAGCTCAGAAGCCAGTTCCTTCAGCGCAAGGTACAGGGGGAGGTTGTCTCTATCGACGAGACTTTCGATAGGGGTGAGGGCACAGGCGCCAGGTGAAGGTCCGTCGGAAAGAGGGTTCATCTCGGGTAAAATTATAGCATAAGGCAGTTTTTGCCCTTCTCATGGAAGAGCCAGTCGGCCAGTTCTGGTGGCGTTTCGCAACGGGCGGTCCGGCGGGAAAACTGCAATGGGCCTGGCGGCCTTCCCACCCGACTGGAGACGCCCCCGAAGCTTCCCGAGTGTTGGCGGGCAGGGGAGTATGTGCTAGAATCGGGGCAATCGAACAGGAGGTGTCGACATGTCCGAGGCCGATTTCAAGACCTATTACGATTTTCGTTGACCCTACGTATATAACGCCGCCATGTGGCTGGCGCAGGTACGTGAGACCACTGACCAAGAGGTTAATGTTGACTGGCAGCCCTTCTCCCTTGAACAGGTAAACAGCGACAAGGGCGAAGACTTCAAATTCTGGGAACAGCCCGGCGCCCTGGATGGCACCGATAACACCCTGTTGGCCCACCGCGCTGGGCTCGCCGCCAAGCGACAGGGCAAGGAAGCTTTCGAATCTTTCTTCATCTCCCTCCTCAAGCTGCGCCACGAAGAGCGACGCAGCCTGACCGAGATGGAAGTGATGGAAGAGGCTGTAGCCAACTCCGGCATCGACATAGCTCGCTTCCGGGAAGACCTGGCCGACCCGGATCTGCTCAGGGAAATCGCCGAAAGTCACACCGAGGCCGTCGAGACCTACGGCGCCTTTGGCGTGCCCACCTATGTCTTCCCCAACGGCAGTTCCGCTTTCGTCAAGATGCACATTCCCCCGGCGGAACAGTCTGCTGAAATCTACGAGTCCCTGACCCGTGTGATTACCGACGCCCAGCATGTGGGCGAGGTGAAGCGCCCATCCCCGCCGTGGCCCCACGGCATCATTTAAGGCCGCCTTCCAGGTATTGATTTGGCCATCGAAGACCTGGAATCCAGCCTGGGTATAACCTTCAAGAACCAGGGCCTGTTGCGGCAGGCCCTGGTCCACCGCTCTTACCTGAACGAACACGGCGGGTCTTCGCTGGACTCCTATGAGCGTATGGAGTTCCTGGGGGATGCGGTTCTGGAACTGATTGTTTCCACGGAACTCTACGCAAACCTGCCCCACATAACTGAAGGAGAGCTGACCAAGGGCCGCTCATCCCTGGTCTGCCGCCCCAGCCTCGCCAGGGCCGCGCAGCGGCTGTCCATTGGCAGGCATCTTGCCCTGGGCAAGGGAGAGGTGGAGTCCGGTGGTCACAATCGTGAGTCCATCCTGGAAGAGGCCTACGAGTCGGTAGTCGCCGCCATTTACCTGGACCAGGGCTACGACGCTGCCCGAGACTTCGTTCTCCGCAGCCTGGAACCCGACCTCGAAGAGATTTTTCGACGCGGTCGCCCGGTGGAAAATCCCAAGTCCCGGCTTCAGGAACTCATCCAGGGAATTGGCCTGCCGACTCCTCGCTACGAGTTGGTCTCCGCCGAGGGCCCCGACCATCAGCCCGTTTTCACCGTTCAAGTGCTGGTTGATGACGAGATACTGGGGCAGGGAACCGGAAGCAAGAAGGCGGACGCCGAGCGGGCCGCTGCCCAGATGGCCCTGGACCGGCAGCCCATTCTCGATGCCCGCCTTTCCCGCGGCGCCCGGTTGACCGGCGCCAAAACCGAGGCAGACGCCCTCAACGTGGCCCAGGCGCAATACCGAAATCAACAGCCCGGAATTAACGCAAGCGATATTCAATGCTCTCATTCTTTCAACGAAACAGGGAAAATAACCGGGAAAAAACCGACGAAGGCGTCAAGAGGAGCCGGGAGCGCTGGTTCGGGCGCATTCTTGACGTTCTCCGCTCCTCTGACCTGGATGAAGCGGTTTGGGAAGAGCTTGAAGAAATCCTGATCTCCGCCGACGTGGGCGTGGAAACTTCCCAGCGGGTCCTGGACGAACTCAAGGACAGAATCCGGAGCGAAGGTATAACGGACGCTGAAACCGCTTTTGCCCTTCTGAAAGCAACCCTGGCCAGAAATCTGGAGTCCAGCGGTATTTCAGAAACCTGGGAGGAAGATCCCTCCAGGGACTCACCCTACGTCATCCTGATGGTGGGGGTAAATGGCGTTGGCAAGACCACCAGCATCGCCAAACTGGCCCACCACTTCACCCGCGAGGGAAAGCGGGTAGTGCTCGGAGCGGCCGACACCTTCAGGGCCGCCGCCGAAGAGCAGCTGGAAATCCTTGGCGACCGCGCGGGCGTAGAAGTTATCAGCCACCAGCCAGGTGCGGACCCCGGCGCGGTGGCCTACGATGCGTGGCAGGCCAGCAAGGCCCGGGGCGCCGACGTCCTTATTGTGGACACCGCCGGCAGGCTTCACACCCGCTCCAACCTGATGGAGGAGTTGAAGAAGGTCCACCGCGTAATTAACCGCCTGGACCCGCAGGCTCCCCAGCAGGTTTTGCTGACCCTGGATGCCACGACCGGCCTGAACGGGTTGACCCAGGCCAAGGCTTTTACCGAAGCCGTCGGCTGCACCGGCATTTTTCTCGCCAAGCTGGACGGAACCGCCCGGGGCGGCATAGTGCTCGCAATCAAGCAGGAACTGAATGTCCCAATTCTCTTCATCGGCACCGGGGAATCACTGGACGACATCGCTCCCTTTGATGCCGGCCAGTTCGTGGAATCCCTGTTGGCGCCAGTCTCCTGACCTCGTCGGCAACCGAGCGGAGCGTTTCAGGTCTCCGATGAATCTCCAGGCTCAAGCTGCCCTTTCCCCCAGTGGCCTGCTCCCGGTTTCTGCACCTTCTCCGGCGCCCAAAGGATCGCCCCATGTCTGACACTCTGGCGTGGGTGCTGGTTATCGAGTTGATGGGCCTGTTGGGATTTGCCCTGTCCTTCCTCCTGTTTTCCCGACTGCCCGACCGGGGCTATTCCATGTCCAAGGCCCTCTCCCTGTTGCTGGCGGGGTACCTGCTCTGGGTACTGGGCCTGACCGGACTGGCGCCCAATGCCCCCCTTACAGTCGCGGGAATACTGGTGGCCGGGTTAGCATCGTTCGTATGGATCTACTACCGGCACTGGCCGGCAATGGAGCGCTTCATACGAACCCAATGGCGGTTCATACTCCTGGTGGAAGCCCTCTTTCTGTGTGTCTTCCTGGTCTGGCTGTACATCGTCTCCGAAGTCCCCGCCATCAACCACACCGAAAAGCCCATGGACTTCGCCTTCCTGACCAGCATCCTGCAGAGCCGCTTCTTCCCCCCCGACGACCCGTGGCTGGCCGGGCACTCCATCAGCTATTACTACTTCGGCCATTTCATAATGGCTTTGCCCATGAAGCTGGCTGGCATCCCCTCCAACGTTGGCTACAACCTGGCCCTGGCCACCCTTCCGGCCCTGGTTTCCATCGGTGTCTTGGGCCTGGCTTACAACTTGGTACGTCTTTCCGGCGGAGGCCTCCGCGCCGGCGCCCTGACCGGAATCGCCGCCGGGTTCCTGGTCGTGGTGATGGGTAATCTGATCGGCGCCCTCGAGTTCCTCAGCCTGCGAGGCTGGCTGGGAGAGGGATTCTGGCAGTGGGCAGGCATTAAGGACCTGGGAGGAAGCGCGGCAGGAGGAATATTCCCGGAAAGCGGCTGGTGGTGGTGGAAGGCCACGCGAGTGATTGACACGGTTGAAAACGGAGCCAGCCTGGACTACACCATCACCGAGTTCCCCTTCTTCAGTTTCCTGCTGGGCGACCTCCATTCCCATGTGCTGGCCCTTCCCTTTGCGATAATTGCCCTGTCGCTGGCGTTGAATCTGCTGCGCACCGATGTACCCATCGGGTGGAGGTGGCTGACCGCCCACAGGCTGGAAGCTGTGGCAATTTCCCTTTGCTTCGGTGGTCTGGCCTTCATAAATTCCTGGGACTTCCCTGTATATGCCGCCATCCTGGGCGCCGTGGCCCTGACCAGGGCCTGGGCCGACTCTGGTGCAGCCATGGCCGCCGATGCGGGACTGGACATTCAGGGCGGGATCAGGGCGCTGCGCCGAGCCGTCTGGTCCTCGGCGGCCCTGATGTTTCCGTTGCTGGGACTGGCAGTCCTGCTCTATTTCCCCTTCTACCTGGATTTCAGCTCCCAGGCATCGGGGATATTGCCCCACCTGGGGCCCGGCACGAGGCCGCTGCACTTCGCCGTGGTGATGGGACTGCCGGCGCTGCTGGGACTGCTACTGCTCTGGAAGCAGCTACAGGGATTCCCCAGGCCCCTTCCCTTTGAAGCCCCGGTAATTGTCACCGTAACCATTGCCTCCGTCGTCCCGCTTCTCCTGTGGCTGGGCCTGGCCCTCACCTGGGGCCCGCTGGTTCAGGGCACGGAAGCCGTCACCGAAACTGTGACATTTCGAGTCCTTACGGTCTTGCCCCCATTGGCAATCGGCGGACTGGCCGTCTTTCTCGCCCTGCTCCTGTCGGGCAGGGAGCGTCGGCCCTATGACGTATTTTCGCTGCTAATGCTGGCCGCCGCCTTTTTTCTCCTTTCCGGAGCGGAACTTTTCAGGCTGGCAGACTTCTTCGGCAACCGCATGAACACCGTCTTCAAGGTCTATTACCAGGCGTGGCTGCTGCTGGGCATAGCAGGCTCATACGGCATATATCTGCTGTGGGCCAGGCGAGCCGGCGTGCGACATATTGGGCGGGTCCTGCAGTGGACCTGGGCCCCGGTACTCCTGGTACTGGCGCTGGTTGGATCCTACTACACGGTTGGCGCCACCCTCGACCGGACCGGATTGCTGCGAGAGAGCCACAGCTTCCAGGACAATACCCTGGACGGCCTGGACTACATCAGGACTCAAAGCCGGCCCGAATACGAGGCCATCCTCTGGCTGCGAGACGAAGCCTTACCGGGAAACATTGTCGAGGCCTTGGGCAACGATTACTCGGAATACGGCAGAGTCTCAGCGGCCTCCGGCCAGCCGGCCCTGCTGGGGTGGAAAGGCCACGAGCATCAGTGGCGGGGCAGCACCGAACCCTTCGAAGGGAGGGAGGAAGACATAGCAACCATTTACCAGAGCGACAGCCCCCAGATTGTGCGCCGGCTGCTCGCTGGTTATGATGTGCGCTACGTTTATATGGGACACCGGGAAAGGGCCACTTATGGGATTGACCTCCCGCCCACTGCCGGAAGCGTTCTGGAACCAGCCTTTGCCAGGGACGACGTGACTGTTTATCAATGGACTCCCAACCCCTGAACCCGACCACCGCCGTTGACCAGGTGACGGAATCCGGCGTTCCTGCTGCTTCCAGCCTCCGGTCCGGCAACCAATCATTCAGCGGGTCCTGGTTGGGACGCGCCTTCGGATACTTGACCCGCTCCACATCGGTCAGGTACCAGGCAGCCTTCGTTCTGCTCCTTCTGCTTGCCCTTGCTCTGCGCCTCTGGGAACTCTCCGGGCGCACCATGCACTACGACGAAGCCATCCACCTTTACTACTCCTGGCGCCTGTCCAACCTGGAGGGCTTTATTCATTCCCCGTGGATGCACGGGCCCCTTCAGATAGACCTGGTGGCAGCATTCATTCGCCTGTTTGGTGACACCGACTTTTCCGCCCGGCTGGTATATGCCCTGTTTGGCGCCTTACTGGTGGTCCTGCCTTACTTCTTGCGCCAATGGCTGGGCAGGTCCGGCGCTCTGCTGACCGGCCTGCTGTTGGCAATCTCGCCATCGCTGCTCTACTTCAGCAGATTCGGACGCAACGACATTCTTATGGCGGTATTTGCCGTCTCGCTCTTCGCTCTGCTTTGGCACTACGCCCACGACCCCAGACGCCGCTACCTCTTTATGGCTTCGGCCGCGCTGGCCCTCGCCTTCTCCGCCAAGGAATCAGCCTACATCCTTGCCGCCATATTCGGATTGCTGGCCTTGCTGCTGGCGCTGGCAGACACCAATATCCTGGCCCGCTTCTCCTTCCGCGCAAGGGCCGCGAATCCTGTCGATGCCGAACCCACATCCTCTGAGGGCCAAGCCCTGGAGGAAAACATACGGGCCGGAGGACTTGAAAACGGCCGCCATCGTTTCTCCCGATGGAAACAATGGCTGACCCTGGGAGACCTGCATCCTGCCGCGGGTTTCCTGGTCCTGCTGGTCACCCTGACCTTGCCCCTGTGGTCAGCCGGAATAGAGCTGATCCGGGAGATTGCGGCCAGCCTGGCCTCCCGTGTCAGCTGGGACTCGGCCGCCGCCGCCCTGGACGAGGGGTTTGGCCTCACCCTGGTTGGCAGAGACGCCGCCAGCCAGGGAATCGTCGGGGCGCCGGTCTGGGAGGCTCCTTTCGTGTCCCTGCCGTTAACTCAGCTGGGAATCTGGGCCCCGGGCATTGTCGCGCTCCTGTTGGCCGCAGCCTGCATTTACGCCGCCTGGAGGGCAACTCCCACGTGGAAAGCTAAAGCCGCGTCAGTCTGCATTCCCGTGGCCATCGCCTGGGCAGCAGTCCTGGCCCTGCTGCGGCCCATGGGCTCCGGCGCGGACCTGGTCCTGGCCCTGGTCCTGGCAGTCCTTTCCACCGCAGCGTTCAAATACCTGGCCATACCCTGGCGACACACCTTCTTCCTGGTGTTTGCCCCCCTCGCCCTTGCCCTAACCTATGTGCTGCTGTTTCTGCCGGCGCTCAAGGTAGATTCCCTGCTGCTGCAGATACTGCCGGAGGGTGTGCAGGTGGCCAGCAGCAGCAACGCCATACCACTGAACATCCTGGTGGCTGCCGGAATACTGCTGTTTATGACGCTGGCATCCCTGACGGTTGGCCTGCGCTGGAAGGGAGGCGTGTGGCTCGGATGCGCCGCCATTTTCTGGGGGACCTGGGCAACCCTCTACACCACCTTTTTCACCAACTTCGCCGGGTTATTCAGCGGGACGTGGCAGGGTCTGGGATACTGGATCGCCCAGCAGGAGGTCGCCAGGGGCAACCAGCCCTGGTATTACTACTTCGTCGGCCTGTCGGTTTACGAGTTTCTGCCGGTTGTAGTTGGAGTCATAGGAGCCGTCCACTTTGTCCGGCAGCGCGACCGTTTCGGCATTGCCCTGGCCTTTTGGGCCGGCCTCAATCTCCTGGCTTACACCGTGGCCAGCGAGAAAATGCCCTGGCTGCTGGTAAACATCACTCTCCCCTTCATTTTCCTGGCGGGCAAAGCCCTGGGAGAACTGGTGGACCGCGTCCATTGGAGAAGGGTAGTTACCTGGGGCGTGGCCGCAAATACACTTTTGTGCCTCCTGGTTCCCGGCGCGGCCGTAGCGCTGGGTCTCTATTCTGCGCTCCGCTTCACCGACTCCCAGGGAGAACTGCCCTACGCGGCGGCAGTTACGCTCATTTTGTGCCTGGCATTGGCCGCAACCGGAGCCTGGGCAGTCCGCCGGTCTGACAGAACCAGCGGGCCGGCCCTGGCCGCTCTGGGCGCCGCCGGCTTTCTCGCCATACTGACCGCCTGGACCGCCACCCAGGCCGCCTATACCTACGACGACTCGCGAAGGGAAATACTCGTTTACGCCCAGGGAAGCTCCAACCTGAGGGAGAGTTTCGCGGAACTCGACGGCCGGTTTTTCACCGACGCCGGTTCCCAACTGGCTGCCAGGCCCGTTCGGATTGACTACGACACCTGGTATCCCCTTCAATGGTACCTGCGTCATCTCGAAAGGGAAGGCTATGCCAGGTTCTCCTGCTTCCGGGACGAAGGGGGCCAGGACGGCTGCCTGGCCCCGGCGGCTGGCTCCGAGGGGTCAGCCCTGCTGGTCGCGTCCCACCATCGGCCATCCGGCTCCCTGGCGGGCTTTGACGAGTCCGGCCCCCGCCGGAATCTGCTCTGGTACCCGGAAACCTACCGGCGGCCCGGTGAGGACCGCCAGTCCGAAAATATAATCGAGGAAATCAAAGAGGATTTGGCCTACTTCGGAGACGCGGCAACTTCAAGGGACAAATGGCATCAAGCTTTGAAGTACTTCCTGAGCCGGGGCATGGAAGCCGACTGGTTCAACTCGGAGTATTATACTTACGTGCGCCAGGAACCCGAACAGTCGGGGGACGGCCAGTGACCCTCCGTCCCTACCTTGTGGACAAAGGAAAGTCCGTTTGACACTCAAGAACTGGCGTCTGTGGCTCGGCATCGGAGTCAGCACGATTTTCCTGGTGTTCCTCATCTGGACTATCGACCTTGACGACCTTGCCCGGGCCCTGAAGGAAGCCAACTACCTCTACATCGCCCCAGCAGTTTTCATCTATTTCGTGGGAATCTACTTTCGCTCTCTCAGGTGGCGATACATCCTGTCTCCCCTTCAGGATATCGGGACCCTCCGGCTGTATCCCGTCGTAGTAATTGGATACGCCGCCAACAACGTGCTGCCGGCCCGGGCTGGAGAACTTGTTCGCTCCTACTACCTGGCCCAGCGGGAGCAGGTCAGCGGCAGCAGCGCTTTGGCCACCATTGGAGTAGAGCGAATCTACGACGCCATCACCCTGTTCACAATCAGCGTAGCCTCCGCCCTGATCCTGCTCCTCCTGGGGGTTTTCGGCGACGCGGCGGACAGGTACCGGGGCACCGGCATAGTCCTGGCCGCCATCGCCGGGGTCGCTTTGCTGGCGGGGCTGGCAGCTATTACCGTCATAGCCACCAACCCACGCACTCTGCCGGTCATCGACCGCCTGATTTCGCTGTTTCCCGAGCGACTGAGGCCCAAACTCCGCGAGCTGGCTGCCCACTTCATCCAGGGCCTCAGTATTCTGAACTCGCCACGCCAGCACCTGGTAATGTTCCTGCTTTCCCTGCCAGTCTGGGCCGGCGAAATTGCCGTTTACCTTACGGTGGCATACTCCTTTGGTCTTCAGGACTACTTCGGCTCCCACCTGGCCCTCGTCCTTGCCATTCTCCTGGTAACGGCGACGTCAAATCTGTCCACAGCTTTGCCCATATCCATCGGTGGTATTGGACCCTTTGAGCTCATTGCCCAGCAGACACTTGGCGTAATGGGTGTGGGGGCCGCCGTAGCCGCCAGCTACGCTTTGGTCGTCCACCTGGTGGCGCTCTGGCTGCCGGTAAACCTGGCCGGCCTGGCGTTTATGTGGCGCGAAAACCTCTCCCTACGCCAGTTGACCGCCGCCGCCAATGACGGGGCCCAACCGGAGACGGAGACAATCCAGCAAGGAGGCCCGGGCTGATGCGAGTGGGAATAATTGGCGGGGGCGCCGCCGGCCTGGCAGCCGCCTATGAACTGACCGCCCAGGGGCACTTTGCAGAAGTTTTCGAGGTTGCTCCCTTTCTGGGGGGACAGGCCTCCACCTTCGACATTGGCGGCGGAAGACTTGAGCGGGGCTACCACCATCTCTTCGTCAGCGATACTGCCATCACCGAGCTGATTCACGAATTGGGGCTGGGCGAAAAACTGGCCTGGCTGGAATCCAGGGTAGGCGTATATCACAGCGGCCAGATCTGGGACTTTGCCACGCCCATGGACCTCCTTAAGTTCAAGCCCCTAAGCCTCGTCCAGAGAATCCGGTTGGGACTCCTCACTTTTGTCCTCCAGAAGACCAGGGACTGGCGCAAGTTTGAGGGCGTCACGGCCCAGGACTGGCTTACCCGCAACCTGGGCCAGGACATTTACCAGGCCATCTGGGAACCCATGCTGCGGGGCAAGTTTGGCGAATACTACGACCAGATCAGCATGACCTGGCTCTGGGGCAAGATTTACTTGCGGGTGGCATCCCGGGGAAAAACACTGCAGAAAGAACGCCTGGGCTATCCCATGGGCAGCTTCGGCGAGGTATTCGACCGCCTGGAGGAGGTTATCTCCCAGCGCGGCGGGAGAATCCATCTGTCAGCCCGGGTCAACCGTATCCCCGTGGAAGAAGGTGCGGCCACCGGGCTGGAGACCCAGCTTGAAGGGCAGGAGCCCCAGGCCAACCTTTACGATGCTGTCATCGCCACAACGCCGTCGTATGTATTCACTCGGCTGGTGCCCCCGCTGCCCCGGGACTACGAGGAAAAACTCCTGGGTGTGCGGTATCTCTCCGCCGTTCTGGTGATTCTGGCCCTGGACCGCCCGTTAACCGCCAAGTACTGGCTCAACGTGGCGGACCGCAGCCTTCCCTTCGTGGGAGTCATCGAGCATACGAACATGATCGATCCGTCCCTCTACGGGGGAAACCACATTGTTTACCTGACCAACTACACCCCCAGGGACAGTGAACTGTATTCCCGGTCCGGCGACGAATTGCTGGAGGATTTCATACCCCACCTCCAGAAGCTGAACCCGGACTTCAGGCGGGAATGGATTCGCGAGTACTACCACCACAAGGTGGACGGTGCGCAGCCCATCATCGGCGTGAATTACGGCAGCCAGATTCCGGACCACCGGACTCCAATCCGCAACCTGTACCTCGCCAATACTACGCAGATATATCCCGAAGACCGGGGCACCAACTATTCGGTCAGAATGGGTCGTGAAGTGGCCCGAATGGTGATGGAAGATCTGGGCCAGAACCCGGGTGACCAGCGGTGATGCGCCCGCTGGTGCGTACTGCTATAATGTCACCGAAATTCCGAAAAGCGTAATGGAGCGATTCAAGCTCGTTCCCTCCTGCTTCACCCCTCAAATACACCGGAGTTGACAGTGCTAAGCAAGAAGTCCGAGGCAAACCAGGGCGGAGAGAGCCGCCGCAGCTTTTTGGCCAAAATGGGAGTGGGAATCGCCGCCATGGCCGGCGTTTCTGCAGGTCTCGTCAAGTTCGGCGGCAAGCAGGAATCTGGCGGGAATGAGTTTCCCGGTCCCGATTCCATATTTCATCCCGCCCAGGACCCCAGGCAGGATCCCCGCCGCCGGAGCTGACCACAGTTTCTCCGAATACGGTGGTCACAACCTGGCCCTCCCCTAACGGCGACCGAACTCCCGCTCCATGTGATAGGAACTGAAGTGGATCAGCGTTGGCCTGCCGTGGGGGCACGTATGGGGATTATCCGTTAACTCCAGCTGTTCCAGCAGGGCCCGCATCTCAGGTTCCGTCATCGACTGGCCGGCGCGGATAGCGCTGTGACAGGCCAGGGTTGCCGCCACCGTGTCCTTCCGGTCTTTAATCACCTCTTCAAGGGCGACCATATCCAGCAGGTCCAGCAACGACCTGCCCGGGTCCTGGGTTGTCAGCACCGAAGGTACGGCCCTGACCAGGTAGCCACTTCCCCCGAACTCCTCCAGGTCGAACCCATAGTCTCTCAGGAAAGCGCGGTGCTCTTCCAGGGTGGCGACCTGCCCGGGGCTCAGTTCTATATGCGCCGCCGTCAACAGGGGCTGGGACTGGACCTCCTCAGAATCTGTTCGCCGGATGATGGCGTCATAGAGCACTCGCTCGTGGGCGGCATGCTGGTCAACCAGGTACATGCCGTCAGGGCTCTCGGCCACTATATAGGTCAACCTCACCTGCCCCACAACCCGCAACGCGGGAAGGGCCTGCTGCGGAGTCATTGCCGCCCCGGCAGGGCCAAATCCTTCAACTTCGGCCAGGCCGGCCGAGCTTCCCCAATTCTGGCCGGGCACGGCGGGCGTTGGCGCGCCAGCTCTCCCGTCAAAGGGACTGCGAAAGAATCCGGGTGACCCAAGCCCTCCACTCTGTGGGATGGGCTGCCCGCTGGGGGCGGTGCGAAAGCCGCGTACCGGAGAATGGGCCACAAGGGCCCCCCGAACGGCTCTCTGCAGGGCCGAAAAGACGACTCCATCCTGGCGGAACCTTACTTCCCGCTTGGCAGGGTGGGAGTTGACGTCCACATCCTCATAGGGAACGCCGAGGTCCAACGCCGCCAGGGGATAGCGCCGCTCGGGAAGCATCCCCTGGTAAGCTTCCTCAAGGGCGAAGGTCAGCATCCGGCTCTGAATCCATCGCCGGTTCACGAAGAAGGTCATGTAGGTTCGATTAGCGCGGTGCAGGCCCGGGTTTCCAATGAATCCCTGTACCCTGTAACCGGTTTCGGGGTCTTCCTCTGAGACCTCCAGCAGATTTGCTGCAACGCTGGGTCCGTAAACTGCCACCGCCGCGTTCTCACCATTGCCGTCGCCCGGCGTGGCCAATGCCGTTCGTTCCCCAACCTTCAACGTAAAGGAAATATCCGGATATGCCAGCGCATACCGTACAACCAGGTCGTGGATGCGACCTGACTCGGCTGCCGCCGATTTTAGAAATTTTCTGCGGGCAGGCAGATTCCCAAACAGGTCATCAACTCTCACCGTTGTACCCGGGGGACAACCCTGGGAACCCAGTTTCTCCGTCTGACCCCAGTTGACTTGCGCCCGGAAACCCTCGTCGGCATCCGCCTCCCTGGTGGTCAACGACATTCGGGAAACGGCAGCAATGCTGGGCAAGGCCTCCCCCCTGAATCCCAGGGTGGGTATGGCGTCCAGAATTTCAATGGAGTCCAGCTTGCTGGTGGCGTGACGCTGGAAGGCCAGCGCAACTTCCTGTGCAGGAATGCCGGCGCCGTTATCGGTTACCTGGACCTGCTCGATTCCCCCGCCTCGGATTTCGATGGAAACCCGGGTGGCTCCGGCGTCTATGGAGTTTTCCAGCAGCTCCTTGACGACGGATACCGGACGCTCGACAACTTCGCCGGCCGCAATCTTGCCGGCCAGTTCTGGGGAAAGCTGCCTGATGGGCATGAGGAACCTGCCTTGCCGCTAATTGTGCCCCAGAGGCGCCGGGGCAGGATAATTATAGCTTCCGGCGGCAATTCCGGGGGTCTAAAAGAGGGGAAGGACGGTGCCCTTGGCCTTGTACTGAGTGTCTTCAGAGGTGCCATCACTGGCGAAGTCGCACACTATCCGATATACGCGGTCCATCTGCTGGTCCACATTACGCGCGAAAAAGTAGGGAGGAACCCAGGCGCCGCCAAAAGCCGCGACCACTTCGGGGTAGTCGTCAATCACGAACTCGGGCTCAAAGGGGATTTTCAGCTCTTCCAGTCGTTCGTGGAAGTGGTTGGTGGGTTTTTCATAGACTCCGCTGACAAAGTGGCCCAGTTCATGCTTCTCTATTACTTCCCACCGCTCGCCCATTCCCGACCAGATGTAGATTTCGTGATTGTCATCCAGCAGCCTTTGAAATACTTCCTTGGTTCCCGGCCGCAGGGTGTCATCCAACCCCAGGATGGTGTAATCGACATCGAAGAAGATTTTCATGGTATGACGCCCGTCTCCCCAGCATTAAATCGCACCAAAGATTATCACAAAAAATGATATGTTGGCAATTCCAAGATTAACAACTTTGCCCATGATAGTTGGGGGGTCTTCTGGCCCAATGGACTTCCCCCATAAAATAGGGGCAAGGCTGACAATAAAGGATACCCTTTAGAATCATTCACGGATGGTGCGAGCCAAACCATGGGCGATTTCCCTTGGAGAGTCTCTCAAGTTTCCAATGGGAGTTCCTGGCAGGAGGCGCGGCAACAAATCGCAAGAGGCCAGAGTTGGTGGGATTCTCGTGCCACCCTGCTCCGACAAACCGGCGATTGCCGGCGTGACACCAGCCTTGCCGCGCTTGACAGGTCTGCTTTCTCGGCATTGCCGGATACCGACGCCGACCGAATTACGCGTGGCCGGCCACGGCGAACCATAAACCCCGAACCGTTACGGTGCGTTTGCCGAATATGAAGAGGGGCCGACTCAAGCCGTTGCCCTTGCCGGCAAGACGCCCCATCCCTTTTGCCCATTCACGCCTGCAGTCGCAGGAGACCGCTACCCCAGGTTAGCCAGTTCCTGCTCCAGCGTTTTCTGATTGGACCCGATGATAAGTTTGTCTCCGACCCGGGTCACGGGACGACGAATCAGGCGGGGCTCTTCCAGCATCAACCGCAGCATTTCCGACTCCGATACATCCTCGGCCGCCAGTCCCATCTTTTTGAAGCTGGGACTGCGCCAGGCAAACAGCTCGGCGGGTGATGCCAGGGACGCCAGTTCCTGAAGTTCCGACTCGCTCAAGGGTTCCTTGAAATAGTCCCTTTCCTCCAGTTCCAGGCCATTCTGCAAGAGCAACTCCCTTGCTTTACGGCAGGAGGATCAACGGGGCCACCAGTAGAAAGTCGCGGCGCTGCTCATAACTCCTCCTTTTAGGGACGCCTGACCGCACAGCCCGATGGCCGCGCGTTCACGCCAGGGATGTGGGACATTGTAGCCGATGAGTGGCAAAATTAAAGGCACGCCCGGCGCAGACAGGCTTCAGTTTGGCGGCGCGCCAGGTGTTGGCTTCTTCCACCTAGCGCAGGCTAGAACCCCGTTGCCGAAGCCTCAAGCCCTATTGCTCGCCTTCCCTGGCCCGCTCCTGCAGCTCGTACAGCTTGTTTATTGCCTCCAGCGGCGTCAGGTTGGCCACGTCCAGGCCAAGAACCGCGTCCTTCAGCGGCTGTTCCGGCTGAAACAATGGCATCTGAATTGCCGCCTCGGACTTTCTCCTCGGGCTGGCAGTATGGCGGCCATTGCCCGCTTGCTCCAGGTCCTCCAACACCTCCCAGGCCCGGCTGACCACCGACCGCGGTAACCCGGCAAGCTGGGCCACGTGAACTCCGTAGCTCCGGTCGGCCCCTCCGGGCACGATCCGGTGCAGGAAAACCACCCTTCCCTCTTCCTCAGTCACCGCCACGCTGAAATTGCGCACCCCCGGCAGCGTCTTGGCCAGCTCCGTAAGCTCATGGTAGTGGGTGGCGAACAGGGACTTGCAGCCCAGTCTCGGGTCGTTGTGCAGATACTCGATCACCGAACGGGCAATGGAAAGCCCGTCGTAAGTGCTGGTGCCCCGGCCTATTTCGTCCAGGACCACCAGGGAACGGGGTGTTGCCTGATTCAATATGGCCGCGGTTTCTACCATTTCGACCATGAAGGTTGACTGGCCGGTGGCAAGGTCGTCCTGCAGGCCTACCCGCGTAAAAATCCGGTCCACCAGGCCAATGGTAGCTTCGTCCGCCGGCACGAAACTTCCAACCTGGGCCATCAGCACGATTATGGCGGCCTGCCTGATGAAAGTGGACTTCCCCGCCATATTGGGTCCCGTCAAAACTACTACCCTGGCATCGTTGTTGGACAACTCCACGTCGTTTGGCACAAAACTCCCGGTTCCCAGGTGCCGCTCGACCACCGGGTGCCGACCGTTCTTGACGGAAATGGACTGCCCCTCGTCAATCCGGGGGCGAACGTAGCGGTGCTGCGCCGCCACCTCAGCCAGCGAGGCGAAAACATCAACCGCCGCAATGGCGGACGCCAGCCGGCCAATCGCCTCCGCGTGCCCGCCTATCTGGGCGCATACCTGCCGGTACAGGCTCCTCTCCAGTTCACCCAGGCGTTCCCGGGCGTTGAGCACCAGAGATTCATACTCTTTCAACTCTGGGACTATATACCGCTCTCCATTGGTCAGCGTTTGACGCCGTATATAGTCATCCGGCACCTGCCCCAGGTTCGATTTGCTGACCTCCAGGTAGTACCCAAAAACCTGGTTGTAGCCAACCCGCAAATTGCGGATTCCGGTGCGGTCTCGTTCCCTCTCCTCCAGGCCGGCAATGAATGACCGGGCGTTGGTCGAAGCCTCCTTCAGCTCATCCAGTTCAGTGGAAAACCCTTCCCTGATGACGCCTCCATCTCCCACGCCGCCCGATGGCTCCGGATTTATGGCCTCATCGATCAGGTTACCCAATTCAGGTATCGAGACAATCTGCCGGCACAGCCATCCTATCCTGCCTGTCTCATCGTTACTCAGGGCCTCCCGCAGAGCATCTCCGGCCGCGATACCGGCTCTGAGCGCCACCAGATCCCGGGGGGCGGCCGTTTCCGTCTGCACCCGTCCCAGAATCCGTTCCAGGTCCGATAGGCCCGAAAGAGTTTCCCTGGTTCGTGCCCGCTGCAATCCTCCGTCCACGAAGCACTCCACCGCATCCAGCCGCTGCTGCAGGGCAGCCAGATCCAGCAAGGGTTGACCGACCCACCGGCGCAGCAGGCGTCCGCCCATGGGCGTGCGGGTCTGGTCCAGGGCCGCGAAAAGGGAAAGGCTGCGATTCTCCCACCGCCCCGCCTGGAACAATTCCAGGTTGCGGCGAGTCTGTTCGTCCAGGGTCATGAAGCTTTCGGAGGAATAAACGGACAGGGCGGCCAGCCGGGGCGCCACTGCCTTGTGAGTCTGGGAAAGGTAGTCCACAATGGCGCCGGCGGCCCTTGTGGCCAGCATAAGGTGTTCGCACCCGAAGGATTCCAGGGTCTGGATCTCAAAGTGGTCCAGCAGGGCCCCTTTCGCCAGGTCGTGGTCAAATGCTGCCGGATTGACCTGGGTAATGGGAAGTCCATCCCCGGGTTCCTGCTGGGCCACCCCAGTCAGCCTCGGCCTGGCATCCTCCGGGATCCATCGGGGGAGTTCTTCGCCCGCCGGTATCAGGATCTCCGCCGGAGCAATCCGGGCCAGTTCCGGAGCAAGACCGCTCCGGCCAATTTCTGTGGCGGCAAACTCCCCCGTGGTTATGTCAACGTAGGCCAGCCCTGTCCGATCCCCATCTTCGACAACTGCCGCCAGGTAATTGTTGGCATCCTGTTCCAGCAGGGCCGACTCGAACACTGTTCCCGGCGTAACCACCCTCACCACATCCCGCTCGACCAGCCCCCGCGACTTGGCGGGGTCGGTAAGCTGCTCGCAAATGGCAACTTTGTGGCCCTTCTTGATGAGCCGCGCCAGGTAGTTCTCCAGGGAATGAGCGGGGACTCCGGCCATGGGAACCCTGATGTTGCGTCCCAGGGTACGGGAGGTGAGGGTTATCTCCAGTGCCCGCGACGCCACCTCGGCGTCCTCGTCAAAGGTCTCGTAAAAGTCCCCCATACGAAAGAGGACAATGGCGTCCGGGTGGGCGCTCTTGACCTTCAAGTATTGGCGGCGGACCGGAGTAAGTGTGGTTCCAGAAGCCAAACCGGATTCATCCTCGGAAGCGGCAGGGTCACTATCATTCTACTGCAAGGGATACCATTCAACAAAAGGATGCCATCTCCGCCT
Organism: Chloroflexota bacterium; assembly: GCA_028875055.1. Classification (GTDB taxonomy): domain Bacteria; phylum Chloroflexota; class Dehalococcoidia; order Lucifugimonadales; family UBA3495; genus Bin22. The sequence continues at coordinate 217,856 of JAPPGG010000014.1, forward strand.
TAATCAGCCAAGAAAGAAGGAAGGGCAGCCGCGATGGCCGCCCTTACCACATTGCCTGGAGTATCCCGGTGTCGAAGCCGGTGGTGGCTACTCCTTCCAGAATCGTTCCTCCCTGAACTCCCAGCCCAGGGGAGTAACCTGTTCCTTAACATCTGCGATCATACCGGGGTGGCCGCAGGTATAAACCATGGTATCGTCCAGAGGCAGGTTAAACTCGGCCAGGTACTTCTGTACCAGGGTATTGACCCGGCCCCGTTCGCCGTCCCACTGGGCGTTCCGCTCGTCCTCCGGCCGGCTGACCGTGCCCACATATTTCACGCATTCCGGATGGTCTGCCGCCAGCTGCCTCAGTTCTTCGTCGTAGGTGAGTTCATCCTGGTAGCTGGCTCCAAACAGCACATAAAAGAAGTGACCCTCGCCACCCTGATGCAGATATTCCCGGATGATGCTCAGATAGGGCCCCACCCCGGTCACTGTCGCAACCATCAGGTGGTGATGAACTTTCTCATTCAGGACAAAGATGCCCTTGGGCCTGGGACGGATAGACATGGAATCCCCGATGTTGAGCTTCCACATCCTGGGCGTCAGCTCCCCATCAGGGACCAGTTCTACGAAAATCTCCAGCAATGGCTCATAGGGAGCGGACACAATGGAATAAGCCCTTTCCACGCCCTCAGCGCCCAGGGTGCAGTATTGGCCGGGCTTGAAGTTAAACTGCCCGTCTTCAGGCTCCAGCTTGATTATCATCAACTCTTCGGAGATGTCCTGCCGGTCCACCAGCCTGGCCTGGGGCAAGCTGTCGGTCTTGTATTGGGGCTTGCTATACCCCGACTCGCTGGCAGTTATGCTCTTTTCCCCTGTGGTCATTCCTTCACCTCTATAAACTGCATCCACCAATCTAAACCGGAAAATTCTCCTCGGAGTATTGAAGGGACCCGTACCAGACTAAAGTCCCGGCATTATGGTAAACAATTACTAAGTGCCAATGTCCTTCACTATTCTTGCGGGAACTACGTCCAATCCCGGCGTTCTGGCCATTGGATTGGGATCGTCGGAGCCCTCAAGTTCCACGGCCAGTTGTCCGAAAAGCCCGGTAACGCCAATTACACCCGTCGGCAAGGTAGCGTTAAAGCGCACTTCGCCGGCAATTTCCGCCTGGGCGCTCTCAATCCGTACCAGGTCGCCCTCAGCAACCGACCATCTTGCCCCTTCGCTTTCATTCAGTTCTATCAATTCCGTTCGGGCAATCGAATTTCGCTTCGACCCGGCATCCAGTTCGACGCTGCTGTCCCGGTCTCGCTGCAATAGCACCCGTCCCGGAGCCAGCCAGGCGGGATAGTCGGGCGCTGGAACGGCCTCTGCCGCGCGGAACTCCGGCGCCACCAGGTTGGCCCTTCCCATCGGAAATTCCTGGCTGTATAGGGTCGCGGTACCCTTCTTCTGCCCTTCCAATACGGGCCACTGGATTCCCCGGCTAGTCCGCCCGGCATATAGCATCTGGGTAGGCTTGGGACTGTCCAACCCCGATGTGAACACCAGGGAGGATGCACCTTCCAGGGCAGCATGGGACACCCCGGCATACACCGGCGCCACCCGGGCTATTTCCTCCATAACTTCCGCAGCCGAGGAGTGATCAAATCCCGGTACGCCAAGCCTTTTCGCCAGCTGGCCCAGTACCCACAGTTCCGACCTTGCTTCACCATTGCCTGGCTGGAATGCCGGCTCTATACGTTGTATGCGGCGTTCCAGGTTGGTAACTGATCCGGTCTTCTCGGCCAGGGTAACCCGAGGTAGGACCACATCGGCCCGCCCGGCTGCCTCCGACAGGAACGTGTCCATCACCACGAGAAAATCCAGACTATCCAGGGCGTCCAGGCAATTGCCCAGGCGTCCATTGGTCAGGTTGGGGCTGTCTCCAACCAGCGCCATGGCCTTGATACGACCGTCAGCCGCTCCCTCCAGGCACTCGGCCGGCGCCAGGCCCCGACCAGTCGGCAAACTGCACTGCAGAATTTCTTCCAGCTCGCTCCTTGCCCGTTCGTTTCGGGCGGTGCCGCGGCCGGGCAGCCGGTTGGCAATACAGCCAACGTCCCACGCCCCCTGCTCGTTGGCCCCCTGCCGGACCGGATAGAGACCGGCGCCCGGCTCCCCTACGTTGCCCGTCAACAGGGCCAGGTCAACCAGCGCGCTGGCGCAGTCCCGCTGCAGTTCTACCGGTATGTTGTCCAGGGCAAAACAGACGGCAGACTTCTCGGCTTCACCAAAGAGCCGCGCTGCTTCAGCCATCATCTCCCGTGTTACCTGAGTGGCCGCCGCAATCTCGTCCAGGTCCAGGCTATTCAGATAATAGACCAGGGTGGTCGGGTCTTCGCAGTGCTCTTCAACCCAGTCCTTCTTGTCCAGTCCCTGGTCCATAGTCTCCCTGAGAATTCCACCCAGCAGCAGGAGCTCCGTTCCAGGAACAGGCCTCAGCCACAGGCTGGCGTGCCTGGTCAGTTCGACCTCCCGCACGTCTATAACCACCAGCGATGCCCCTTCCCTTACTGCCCTCTTGATGGGCAAGGCCAGCACATTGTTGTCTTCGGTAACGTTCGTATTGAAGGTCAGGATGCAGTTGGAATGCTCCAGGTCCCAGATGGAGTTCGTGGCCGCGCCGTAGCCCATCCCCCGTTCCAGGGCCAGGGTCTGCTCCGGCTGCAGGTTCGAAGTGACGTCCACGTTATTGGAAGCCATCGCGACCCGAGCGAACTTCTGTGCCAGGTAAAGTTCCTCGTTGGTGCCGTCAGGAGCAGCCAGCAGCGCAAAAGACTCGCCTTTGTAGTCCGCCAGCCGGGAAGCCACATAGTCCAGCACCTCGTCCCAGGCGGCTTCGCTCAGTTCACCGTCCCTGCGAATCAGGGGACGGTCCAGGCGGTCCTTCCGACTGATGAACTCCATCCCGAACTTGCCCTTGAAACAGGCCTGTCCCCGGTTGGCGGGCGCATTGAATTCGGGCACTACCCGAATCGGCTCTCCCGCGCCGTTCAGCTCCAGGTTAAGCTGGCACCCCACCGGACAATGGGGACATACGGTGCTCTCGATCTTCCGGGGTTTTTCCCATTTGTGGTCCCGTTCCACCAGGGCACCCACCGGGCAGACGTCAATGCAGGCGCCACAGAACTCGCAGCCGGACTCCAGCAGCGAAGAACCGAAGGAAGTGCCCACCAGCGCCTTGCCCGAACGTTCCGTAAAGCAGATGGCGTCATCGACCCGAATTTCTTCGCAGGCGCGAACGCACCGGCCGCAGGCAATGCACAGGTTGTAATCCCGGTCGTAAAAGGGGTCCGCAACTTCCAGGGGAATCTGCTTGTACTTGTAATTCAGGGGAGATTCCAGCTCCATCCCCAGGTATCGGACCGTATCCTTGAACTCACAGCGCTCATTTTTGGGACAGGTGACGCAGCGGTCGTTAACCGAGACATGCCGCAGGCAAACGTCGGTGGGACCGCAGATGTCGACTCGGTGGCAGGTAAGGCAGCCATTAGGGTGTTCAGCGATAAGCATCTGCATCACGCTGCGGCGCAGTTCGTTCACGTCCTGCGACTCGCTGCTGATGCGCATGCCGTCTGCCACGGGCAGGGTGCAGGCGGCGGGGTAGCCCCTGCCCCCCTCGACTGAGACGACGCACATGCGGCAGGCGGCAAAGGGCTTCATGCCCGGGTGGTAGCACAGATAGGGCAGGTATATGCCGGCGTCAATGGCCGCTTCCAGCACCATTTTGCCCGGTTGCGTCTTGATCTCTACGCCGTCAATGGAAATTGTTATGTCATCAGGCATTCGGTGATCTCCCGCCCCTGGCTCTTTCTACCGCCTGCTCAGCCGGGGCGAAAAGTGAGGTACCTGGCACCTGCCGGTGGGACAGCGCTTGTCCACGATGTGCGCCTCGAACTGTTCGGGAAAATAGCGCAGGGCGGATGCCACGGGGTTGAATCCAAGCTGGCCGTGCCCGCAAAGCGACCCCGCCTGCATGTTTTCGCCGATGTTTCTCATCAGGGCCAGGTCGTCCGGAGTTCCCTCCAGCCGGCATATCCGCTCCAGCACTTCCAGCATGTGACTCATGCCCATCCGGCAGGGAAAGCACTTTCCGCAGGACTCGTACTGGCAGAAGGCGATCAGGACCCGGGTCAGATCGACCACACAGGTATCCTCATCCGCCGCGATGATACCGCCGGATCCCAGAATCGCGCCGGCGGCCCGAAAAATGTCGAAGTCCAGCACCAGGTCGGTCGCCGCCGCGCTCAAGACTCCCCCCAGCGGCCCGCCCGTCTGGATAAAGCTCAGCTGCTTGCCCCCTGGAACCCCTCCCGCCACATCCTGGAGTACCTCGGTCAGGTTGATTCCCATGGGCAGTTCTACCATACCCGTGTAGTTCAGGGTGCCCGACAGGCAGAGAATCGCCGTGCCCGTGCTCTGTTCGTGACCGATTCCCGCGTACCACTCGCCGCCACGGGCGATGATCTCCGGTACATAAGCCATGGTCTTGACGTTGTTGATATTGGTAGGTTTCCCGAACACCCCAACCTGGGCGGGAAACGGCGGCCGATACCTGGGCATGGCCCTGCTGCCCTCAATGGCTTCCATCAGGGCGGTCTCCTCTCCAGAAACATAGGAGTCGCCCGTCAGCGCCACTTCCAGGTCAAAGGTGAAGTCGGTACCCAGAATATCCTCGCCCAGCAGTCCCAGCTCATAGGCCTGGGCAACTGCCGCCCGGGCCCGGTCTATGGGGCCATCATGCCCGTGGCGAATGAATATGTACCCGTGATTGGCGCCGGTGGCGTATCCGGCCAGGATGATACCCTCGACTACCGTTCCCGGGTCGCTCTCCAGGATGCCCTTGTCGTTGAACGCTCCCGGGTCTCCTTCCTCGCAGTTGCACAGGATGTACTTGTCAGGAGCATTGGACCCGGCCAGGAATCGCCATTTGGTCCCGGCGGGAAAGGCCGCCCCGCCCCTGCCTCGCAGTCCGGAGGTATTCACCTCCTCCAGCGCCTCGGCCGGGGTCATCTCGGTTAAGGCCCGATTCAAGGCTTCGTAGCCTCCCCTGGCGATGTACTGGTAAATGTCCAGCGGGTCAATATGCCCGGCGTTGCGCAGCGCAATTCGCTGCTCCCTTACCTTCATGGGATGCTGCTGCAAATCGGGCAGGTCGTCCCCGATTTCATCCCCCAGGCAACCCACAACCATCTCGGCGACGGGTTGTCCCCGTCCGATGTGACTGGCAACGAGCTCAGGAACCTGGTCCAGCCCGACGTTGCCGTACACTACCCTGGCCCGCCCCGGCAGCAAAACGTCCACCATGGGTTCTGCGAAACAAAGCCCGAGGCATCCCACACGGCTTACCCGGGCTTTCAGGCCTTGCTTTTCCAGTTCCTGCTGGATAACGTCGGCCACCTGCTCCGCCCCGGCAGCCTGGCCGCAGAGGGCGGTACCCACCCGTATCCAGGGAGTCTCGCCGGCGGCAAGGTCCTGCCACCGCTCTGCCGCCTGGTCGCGAATTTCCCAAAAGCTAGCGGCCATTCCACCGCCTATGGAGACGCCGGAAATCAGGTTTCGAAGCCAGTCCTGGGTTAAACACGACTCGCCTACTCCGCCCTTTCTTCCTGGGACTCCAGCACCTCGGACACCAGGGCGCTGCCCTTCTGGGGAGTCACGCGGCCCACGAGTTGATGGTCAACAGACATTACCGGCGCCAGCGCGCAAGCTCCCAGGCAGGTGTTGTACCGCACCGTCAGCCTGCCGTCCGGGGTGTCTCCTTCATCTTCCAGGCCTGCCGCCTCGAGAACCGCGGCAACAACCGGCATGGCCCCCACCAGGTGGCATGACGGACCCCAGCAAATCTCAACCTTATGCTCGCAAGGGGGAACTGTGCGGAAATTGGGGTAAAAGGAAACCACCGCCCACACATCGTTGATGGTGGCCCGGTTGAATGCGGCGACTTCTTCTACGGCTTCCCTGGGAATGTAGCCCAGCTCATCTTCCACTGCCAGGAGGGAAGAGAGAATAGTAACAGTGGTTTGAGGTTGACAGTGGACGGCCTTTTCGATTCGCTGCTTCAGCCCATCCATTTCCTGGGCTCCTTGGCCCATCCACCTCTGGAATGTGTTTGATCCGATGGAGGAAAACTTCGTGAATTCTGTAACAATCTACCTGCACATAATATCACAGCCACAAAAGCCGATTCAATGCAGTGCAATCGCGTCTTCAATGGAGGCTGATAATTTGGACAGTGATCATGTAGCCTAGAGCCAGGCCGAAGGGCTCGGAGCGCCGGTCAGTTGAGGCGCGATTGTCCTGGGATTCATTGACGCCCAAACCCGAACCACGCCAGGAGCAGCGTCGGACCGGGTCTCCGGAATCCACCTTCACTGCCTTCAACAAGCCAAAGGAAGAGGGGCGGAAAGTATCCGCCCCCTTATAATCCCGGGCATTCCGCTTCCAACACCTTACTGTGATTCCAGGTATTGATTCATGGCGGACTTGAAAATGTCATAGGGATGGGCCCCGGTAAACAGCAGGTTCCCCACCACGAAGGTCGGAATCCCGCGGATACCGTGCTGGAGGGCTTCCTGGTACTGCCCCATCACCCTGTTGGAGAATTCATGGGTTTCGAGGCACTGGATCATCTCGTCAGCGTCGAGGGATACTGAACTGGCCACCTCAGCCAGAACGTCCAGCTGCCCCAGGTCCTTACGGTCCTCCCAGTAGGCCTTGTACGCCGCATGGTGAAACTCCATGAATTTTCCATGCTGCTGGGCGTATTCCGTTGCCTCCAGGGCATACAGGGTGTTGGGCGTTACCGGCGGCGGCCGCATGATCAATCCCGCCTCCCTTACCTGCGACCGGATCGGCTCACTAAGTTCATCCTCCGTCTCCCCGGATCGCGCCTGCCGCAGCAGTCCCTCCTTGGGAGTATCGGGGCGCAGCAGATAGGCCCTGCCTTCCACCTCAATATTGTAGTCCTGTCCCAGCTTGTCAACTCTCTCCAGGCCGACGTAGCACCAGGGTCAAATGTAGTCGTACCAAACTATCACCCGAACCGGGTCGGCGCCGTTGGGTGGCTGCTGAAGGTTTTCTGCCATTAGTGGCCTCCTTGGCTGACGTTGGGGAGGGCCCGACTTCAGCGAGACACTTGCGAGCTCGCCAGGGCCGCGACAGCTCTCCGCTCCGGGCCGGCTATTCCGCAGCCTGCTCGTCGGGGTAGAAGGAAGGGGTTCCCGACTCCTTCCGGCTTGCCTGGAGGGACTCAGGGGCGTTTACCAGCAAGTCTTCCAGCTCATGGAGGCTGGCAACCCTTACCGTGTTGTCCACGGCCTCATGCCAGTTCCCGCGGTCCAGCAGCACGGCATGAAGGCCCGCGCCGCGAGCGCCCACCAGGTCGGAGCGAGGCTGGTCACCGACATGCACAGCCTCGGCCGGCTTGACCCCGGCCTTCTCCAGTGCGGCAACAAAAATGGCCGGGTCCGGCTTTTCGGCACCTACATCCGAGGAGGTCAGGCAGAAGTCCACGTAGGGAGCCAGCTTCAGTTCTTCGCACAGCTGGTCCATGTCTCGCCTCAGGTTGGTCAGAACGCCCAGGCGGTAGCCCTTGCCCTTCAGCCGTTCCAGCGAACCCAGGGTCTCGTCGAAGACAATAAAATCCTTGGGGACACTGATTGCTATTTGCCAGATTTGCCTGGCCAACCCGTGGGTCACCGAAAGTCCGGCATGTTCCAGGAGAATCTGCTCGTAGCTGGAAAAAAATTCCAGGCGTTCCTCTTCCGTCCGGGTGGCGAGGGGCTTGATTTCGTTCTCCCGGTTGAAGTAAACGTCCGCCACCGAGTAACCGTAATTCAGGGCCTCGGTCTCCAGCCTGAACCCGAATTCCAGGCAGGCGGCCTGCTGAATCTGGTCCAGGGGCGGCCAGAAACGCACCAGCGTGTTATAGAAGTCAAAAAATACGGCCTTAATCATCCGGAGGAATCTTACTCCCGGCTCCCTGGCCGATTCCAGTAATTATTTGCGGTTTCAATGAAACATGCCATAGAGTATTTGCTCCGGGCTCGCTTCAGTTAGCGCATTCTAGCATAGCCCGCAACTCTTGTGAATCGTGTAACAATATACCTTTTCGGACCGAATAAAGCCCCTTGCTCTCCAACGTGTTTCATTCTATGCTGATTTCCAGACAGGGGCCCACGCCCGCCGCGGAGCAAAGAAAATGCAAATTGCTATTGGCGCCGACCATGCCGGTTTCGCCCTCAAGGAACAGCTGAAACCCTGGCTGGAGGCTGCCGGCCACCAGATTATCGACCTGGGAGCCCACGACCTGGACCCGGATGACGACTACCCCGACTTCGCCGCGGCAGTGGCCCGCTCCATCCAGGCCGGCCAGGCGCAACGGGGCATTATATGCTGCGGCAGCGGTGTGGGCGCCAGCATAACCGCCAACAAGATTGCGGGCGTACGCGCCGGCCTGTGCCACGATACCTACAGCAGTCACCAGGGCGTGGAACACGACGATATGAACGTCATTTGCCTGGGGGCTCGGATAATCGGCCTGGACTTGTCAAAGGAAATTGTTGCTTCCTTCATCGGCGCCAGCTTCATGCCTGAACCGCGCTTCCAGCGCCGCCTGGACAAGCTGATCCAGGTAGAGACCGAGGGATAACTTCTCCGGTACCCCCGGCTCCTACAGCCGGGCGATCAGCTCCAGCGCAGTCGCCACCTCGCGGGGGTCATCTACCCGGTAGAGGGCTCGGGTGGGCTGCCTGGGGGGACCCACAAACACCGATATGCCGTTCAGTTCGTGAACGGCGGCGAATCCGTCCTCGTCGGTCAGATCGTCCCCAAAATAAATGGCAAGCGACCCGGGCGGCGCAGATGCGGCAACCCTCAGGATTGCCTTGCCCTTGTCCCAGTCCACCTTCGGACGGACCTCCACCACTTCCTTGCCCCGGGTTACCCGCAGGTCATCTCCCCTTCCGAATTCTTCCAGTGCGTAGTCCAGCGACCGGAAAAACTCCTCCCGCAAGGACTGGGGAGTGAGCCTGTAGTGGACACTCAGGGTGAGGCCCTTGCCTTCCACCAGGGCTCCCTCCAAGTTCCCCAGTCCCTCTTTCAGGACATCGCCGAGTTTCGCCAGGAGCGGCGCCAGTTTACCGGCCTGCGAATGAACGAACTGCCACCCCGGACCCTCCATCTCCATTCCGTGGTTGCCGGCATAGACCAGGCCGGGAATGGCAACCATTTCCTTCAGGTCCGCAAGTCCCCGGCCGCTTACCACGCCGGCGGTGATTCTGTCAGACTCTTTAAGTGACGTCAGCAACTCCCGCGAGCACTCGGGCAACGCGGCCAGTTCCGGACGCTGGGCGATGGGAGCCAGCGTCCCGTCATAATCAGAAAGCAGCAGGACGTGAGAAGCCCCGGAAATCAGCTGGCTGACCCGGGGCCAAACGTTAAGCAGATGTGGCATGGCGTTTCGCTGGTAACTGTTGAATGGTTTAGCCCAGGGGAAGAGCGACGTAGCGCGAGCGGCCAAAGGCGGAACCCCGGGCGCACTGCATCAACTCCACCAGTATGCGGGCTGCCCACTTGTAAATGTTGTTCTCCCGCACAATTGCCCTCATGTGCATCATGCGGTATCGGCGTTCATCTTCCGGCATAATCACCGCATCGCGAATTGCCTCCGCCATCTCCTCGGTGGCATACGGATTAACTATCAGGGACTGGGTCAATTCCAGGGCCGCCCCGGCAAAGGGACTCAGTATGAGCACGCCGTCGTTGTCGAACCTGCTGGCCGCGAATTCCTTGGCTACCAGATTCATCCCGTCGTGCAGGGAGCTGACAATACAGAACCTGGACAGTCGCCGCAGGGCCATCAGGGTAACGGCCGGCAGGTCGTCGGGCTTGTAAACAATCGGCTGCCATCCATTGCGCCCGTAGCGCTCGTTGATGTCATTGACCAGGTTGTTTATCTGCTCGCCAAGCAGCTGGTAGGCCTCAATGTCGCTGCGACTCAGGACGCCGGCCTGGACAAACACCACCTTTTCCAGGTGCTCCGGGTATTTCTCGAAGAAGCGGCCAATGGCCCGGAACCGGTGGGGAATGCCCTTGGTGTAGTCCACCCGGTCGATTCCCAACCCGATCAGCTTTCCCCCCAGCCCCCACTCATCCTGGATCCGCTCCATCTCTCTCTCCACCTCGTCACTGGCGGAAAAGGAGCAGATGTCATCAAAGTCGATGCTGATGGGGAAGGGCCGCACCAGGGTCGTATCTCCCCGGTAGTCAATACGGTTATATTCGGTGTCCACCCTCACCGGCAAAGTACGGGCGGCCGTGTCCATAAAGTTGCTGCAGTGGTCTCCGATATGAAACCCCAGCAGGTTGTTTCCCAGCAGCCCTTCAACAATCTCCGCCTGCCAGGGACAGATGCGGAAGATTTCGGAATGGGGCCACGGGATGTGCCAGAACTGCCCGGTAACTATGGGCGCGCCCGACTCCCGCAGAAACTGGGGCAGCAGCGCCAGGTGATAGTCCTGGGTAAGGACCACCGCGGGCCGGTCTCCTACCTCGTCCAGGACCAGGTCGGCAAATTTGCGGTTCACCGACTGGTAGGTGCGCCAGTCCCTGGCATCGAAGATAGGCTCGGTGTAAGCATTGTGGCAAAGGGGCCACAGCGCCTCATTGGAAAATCCGTAATAGTATCCCTGTTCCTCTTCCTCCGTCAGCCACACCAGCCGCAGCGAGTACGCCGGGTCATCCGGCGGCACCATAACCCGGTTGTCCTTGTCAACAATGTAGCGGTCTCCCTGCCCCCCGCCGTAGGCAATCCACGTTCCGCCGCAGGCCTGCATCAGCGGGTCCAGCGCGCTGGTCAGGCCTCCCACAGGCATGGCCGATTGAGGTTCACCATTCACCAGGTTATGAATGTATGGTTGACGATTGGATACTATGATCAGCTGGTATTCCCCGGTTTGCCGATATACCAGGCTCTGTAAGTCTTCTTTTGTCCACATAGGCACCTTCCCTGCGCCGGAGCAGCCAGAGAGAGACCACCCTGCATAACTTTGGATACAGTTTATATGTTGCCACACTAAATCCCAAAAAGCAAATAATATATTAAATATTTCCAAATGTTAGGTATGCATGGCGCTCCAAGCGCAAACTGGGCTGGCAATTACCCGGCGCGGGCAGAGAAAGGGGCTCGCTCCCGTTCCATGGCTGGCAATTGCGGATTTTTGGATGACTCAAAGTTGCTAAGCGTAGCATTCCTTCCTTTAGTCGACATTGCCAGGTGACAATTGCCCCTTTCGTGGTTGCATTAACATCACCTACCATTCATTGCATTGAATGGAGGCCATTAGCAGTGTCCCGTATTGGAACCTGGCGGCAAACCCGGCAACGGCATCCAACATTTCCGCCCTGGCCCTGAGGGATTTCCCTGCGAATCTCAACTAGTGTAGCTTTCATCCTGGATTCGCTATAGGGATCTCCTCCAATGGAACGCTCTAACCCGTTGGTCGATTCTAGAGGCGGCTTCCAGAGGTGAGCTGACCCTCTCCTGAAATTTCACAAAAGGCGATTTTTCGAAGAAATAGCTTTGTGCGAATGAAATTTCTCCTCAAATTGCCAGGTGCAGACCACTTTCCGGCAAAGTTCTCCAGCTACTAAATGAGGTCAAATGAGATCAAATTCGCCAATAAATCAATTTTTACCAGACCCGCAGGGGGTCTGGACATCCAGGCGTGTCGTGTGCTTGCCGTGGACGGCACGCAAATTGACATACCGGGCAGGGTCTGGCTAGGATAGGGGCAACCTTTCAGATTCTTGATTTCGCTCCCACAGGGTAAGGAGGGGCTATGTTTGTCCGCAGGGACTTGACCGACAGCGTTCCCACCAGGGAAGGCAATATGCACTTTATGAAGCAGGGTTCCGGGTTTCCCCTTGTTATGCTTCATCCCCTGGGTACCTCAACCTGGGCCTGGCACACCGTCATTGACGGGTTGAGCCAGCACTACACCTGTTACGCCTTCGATATGCTGGGCCACGGCGAGTCCGACAAGCCCAGTCGCCATTTCAACATCCCTGATTATGCCCGCGCCCTGGACGACGCCTGCCAGGTCCTGAACATTCATCGAGGCCACTACGTGGGCAACTCGGTGGGCGCCTGCCTGGCCACCGAAATGGCCGCCAGTTTCCCCGAACGCGTGGACAAACTTGCCCTCGTAGGCTGCCCTCTGTGGAACCCGTGGGGAGGCAATCAGCGAGTAGCCGACACCGCCGCCGACTACGACGCCAGCGGCATGCCGTCGCCCCGCACCCTCGAGCAGCTGAAGGAGCGGGCCACTTTCGCCGAACCCCGCCAGGAGTGGGTGGAAGCCACCAACGAGACCCGGGCCCAGGCCGGTGAATGGGTACGCAACCTGCACCAGTCCCTCTCCTACTACGACATCCTCTCGCGCCTGCCCCTTATCAGAGCATCTTCAACCCTGGTAATGTACGGCGAGAAGGACATGCTGCGGGACGGCGAGGAACTGCTTCACAACAACATCGCCAACGCCAGCAAGACCATCCTTCCGGGGCTGGGCCACATTCCCCAGATAGAAGACCCTGAGGGCTTCATTGATGCCCTGCTGGCATTCCTCCAGCCCCAGGGCTAGACCGGGAATGCCGCAACGATTTCAGTCGGTACCGGGGTGCGCTGCGGTGTGCCCCTTCCCGTCTCGTGCCCACCACCCATAGGCGGCTTCAAACCTGACGCTCCCCTGAGGAGAACCATAGTGACCACCGAGAGATACCGGCTCCGCCTCATGGAGACCTTCCGCACCGTCTTCTATACGCCCATATACGTCGCCGTGGCCGGAGGCTACCTGGAGTCGGAGGGGCTGGACGTTGACTTCCAGACCTGTCCTTCGCAGTTCCCCCACCCCCTCAGCGCGCTGAACCACGGAGCGGCGGACATAGTCCAGAGCGGAATCATGCGCTCCATCATCGCCTCCGATTGGGGCGCCGAGGTTGTCCCCCGCCACTTTGCGGAAATTAACAGCCGTGACGGGTTTTTCGTCATCGGCCGTCAACCCGGCGAGGCGTTCCAATGGGCGGATTTCGCTGATTCCACAATAATCCCCGTGGGGTTCTCCCCCATGCCCTGGGCCTCATTCCAGTACGCCCTGCGCAACAGCGGCGTTGCCCTGGAGGGCCTAAAGTTAATGCACGGACTGGGTCTGAACGAAGCCATCGAGGCTTTCCAGGGAGGCCAGGCCGACTTCATCCACCTCCCGGAACCGGCCGCCGAAAAGCTGCTGGCCGACGGTGTTGGCCACCTGGTGGCTGCCCTGGGACAGGTCAACGGCCACATCGCTTACAGTTCCTTCGCCGCCACCAGCGCCTTCCTGAACGGCCGCCCCGACGCAGTTCACCGATTCGTGGCGGGATACTCCAGCGCGTTGCTTTGGCTTGCCGGCGCTTCGGCCGCGCAAACCTGCGAAGTTGTAAAGTCCTTCTTCCCGGATACCGATCCCGACCTGATCACGGCCTCCATCGCCCGCTACAAGGAGCAGGGGACATGGCCAGCCACGCCCCACCTGGGCCGCCATGAATATGGGGGTCTGCAGGAAATCCTGATGGCTGCCGGGATGGTCAGGCAGTGGCAACCCTACGAAAAGGTGGTTACGACTGCCTTTACCGAGGGGCAGGAACAGTAAGAAAGACCGGACTCGCTAGCGAGATGCCTGCATCCCGCGAATCCGGTCACAAGAGGCGCTGCCGGGACTATGGACCGTGAACTGGATTGGTGGACCTAGCTTCTGCCAACCAGCCGCTGCACTGTTCCCACTACTCGCGCGGCATTGGGCACGTAGGCATTCTCCAGGGGGCGACTGTAGGGGACCGGCGTGTGGGGAGCGGTAACCCGGGAGGGAGGAGCGTCCAGGTAGTCAAAGGCCTCCTCCGCCACCCGCGCGCATATGTCCGACGCCAGGCTGCACACCGGGGTATCCTCGTCCACCACTACCAGCCGGTGCGTGCGCCGGACTGAATCAATGATCAGGTCGTAGTCAATGGGCGAAACGCTGAGCAGGTCCACCACTTCAGCATTCACGCCATCCTTGGCCAGTTCTTCGGCGGCCTCCGTGCACACCCAGGTCATGCGGGAAATGCCAACCAGCGTAATGTCGGTGCCGGAACGCACGGTTCGCGCTTTGCCCAGGGGAATCGCGTAGGGTTCCTCAGGTACCGGACCGGTATCGCCGTAAAGGCCTTTGTGCTCGAAGTACACCACCGGGTCGTCATCGCGAATGGAGGCAATCAGCAAGCCCTTGGCCGTGTAGGGGTCCGATGGCACCACGCCCTTGAGGCCGGGAATATGGCTGAAGATGGAGTAAAAGGACTCGGAATGCTGGGCGGCGCTCCCGAAACCAGCGCCAATGCGGGTCAACATGGTGAAGGGCACGGCCACCTGGCCCCCGAACATATACCGCATCTTGGCGGCGTTGTTCAGGAGTTGGTCCATGCAAACGCCCACGAAGTCCACGAACATCAGCTCCGCCACCGCGCGCATGCCAGTGGAAGCGGCGCCGATAGCCGTGCCCACGAATGCCGCCTCGGACAGGGGCGTGTCCAGTACCCGCTGGTTTCCAAACTGCTGGATCAGACCCACAGTAGTCCGGAAAGGTCCTCCCCAGGCGTCCACTATGCCCAGATGCTCCCGACCGGCGCCACCGGCAATTTCTTCACCCATGATAATGACGGTCTCGTCCCGCTCCATTTCCTGGCGCAGGGCTTCATTGATGGCCTCTCGGTAACGCAGTTCCCGGGTTGTGGTGGGAGTCATGGCAGTGGTCATGGTGATGCTCCTTCCTGTGGAGTTGTCCCGCTTTTGAACTGAAGGCTCAGACTTCCAGGTTGATGCCCCGCTTCATCATATCGACGGGGTAGTCCACGTAAACGTCGTCGTAGATTTCCGGCGGTTCGGGCAGGGGGCTCTCGTCGGCGAACTGGATGGCTTCTTCCATCAGTTCCCTAGCCTCGTCGTCCATTTGGCCCAGTTCCGACAACGAAACCAGGCCGCCGTCGGCTACACGCTCGCGGAAGAGCTTCAGGGGGTCCCGGTTCCTCCAGTAGTCCTGCTCCTCCTGGGTGCGGTAGCTGAGGGGGTTGTCGAAAACGGTGTGCCCGTAGTAGCGATAGGTACGGCACTCCAGCAGAGAGGGGCCTTCTCCGGCCCTCGCCCGCCGCACCGCTTCTCCGGCGGCTTCAAAGACATCAAAGACGTCCATCCCATCCACGTGGATTCCCGGCATATCATAGCCCGCCGCGCGGTCGGCAACCCGCGCGGTGGACAGGGCGTACTCCACCGGAGTGGACTCCGCATAGCCGTTGTTCTCACAGCAGAATATGACCGGCAACTTCCATACGGAGGCCAGGTTCATGCACTCGTGCAAAACGCCCTGATTGGCCCCGCCGTCCCCGAAGAAAGCGACGGCAACCCGTCCCAGGTTTCGCAGTTTGGAGGTCAGCCCCGCACCCACGGCCAGGGGTATGCTGGCGGCCACAACGCCGTTGGTACCCAGCATTCCCTTGCTCATGTCGGCGATGTGCATGGACCCACCCTTGCCCTTGTTGGGACCGGTGGAGCGCCCGAACAGTTCAGCCATCATCAGCTTGGGATCGACACCCTTGGCGATGCAGTGACCGTGTCCCCGGTGGGTGCTTCCAATATAGTCATCCACAGTCAGGTGGGCGCAAATGCCGGTGGGCACAGCCTCCTGCCCTGCTGAAGAATGGACGGACCCCGACATCCCGCGCTGACCGGTTTCAGGAATTCCCCGCTCCTCAAAGTGGCGAATTGTTGTCATCGTCCTGTACAGTTGCAGAAGCATCTCTCGATCGAGTTCCATATCTCCCTCGTCAATGCCAGGATAGGTCCACACAGCTACCAAAGGCGAAATTTTTCCAATAGTAGCACGGGGGTAAGGGATGTCAATAGCGATAAGAAACGACTAGGGCTTGAAGTTGACGCGCACCTTTGTACCCACGCCAGTGCCCAGGGATGCTGATGCGTTCCCGTCCGTCACTGCGATTTCCAGAAAGCCGTTACTGCCGAAGAGCGCAACCAGGGGCAGACCGTCCGGCTGTGCCAGGTCACAGGAAACCGGGTCTTGGAAAGTCCTGCTAATGCCCCCTATCTCCCGATCTTTCACCTGAACCCTGGATGGCCGTCGACTCAGACGTTCTTGGGAGAGCGCGCTAACCTCTACGTTGGTGATCAGGTTTCCAAAACGATCGATGTAAATGACCTCTCCGTATAAAACGTGGTCCCGGAGCTCCGGCTCAGGCAAGGGCTCGTAAACCAGGTCCGGCAGCCGGGGGCCCATCTCCTCACACAGCACGCCCAACGACAGGTGGGCGGCAGCCGGCGAGAAAATGTCCCGACCGTGGAAGGTACTGCTGACGACGGGCAGACGATACCTGGGGTTGGTCAGTTCGAAGGCCCGTATCTCTGCGGGCAATATCACCCTGCCAGAGCTGGCCAATTCAGGACGCTGGGCTGGCAGGTTGGCCCTGATAACCTCGCTCAACAGGCCGTTATCGGGTGCGACGAACTTCGCACGGGGAGTCTCCAGCACAATCGGCCTGCGGTCGGTCCCAACGCCGGGGTCCACTACCGCAACATGGATGGCTCCAATAGGAAAGTAGGAGTGATTGGCGCCCAGGACGAAGGCGCCCTGCCTGACGTTTTGAGGCGCGATCTCGTGGGTAAGGTCCACTATGGAAGCATGGGGATTGATACCGAAAATGACGCCCTTCATTACTCCAACGAAGGCGTCCGAGGTACCGAAGTCGGTGGTCAGTACTATGGGGGAAGTTACCAGAGAATGGCCGGTCATTGGCCTCTTTCCAGAGCCCTGGCGCAAGACATCGGCCGCAACCGGAAGCTAACCGGAAAAGAGTCCAACACTGATAATGGAGACGATGATGAACAGGACCGACAGCGCAATTGTGAACTGAAACAGTGTCTTTTCCAGTCCGCGCCGCGTTCGGACCGTGGACTGGGCGCTGCCGAAAAGGCCGCTGCCACTTTCCTTGACCTGGCTAAGGATTACCAGGACCAGGACAATGGATACCAGGACCTGTGCTATGTTGAGGTAAACCAACTCTTTCCCCTGTTTCCCGAGTCCCAGGTCTCCTGGCGAGACACTGGACTCGAAAGCTGTTTATTTGCTTGATACGCGGATTTCGGGATCAACGCAGTGGCGCTTGGCCTACCCGTCCCGCTCAGTTTCCAGGGCCGCCTGAACCAGTTCCTGGACCAGGTCCGGCTTGGCCTGCCCCCTGGTAATCTTCATAACCTGGCCAACCAGGAACTTGGCGGCAGTTTCCTTTCCCCCAATGAAATCGGCGACTGCCTTAGGATTGTCCGCCAGCGCCTGGGTCACGGCAGAATCTACAATGGAACTGTCGTTAATCTGACTCAGGCCCTTGTCCTTAACGATTTTACCCGGTTGCTCACCCGATACAAAGGCCTCTTCCAGCACTGTCTTGGCCATCGTGTTGCTGAGAGTTCCGCTATCAATCAGGCTCTGCAATTCTGCCAGGTGCGCCGGCCTGACCTTCACCTCGCCAATGGAGAGGTTTTCCAGGTTCATCAATCGGCTAAGGTCTCCCAAAATCCAGTTGCTGATATTCTTGGAATAAGCAGCCAAGTCATCGCAACTGGCCCGGCCCAGGGAAACGGAGTCCTCAAAGTACTCGGCAACGGCGCGGGAACCGGTAAGCAGGTCCGCATCATAGAGCGGCAGCCCGTATTGCTCGACAAAGCGTCCCCGGCGCTGGCCAGCCAGCTCAGGAAGGCTGGAGCGGATCTCATCAACCCAGTCCTTTTCGATCCGCAGTGGTGGCAGGTCCGGTTCCGGGAAATACCGGTAATCGTGGGCGTGCTCCTTGCTGCGCTGGGACACGGTTACGCCGCGTTCCTCTATCCAGCCCCGAGTCTCCTGGGTGATTCTTCCGCCATCTTCAAGAATCCGCTTCTGCCGGTCCACCTCGTGATTGAGGGCCAGATAAACGGAACGGAAGCTGTTCATGTTCTTGATTTCGGTACGGGTGCCGAATTCCTGGCTTCCCTCGAGCCGGATGCTTACGTTGGCGTCGCACCGGAAGTTGCCGTCCTGCATATTGCCGGCGGAAACGCCCAGGTACTGCATTATGGAATGCAGGGTTACCAGGTACGCCCGGGCCTCTTCCGGAGACCGCATGTCCGGCGCGCTTACGACTTCCATCAACGGTGAGCCCGCCCGATTTACGTCCACCAGGCTGTAGGGCCCACCGGGCTCGCCGGGGAAATGCATCAGCTTGGCCGCGTCCTCCTCCAGGTGTACCCGCATTACCCCTACGGACCTGGACTCGCCGTCCACTTCGATTTCCAGTAAGCCATCTTCCGCCAGGGGCAGGTCATACTGGGAAATCTGGTAGCCCTTCATCAAGTCCGGATACGGGTAATTCTTGCGGTCAAACTTGGAATACTCCGGAATCCGGCATCCCAAAGCCAGCCCGGTCATTATGGTGTATTCCACGGCCTTCCTGTTTATGACCGGCAGCGAACCCGGCAGGCCCAGGCACACGGGGCACACCCGGCTGTTGGGCGGAGCATACTGGTAGTCGGCGGGACACCCGCAGAACATCTTGCTGCGGGTCTGCAGCTGGACGTGGACTTCAAGCCCAATGACGGTTTCGTAGCTCATGCGAAAGTGGCGCCAGGCAAATCTCGTAAGGGGTCCTGGTGGCAAGCCGGAAGTATTATATCAGGCTTTGCGCATCAGGCAGTTACACGTCCTGGATGGCGGAAGCAAGATTTCGCAACCTGGCTAGGTAACAAAAATGGTGTAATTGGTCAGGGCTACTCTTTCCTCGCCCTGCCTGCCCCAAACTTGCAGCGTGTAAACTCCGGGCCCCACCTCTGGTAGGACATGCGACAAGTCGGCCGACAGGTAGAAGGATTCGCCGGACTGCTCCCAGCGGATTGCCGTAGCCCAGGGAATTGCGGCCGAGCGCTCAACCTCCACAGGAAGGGGAGGCGATGAACTTCTGGGCAGCCGGAAGTCCAGCGTATAGGGGTCGATGCCGGCTGCCCAGTTGTACGTGGCCGCTCTCTCCGGGTAGTACCGGCCCTCGGGAAGTGGAGGCCTGAGGAGGGCAACCGGCCTCTGGCCATAGTCGTAGTGGTAAGTGGCATCCAGCTGGCCCAAACTGAGGGGACGGGGATAGGGATGATGCCAAACGGCCAGCCCTTCCAGGACCAGACCTGGATTGAGCGCACCTTCGATTGTCAGCCGGCCATTGCTGAAGACAGGTACCGCGCTAAACCGCAACAGTGCGCTTTCGAACTGCTGCACTATCCAGCACTGGGAATGGCTGCAGCTAACGCCGATGGTCACCTTCCCGTGCCACCGGTCCAGGATGTTGGCTCGGCTTATGCGAGATTCCATCAGTCCTTTATGTACCGACTCCGCCAGGTCCCGCCAATTCAACGGCCTATTGCCCTCGGTGTAATCGGACAGGTCAATCGGGCCCGCGATATTCTGGCGGACCCGGTTCGTTCCGCCGCTCATGGAATAGCGCATATGCGGAGTGAAGCCATTTACGTCCCAGTGAGACCGATAGCCGTAAGTCATCATGCTGCTGGCATGTAGCTGGACTGAGGGGTCGGATCCGGAAGAGAGCGGCGGAACCCTGGCAAGCACCCGTTCCACATTGACCAGGTAGAACAGCTCGGTCTTTAGCGCCTCCGGTCCGTGACCGGGCAGTTCACCAGCCGCTGGATTTGCACCGGGGACGTCTTGCCCCCCACCGGCGGCAGACTCGTTTGCCGCCTTCGGCAGGGCGTCCTCGACAGCCCTGCTCAATGAGACCGAACCATGCTTTTCGTAGTCACGCCAAGCCGTGACCGCCACTATCTGAATAACAACGGTCAGGCACAGGACAGCGAGCAGGAATACCAGCACGCGATACATTCTGGCGGCAACACCCCCGGGAAACCCTCTGAAAGAAAGGACGCCAATATCATTGAATACTGGCGTCCCTGGCAAAGCCTATCAGAAAACTGGAGCCGCTAAAACTGTCTCGCTATGCGGGGTAAATTACTCCTCGTCGCCGTACTGGGCCTTGAGGGACTCGACGACCGCCGGGTCTGCGAGGGTCGTAGTGTCGCCCAGGGCCCTCCCTTCCGCCACATCCCGGAGGAGCCGGCGCATAATCTTGCCACTGCGGGTCTTGGGCAACTCGGCGGCAAAATAGATATCGTCGGGCCGCGCCATGGGTCCGATCTTGGTAGCGACGTGGGCCTTGAGTTCGGTTATGAGGCCATCAGAGGTTGGCACCTGGTCCTTGATGGTGACGAAAGCCACGATGGCCTGACCCTTGATTTCGTGGGCACGCCCGATGCAGGCGGCCTCGGCAACCTTGGAGTTGTCCACCAGCGCGCTCTCTACTTCCATGGTGCTGATGCGGTGGGCCGAAACGTTGATTACGTCGTCCACCCGGCCCAGCAGCCAGTAGTACCCTTCTTCATCCAGCTTGGCGCCGTCGGAAGTGAAATAGGTGTCGGGATAGCGGGACCAGTACTGTTGCACAAAGCGTTCCGGGTCGCCGTAGATGCCCCTGAGCATGGATGGCCACGGGCGTTTGATCGTCAGGTACCCGCCACCGCCGGGTCCCACGGGATTACCGGATTCATCCAGAATCTCGGCCTCGATACCCGGGAAGGGCTGGGTGGCGGAACCGGGCTTGAGAGTGGTGATGCCCGGCAAGGGCGCGATCAAAATGGAGCCTGTTTCAGTCTGCCACCAGGTGTCCACCACCGGGCACCGGCCTCCGCCTATGTGCTGCCAGTACCACACCCATGCCTCCGGGTTAATGGGCTCTCCCACTGAACCCAGGAGCCTCAGGGTGGACATATCGTGGCGGTTGGGGTACTCCTCGCCCCAGCGCATGAAAGTGCGGATGGCCGTGGGCGCGGTGTAGCAGATGGTGCATCCATACTTTTCCACTATCGCCCAGAAGCGGTCCCGGTCCGGGTAATCGGGGGATCCCTCGTACATCACCGAGGTGGCCCCGTTGGCCAGCGGGCCATAGACGATGTAGCTGTGACCGGTAACCCAGCCGATGTCGGCGGTACACCAGTAAACGTCGTCCTCCTTCAGGTCGAATATCCACTTGGAGGTGGCGTAAGTGCCGGTCATGTAGCCACCGGTAGTATGGACGATTCCCTTGGGTTTGCCGGTGGTGCCGCTGGTGTAGAGCATGTACAGCATGTCCTCGCTGTCCATGGGCTCAGGTTCGCACGTCGGGGGCTGGTCTTCCACCAGGTCATGCCACCAGACGTCCCTGCCGGCCACCATCTTGTCGTCGGCGCTGCCGGTGCGGCGGACCACTACAACTTTTTCGACCGGGGTCTCGCCTTCGAGAGACTCGTCGGCGTTCTGCTTGAGGGGCACAATGCCGCCCCTGCGATAGCCACCGTCGGCGGTGATCATCACCTTGGACTGGGAATCGTCAATCCGGTCACGAATAGAGTCGGCGCTGAAACCACCGAAGATGACGCTGTGGGCCGCACCGATGCGGGCGCAGGCCAGCATCGAAATGGGAAGCTCCGGAACCATGGGAAGGTAAATGGTGACACGGTCGCCCTTCTGGACGCCAAGGCTCTTGAGTCCATTGGCGAAGCGGCACACTTCCCGCTGCAGGTCCCAGTAGGTGTACACCTTCCAGTCGCCCGGCTCACCCTCCCAGATAATGGCCGCCTTGTTGCGCCGCCCATTCTTCACATGCCGGTCAACGCAGTTGTACGAGGCGTTGAGTTTGCCGCCCACGAACCACTTGGCATACGGGGGCTGCCAGTCCAGGACCTGGTCCCAGGGCTGGAACCAGTCCAGCTCGCTGGCGAACCGGGCCCAGAAAGCCTCCGGGTCCTTGCGAGCTTCCTCGTAAACATTGGGATCCTTGATATTAGCGTTTCTCATGAACTCTTCAGGAGGCGGAAAGGTACGATCTTCCTGCAACAGCGCTTCGATACCGCCTGTATTCTCAACCATCGCTCTACCCCTTAAGCACAATGGAATTGGGCGTTAAATCAACCTGGAGAGGGGAGCGCTCCCCGTCTTCCAAAGGAGGTGTTGCCATTTTAGGCAAAGGAAAGACTCTATGCAAACGAAACTGCCGGGAAACGTCCTCTAACTGCCGGGACGGGGTGACTGAGAGAAAAAGTTTTTTGCGGCAACAGGTCTCATTTGGCCTCATACCTATCCGGGGCCTCCACGCTTCCGTTAGCCCGGCGGTCGCCGAAGTGTATGCAGGAATCTCCAGCGCCCCGGTTTTGGATCAGAAATGAGACCAGGTGAAGAGCTTGATGCCTTTCCCTGAGTTATGGTGATTCAAACTTTGGTGATTGCCTCCCAGGAACTATGTTAGCCAAGTGTTTCGCAAGGTGTCGACAAGGGGATGTCGGCAACCTTACACGGGCAAGGGTGTTGCTCCCGAACCTGGGCAATAGACCAGACACCTCTTCCCTGCTTTTGAAAGCAGGGCATCTCGCCAGCGCCATGGGAGGGCGAGCCCGGGGTCAGGATTAATCGGTGGAACGAAACGAAACGCTAAATCGCGCCAACTTCGATCAGCTTTTCAAACAGCCTTTGCGTTTGTACCACGTCGCCGTGGGCACGGTGGGCACGCACTCGGGAGGTTGATATACCCAGGTCCTGGCAGGCCGCCTGTAAGCTGTAACGCAGGCCGGCCGGAGTCCGCATATCCAGGATGCGCTGGACGTATTCGGTATGACTTTCGCCCCCGGTGGGGTATTGGCCCATTTTGTAACCCTTGAAAAGGGCCATGGTATCGATGAACCGCCGGGCGGGCAGGTGGTCAACCTCGTCTATCACCCGCCTGGGATATCTTCCCTCCTCGACAGACCTCCGGTGGACCCTCGCCGCCTCCAGCAGGAACGCCCGGTCGAATCGGACAATGTTGTGCCCTACCAGGGGCAGGTCGGCAGTACGGTCCACAAACCAGTGCAGGGCTTCGTCAATACCCATTCCCCTGGAGGCCAGGTCCCGGTCCGTAATCCCGGTGAGGCGGACTATAACGTCCGGCAGCTGGCGGTCAATTTTCACCAGGACGGAATCGGTTTCAGGATTCTGGCCCGGTCTCGCCACGGTGACACCGATTTCTATGATCAGATCATCCCAGCAGTCCAGTCCCGAGGTCTCCAGGTCAACCACCGCATACCCGTTCCGGAGGTCCATATATTTCTCCATTTCCCTGCTGACAAGGTTGTTCAAGTCCGATTTCAGTGTACTACATCAGATTCGGAGACTTTCCCATTCGTCCCTTCACGCCTTTATAATGGGTGGGCGAACAATGCCAGCCTTCACCTGGGTCGTATTGAATCTGCGTACCCATCCGGAGAGGAAGAATGAACACTCAAGCCAGCGGGAACCTGGAAGGGAAGCGCGTGGGGCTCATCGTGCCCTCCACCAACACAGTTATGGAGCCCGACCTGTATCGTCACTTGCCCCCGGGCGCCACGGTACACACTTCGCGGATGCTGCTGGAAGGCAGCGTGACCATTGAAGCGGAAGAGTTGATGCTGGACGTTTACCTGCCCGAGTGCGCCAGGCAGATCGGGACCCTGATGCCCGACGTGGTGGTCTTCGGCTGCACCTCGGCGGGCGCCCTGCGTGGGCCCGAGTATGAACAGGAACTGGCCGGGGAGATATCGAAAACTACCGGCGCTCCCACCATTACCATCATGGGCGCCGTGGTGGACGAGCTTACCCGGCTGGACGTCAAGAGCGTGGCCGTCCTGACTCCCTATTCCGAAGAGATAAACGACACCATCAAGGATTCGCTGGAAGCCTCGGGTTTCACAGTACCCCACATCAACGGAATGGACGTTAAGGGAGCCTTCAACATTGCCGCCGTATCACCCGGTGAAATTGTGGACTACGTCCGCCAGGAACTGGAAGGGGTAAATTCGGATTGCCTGTTCGTATCCTGCGCCAACCTCAAGTCGGTGGACATCCTGGAAGACTTGCGGCAGGTGGCCGGCCGGCCGGTAGTAACCAGCAACCAGGCGGTGCTGGAAAGCGTCAAGCGTACTATAAGGGTGGACGACTGAACCTGTTCCACCACGGCCCTTGCCGGCGGCGAGCCGGACCGGCCAGGCAGTGTTTCCCGCATCCACGACAGTCTGCGGGCGTACTGAAGCGGCCAGTTGTGCCGGGGTGTAACTTCGTTGACGCCCTCTGACGGCCAAAACTATAATCGGTGGAAAACTATAGGGAAGGTTTAGACAGATCATGGTGAAAACGGGCCAAAGATATGTAAGCCCCGGCGGCGCGGAAATGGTGGTAACCAAGGGCGGCGACGGGGATTTTTCCGACGGGGAGACGCCCCTGCAGCTGAAGGGTTCCGAAGCTTCTTTTGAGGGAGTCGAAGTGTCCTCCGGGGCCATCGATATGGCTCTGGGCAAACGCTTCACTTCCGCCGATGGTTCCGTATCTGTCCTGGTAACCAAGGCGGGCCGCTGCGATCTCCGGTACGGCGGAGAACCGATGGAGTTGCAGCAACCGAAGGAACTCCCGTCTTCAGACTAGACCAACTCGGGCCTGGCATTCCGAATTGGACCCCTTCCGCCGATCCGGGCGGAAGGGGTTGCGTTCTTTTTCCCGAACCCAATCCACTTACCGGACATGGATCGTATTCTCTCGTGAAGTCCTGCCAGTGAGGAAGGGATTGAAGTTCCCCTGGGCCAACATAGTTATTCTCTTGCTCGGGGCCGCGGAACTGGTCACGGGCTATCTGTCCCTTACCCAAGGCACGCCCGAATGGGCCGCAGCCCTGCATGTCCACCGCATTCTTGGCTTCGGCATCGTGGCGCTCCTGTTCTGGAAGGCGCGCAACATTCTGGCCCGGCTGCTTGTGTGGCGCCTCTGGAAACGCCATTGGCTTGCTTATTCACTGTCACTGTTCCTGCTGGCTGCGCTGCTCGCCGCGCTGGGCCTGGGCATCGCCTGGAGCCACCTGGGTTATTTCTCCTTCGCCGGAATCAGCGGCGTAAGCTGGCACATTTACCTCTCCCTGGCCCTTGCCCCTGTCCTGGTATGGCACGTCCTGCGCCACCGGTATAACCTCCAGACCCGCTACTGGGCCGAACGGAGAAACGCGCTGCGCCTGGGAGGCCTGGCCCTGGCCGGACTGGCGCTGTGGCAGGCCGGTGAACTGGCCAATCGGCTGGCCTCCCTGCCCGGGGCGGACAGACGGTTTACCGGCTCTTACCTGAAGGGCCAACTGGCCGGCAACGGATTCCCAGCCACATCTTGGCTGAACGACTCTCCCGAACCGGTGGAAATTTCCGGATGGCAACTCAAGGTGACCGGCCTGGTGGGACGGCCCCTGGAAATTTCCCATTCCGACCTCGCCGGCTGGACGGAGTCGTACCGGACGATACGCGCCACCCTGGACTGCACTGGAGGCTGGCACACAACCCAGGACTGGACCGGGCTGCCGCTGTCGGCGGTGCTGGAACTGGCAGAAATACGTCCCCAGGCCGCCAGTATCACGGTGCGTTCGGTTACCGGCTACTTCCGGCGGTTTTCGCTGGAGGAGGCCGAGGGTTACCTGCTGGCCACGGCCGTAGGAAATGAACGCCTGTCGCACTGGCACGGCTTTCCCTTGCGGCTGGTGGCGACGGGGAAAAGGGGGTTTGAGTGGGTAAAGTGGGTGGACAACATTGAGGTCAACGACACCAGCAAGTGGTGGCAGCCGCCCCTTCCAGTAACGTAACGGCACCTCGCCGGCAAAGAGACGGGGCAGACCGTTGTCCGCCCCGTCTGTCTTGCTGCCCGGAAGTTTCGGCTCTCTAAGGCACCAGCATCGCCCGGGTAATTTCCGTCTGGCGCTGGTCCCACTCTGCGCGGGTGAAGGCTTCATTTACTTCCGCCAGGGGGAACTTATGGGAGACCACCCTGTGGAAGGGCAGTTTATCCTGGTTTCGCACCAGGAAAGCCAGCAGGGTGGGCAGCAGATCGGGCCGGTACATCCGTGAGCCGAGAATGTTTTTGCCCGACAGGAGCTTCGAAGGGTCAATGGAAACTTCCTTGCCGCGGACAATGTCTCCGATTTCGACGAAGCTGCCGCCATTGCTGAGCATGTCTATGCCTTCCGACAGCAGGTCGGCTCTGCCCACCAACTCCATTACAACGTCGGCGCCGCGACCGTTGGTCAACTCCCACAC
Source organism: Chloroflexota bacterium (assembly GCA_028875055.1). Taxonomy (GTDB): domain Bacteria; phylum Chloroflexota; class Dehalococcoidia; order Lucifugimonadales; family UBA3495; genus Bin22. The sequence goes on from JAPPGG010000014.1 coordinate 244,158, forward strand.
CCGGCGGATGCGGGTCTCCGGAGTATTGAATTCTTCAATATTGATGGTGTAGTCGGCGCCAAATTCCTCAGCCAGTTCCAGGCGGTTTTCCAGTCGGTCCAGTACAATTACCCGGTCGGCGCCCATATCCTTGGCCATGGCCGTGGCATTGAGGCCGAGGCCGCCGGCCCCCTGAATTACAACGTACTGACCTTCGCGGGCGCCGGCCCGCATCAGGCCGGTGGTCACGGTGCCCATTGCACAGTTGACCGGGCCGAGGAGGTCGTCGGGAAGCTCGTCGGGCACCCGGAAGAAGGGATGCCGGGGAGGAAGGTAAAGGAAGTCGGCGTAAGTACCCGTGAAATAAGGGTACACCCCGGCGGTGGGGTAGGCCCGGTTGGCGCACCAGTTAGTGTCGCCCCGGAGGCACAGGTGGCAGCGGTGACAGGGGAAAATGGCCGAATAGACCACCCGGTCGCCCTCATCGACGGGTGTACCCAGGGTATCCGTGGCCACGCCCTCGCCCAGAACTTCGACGACACCGGTACCCTCGTGGCCCATCACCCGGCCTGTGGGGGGGATGGGCATATGCTCCTGGGTCTGGTCGCCCCGCCAGGTATGCAGGTCAGAACCGCAAATGCCTGCCTGGGTCATGCGCAGCAGTACCGCGCCGGGTTCGGGTTCCGGGACATCGTACTCTTCGATTTCAAAGGGTTTCCCATATTCCTTGACAACTACGATTCTGCCTTTCATGAAGCGCCTCGCATTTTATGGAAATGGGGTGAACCAACCGGAATGCCGGGGTATGCGTCAGCTCGTCTTCAGAAATCCGCCCGGCCACCGGTGGAACTGCACATTTACCCGGCTCCAACCGCCTGGGGAGACCGGGCATTGGTCACTCCAATCATGCTGTCCCGGGTAACCAGTTCCGCCAGTTGTTCTTCGGTCATTTCTTGGGAGCCTTCCGGGCGTCGGGGCAGCACCAGGTACCTCAGGTCGGCGGTACTGTCCAGCACCAGGACCTCCACATCATCCCCCAGGTCAAGCCCAAACTCGCTGATCACGCCCCGCGGGTCCACCACGGCCCGGGAACGGTAAGCGAGGCTCTTGTACCAGTCCGGGGGCCGGCCCAGGAGGGCCCTGGGATAGCAGGAGCAGAGGGTACAGACGACCAGGTGGTGTAGTTTGTCGGTGTTCTCAACTACGTCCAGCTTCGGCGTGGTTACCGGTAGGGAATAGCCCAACTGGGCCAGAGCGGCCTCCGGGTCGGACAACAGAAGGGCCTTGAACTCTGGGTCGGCCCAGGCCCGGGCAACCACCCGGGCGCCGTCGGCCGGGGACCGGGCCTCCACCCGGTCAACCATGCCCTGGATCTCGTCCGGGGAACAGATACCTTTTTCCACCAGCAGGGCCTCCATGGCCCTGGCGCGTAGGGCGTAATACCCCATCTCCTCATCGTGAGCCATGCCGGGATGGTCTTCGTGGTCATGTCCGTCGTGGCCGTTGCCCGGCGTCTCCGGTATTGTCATGGTTGCCTCCTCGGTCGGGGCTGAAACCCGCTCTAAACGGGTTCCAGCCAGTGCTGGTAAATATCGACGTGAATCTTGTCGGATACTGGGCCCCGGTATTCCGGCCACACCTGTTTCTGGGAGAATTCAACCCGGTAGAGGGGTTGGGCAGGCTGTCCGTCACCGCCATAGGCCAGGGACTCGGGGTTTGGAAAGACGCCACACAGCTTGTGCACCCGGCCGGCCTGTCCCTGGATATAAGCGGGCGTTCTGAAGTGGCCGCCAGGATTGTCAACCCGGACCCTTACCTCGTCACCGGCTCGAAATCTCGCTGATTCGCCACCGGATGAAGTTGGACCTTGATTCATAGCTACACCCGGTTCCTGATTTCCTCGAACTTGCCGTCCAGTTCCTCCCTGGTAATGACGCCTTTTTCCAGCAGCATTATTTCCAGGGCGGCAGTCCAGCGTTCGTAATAGGAACAGGCCTCATAGGTCGCCGGGTCAAGGCTCTCGATGGCACGGCGCATCTCATCCGTGCGTCGCAGTCCCTTTTCGCTGAGGACATTGTGCATGGCATCTACCCGCCTTTCCCAGTCGGACAGGTTGTGTTCTTCCTGGTCGATTGGATCTTCGTTGGGCCACCCGCCCCGGTCATGTACTTGCGGCATAAGTCGCTCCATTCAGGTAAGGCCGATTGCGGCCTATGATAATGTCGGCGGAAGGGCGTTACAAGCGGAATCCCATTGGTCTTGACGCGGGCTATGCTGGCCGCCATAAATCAGCTACATCGCACACCCGCATGAACTCCACGTTGGGAAATGTGCGGATATGGCTGATCAGCCGCTCCAGCATCAACAGGCGCCCGGGACGCCCAATGTATTGAGGGTGCATGGTCAGGTTGAAGGCGCGGCCGTAACGATAGAGTCCCTCAAACTCCGCCGACCACGACCCGAACACCTCGTCCGGATTGCGCATGGGACCCACCCTGTTGGCGGCCGGGGCATAGACGAAATTGGGCGCGTCATCCAGCCCCCAGTGCACCGGTACTTCCACCAACCGTTTCGCCGGATCATCGGGGTTCAGCACGTAGGGTGCATCATCACCCATCAGGCTGCTGTCGTAGGCGAAACCGTGGGATGCCAGCAGATCCACCGACACCTCGCTCAGTTCCCAGCTGGGCGATCTGTATCCCGTGGGAGCCTGCCCGGTTATTCCCTGGAGAATCTCAATCCCCTTCTCGAGAATCTCCCGTTCCTGTTCGGGGTCCAGATAACCCGGCGGCTCGTGCATGTAGCCGTGGTGGCCCACCTCGTGTCCACGCCGGGCGATATCTTCAACCAGGTCCACATGGGTCTCGGCTACATAGCCCGGCACGTAAAAGCTGGCCTTGATTCCGTGGGCATCCAGAAAGTCCAATATGCGGGGAGCGGCCACTGAAGGACCGTACTCGGCCATGGACATCAGGCTGGGGAATTTGGCGAAGTTGGGGTCCCGCCACAGCCAGGAGGAAACGCCGTCCACGTCAAAGGTGAGCATCGCCACACACTGGGTATTTCCGGGCCAGATTCCCGACATTACGGTACCTCCAGGTCCAGGTCATCTTACATAGAGTTGAGCAGAGGCAGCATCAAAATACAAGAGAACCCTGCCCATAAGCGGGGCCTCACCCCCAGGAAGCGGTACTGGCAAGGCTTGGGAACATACCAGGAATGGCGCTCCCCGGCTAGCTTCCCGGGGCGGGTATCACATCAAACCCGGTGTAGGGCCGCAGCGCCTCGGGAATGACCACCGAGCCATCGGGCTGCTGGTTGTTCTCCAGGATGGCGATGATTACCCGGGGCAGCGCGAGGCCGGAGCCGTTCAAGGTGTGGACAAATTCGGGACGGGCGCCCGCCGCCGACCGGTACCGGATGTTCGCCCGCCGGGCCTGAAAGTCAGTGCAGTTGGAGCAGGAACTGGCTTCCAGCCATTCCTCGCACCCGGCCGACCATATTTCAATGTCAAAGGTCTTCGCCGAAGGGAAAGAGATATCGCCGGTACACAGTTGCAGCACCCGGTATGCCAGACCCAGCCTCTGGCACACGTCCTCGGCGTCGGCCACCAGCCTGTCCAGTTCTTCGTCGGAGCTCTCCGGGGCCACGAATTTATACATTTCTACCTTGTTGAACTGGTGCACTCGCTTGATGCCCCGGGTGTCCCTGCCGGCCGCCGCCTTTTCCCGGCGAAAGCACGGAGTCTGGGCCACGTAATACCGGGGAAGGGACTCAGGCGGAAGAATTTCATCCCGGTAAAGATTGGTAATAGGTACCTCGGCCGTGGGGATGAGCCAGAGGTCATCCTCTTCGTCCCAGTAGAGGTTCTCGGCAAACTTGGGCAAATTCCCGGAACCCTCCATGACCTCCCGGCGCACCAGTATCGGCAGCATCAACTCGGTGTAGCCGTGCTCCCGGCTGTGCAAGTCGAGCATCCAGGCGATAGTTGCCCGTTCCAGCTTGGCCCCGTAACCCGACATGGTGTAGAAGCGGCTGCCGGAAAGCTTCACGCCCCGTTGAAAGTCGATAATTCCCAGGTCCTCCGCCAAGTCCCAGTGAGGTTTGCCGGGGAATTCCAGCGTTTTGGGTTCGCCCCAATGGCGCACGACTACGTTCTCTTCCTCGCTCAACCCCCTGGGAACATCGGGGCGCGGTAAGTTGGGCAGTTCCAGCAGGATGGAGTGAATCCGGTCGTCCAGTTCCCTGGATTCCTGCTCCAGTATTTCAATCTCCTGGCCGACCTGGCGCATTTCCTGCACCACGTCTTCGGGAGCTTCGTTACCCTGGGAACGAAGCCGACCTATTTCGCGGCTGGCCTGGTTCCTGCGGGCACGCAACTCGTCGCCCTGGCTGATGGCCTGGCGTCTCCGGGCATCAAGTTCCAGCAATTCTTCCAGCGGGTCGTCTTCTCCCCGGGAAGCCAGGGCCTGCCGTACCGATTCTGGGTCACGCCTTATTTGTTCGATGGAAAGCATACCTTTAATCTTTGCTCAAAATGTTTGGATACGGGGTGTTCAGCAGGCGAATGCCCCAAGGCCGCCCGGGACCGGATTGGCGCTCACTGCAAAGCATCGGCTTCCCCAGACTCCGCTTCCCCCTGATCCTCTCTCCGGGAACGCATCTGTGGAAACAACAAGACATCCCGGATGCTGGCCTGTCCGGTAAGCAGCATCACCAGGCGGTCAATGCCCACGCCCAGGCCGCCGGTGGGGGGCATGCCGTACTCCAGGGCAGTCAGGAAATCCTCGTCCAGGCGGTCCACTTCTTCGTCCTGGTATCTCTCACGGATGGACTCCTGGGCTTCAAATCGTTCCCGCTGCACGGCAGGGTCATTCAGCTCAGTGTAGGAGTTGGCAATTTCCATGCCGGCCGCGAAGGCTTCAAACCGTTCCACGTACCCTGGCGACCCGGGCTTGGCCTTGGCCAGGGGCGACATGTCCTCAGGATAGTCCAACAGGAACGTGGGTTGCACCAGGTTAGGTTCTACAAAGGTGGATACCAGCTTGTCTATCAGGCGTCCCCGGCTCTCCCGGACCCCCACGTCGATGCCCAGCTGGAGCATTTTTCTGACCAGGGCCTCATCACCGGGATATTCATCAATGTCCACGCCACTGCGGCGATACAGCTCATCCTTCAGCTGGAGGCGCGGCCAGGGAGGCGCGAAATCAATAATCTCCTCGCCGTACGGGATGGACATGGTTCCCCGCGCATCCAGGGCAGCGGTTGAAATCATGCCCTCCACCATTGTCATCACGTCGTTGTAATCGGCGTAGGCTTCGTAGCTTTCGAGGAGGGTAAACTCCGGGTTGTGGTCCTGGTCTATACCCTCGTTGCGAAAGACGCGGCCGATTTCATAAACACGGTCAAAACCGCCCACAATGAGCCGTTTCAGGTAAAGCTCGGTGGCGATGCGAAGGTACAGGCGCTGGTTGAGAGCATTGTGGTGGGTGTCGAAGGGGCGGGCATGGGCGCCGGCCGCCACTGGCACCAATATAGGGGTATCCACCTCCAGAAAACCCCGACCGTCCAGGTAGCGCCTGATGCTGTTGATGACCCGGCTCCGCTGGGCAAATGCCTCCATAACCTCTGGGTCGGCAATAAGGTCCAGGTAACGTTGCCTGTACCTGATTTCAACATCGCGTAAACCGTGGTACTTCTCGGGGAGGGGCCGCATTCCCTTGGCCAGGACGGTCACATCCCGGGCTTCGATGGTCACTTCTCCGGTGCGGGTGCGCAGCATTTGTCCCCCAACACCGATAAAGTCACCCAGGTCCAGATCTTTCAGCAGCTCATAGCCATCCCCCAGTACGTTCTGCCGGAACATGACCTGCACGGCGCCGGAACCGTCCCTGATATCCAGAAAGGCGGCCCGTCCCATAACTCTCATGGAAACAATGCGTCCGGCCAGGGCATGTTCGGGAGCCGGACTGGCTTCTTCGTCCTGGCTTCCCGCCTTTTCCCATGCTTCAAACTCGGCAACGGCGGCGGCCGTGTCGCTGGTCCGCCTGTAACGGGGCGGGTAGGGGTCTATGCCCTTCTCCCGCAGCCTGTCCAGCTTTACTATGCGGCTTCCAACCAGTGAGTCTTCTCGGTCTTGCATGTGCAACAGTTTACAACCTGCATTGCTGGAATTGAAGCCTTGCTCAACGGGCGGCCAGCGCCGGGAAGTGGAAGCGGCCAGGAAAGCGACAGAACAGGCCCGAATGCCGCTCCTCTCAATTCCTGCTGCGGGGAATGCCACCTCAGTAATTCCGCGCCAGGGCAGTTGCCCCGTTCAATTGTTACAGAAGCATTCCAAAATTACGAATTCTGACGAAATAGTTAACAAACCTGAAAAACTATTGTTACAACGGGGCAATATTCGGCACAAATGGGAGCAATACAATTCTGGCTAGCATATTGCCAGGAGGAGAGTATCTCACCATGCTTACCAGAATTTGGGACCCCGGCTTAAACCCTTTAACCTTGCGGCGGTTTCTGCCCTATGTCCTGGCCGGGCTACTTGCCTCGGCCATCATGATGGGTTGGAACATCGCGTTTGCGCAGGACGACCCCACCGTAGAGGAAGTAGCGGCCACCGCGGCCACCGATGTTGGCAACCTTACCACCATGATGGCGGCTTTCCTGGTCTTCTTTATGCAGGCCGGTTTCGCCTTCCTGGGGGCAGGCCTCATCCGGTCCAAGAGCACAGTCAACTACATGACCAAGAGCTTTATGGACTTTGCCATTGCCTCCCTGTCGTTCTGGGCCTTCGGCTTCGCCATAATGATGGGGGCATCCGCCGCCGGCATCGCCGGAACTGACAACTTCTTCCTGCTCAATGGCGGCGATGACTGGCAGGTTTACGTGGACTGGATGTTCCAGATGGTGTTTGCCGGCACGGCGGCTACCATCGTGGCCGGCGCGGTGGCCGAGCGCACCAAGACCCAGGCTTACTTCGCCTACAGCTTCCTGATTGGCGCGGTAATCTACCCCCTGTATGGCCACTGGGTCTGGAACGGCGATGGCTGGCTGGCAGCCCTGGGCGCGGCCGACTATGCCGGTTCCGGCGTGGTCCACGCCGTGGGCGGCTTCATTGCCCTGGCCGGCGCCGCTGTGGTTGGCCCCCGGACCGGCAAGTTCAACGCCGACGGCTCCGCCAACCAGCTATACGGACACAACGTACCATATGTGATCATAGGTACCTTCATTCTTTTCTTCGGCTGGTTTGGATTCAACATAAACACGGGCGATTCCATTGGCCTGAACGCCGTTAACACGCTGCTGGCGGGAGCCACCGGCGCTATAGTCGCCCTTTACATCCAGCTGATCAAATCGGGCAAGATCGACATTCTGATGTCTTGCAACGGCGCGCTGGCGGGCCTGGTGGGCATAACCGCTCCGGTGGCCTATGTGGACCCCTGGGCTGCCGTAGTCATAGGCGCGCTGGCCGCGCCGATTATGATGATTTCCGTATCAGTCATCGAAAAGGTGCTTAAAATCGACGACCCGGTGGGAGCGGCATCAGTGCACGGCGTTTGCGGCCTCTGGGGGCTGCTGGCCGTAGCCATATTCGCCAGCGGCAACAACGGAACGACCGGGCTGGTCGGTGGCAGCATCGACCTGCTGGTACCCCAGCTGGTCAGCATGGCGGTGGTACTGGCCTGGGCCCTGGGAACCGGCTTCCTGATGTTCTTCATCCTGAAGGTTGGCATGGGAGTCCGGTTGACCGAGGAGGAAGAACTGGCAGGGGTGGATGCTTCCGAGCACGGGATGGAAGCCTACCAGATGAGTTAGCTCCGGTCTCTTCGACCAGCTTCTACTCCGCAACTCAGTGGGGGCAGCCCTTGTGGCTGCCCTCTTCTTTCCCCAACATTGAGGCCGGCGTCGGCCAAGCCTCCAGAAAGTGTCTGGCAAATTAACACAAAGTTTACCTTTGCGATATTTCCCTGAAACACCTTGATTCCAGAATAAGTTCATCAGCAAATTCAAGGGAGTACGAAACGATGGAAATCATTCTTGCAGCAGCAGCCTTCATTGGTCTCTTCAGCATGTGGGTAATAGTCCCCAGGATGCTGCTCAAGAAGTAGGCCTAATCCGCCGGTCGGTCCAGCGCCCATGGACCCGCCCCGTGGTCGGATGTCCAACTCGGAAAACGCGGACCACCGGCCAGGGAAAAAGCCAGGTTCTTGTAACAAAAAGTTAACAAGTTGGTAAATTCCCCGAAACATTAGGATTCCAAAATCTGGGCCATAAACCATTGGCGAGGAGCAACGAAAAATGGAAATCATCGCGGCGGGGGCAGCATTCATCGGACTCTTCAGCATGTGGGTAGTGCTGCCAAAACTGTTCCTGAAGAAGTAGTCGGGACTCGAAACCCCGGTACTTCAGGAAGGGCGGCCTGACTGAAACCCTGAAAGGTCCATACTTCGAGCGCTTGGATTGGAGTATGGGCTGTTTCTATTCCTGCAGTGAAGGTTGTGGCCCGCCCAGCTCGTTTGGGCCGTAGCGTTTAAATTCCAAACTTCGTTCGCCGGATTCGCCAAAAGGGAGATGGCAAAGTATGAATACTGGAGATACTGCCTGGATTCTGGCTTGCTCGGCGCTGGTCCTCCTTATGACCCCGGGTCTGGCCTTCTTCTACGGGGGCCTGGTCCGCCGGAAAAACGCCACCGCGACCATAATGCACAGCCTTATGTGCATGGGCCTGGTTGGAGTGGTCTGGGTCCTGTGGGGCTACAGCCTGGCATTCAGCGGAGATTTCAACGGCTGGGGCATTGTTGGAGATCTGCAGTGGTTTGGCCTTGCCGGCGTAAGCGCAGACGAAACAGGCCCCTACGCCGATAACATCTCTCACCAGACCTTTATGGTCTTCCAGGGAATGTTCGCCATCATTACGCCGGCGCTGATAACCGGCGGATTTGCCGAGCGAATGAAGTTCAGCGCCTTTGTCATTTTCACCGTGGTATGGGTGACCGTCGTTTACGCCCCCGTAACCCACTGGGTGTGGGGCGGCGGCTGGCTGGGCAACCTGGGCGCGCTGGACTTCGCCGGCGGCACGGTGGTCCACATCAACTCCGGTATAGCAGCCCTGGCCGCTGCATTGATCATCGGAAAACGCATTGGCTTTGGCGAGCAGCCCATGCCGCCTCACAACGTCCCGATGATTGTCCTCGGAGCCGGTCTGCTGTGGTTCGGCTGGTTCGGCTTTAACGCCGGAAGCGCCCTGGCTGCCGATGGTGTGGCGGTTAACGCCTTTGTAGTGACCAATACTGCCGCAGCGGCCGCGCTGGTTTCCTGGGTAGCGATGTCCTGGATATTCGGGAAGCGCCCCAGCATCATCGGCGCCGCTTCGGGTGCGGTGGCCGGCCTGGTGGCGATAACCCCGGCGGCAGGCTTTGTGGGCGCAATGCCGGCGGTTATAATTGGTCTCGTGGCAGGTGCAATCTGTTACGGCGCCATTGAACTGCTGCTCAAGCTGAAAGTGGACGACGCCCTGGCGGTCTGGGGTGTTCACGGCATGGGCGGCACCTGGGGCGCCCTGGCCACCGGCCTTTTCGTGGGCATCGGATACAGCGCCCTGCCCGATGGGACGGGCCGCGGCGAGCAGGTACTGATTCAGTTGATCGGTATCGTTGGCACCGCCATATGGTCCTTCATCGCTACCAGCGCAATCCTGCTGGCCCTGAAATACACCATCGGCCTCAGGGTTGATGAAAGCGAGGAACAGCTGGGTCTGGATGCTTCCACCCACGGCGAAGGCGCATACACAATCTAGATTTTCGGCGGCCCATTAACGCCTCAATTGAGGTATGGAGTCCGCCAGGGAAAAACAAACAGCGAGGTTTTAGTAAATGAGCTACAAGGCTGAGTACATATGGATTGACGGTCAGGAGCCCACGGCGAAGCTGCGTTCCAAGGGCAAGATCGTGCCCGATGGCGAAGAGCCCCCTGTCTGGGGATTTGACGGCTCCAGCACCAACCAGGCGCCAGGCGAAGCTTCGGACTGTGTTCTGAATCCCGTGCTGGTCGTACCCGACCCGATTCGCGGCGGCGACAACAAGCTGGTCATGTGCGAGGTCCTGCTGACCGACATGACCGCCCATCCTTCCAACACCCGCGCCGGCTGCGCGGCCGCTGCTGCCCAGTACGCCGACCTGGACTTCTGGTTCGGCATCGAGCAGGAGTACACCTTCTTTGACGGGATCAAGCCCCTGGGCTGGCCCGACAACGGTTTCCCCGCGCCCCAGGGCGGCTACTACTGCGGCGTGGGATCCGATGAGGTTTTCGGGCGCCCGGTGGTTGAACAGCACATGGACGCCTGCCTTTACGCCGGCCTGGCCATATCCGGCATTAACGGCGAAGTGATGCCGGCCCAGTGGGAGTTCCAGATCGGGCCCATCGGCGCCCCTGCCGTAGGAGACCACCTCTGGCTGGCCCGCTGGCTCCTTTATCGCATTGGCGAGGACGTGGAGACGGTGGATGGCCGCCGCGGAATCAGCGCAACCCTGGACCCCAAGCCGGTAAAGGGCGACTGGAACGGCGCCGGGGCCCACACCAACTTCTCCACCAACCGGATGCGCGAAGACTACGACGCCTGCGTTGCTGCCGCCGAGGCCCTGAGCAAGCGCCACGACCTGCACATCGCCAACTACGGTCACCGGATTGAGGAGCGGCTGACCGGCCTGCATGAGACCTGCTCATACCGCGAGTTCCGGTATGGCGTCTCCGACCGGGGCGCCTCCGTGCGGATACCCTGGCAGGTGGCCAGGGACCGCATGGGCTACATCGAAGACCGCCGCCCCAACGCCAACTCAGACCCCTACGTCGTCACCCGGTTGATTGTTGAGACCGTGGGCGCCGACGCCAAGGGACAGTAGATCGGTCAGAGAGTCATTGCGGAAACGCCGCCTCGGGCGAGGCGGCGTTTTCCTGTCAGTACGGGTTCCCGCAGTTTGAAGTAAATTATGCCATTTGCAGCCTCCGGTAAAGGCAAATGTACCCCTGGCCCCGCCGGACTAACAGAAACGCGCCTCGGGAGTTTGAAATGATGGAATCGCGCACCACTGAGCAGGAATACGTGCTGCGCACAGCCAGAGACAACGACGTCAAATTTGTACGTCTCTGGTTCACTGACATTCTGGGCAACCTCAAGGGATTTGCCATCAATGTGGATGACCTGGAAGAGGCCATTGTGCAAGGGGTGGGCTTTGACGGGTCGGCTATCGAGGGATTCGCCCGCGCCACCGAAGACTCTTACCGAATTGATGAGAGCGACATGCGGGCGTACCCCGATCCCACTACCTTTGCCGTACTTCCCTGGAGGCCCCGGCAAAACGCGGTAGCGCGCATGTTCTGCGACATCTATTCACCGGGCGGCGACCCCTTTATGGGGGACCCCCGTCTGGCGCTCAAGCGAAACCTGGAACGCCTGTCGCAAATGGGCTACACCTATTACGTTGGGCCGGAGCTGGAGTTCTTTTACCTGGAAAAACCGGAAATGGACAGTTCCAACAAACTGCGGCCTCCCCAGCCCCTGGACCTGGACGGGTACTTTGACCAGCTCTCCAGCAACCCGACCGCCGACCTGCGCCGCGACACGGTGCTGAACCTTTCCGACATGGGCATTCCGGTCAAGTACTCCCACCACGAAGGCGCCCACAGCCAGCATGAAATAGACCTTCAATACACGGACGCCCTGACAATGGCGGACAGCGTGATAACGGCCAAGCTGGCGATTAAAGAACTGGCCCAGTTGCGGGGTTTCCACGCCTCGTTTATGCCCAAGCCCTTTACCGGCGTGAACGGTTCCGGAATGCACACTCACCAGTCCCTCTTCAAGGGAGACGTAAACGCGTTCTACGACCCCGAGGACGAGTACCGGCTCTCTTCAGTGGCCAAGCGATTTATTTCCGGGCTCATACGCCATGCCCCGGAGATAACGCTGGTTACCAACCAGTGGATCAACTCCTACAAGCGGCTGGTACCCGGTTACGAGGCCCCGGTCTATATTTCCTGGGCTCGAAGCAGGTCCGACCTGGTGCGGGTCCCGTCCTACAAGCCCGGTTACGAAACATCGGTCCGGATCGAGTACCGGGCCCCGGACCCGGCCTGCAATCCCTACCTGGCTTTCAGCGTTATGCTGGCGGCGGGTATGAAGGGAATCGAGGAGGAATACCCGGAAGTTCCGCCGGTTGAGGGCAATGTATTTGCCATGTCCCGCGATGAGTTCCAGGCCCAGGGTATAAGGGTCCTGCCCGGCAGCCTGGGGGAAGCCATTTCCATCGCGGAAGACAGCGCCCTTTTGCGGGAAGCGCTTGGCGACCACATCCTGGAGAGCTACATTCGCAACAAGCGCCTGGAATGGCAGAAATACCGGGCCACAGTCACGGACTATGAGATAGAACAATACCTCCCGACTTTATAGCCGCACTGACTTGAGCTGTTCGCGGCAGGCCAAGGGCACTGTAATTCCACCTCAATTTGTGCGAGAGGCTGGCGGCAGGGACTTATGCCACCCTGTGCAGGCGGAAAGGTCCCAACTCCTGGCTGGGAGCACGGGCTGGTAACACAGTTCCTGGCCAGAATTTGCGGGCCCGAACCAAAGCAACCGGGGGGCGTCTGCCTGGCATTCTCCTTCTCCTAAGCGCGGCCTGCAATCCGGTCTTGCCAGGATAAACCCAACGCAATCAAAGCCGGCATCCCAGGCCTGCTGGCTTCTTTCGGCTTGACGGTGATATCCCAGCGAATCACTACAAACGCGCCTTTCGCCCGGGTTTCGGTTCAGGTGTCCCAATTTCGCTTCGCACGACTGTCAGCAAGACTAAATTGTCCTGAAATTTGGGATGGGAGAGCAATGCCCCCTCCCTCTTTACTTCTCGAAGGTGCAAGCGGCTTTCCCAGCTTCAGGGGTGTTCCAGGTATCTGACGTTCTCGACTTCGCCTGACCTGGCGGACTTGTAGGCTGTTTTCACCAGTATCAAGTCCTTCAGGCCTTCCCTACCCGATATCTCCGGTTCTCGGCTCTCCGCTACACACTCGATAAACTCCTGGACCATGGCGGGTATGCCCCGGTTGTCCGGCGGGAAGCGCCACGTCCGTTCCGAGCTCCCGGACTCCACCGTTAGCTGACCGCTTCCGACTTCAAACGAGATGCGGCCACTGGAACCGGCAACCTGGACGGCAGGGGGAAGTGGCTTGCCCGAAGTCCAGGAATGATTTATGACACCCACGGTTCCATTGGACCACCGCAGGGTGGCTACCATGCCGTCTTCGCCCTCCTGTCCCGTCATGGACTTGGGCAATTCCGTGGCAAAGACGGAATCGGGCTCCCCGGCCAGGAACCTCATAAAGTGAAACTTGTGAATGCCTCCATCAATGATGACTCCGCCACCGTTGAGTCTCTCCTGGCTTCGCCACCCTCCCGCGCGGAAGGGATATTCTTCCTGGAAGTTAATCAGCCTCAGGTCGCCTATTGCGCCTTCCGACACCAGCCGTTTGCACCGGCGGACCTGCGAGAAGTAGCGGATATTCTCGGCCACCATGAGTGTAATACCCAATGACTCTGCGTCCCTGATGATGGCGGCGGCGTCTTCCACAGTATGGGCCAGGGGCTTTTCCACAAGGACGTGCTTGCCATTCTCAGCGCCCAGGCGGCAGTGTTCCCGGTGCAGATGGTGAGGCGTACAAACGTACAACGCATCTACTTCATCACTTTCAGCGGCTTCAACGTACCCGCCAAAGTAACTCCTGCCTCCAAACCGGCGAGTGTACGCTTCTGCTTTTCTCAAATCTCTGCTGGCGAAATGCAGGTCAATGTCATGCCGGACCTTGCCCAGGCTTCCGGCAAATTCTGCGGCATAGGCGCCGCAGCCAATTACGCAAAGGCCAAGCCTTGATTGCTTCATGCCATTGTTCCCATACCGAATCCCTGGACGGCAAGTTCAACCTTGAATCGCCGCCCTCTCTTCATCGTCGGGCAGGGGACCATCACCCGGGGCAATTGCCCTTGTTCATGCACGCATGGGAATCCGGCATATAATCGGCATTTGCCGCCAGGGCCGCCTACGGTTCGGCTCGATCAACCGTCAGCACGTAGCCGGCTTTCTCCCTGGTAGCCGGGGCGGTGGGAGTTATAGCCAGCATGGTACGTTCCAGTCCCGGATAGGGTTCCACTGTGAATTCCCCACGCCAGTCGCCAACGCCATTCCGCTCAAGGGGGACTTGATACACCCTGTTAGTTTCCCCTCTCTGAATTACCTGAACCATGAATTCCTGGGCGACAATATTCCGCACCAGCACAAACCCCCTGGGGTCCCAGCCTCCGTCCATGGGCAATACACCAGCGTCGGCTATAGCCAGGTCTTTAAGGCACATCCCGATATCATTCAAAGCGTCGTCGGTCACGTATTGGAATCGCACCTTTATGACCTTTCCGGCATACGGCGACAGATCAACCTCTTCGCTAATCCAGTCCTTGACCCGGCCGGTATAGCCCGGCCCGAAGGCTACTCCAATGGGATTTGCCGTCGAGGAATGTTCCGACTCCAGGATTTCCCAGTGGTCGCCGCCATCGGTGGAGACTTCCAGGTAAACGTAGTCCCAGTCTTTTTCGATGTGGTGCCACCCGTCGAAAGTCAAGGTTGCCGAGGTCAGTTCCGTCAGGTCCACCTCCCTGGTCAGGGTAGATGTTATTGAATCTCCTGAATTGCTCCACCAGCATCCTTCCTCGGGCACATCCACCGGCAGCAGCCGATTGTACCCCTGGCCCTCAAACTCAATCCGCGCCGGGCCATCCTTCAGGCTGCCACCCAGCTCTATGTAGTGAGTCCCATACTGGTTGCCTTCGCGGTCAACTTTGCCCGGGCGGCTCAGCCGGCGGCTGGCCTGTACTTCCACTTCAAGATCGCTGTAGCCATGGACGCCACCCTTTTCATCCAGGAAGTTGGCCGCAATCCAGTCTCGGAACACTCCGTGAAAGTCCATGTCATACCCGACTTGCTCCAGGTAACTGTCTATCCCCGCCACGTTGTCGCCGGATTCGGCCATCAAAATTCGCATGCCCGACCGGTCGGGGCCGCTATAGTGCTCATAAAGGTAGTGCATGAACAGGGATGCCCCTCCGTAGTGGGCGCCAATAGACGAACTGTCCAGCGGCCAATGCACCAGGGAAACGAAGGGTCGTCTGAGGAAATGCCTGATTCCATCTCCCCGGTAACCAGCCAGGGTGACGGACAGCTCGGCAAAGCCCTCGCTCACCCAGGTATCTTCCGAGCGGTCGTGATTCCACATTACGGCGTGATTGAGTTCATGGGCCAGAACGTGGTAATAGATATCCGACCCCACCGCCAGGTACCTTGAGTTAATGTAGATCATCTCGCGCTGGTTGCTGTGCGGTCGAATGGCCGACGGATATTCGTCGGTAGAGCTGAAATAGCCGGCCGCGCCCCGAATGTCGCCATGTACTATGGTCAGGTGAGGGTCGTTGTCCACACCCGGTGTCCATTCCGAACCAAAATACTCTGTAACCCCGGGGTAGATTACCTCCTCAAATTCCACCGCGGCCCGCTCAATGTCACCCTGGTCCACCCTCATACCCTCCTCGACATACCAATAGGCGCGAGGGGAAACGTGCCTTAGCTCAAAACTGGACTGGTACTTCTCCTCAGTTTCCAGATCAACCAGGAAAAACTGATCAACCCTCCCTGGCTCATAGCTGACGGATTCCTCACTCACCACAGCATCTACCTTGGGGTGACCTGGCGGCAGCATCAGTTCGTAGGCCAGTTGGAAGAGGTCCCGGTCCGGGGCCGAAGGCTGCTCATGCATGGCGCCTGAGTTGTCTCGTGGTGGCTGAGGGGCAACCTCCTCAGGCCTTGCTGCTGCCTCCGGCACATCGGTGGGAGCAGGGTAGGACGGGGGGCTGGCGTCAGCCTCAGGTAAAGGGGCAGCTGCGGAGGGAATAACAGCTACGTCCGCAGCGCCCGAGGGAGCGGAAACTTCTGTGGCGGGACTGGGAGATTCCTGGATATTGGGCGTTGGCTTTTCTTCACGTTCCTGGAGGTCGTGCGCCGTACAACCCGCTACCGTCGCGACCAGCAGCAGGACCGCGAATATTCCAAGAGTGCGAAACAAGGCTCTGTAGCTGGTGGAAAGGCTGAACGATCCTGGCGAGTTCCTTTGACAGCGCCTTTTTGCCAAGCTACGGGCGGAACGGATCAAGAGGGAAGGACGTCCATACATACTCAGGCTCAACTCACGACAAAATGGGCTTGCTCTTGCATCCAGTCCGCTGAACCGGCAAGGGTTTACCCTGTATGCCCTGGCTATACGTTCGACACAATCAGTTCAGACTTGCCGGCAGCCTGCGGCTTTCCATCAGGGAGTGGCAATAGAAACCGCCGAAGACCTGCAAATACGGCCTTCGGCGGTTATGATCGTTGCAGTTAACGATTACTACCTGGGCAGGAAACCGATCTGCTCAAACTGGCCGTGGACTATCGGGTCCGGGTCCAGGCCCAGCCACCGGTCGAGGATGGTGGAGTAGGTGGACCGAAAATCATTAGTGTAAGCCAGGTCGCCCTCGGAAAGGTCCGCCTCCCGCAGGGAAGGATACTGTCCATAGCGGCCCCCCCGCACAGCTCCTCCAAGGGCAAAGGCTACGCCGCCGGACCCGTGGTCGCAGCCGGTGCCGTTGTCCCGTACCCGACGCCCGAACTCCGACCATACCAGGACCAGCGTACTGTCCCACAGTCCCTGCTCCTTCAGGTCATCGGCAAAGTCGCCAATTGCCCCGGAAACATCCTGCCACAACTTTGCGTGGGTCTGGAGCTCGTTGCTGTGGGTATCAAAACTCCCGTGCTGGGCGTACAGGATCCGGGTACCCAAGCCGGCGCTCATAACCTGGGCAGCGCCCTTCAAACTGCTGGCAATGGGCGTGTCCCCGTATTCCACACTGGAAGAGTAGAGTTCCGGGGCTGTTCGCAAAATATCCGCCCCCATCAGAGCCTGGGCGCCGTTTTCGCGCAAAGCCTGGGCCACGATGTCTCTCCCGCCATCCGGACCATACATTCGTCCCAGGGCATCGAGGGCATGGACTCGGACATTCTCGTCGTCTATATCGGGAAGCAGACCGTAGGTTTCCAGGTTTCCCACCGACGCCACGGGCACACCCTTGCAAACGAACGCCCGTGGAAGACCGCGGCCAAAATTTACGCCGGTCAGCACGTTTTCCCCGCTGGCGTCCAGATCGCGAATCGCTGCTCCCAGCCAGCCCTGGCTCCCAATGCTGTCAGGTTCGGCGGTGTACCAGATATCCCTGGACCGGAAGTGAGAACGGTTTGGCTGCGGATAGCCAATCCCCTCGATAATTGCCGCCTCGCCACGGTCCCACAGGGACTTGACCTCCCTGAGGTTGGGATTGAAGCCTACCTCGGAGTCGATGGGCAGCACCTCATTCTGGGGGATGCCAATTCCAGGGCGATAGTCATAGTACAGTCCATTGCCGTACGGGACCACGGTGTTCAGCCCATCATTGCCACCCACCAGCTCTATGACCACCAGGGTACGTTCCTTGTTGGTTGATACCATGGTCTCGCTCCTTTACCCGAGATTGCTTGGGCTCTCCACCGGAATCCGGCCCGACCGTCATTTGTTCCTGCGGTAAACCTGGATCCGGTGCCGGTTGGTTTCGGTAACGTACAGGTAGCCCCGACTATCCAGCCTCACCGAAGAAGGGCACCAGAAGTACTTCTCGATGTGGGACGATTCCTCGTGGGGATCGTCCACCACGTAGTCTATATCCATTTCCAGGTCGGCGGTGGCGCGGGCGGCTGCCTCTTCCTGGTTGATGCTAAGGAAATTGGAGGCCCACTCCGACAAGGTCGCTTCGCCCCGCAGGGTGGATACCCAGTTGCCATCGGCGTCCAGCACCTGCACCCGCTCGTTGCCCCAGTCAGCTACGTAAATGTAGCCATCTTTGTCAACCGCCACCGATGCTGGCCTGGTAAATTGTCCATCTCCGCGGCCCGGACCGCCAAAGCAGGCCAGGAAATCTCCGCTTGCCGAGAACTTTTTGATGCAGTCGTCGCCAAAGTCCGCCACGTAAACATTGTCGTGGCTGTCCACGGCCAGCCCCCAGGGCAGGCTTACTCCTTCCGGCTTATTCCCACCGATAGTCTGAATGAACTCTCCTTCGGCGGTGAACTGCTGGACCCGGTCATTATAGGTGTCGGCCACATACAGGTTATCGGAACTATCGAACGCCAGGCCCGAGGGAGTGTCAAACTGGCCTTCTCCTGAGCCCTGCTCACCCCAGTGAAGCAGATAGTCTCCGTCCGGACTGTACCCAGTAATCCGGTGCAGGCGTTCATCGCTGATGTAGAAGCGCCCCTGGCTGTCCACGGCGCCGCAGGAAGGCCAGACAAACTGGCCGCCTTCAAAGCCGTAGCCGCCAAAATTGCCGTAGTACCCGCTTTCCAGGTCGCAGATGGTTACCCGAATCCCCCTGGTGGTCTCCTCCTTGCTGCGGCTTATCACGTACAGCCGGTCGTCCTTGCCCGCCACAGTGTCAACGGGATAGTAGAACCCTTTCCCTTCCATAACGGTCATACCCAGCGCGCGGTCATACACCAGGAAGTCGCCTTGTTGTGTCGTTGTCATCGCATCCCTCGGCCATGCGCGGGAAATTTCTGCCCTGAACATTGGCAGCCCGCTGGTAAACCGGAAAAGAGCAGCCCGGTCAGGCCCGCTGGAATTCCTGGGTTGCCGCCACCATCTGCAAAACATCCGCAATGTGCTGGGGGTCATTATTGGCGCTGCCCCGGGAGGAAAAGTCCACCAGCACCCGGCGGGTATCATCCTCAACGGCCAGCGCGCCCACTTCTTCCAGGCAGGCATCCACCAGCATTTCCGGGGAGGTGGCTTCTTCCATGCTGGCGCTGATGCGGTCAACCATGCCGCGGATTCCCGGCTTGGTAGCGTCGCCAATCTGCTTGCTGGCAAAGTTGATCCGTTCAACCAGGGTGCCGCTGTTGAGCCAGTCAGTCCCCGTGTGCCAGCCCTCAACGCTGGGCGGGTTGTTCAAAATCTGGCCCATGTAAGAAGCCTGGCTGAATCGCTCCAGAATTTCGTACCGCGGACGGTCAAACTCTCCCGTAAGGCGAACCACGCCGGCAACCAGCTCTACTGGACTCTTGACCTTGGCGTAACGGGCTTCTTCGGCCTTGAAGAAATCCGAATTGAACAGCGCCCGCAACATGGCGCCTATGTTGTAATCGCTGCCGAAGTACACCTGTTCCAGCTGATCGATGGCCTGCGGGTCGGCAGGAGGAACATAGGGCCACTCGGGCACGGGAGGCTCGTCGGCCACGAAAAAGCTGTACATGTGGCGAGCGACAAACCGGGCCGTGGCCGGCTGACGGCAGATAATGTCAATGATGTCCTCGCCGTTGAAGTTGCCCCTTTCGCCGAGGAACTCCTTCTCGCCATAGTCGTGGTCTTCAGGGTGAAATTCGAAGTGCCAGGAAATTCGGCCGTAGGGCCAGTCCGAGTCCCGCTGCGAACGGAGTTCCATGTATTCGCGATTGGCGATGGTCCAGCCGGTGAAGGCCCGGGCGCACTCCTTGATGTCCTGCTCGGAGTAATGACCCACCCCCATGGAAAACAGCTCCAACAACTCCCGGCCGTAATTCTCGTTGATGGCGTCCTTGTGGTTGTCCTGGTTATCCAGCCAGATGATCATGGCAGGATCTCGACAAAGCTCCAGCAGCAAGGAACGAAAGCTGCCAGTACCCAGCCGGCGGAACATGCGGGTCTGATCGGAAAGGGCTTTGCCGTGGATAACCTTGTTGTATCCCGTCGCGAATATTCCATGCCAGAACAGGGTAAGCTTTTCCTGCAGGGGTGCGGTGGTGGTGGCCATTCGGTAGAGCCAGTTCTCCCCCGGGGCCTGCGGGCCCATCATGCCCGACAGTTCCGGGTGGAAGCGGCGGATCAGGTAATCGCTTAGCCGTTGTTCGCCGCTGGGGTCCAGCAACTCGTCCACGGTGGCCTCATACCCCTTGGCCGCGCACTCTTCCAGTTCCTCGCGGTTGGCTCCGAAGCCGGCCCGCCGCAGCAAATGGGCAATCAGCTCAACATTGCTTTCCGGCATCAGTCCTCTCCTGAAAGGATAACGCAGTTTGGTTGTCCAGATTCTAGTATTTGTGCCTAGATTACGTCAATTCTCCCGTCGAGTCAGTAGTGTTCCGCTCCGGGTGGTTTAGAGCGGGCAGGGGCGGGTTTAAAGCTATCTCCGCTGCCTTTCGACCGTTCCGCCTGTGCCAAACCACCTGGAATGGGACTCTTCCATCGCGTATCTACCCCAAACTGACGGCAGGATGAAAAATAACGCTCAAAATGCGCGCCGATTTCCCGGCAAGAGGCTGGCGCCAGCTTCCACGTCGCCCAGGGCAATCGCATGAGTGAGTAAATGGTCATTCTGAGCTTGCCGAAGAATCTAAACTCCTTCCCACCAACTGGCTTTCGGAACCGTAGCGAGGCCGTGGGGAAGGATTTCAGGCCCTTCGGCAAGCTCAGGACGACATAACTTTGCCTTGTGGATAATGGCCGGCTGTAGGACGAATCTTTCATGCGATAGCCCTGCCACGTCGCCCAGTTCGTATTGACCTATAACGAAAATACTGGTATCTTGTTGGCGGTGAAATTCAAAGTCAGGGGACTCAGGCAGCATTTCCTGTTTCTTGACGAACCAATAGCACCAAAAGGCAACGAAAATACAGTTGGAGAAGGTTGACGATGAGCAATGCCAGACAGATTATTGACCGGTTCGGCGGACAGTCCGCCCTGGCCAGCCTCCTGGGCAAGCGCCAGAGCACAGTACAGCACTGGGCGCGCACCGGCAGGATTCCGGCGCAATGGCAGGAAAAACTGATGGAGCTGGCAGTGCAGCAGGGAGTCAGCCTGGAGGCCAGGGACTTCGTCAACGCCGCCGCCACCGATATCAGGCCAGCGGAAGGCAAGCTGGGAATTCTCCTGGTGGGTCTGGGCGCCGTCAGCTCCACTCTCATTGCGGGAGTGGAACATATCCGGCGGGGCACCGGGAGGCCGGTCGGTTCAGTTAGCCAGATGTCCACCATTCGCCTGGGCAAGCGCACCGAAAACCGCACGCCCCTGATCCGCGACTTTGTGCCTCTGGCAGAACTGGACGACCTGGTTTTCGGGGCCTGGGACCCCATTCCCGACAACGCCTACGAGGCCGCCGTGAAGTGCGGAGTTTTGGACCGGTACGAGCAGATTGAGCCCATCGCCGATTACCTGAAGTCCATCAAGCCCATGGAAGCGGTATTCGACAACGATTATGTCAAGAGGATCAATGGCACCAACGTCAAGACCACCTCTTCCAAGCTGTCTGCAGTGGACGCGCTGAGGGAAGACATTCGCCGCTTCAAGGAGGAGAACAACTGCGACCGGCTGGTAATGGCCTGGTGCGGGTCCACCGAAAAGTTCATGGACGAGACCGAAGCTCACCAGGACATCGAGGGCTTCGTGGGCGCCATGCGCGACAACAATGCCTTTATCGCTCCCTCCATGCTTTACGCCTACGCAGCGCTCCAGGAGGGCATTCCCTTCATTAACGGCTCGCCAAGCCTGACCGTGGACATTCCGGCGTTGGAAAAGCTGGCCACCGACTGGGGCGTGCCCATCTGCGGCAAGGACTTCAAGACCGGACAGACCCTGGTCAAGACGGTAATTGGCCCCATGCTCAAGGCCCGGATGCTGGGCATGGACGGCTGGTTCTCCACCAACATCCTCGGCAACCGGGATGGCGAGGTCCTGGACGAACCCGAAAACTTCCGCACCAAAGAAGAGTCCAAGCTGGGCGTGCTGGAATACATCCTGCAGCCGGAAATGTATCCGGACCTTTATGAGGACGCCTACCACAAGGTGCGCATCAATTACTACCCGCCCCGGGGCGACAACAAGGAAGGCTGGGACAACATTGACATCTTCGGCTGGCTGGACCGCCGGATGCAGCTGAAGATCGACTTCCTGTGCTCCGACTCCATTCTGGCGGCGCCGCTGGTGCTGGACCTGGTGCTCTTCATGGACCTGGCCCATCGGGCCGGACTGGCGGGAATCCAGGAATGGCTGTCTTTCTATTTCAAGAGCCCGCAGCACGCGGCCTCGGTATATCCCGAGCACGACCTCTTCATCCAGCAGACCAAGCTCAAGAACACCCTGCGGTGGCTGATGGGCGAGGACCAGATTACCCACCTGGGAATGGAGTACTATCGGGACTCCAACGTTCCCGTAACCGTTGAGGCCGACTAGCTTCCATTGTACGAAGGTAGATGGCCCGACTCCTGGCGCCTGACGGGGCAGTCCGCGCGGCTGTCCCGTTTCCTTGAAAGCAACTCCAGCCCCGGTTGTTCCGGTATCAGCCGCTTTCCCGCTGCACCGGGAGAGTCACATTGACGTGAAAATGGTGGAGACTGCCCCCTATATCAACCTTGAAGAACTGGCAGGCCTCTTTGAGGTGATTCTGTTTGACTCCGACGGCGTTCTGGTGAGCTGGCCTTCCGCCGTTCCCCACGCCCCCGAAGCAATCGAGTTTCTCAACTCTTCTGGGAAGCAATACTTCGTGCTGACCAACGATGCATCCATGACTGCCGCTACCCGCGCCGCCCGATATGCGGAGTTGGGCCTGGCCATCGACGCCAGCCGGATAATCTCGTCTGGGATGCTCTTGACCGCCCACTTTGCGAGGCATGGTCTGCGGGGCGCCCGGTGCGTGGTGCTGGGCACGGAGGACAGCATCAGCTTTGTTGAGGATGCTGGTGGTGCGGTGGTTCCCAGTGACGCCGATTTCGACGTGCTTGTAATTGGAGACCAGGATGGATTTCCCCTGCTGGAATTTACGGGCAACGT
This sequence comes from Chloroflexota bacterium, assembly GCA_028875055.1. GTDB lineage: Bacteria > Chloroflexota > Dehalococcoidia > Lucifugimonadales > UBA3495 > Bin22. Next base: position 267,087 of record JAPPGG010000014.1, read on the forward strand.
TCTGGGCGCCCTGTTCCGCAGGATAGCCAGCGGCGAGACTCCCCACCTGGTCCTTCCCAATCCTGACCTGTACTATCCCGTGGGAGATGGCTACGGATTCGCCAGCGGGGCTATAGCCGCCATGTTTGAATCGGCCCTGGCTCAGCGCTTTCCAAACCAGCCAGGACTGACCTTTACGCGCCTGGGCAAGCCGCATCCCGCGATCTTTGATGAAGCTATGCGCCGTAGCGGCGCCCGGAACATGGTAATGATCGGAGATACCCCTGGCACCGACATACGTGGAGCCAACAACTCGGGTATTGCCTCGGTGTTGGTGGATTCTGGTCCTGCGCCGATAGACTTTTCAACGCTGGCTCCTTCAGACATCCCAGCTTACCGCCTCAGGTCGCTGGCGGTCTGACCGGGCAATCAGCTACGGAGCGCCGCTACGGGCAGGGCGGATGCGGCAGAGCACAGGCCCCGGCCCCAGGCAACGCTGCCAGGACGGACGGAGTCGGGGTAGCGGAAAGAAACCGTGGGAATTGGATAGGTGGAGCCGGTGAAGGGAGTCGAACCCTTGACCTGCGGTTTACGAAACCGCTGCTCTGCCACTGAGCTACACCGGCCGGGAGAAGCAGAAAGTTACCGTTCCCAGTATAACATTTCAGATGCGGCCGCTTCACCACATTCCACCAATTCCGTGCCGCCGAACCCAGCTCGCTCAACGTGACAGTCACACAGTTGGTTCGCCTAATCCACCGTACTCGGCCGGCTGAGCCTCATCGTCGCCCGGCCAGGGCGGCAGGGTGAAGCACAGGAACCTCAGGTCGTCGCTCTCATCGGCGCAAAATTGAAAGGCCCACCCCGTGGGTATAACCAGAGCATCGCCGGCCACGACCGAGACAGCCGACACTTGTGACGGTTCTTTCACTTCGGGGGAACAGCGCCACACCCGACCGCACCCCTCAAGGACGTACCACACTTCTTCCACCGTCTGATGGTACACCGGCCTGGAAACCTGCCCTGCTCCCAGTGTTACTTCCACCATGCTGGCGCCCCTGGCAAAGTGTCGAGCGTCGATCAGCAGCCGGATTTCCGATCCGTCCGGGGCTATGACTTCCGGTACCGGGGATCGGTGGCTTAAGGGTGGGATGTCTGTCTCGGATGGTTGGCAAGTCATTGGTTTCCCTCTTGCAATGGATGACTGAAGGGGGCAGGTCGCTATTCGGATTTCCAAAAGGGCAAGCGGCCCCACGCGGTTTCCCGAAAAGAAAATCCCGGCCCCATGCACTTGGATGGGGGGCCGGGAGCAGTCTGAAATGTTGTGGAGGAGGTTAGGAAACCTGTGGCTTTCGCCCCTTCCGGTCCAGGAAGTCCTTGAAGCCCTCTTCTACCGTCAGGCCGCGGAAACGACCCTGGCGGGAATTAACCTCGCTCCAGAACTGGTCCTCCATGGGCTGACCGGTGTGCTCCAGCAGCATCTGCTTAATGTTGGCCACGCCCTCCGCCCGGTTCTTGGCGATTCCCGAGGCGACCTCAACGGCCTTGTCGATCAACTGGTCACCGGGCACCAGATGGTTCAGCAGTCCGATGCGGTAGGCTTCCTCCGCGAACACCTCTCTTCCGCTGTAAAGCAGTTCCTTGGCCCGGGGCCAACCAATCAGATTCGGCAGGCTCCAGGTGGCGTTCATCTGGCCGTAGTTCACCGCCAGGAAACGGAAGCTGCTCTTGTCGCAGCCGATCAAAAAGTCCATTGAAGTTGCCATTACCGTGCCGCCACCGTAGCACAGACCATTGACGGCGCCTATGATGGGCTTGGGGCAGCTGGCCATGCGCCAGGTGTATTCGGCCCGCTCCGCAGCCCCGGCATCCCGTTCCTCCTGGGACTTTTCCCGGTTCTCGTGAATATCGGCTCCCGCCGAAAATGCTCGCTCCCCCGAACCGGTGATTACAATGGCTCCAACTTCTTCGTCCATCACCATGTCCGAGATGGCCTCGTCCAGTTCACGGACCAGCTGCAGATTCAGGGCGTTCAGCACCTCGGGTCGGTTCAATGTAACGATGGCAACCCGCTGTACCTGGTCAATTTTGATGGTCTCGTAGCTCATACCGCATAACTCCTGATTTCCGCGCCCATAGGCCCAGCTTTTCCGAAAGACGGCGCGAATATTGCGGTAATCATAAAGCATGCACGGGGGGTAAGCCAAGACTCGCACACTCAGCTTGCCAACATGCTTGCCCCCTGAGTATCCTCTTTTCGCAAGAACCTGTGCCCCGGGGAGTCACCCTCTATGGACCAAATTTCGACCATGTACCACGAAATAGCCAGCTTTGCCACCGAGACCAATAGTCTGGAGCGGCTTCCGGCAGAGGTGGCTGAAGTTTCCAAGAAAATCATGGTCAATGCCGCCGCAGCGGGACTGGCCGGGGCAGCCCAGCAGGACGGCCACACCGTGACGCAATTTGCCCAGGATATGGGAGGCAACGGGCGGTGCACCATTATCGGAAGGGGCTTGCGTTCCTCTCCTGTTTACGCCTCTCTGGTCAACGCCGTCCTGATCCGCCTGCTGGACTTCGACGACGAAATCGTTGCCAACGGCGCTCACCCCGGCGGGGCCATTTTCCCGGTAGTCATGGCCCTGGGAGAAATGAACGGGCTTTCCGGACCCAAGGCGCTGACCGCGTTCGCAGTGGGTTGCGAAGTGTACTCCAGCCTCCAGACCCTGGCGACCGGCAAAGGCAGCGGCGGGGACGTTGCAATCCCCGAACAAAGCTCGTCCGGCACACTTTCGGCAGCCCTGGGCGCGACGGCCGCCGCCTGCATGTTGCTGGACCTGGACGAATCGAGAACCATCAAGGCGCTGCGCCTGGCCGGCGCCGGCGGGTCGCCTGATGGCGCCGGTCCGGATAGCGCATACGCTTACGGGAAATCTGCTATGGCAGGGGTTATGGCCGCGCTCCTAACCGAGCAGGGTCTGGACGCCATGCCCTCCTTGCCCCCTGCGCTCACCGGGTCGGGCAAAAGCCTGGGTCTCGGGAGCCCCTTTGACATTCTCAGCCCCGGAACCGCCCTAAAGCTGTACCCTTGCGCTTCGCAAGCACATACGGCCATCGATGCCAGCCTGCAGCTGGTGCAGCAATACAGGTTCTCTGCTGATGAAATAGGCGAGGTCAAGGTAGGAATAACTCCGCCGGCGCTGGACTCCTTGCCTTATCCCACCCCGGTAAACGGGTGGGAGGCCAGGGCCTGCATCAGCTTCATTGTCGCCTCCACCCTGGCCACCGGTCACCCACTGATAGACAGCTTCAGCGAGCAGGCCGTAAGCGACCCGCAAATACGGGCCCTGATGGACCGAATTACGGTGGACGCCAGCGAAGAGCCAACTGCTTTAATCCCGTATCCTTCGTCCGTATCAATAGCCCTCAGGGACGGCCGCCGAATTCACCACCGGGCAGAATTTGCTCGCGGGCTGGCAGAAATTCCGTTGACTTCCGAAGAACTGAACGCGAAGTTTCTCTACTGTTCCCGCTACATCCTGCCTCCCGATCATATTGAAGAGGCCATAACCCGCCTGAGAGACCTGGAAAACATCGACAATACCACCGGCCTCTTCTCGGTATTGGGCGGCTAAGCCACGCCGCAGCCGCACTACCCCCATGTTCCTCCGGGAATCGGCCATTGAGGGAGAATCGCCTTATTGGAGTACTTCGCAATTGCTTGCTAGCCGCAATATTCTCACCTTGACACTGTTCCCTGCATAAACCTATACTCACCGAACATCCAAATACATCAAAGGCTGTGAAGGAGAATAGTAGACTTCCAGCGCGGCAAAGAGAGCCGGGTAAGGTGTGAGCCGGCGCCGGGCGCAGAAGCACGAATGGACTCCGGAGCCACCAGCCGAAGCGCCACCTGTCCTGGGTTGAGGGCAAGGTGGCGGAGTAGGTCAGGTCGGGTGGACACCGTTACAAGTCCGCGGCACTGGAGCCCAGCAGAATTCGCTCCTTTTGCCGGTAGAGAAGTTGGGTCCCTTCATCTGCGATCGGGAAGGCACCAACAATTAGGGTGGCAACACGAGAAAAGCTCGTCCCTTTGGGATGAGCTTTTTTGTATGAAGGTTACCGAGCACTAACCCGATTAAACCTGGTGAAGAATGGCTATGTACTATCCGTCTCTGCAAGAGGTAAGGGCGCTGGCGGCGTCCAGCGAAGGAAATCTGGTTCCCATTTACCGGTCCATTAACGCCGACCTGGAGACCCCCGTATCCGCTTACCTCAAAGTCGCCCGAGGGCCATATTCCTACCTGCTGGAGAGTGTCGAAGGCGGCGAACGCCTGGGCAGATACACTTTCATCGGCACTGAGCCTTACAAGGTGGTCCACACCGGAAAAGGGACCCCGAACGGTGAAATTGACCCCCTGATCCTGGTGGAACAGGAAATGTCCCAGCACAAGCTGATCCCGGTGGAAGGCTTGCCGAGCTTCCACGGAGGCGCGGTGGGCTACGTGGCCTATGACGCCATCCGATACTTTGAACCAAGGGTCCCGCCTATGCCCGCCGACCCCCAGGACCTGCCGGAATCCGTGTTCATGTTCGCCGATACCCTACTGGTTTTTGATCATCTGCGGCACGACATCAAAGTCGTCAGCCACGCCCACCTTTTTGGGGACGTGGAAAAGGCATATCTGGAGGCGACGGAGCGCATAGACGAGATGGTTGACCGCTTGTCCCAGCACCTCACGCTGCCTGCGGAGCTTCAGGACGGCGATTTTGGTGCGACCGGTTCTGCTCCGGTAGAGTCCAACTTCACCATTGAACGGTATGCCGAGGCCGTGGAAAAGTGCATTGAGTACGTTTACGCCGGCGACGTCATTCAAGTCGTGAACTCCCAGCGGTTTTCCCGCCGCACGGACGCCCACCCCTTCCAGGTTTACCGCGCCCTCCGCAGCGTGAACCCCTCTCCCTACATGTACTACCTGGACCTGGACGGGTTTCAAATTGTGGGGGCAGCCATAGAGACCGTGGTTAAAGTTGAGGACGGAATTGCCGCCACCCACCCCATCGCGGGAACCAGGCCGCGGGGTACGACGCCGGGCGAAGATGACGCAAATGAAGAAGAACTGAAGAACAGCGAAAAGCAGCGGGCCGAGCACATAATGCTGGTGGACCTGGGCCGCAACGACATCGGGCGGGTAAGCGTTCCCGGAACCGTAGAAGTCACCCAGCTAATGGAAGTAGAGCGGTTTTCCCACGTAATGCACCTGGTGTCTCACGTTGAGGGAAGGCTCAAGCCCGAGCTTACTCCTTACGATGCGCTGAGGTCATGCTTCCCGGCGGGAACAGTTTCCGGAGCGCCCAAGATAAGGGCCATGGAGATAATCTCCGAAATTGAAGGAGAAAAGCGGGGGCCCTATGGCGGGGCTGTCGGTTACTTCAGCTTTTCCGGCAACATGGATACAGCCCTGGTGCTGCGCACCGGGATATACAAGGACGGCACTATGTATGTGCAAGCAGGCGGGGGAGTGGTAGCCGACAGTGTTGCCGAGGACGAATACATGGAAACCCGCCACAAGTCGGGCGCCCTGCTGCGGGCAATTGACATTGCCGAAGGGCGCCGCTGACCGGACCACAAGACATCAGCTCAATACCTGCAAAGAGGGGTAAGAGTTCAGAATAAGTGGGTTTCGGTGCCAGCCAGCCCCGTCATGCCGGCGGGAGCCGCTATCCGGAAATCCTTGCTGCCCTTGACTCGTATGCGCCGTTAGCCTTGCTGGCTTCCGGCCTGCGACGGAATAGCGCCTTCCAGGCCACTGTGACTCATCAACTCTGAACTATTGCGAAAAGGATATTCAGAATATGCTCAAGTCCATGTTTCACACGGGATTCGTGGTCAAAGACATTGATAAGACCATAGACTTTTATACCACCGTAATGGGGCTGAAACTTGTAGGCCGCACCGAGCGTACCGGCGACTTCGCCTGCCAGTTGCTGGGTTTTGATAACGCCCACATCAAGGGAGCATTTGTGGAGCTGGGAGACGGTCACCAGCTGGAACTCATCCAGTACATCAACCCGCCCGTGGGGGACGGCCACCTCCATCTCAACGACGCCGGCGCATCCCACCTGGCCTTCTTTGTGGAGAACATAGAAGAGTTCTACACGGACAAGTCACAGCGGGGCCTTTCCTTCAACAATCCGCCGGCCTCCCTGTTTGACGACTCCGGCAAGTTGCTGCGCAAGGCCCTTTACGCCCAGGACCCCGACGGCAACTGGCTTGAATTCGTGGAGCTTTACTGAGTTTCCTGGAGTTTCACAGATGTTGCTAATGATAGACAACTACGACAGTTTCACCTACAACCTTTACCAGTACCTGTCGGAGCTGGGCGCCGAGGTTGTAACCGTGCGCAATGACAAGATCACCGTGGAGGAGATGGAGGGGATGGGACCCGAAGGCATAGTAGTTTCCCCCGGCCCCTGTACCCCAACCGAAGCAGGGGTTTCCAACGAGGCCATCCGCCACTTTGGGTCCAAACTGCCGGTGTTAGGAGTATGCCTGGGCCATCAGTGCCTGGGGGAAGTGTATGGCGGCACAGTGGGCAGGGCCGGAGAAATCCGGCACGGAAAGACATCGATGATTCACCACACCGGAAAAGGCGTCCTGGCCGGCCTTCCCAACCCCTTCGAGGGCATCAGGTACCACTCGCTGGTAGTTTATCCCGACTCCCTGCCCGACTCCCTGGAAGTAACCGCCTGGACCGAAGACGGCCTTATTATGGGGCTCCGCCACAAGGAACATCCGGTGGAGGGCGTGCAATTTCACCCCGAGTCCATAATGACCCCCGTGGGCCACGACCTGCTGCGCAACTTCCTGAACCGGGTGGAGGAATTTCACCGGGGATCTTGATTGACTGAGGGGAGTCCTGTCCAGTTTCCTAATCGTGAAGGGTCAGATGCCATAGACTAAGAATAGTAAAATATATCTGCGCAGTCGAGGTTGTGCAGCAACCTTTCTGTCGCCGGTGGAAAACGGAGGCATTCTCCGGATTTGATCTTCGCCTAAAGGGTATATTTTGGGCCGGACAGCGCAGTTGACAGGCTCGCGAAAATCGGACCTGCCCCGGGTCCCAGAACGAATGACTGCATCAAAATGGAAGGCGAGCTAACCTGGATTTTAATCGACAGAAGGACGAGGACAGTCGTCCGTCGGCGGAGTTAAGCAGAAACTGGGCCAAGAAATTGAGGATCATTAAAATTGCCAAATGGATCTATGGACTCTGACAAATATGTCCCATTTATTGACAATACTGGAAACCGTGAAGCCAAGATGGCTATCGGACTCGTCGAAAAACAAGACAATGGCATGGATTGCTTCGCGCTTGGAGGAGTGCTAATTAAAGGGGAAGCAATTGATGATGTCCAAGACAAACACAAGAGCTTCTGCCTGGACTGGGGAATTGATTATCCCCTTCACTCCTCCAGAATCAGGGGTGCTCGAGGCAAATTCGGTTGGCTTGGTAGTCGAGAAAATAGGGATGCCTTTTTGTCTGAATTGTAGACATTCATACTCTCATTGCCAGTAATTGCCATCGCCTGTATCGTCGACCGTGAAGGCTACTCAAGTCGTTATGGCAACATCTACCACAACCATCTCTGGCCAATGTCGAAAACAGTGTTTTCAATATTGTTGGAACGGGCTGCAAAGTTCGCTGACCGGCACGAGAGGAGGCTCGAAGTCTACTTTGAAGAGTCGGGAAAAAAAGAAGACCGTAGGCTAATTCGCTACCTGAGAGAATTGAAACAAAGCGGCAATCCCTTCAACGCATCTGTATCTGAAGGGTATCAACCTTTAACTAAAGAAGATTATCGCCGCATAATACTTGGCGAGCCCAAAAGGCTCACCAAACAGTCCCCTCATGTTCAAGTTGCGGACTTGGTGCTTTATCCTTTAGCCAAAAGCGGATACGACTCTGATTACTATCCTTATAGAGTCTTGAAGAAGAACGGAAAGCTTATAGATTGTAAGATACCTGAGGACGAAATAAGTACAAGAGGCATAAAGTACAGTTGCTTCAGTATGAAAAAAAAGTAAGGGCTCGGTCTCCCGAGCCTCTTACAGTCGGCTTGCTAGCTTCGCGCAAGCCCCGGGGCAAAGCCCTTGTTTATACCCTACGCCACTTTGATTTAAGATGCAAACTGACAGAAGATATGCTCATTTCAAAGGCTCGAGATTGCATCGCATGTCCACAGTTTACGAATAGTCCCCAGGAGTAGCAACATGCCAACCATTGCCGAGCAGATGAGTTCCTGGACCTTTGCCCTTCATTACAGCCAACTCCCTGCAGAGACCGCCCACCTGGCCAAGCGGATGATCATAGACACCATAGGCTGCGCCCTGGGTGGTTACACCAGCGAGCCCAGCAAAATCGCCCGCGATATGGCAGGTATGGTTTCCAGCAGCCAGCCCTGCACCGTAATCGGTAACGGGCAAACCTCCAGCCCCGACCTGGCCACCTTCGCCAACGGAGTGATGATCCGCTACCTGGACTACAATGACGGCTATACCAGCCAGGAGTCTGGCCATCCCAGCGACAGCATTGCCGCGGTCCTGTCGGCCACCGAAATGGCAGGCCTGGGCGGTCGCCGGGCCATCACCGCCACGGTGGCCGCCTACGAGGCCTTCTGCCGCCTGGGCGACGCCGCAACCTTGCGTTATCGAGGGTACGACCACGTTACCAACGGCTGTATTGCCAGCGTGCTGGGCGCCACCCGCTCCCTTGGCCTGGATGAAGAGACCACCCGGCAGGCCCTGAATCTGGGCATAGCCCCCAACATCGCCCTGGGCCAGACCCGCGGCGGAGTGCTGTCTCACTGGAAGGGCTGCGCCTACGCCAATGCCAGTCGCAACGCTGTCTTCGCCACCATGCTTGCCCAGCGCGGCATGACCGGACCCGACCCTATATTTGAAGGCGAGCACGGCTTCTTCCGCGCCGTTACCCAGGAACCCTACACGCTGGACTCCTTCGGCGGGGGCCACGTACCCTTCAAGATAGCCGAGTGCAGCATCAAGCGGTTCCCGCTGGGTCAGTATTCCCAGACCGTGGTCCAGGCGGCCCTGGAAGCCAGGGACCAAATGACGGCCGCCGCCCTGGGAGAAATTGAGGAAGTCCAGATCCGGACCATGCGCAAGGCCATCGACATCATGGCCGGCGACGGCGAAAAGTGGGACCCCAAGAGCCGTGAGACCGCCGACCACAGCATGCCGTACACGGTCGCCGTGGCCCTAACCCACGGGGAAGTCCATCAGCGGCACTTCGACGAGCAATACTTCCGCAACCCCGGTCTGCTGGACCTGACCGGCCGGGTCAAGGTCGAAGGCACCGATGAGGCCGACCGCCGCGCGCCGGAGGCCATGCTTTGCCAACTGGATGTTCTGACCAGGTCCGGTGAGAAATTCTCGGCAGAGGTGCCCTACCACAAGGGCCATTACAAGAATCCCATGTCCGACGCAGAAGTGGAGTCCAAGTTCCGGTCCCTGGCCCAGGACCTACTGGCTCCCGCCCAGTTGGATGCCCTTCTGGACAAACTCTGGAACCTGGAACAGGTGGACGACATAGGAGAAGTGCTGCGCCTTACCAGGATTTAGCAACCCGATATGTCATCCCCATACCGGGCCAGCGACTTCGCCAAAATTAAGGGCAGGTCTCCGACACCAGAAAGACCGGAGATCTGCCCTGACCCGTTTCAGGGAGACATTGAAAGGGTTGCGCCAACCGCGCAGGTTGGGGACTGAAACGCGCGCCCCGGCAGTCGCCCCAAGGCTCCTGCCCCCCTTGCATCATGTTTCCCGCTGCTTAATTTGAGAGGAAACTGCGGGTTTCGATTCCTGTCAGGCCAACCCTTACTCCCCCACCAGCTCCGGATGGAAGCCTGAGTGGTCCTCAAATGCTCCTTCCGCCGGGAAAATCTGCCGGTAAACTCCCCTGGCCCGTTGCTTGATAACCTCGTTGGCGCGTTGGTGAAGTTCGGTGATTCGTGCCCGCTGCTCCTTGTACATTTCGCTCTGCAGTGGGCTGGGGTCTTCCAGTTCCCAGATGCACAGGTAGTTGAGCATCCCATTGCCTTCTTCCAGCTTGAACCGGCGGGCGCTGATGTAGCCGGGAATCTCCAGCCGCTCCAGCAGGTGTTCCTCATCGTACCAGCGGTTGAACACCTCCTCGTCCTCAGGCTCCACCTGCATCATCACTACCATGATGGTGGTCCCGATATGCTGCGTAAGATGCTTGCTGTTTCTATCTTCCATGTCGATCCACTCCCGTTGAGATTTCCCGGTATTCTATCGCAACCGGCGCCCCCGTGAGAAAGGCCGCTGGCTGGGTTATAATGCAGCCCGGCGTTTTAATTGCATAGACTCAGGAGCGGGTAATGGCGGACAAGTTTTCCGGCGTCCACTGGATGCTGGCAACTCCCTTCAAGGAAAATGAAGAACTGGACCTGGAGTCCATCGGCAACCTGATGGAAAAGGCATACACCACCGGCTGCGAAGGTGTGGTAGCCCTGGGCGTCACCGGCGAGGCGGCGCGCCTGACTGATGCCGAGCGAAAGGCCGTCGCCAGGGAGGTTATCTCCAACTCTCGAGGGATGCCGGTCACCCTGGGGACGACGGCCGCCGGTACCGCGGCCACCGTAGCCTACAGCGTGGAGGCCCAGGAGTTGGGCGCAGCGGCAGTGATGGTTTCGGCGCCGGCCATGGGCAAGCCCAATCCCGATTCCCTGTTCACCCATTACAACCGCATTGCGGAAGCCGTGGACATACCCATAGTGGTCCAGGACTACCCCCAGACCTCTGGAGTCCACATGGCGCCCCCATTCATCGCCCGGCTGTTTCAGGAAATACCCAGGGTCCAGTACCTGAAACTTGAGGACCCTCCAACCCCCACAAAGATAACGGCAATTCGCGCCCTGGCAGGCGACGACCTGGCCATTTTCGGGGGACTGGGGGGAATGTACCTGCTGGACGAACTGACCCGGGGCTCAGCCGGCGCCATGACCGGCTTTGCTTATCCGGAAGTGCTGGTCGCGATCTGCCGACACATGGCCGAGGGAGACCGGAAACAGGCAGAGGAAGTCTTCTACAGCCATCTGCCTTTGCTGCTCTTCGAATTTCAGGAGGGCATAGGCGTGGGGATTCGCAAGTATGCCCTGCAGCAGCGGGGACTGATTTCCAGTGGGAGAGTGCGCCACCCCGGCCCGCAGATTACCGATGAGACCCGCAATGAGTTTCATCAACTGGCCAGCAGCGTAGGATTGTAGCGACCCGGAATCCGCGAGCACGGAACAGGCTTCAATCAACGCTTGTTCCGTGTGAGGACCATTGTTTAATCGTTGCGGCAACTGGGGCCGTGTTGCCCTTGAGTCTTATTACCCGCCTCGGGGGATAAGACTCCAATGACCCTTTTCTCCCAATGCCCCAGGCCCGGCCGGCAATTCGCGCAAGGGGTTTCCCGAAGGGGCCATCCCTGGCTTGCCGGGTGCCGGTGAATTCCCACCGCGGGCCCTACATCTGGATTTTCTTGTCTCCCGACAGGTAGGCCTCAGGCTCCCGCTGGAAGGCGCGGTTGCAGCCCGGACCGCAGAAATAGTAAGTGGTCCCCTGGTATTCGAATATGCCGCCCGGCGGCTTTTCAGTATCAACCTGCATATCACACACGGGATCAGTCTCTTTCCTGCCACCCCGGCTAAACAGGGGTATCCGCATGGCGACCTCCTGAATTTCTCCCTGGCTCTCGGACTCCGCTAGATTGTCACGGCAGCAATACAGCGTCAACTGGGCTCAGCCTGGCAGGTACCTGCTGTCCCGGCTCCAGGTGCACCTGGATCACCACCTCGTAGCTGATGACCCCCCTTTCCGTCCGCGGGTCTTCAGCCAGGTAGGTGACGGCGCCGGTCAGTTCCTGTCCAGGCAAGGACTCAAGCTGAACCCGCGCTTGAGAACCCACACTCACGTGCTTTATATCGCTGGCATCCACAAATCCGTTGATTGTGACCTCACTGGGGTCGAGCAATTCCAGGACTTGAGAGTTCTTGCTGACCTGGTCTTCCTCTTCAACATTTACCAGGAACACGATCCCGCCGGTAGGGGCCACCAGGCTGTATTCCGCCATTTCCTCCTCGATATCCCCTATCCTTTCCAGGAACCTCGCGATAGAGGATTCCAGGGAAGCGATTTGCGCCCGCTGGACCGCATCCGGCCCTTCAAACAGTTCGTCAATCTGTACCAGGCGACTGCTGATCTGGCGTTCGGTCAGTTCAACGGAATCGCGGTTAGGCCCTTCTTCCACGAGTTCTTCCAATTCACGCTCGGCCAGGTCCAGGCGTCGCTGGGCCAGGGTAATGTTCACTTCAAGGAGAGGCACGACAAGTTCGTCCGGACCCTCCTGCGCCTCGGTCAGCCGTTTTCTGGCCTGTTCGAGGTTTACCTCGGCCAGGTTTACCCGGGATTGAAGCTGGTTCAATACCAGGATGTCGGGGCCCTCCTCCAGTTCCGCCAGGGCATCCCTTGCCCTCTCGAGGTTGAGGGTAGCAACCGTTACGTTGGACTCCAACTCCTGAAGCAGGACCGGGTCTGGCCCTTCCTCCAGTTCTGCAAGGTCATCCTCGGCCTGGGACAGGTTCAGTTCGGCCACAGACACGTTGGAGCGAAGCTCCTGGATCCGGAGGGCATCCGGTCCTTCCTGCAATTCAGAGAGGTCCGCTTCAGCCTTGCTCAAGTTGGCTTCGGCCAGGTCCACCGCAGCCTGCAGACTGTTCAACTTCGCAATGTCCACCGGGTTGCCATCAATTTCCGTATCGCGAATGGGCTCGCGCAGGAACTGGGTTAAAGGAGCCTTGGCAGCATCCAATGCCTCGTCAGCTGCGCCCACCATGGTCCGGGCCCGAATAACCCGCCGCTCGTGCTCATCCAGAAAGTCCTGCAGCGCATCCCGGTTCAGGTCCAGGGCCAGTTCCGCCTCGGTTACCTGGTCACTGGAGCGGACTATACCCTGCTGTATGTCCTCTTTGTAGTCTTCCAGCCGGTTGACGGCCTGGTCCAGGGCCAGCTCTGCCCGCGTTACCTGGTCGCCGGCGCGAATTGCCTCGTCACTAAGGTCCTTCCTGTAGTCCTCCAGCCGCTCCCTGGCCAAGTCCAGGGCCAGCTCCGCGTCGGCCTTGGCCTGTTCCGCCGCAGCCACAACCTGTTCGTGGTCTGCATTCAGGTCGCGGTGGGTATCGGAAAGGGCGTCGGTGGCGCTATCAAGAGCAATCTGGGCCTGGTCCCGCTCGGACCTGGCGGCGGTCAGCCGGTCGCTGTAGCCCTGGTCTATATCATCCAGCAAATCTCGCGCCTGCGTGTTGGCCAGCTCCAGGCGGGCAACGCTCTCTTCCCTTTGTGCCACCAGGAGCGGCTCGCCCGAATAGTCCAGGTTAATGAGCCTTATGTTGTTTCTCGCCTCGGCAATCTGGAACCGCAGCCTGGCAATTTCCTCCTCCAGGGCGGGAAAGTGGTCGGAGTTTAGCCGGGCCAGAACCTGGCCCTCGGTGACGGACTCCCCGGCGCTTACCAGAACCTCATCAACCTCTCCGGCCCGCTCAAAGGTCAGTATCGTCCTCAAGGGAAAGTTCAGCCGACCTTCCACGGGAATCATGGCGGGAGTTGCGGATGCCGGGCTTTCCGACGATTGACCTGGGACGGAACGGCCAATCGCTTCTGCGGGGGAATCGCTGCCTTCACCGCCGCAAGCCAGTATGCCGACAATCAGCAGAAGAACGCCTGGCAGAATAAACGCCCGGTTCACAAGTGTGCGAATGAAGGGTGACCGCCCTGTACCTTGGAACACAATGACTTACCTCGAAAAAAGCTCCAGATAATCTGGTTACTCAATGCTGGCGGGACATCAGACAGAACTACCCAGCCCGCCGGCTGGTTGTCGTCCCCTTCTCATGACAGCCCTGATTTTCGATGGAATGCCCGGGATGGAACTGTGCATCAGGGTATATGCAATGGGAACAACGATCAGGGTCAGGAAAGTGGAACTGATCAAGCCTCCGATTACTACCGTGGCCAGTTCGGCCCCTATGATGCCGCTGCTGTCTTCACCGGTCAGGGCCAGGGGCAGCAGGGCAAAGGTAGTGGTAAACGCCGTCATCAGAATGGGTCGAATGCGCACCCGTCCGCCCAGAATCAGAGCGTCATAGACACTTAACCCTCTTTCTCGGAGCTGTTCCACGAAGGTTATGAGGACGATGGCGTTAGTTACCACGATTCCGATCAGCAGCAGAAAACCCATCATGGCGGACAGGCTTAGAGTCCTGCCGGTGACTGCGAGGGCAATCATGGCCCCAACCACGGCAAAGGGCAGGCTGAACACAATGATGAAGGGATTCCTCAGGGAACCCAGGCTGGCTACCATCACCAGGTACACCATTATTATGCCGGCCCCCATCGCCAGGAAGACGTCCTGGAACCCTTCGTTGACCTGTTCGAAGATACCCCCGGACCTGACTTCAATGCCTGGCGGCAGGACCAGGCTATCAATGGCCCTCTGCACCTCCGCGCCTACCGCCTGGGTATCGACGCCGGTTATGGAACCGGTAATGGTGGCGGAACGCTGACCGTCATACCTGGTGACCGCCACCGGCCCCCGCTCAATTCCAATTTCGCTGATGGACCCCAGTTTTACCAGCCCCAGGGGCCCCTCGATATCGAGCTCCCGGATCTTCTCGATGTCGTCCATATCCTCCGGCTGGCCCCTGACAACCACGTCCAGGGTAATCTCGTCCACATCGATTTCGGTCACCGCCCGGCCCACGGAGTACTGGCCTATCTGCAGGGCCACGGAACGGGTATCCAGCCCGTACTGCGCCGCTTTCCCATCGTCTATCCTGATGGTCACTTCTTCGCGGGCTTCAGATACACTGCTCTTCAGGTTGGCGATATCGCCTATGGCCTCCAGTTTGGTCTTCAGTTCTTCCGCTACGACCGAAATGTCGGTAAAGCTGGATCCCGTCACCCGAATTTCCAGGTCTTCCGTGGGCGGTCCACTTGAAACTTCCTCCAGGAAGAACTTCACTCCCTCGTCAGGCTCCGGCAGCCTGGCCCGGACGATTTCCGCGATGCCTTCAGGCGCGTCCTCCGCAACCCGCATGGTGAATCCGGCCAGGTGCAGGCTTCCAGTCCCTAATCCGGCGTCAAATTCACCGGCGGGCTGCCCTATGGACACCTGGTACAAGGTCAGCGGCCCCTCGGCCACAAACTCATCCAGGACCAGTTCTATCTTCTCCACCTGCTCAAATGTGCGGCTGACCGATGTACCCTGCTCATGCTCAATGTTCAGGAACAGGTACTCGGGCGTTCCGCCAGGGAAAAAGGTTATGGGAATAATGGCGACAAGGCTTACGCTGGAGAGTGTAATTACGACTGCGGCCGCCAGGCCAATGAACTTGTGCTGCAATGACCAGGCCAGCAACGGCGCATAGAGCCGCTGCAGCCAGGTCTCCTGTCCCAGCCTGAGGTTGTCCTCTTCGACCTCGGGAATGTCCCCCGGCCTCAGCAGGGCGGCGCCCAGCACCGGCACGGCGGTAAGGGCCACCACGGTGGAGGATACCAGGGCATAGCTGACCGAAAGGGCAAAGGGAGTGAAGAACTCTCCCACAAGACCCTGAATAAAGGCCAGCGGAATGAATACGACCACCGTGGTCAGGGTGGAAGAGATTATGGCCGCGCCCACCTCCTGGGTGCCATTTATGGCCGCATCCATACGCTCCTCACCCTGCTGAATGTGGCGGTACATGTTCTCGAGAACTACTATGCTGTCGTCCACCACCCGCCCCACGGCGATTGCCAGGCCAGCCAGGCTCATGAAGTTCAGTGATATACCCGTCAAGTTCATCAGGATGACTCCGCCTAGCACGCTTACCGGTATGGAAATCGCAATGATGGCGGTGGGACGCAAGGTCAGCGCCAGCCCCTTCCAAAGGGTGGGTCGGGTATTCAAAAGGAAGATAAACACGGCGACAACGGCAAATATGAACCCCAGCAGGCCCTCGCGGAGCAGGCTCTCCAGAGACTCCTCGACGATGGGACCGTTATTGGACATTTCCAGGACTTCCACGTCCGGGGGAAGCTCCAGGTCATCCAGCACCTCAGCTACCGCGTCGGTAACGTCCAGGGTATTGGCTTCCGGTTCCTTGATGATCCAGATATTCAGGCTGGGCTTGCCCATGGTCCGTGCCAGCCCGCTTGCCTCGGAGGTCCCAATCTCCACAGTGGCCACGTCAGACAACAGGACAGGCCTTTGCCCTTGTAAATCCCTGGGTCCCGCGGGTCCCTGGTTGCTTCCCGGCAATGTGGCCTGCTCGTATCCAATTACCAGCCCTTCAATGTCCTGAATGGAGCCCAGTTGGTGGGTAGCGCGCACGGGAAAGGTTGTGTCGCCATCGGTTATGGAGCCCGCGGGAATGCCAATGTTGTTTGCGGAAATGGCGTTGGAAACGTGGTTCATGGAGAAGCCCAGGTCCTGCAGCTTTTCCGTGTCCACCGTTACGGCGATACGCTCGTCAACCCGGCCCAGGAGAAATACCTGAAATACCCCATCAACACCCTCGATGCTGGGAACCACCATGTCATCGAGAATCCGCTGCAGAGAGGCGGTGTCCCGGTCTCCGGCAACGCTCAGCTGCATTACCGGAAACGTATCGTTGCTGATCCTGGAAACGGTGGTAAATTCCACGCCCGACGGAAATTGGATGCCGTTAATATTGCTTTCGATGTCCCGTTCGGTCTGCTCCAGGTCGCTGCCAAACTCAAAGGTAGCCAGCACCGAGGAGACGTTCTGTTCCGATATGGACTGGATATCCTCCAGGCCGTCCATCCCGGCAATAGCGTCTTCTATGGGTTCGGTGACTTCTCGAACGATCGTTTCGGGGTCTGCCGTGGGGTAGAAGGTGGTAATTGTAATGTTGGGAAAACCTATTTCCGGGAACAGTTCCCGCTCCAGGTCGTTGTAGGCAAAAACGCCACCCACCAGAAGCAGGACGATCACCAGCAAAGTCACCGAACTGCGGCGAAGAGTTAAACGGGTCAGGTGGGTCAAGCGACGGCCTCCCGCGAGTAGAGAAGTCCTCTATGGCCCGCGCCAGGCCAACCGGACCTGCCAAAATCAATTTGATGATCTTGTCGCCTGGAGATCGCGGGGCATCCCGACCTCAACCCGTATTGGCCGCAGAAAGCGCGTGAAGCGCGGCCTGGTTTAATCGGGAGGCGGGGGCAGGAGGGGAGAGGATACATTGGATAGCAGCAGAGCGAGTACATAGTGGAGACAAACTTCCTGGGTAAAGTCATCATTGAAGTTAGCGGGCGGGAAACGCGGCCCGGGCAGCCCGATCCATGAGAACCGCGCCGCGGACCACTTCCTCCAGTTCCCTGACTTCAAGCTGATTGGCCATCTGGGTTATCCTTTCTCTGCCGATGCTCCAGAACTGTTCCATGGTCTCTTTCCCTGCCTGGGTCAACTGGCAGATTACCGCTCTGCGGTCATCGGGGTCCATCGCCCTTGTGACCAGTCCCTTCTCCACCAGTCGGTCCACAATGCTGGTGGCGGAGGACAATATACATCCCACGTGGCTGGCGATGTTGCCCATCCGCTGCTGCCCTTCGAACAGCAGCGCGAGCACTTTCAGCTGTTGAATGGTCAGGTCGAGGTCATCCCATCCCTCGGAGGGAGAGCAATGCATCGCGTGATTGATCTGCTCAAACAGGTCAATCAGGCGTTCAGTCAGCTGTACCCGGTTGTCTGAAGGATAATATTCGGACATGGCAACAACTTATTTGGAAAATCCTGAAATATTTTCATATGTGCAAATAAATCTGTCAATTACCTCGGGTCACAGGGGTGTCCGTCAAATTTTTGGGGAATGCCTGGTGGGGCCCCGTTGCAGGCCGTCGCTGTAGGGGCGCAGGGCCCTGCGCCCCTACCTTAGCTTTCGATATCTGCCCCTATCCAGTTGCTCTACCAAAATCTTGACGGACACCCCGTCCAACCGGGTGTCCGTCAAATTTTTGGGGAATGCCTGGTGGGGCCCCGTTGCAGGCCGT
>JAPPGG010000048.1 GCA_028875055.1 Chloroflexota bacterium
ATACCCGTATCCTTGACTCCCCCTATGTTACCATTTTGTCCACACGCCCTAGGTAAACAAGCAATGGGGTTAGGAACTTTTCAAGGCTTTGTAAGTACAGTGTATGCGATGGTTGTGTTTGGTCACTTCTTGCAGGTATTTCTCCTTTACCCATAGTCCCAAAGGCTTGCCATTGCCAGGCATTGTCCCCTCCTGGTGAATTAGGCGAGTGTCCAGAGCCTCCGGATCTACGCACATCTGTCCTGGTATTATTCGGGCATGGTTGCGAGGAAAGAAAAGGCGCCTTCGCCAGCTCGGTTTGTTACGGATAAGGGCCTCACGGCCACCTCCAGACCCGCATCCGCGACTTTGCCGGGATGAACCGCACTGCCGGTGATAAGTGTCTTTCGGCCTACGCCGACCTGCACTGCCGGGTTCAACGCAGGCTCTTTGCCGAAGTGTCGGCAGGCCGGTCTGCTGTTTCCTTGAAGCACGAGTACCCGGGCAGGCACGGGATACCGGCCCGGATGTTCAACTCGGTGCGGGTGTCCCTGGAAGGGAAGGCAGCGTCGATCCAAGAGGTGATGAAACTCGTCAGGGATGAACTGGAAGGGCGGATTTCTCCAGCCCTGCAATAAGTTGCCTGTATGAGTAACGACCAGCAACAATGGCCGACGACAGCTACAGCCGACCGCCCTGAGGTAGACCCATCCGGCGACATCGAATCGCCTTGTTCCAACTGGCCGCTCGGATGTTCAGTGGACCCAGTACCCTTTACTGACACTTGTCTATAGCGACGGAAGGTCGGGCAAGCTTACACTTGCCAGTGAGCCTTATCATGCAGACCATTTCACGCCGATTCCAAGCTTCTAGCACCTACCTGACTGGCGCCCGGCCAAGGGGAACCAACCAAACCTGGGAGGCGGTACATGGCTGAACAGCAGGGCGGAAAACGCCAGCAACCCACCACCTGCCCGGAGGGATGGCTCCCTGCTGCGGTGGTGGTTCAACTGGAGTTGACCTGCCGGCAGGGGCACTACGCCCAGCGCTGCGTGGGCATCGCCCGCTTCGTCTACAACCGGATGGTGGCCAACGACCAGGCTGGCCGGGATATCGGCCTGTGGCTCACGCCCCACGAGCTGGAGAAGGAGTTCAACGCCGCCAAGCACATCAACCCCTCCCTGGCCTTCGTCACCCAGGCCAGCAAGTTCGTGGCCCAGGGGGCCTGCCGCAACTACCGCAACGCCCGCTCCCGCTGGCTGAACAAGGAGGTCAAAGCTAGACGTCCGGTGTTTCACCGGAAGAACCGAACCGGCACGGGTTCCTTCCTGGCCGCCTCTGGCGTGGACCGCATCAGGTATGACGGCCACCGGCGCATGAGGTGCCCTACCTGAGCAGTGTCCGGATGACCCGCTCACTGCCTGAGGGAATCCCCTACGAGGTAACCATCCGGAAACGCAACGGCCGCTGGTACGCCTCCGTCGCCTACTGGAAGCCGCCCGTGGCGCCACCCCAACGAGAAACCCAATCGGTGGGCGGCGTGGACGCGGGCATCAGTCCCCTGGCTGTGGACAGCGGCGGCCAGCATCCCAACTCAAAGAGCCATTACCAGCCGTTCCAGGCCGACAGTGGTCAGTGTCAGTATCCCAACCCACGGGGCTATGCGAAGTCCCTCCGGACCCTGGGCCGCTGGCAGCGGGCCCAGGCCCGGCGCACCCCAAGCAGCCGGGGCTGGTGGGAGGCCCAGCGCCGCATCGACCGGGCCCACCGCCGGGCCAAGGGCCTCAGGGACAACGCCCATCACCACATCAGCCGGGCGCTGGTGCAGAAGTACCACACTCTCGGAATAGAGTCCCTGAACGTCGCTGGCATGGTCAAAACTGGCCTGCAATCCAGGGCCCTGGCCGACGCCGGAATGTCCGGCCTGCTCCGGCAGATCCGCTACAAGGCCCAGTGGCACGGGACCCGCATCGTCGAGGCCGGCCAGTGGTACCCCAGCAGCAAGACCTGTTCCTCCTGCGGCGTGGTGAACGCGAAACTGGGGCGGGAACCCCGGTGGTCATGCCCTGGTTGCGGAGTGCTTCACGACCGGAACGAGAATGCAGCGCGCAATCTGCTTAAACTGGCGCTACTCGCGGTAGGCGAGGAGGTGATGCTCCTGGACGGGGGAGCACTGGCTGGCGGTGATTCCACCGCCGGTGAAACTGCCCCGGAGGAAGGGAGAACCAAGCCGAGAACAACGGTCAACACCCAGCTCAGGCTGGCCGTGTAACCATTGTTACTCATTTGGATTACCCCAGGGTCAAATAGTCCAGCCTGGGGAGACCGGGGGGGTGGACGTCGCGACTGGCTGCACCAGAAGAAACGACGATGGGGAACCTGCGGACCAGACTGGCGAAGCTGGATCGGATATTCAAGCCGGTCGGGTACGGCTCTTCTTTGGGTCCAAACTCCTTTGGCGGAAGCAGCATGCGCTGGGCCACAACGGCTACACTTGCCACGAGAAATGGCTCATGGACTGGCGTTCTGCCGGCAATGACGGGTTCTTCGTGCTGGGGAGCAAATACGAGACGGACGGCAGCGGCAACCACGTCCATGCTTTCAGCGTGTCGCTGGTCACGTATGGCAGACCCGACACCAGGTTGAAGCCCTGGTCGGCGATGCCGTGGCTGGCATAGTGGCCTGCGCCAGATAAATTGGACTTCCGGCAGAAGGGGGCCGTCCCGGAGGGGGAGTCGCGCAGGTACAGCCGGATGGTCTCCTCCTTCAGCTGCGCCAAGGTCAAGTCCAGTTTCCTGTCCCGGAGGTTGCGCCAGGGGGTGGAGGTATTTCAGGTGAACCCGGCCTTCAGTTCGGTCATCGGCAGAGTGAAGCTAAAGATCGGCTACTTTCTACGTTGGTTGCAGGACGGAGTGTGGTTAGAGAATTGGCAATCCTATTTGTAGAAAACCTCGTCATGAACGCCAGGGATAGCCAGATTTTGTACTCGCGAGTCATACTCCCGAAAGGTGTCGGCGTTGGCATAGGGCTGCTCGGTGAAATGAAGAGCCAGGTACTCCGCCAAAGCATCTTGTTCGGTGCCAGGCTCCGCAAAGTCAGCAACGCCAGGGCCGAGGATACCAGCGCCGCCCGGATTGCTGGTTATTTCTCCCGAGGACCGCACATGGCTCGCGTCGTGGTCCGTCGAGCCGTACAGGTTCACACGCCCCGTTGCTGACTTCGGGAAGGGAAACCCGCTGCCGCCATCGACCAGAAAATTCATGGTTGCCATCTTGATCCTGCGTCCGGGGTCGCCCACGAGTTCACCTTCCTCCACCAACCGGTCGGTCGTGACTCCATCCTGGTCCACCGTTGCCAATGACCGGATACGGCCCCCCGAGGGGGAAGTCGGGTCAAAGCTGAAGCGCATTCCCGCCACCTGGGGAAATAGGCCGGACGCTGTATGCCCAACCCCTTCCGCGGATACGGAATGCTCCATGATGGCCAGGAATTCAGCGGCGGTAAGGCTGACGATTACAATCCCATTATTGAAACGCAGGGTGCCCTGTATGTCCAATTGAGAAATGCTGCCAGCCTCCTTCCCGATTTCCAGGTTAGCCCGGGGAGGCAATAGCTGAAACTCGGAAGGGTCATTGGATCCCGGCGGCTGATAGACTAGGCCGATCTCATCCCGAATGCCGCCGCTGTTCTTCAGCGCAACCGCCACCTCCGGATCCACCTGGCGAGCCGACCACAAGAAGGAATCGGCAATGAGATTGCCCAGGTTGGTCTCCTCGGTACGCACCGATCGGCGAACACCGTTCAGATAGACCGAGGTACTTCCGAATATATTCCCATCCCTTTCCCGAAGTACGCCTCTCAGAGACTCGGCAATCTCTGCTACCTCCGGGATGGGCTCTCCGACGAACCGGTGTCCGCCCTGGGGATTGGTGGCATATACTCCGCTCAAGAAAGGATCAATGGAATCGGGGACTACCAGCCCTGAATCATCAAAATCTGCCACCAGGCGACCCAGATACTTGTAGTCGCCGTCCGTATTTACCAGCAACACCGGGTCGCCGGAGGCGGACTTGAAGAGAAGCGGGTAGTTTCCTTCCGAAACGTCTCCGGGCCACAGGCGGTCGGTCTGATCTGACAACAGGGTGTTTGACCCCCCCGCCACGATGATGTCCACATCCGAAAGTAAAGCGGCCAACTCTTTCTCGATGGCGATTTGCTGCATGTGGGCCAGCAGGATGATCTTGTTGATGCCCTGTTCCGTAAGCGCGTCCACCTTTGGCTGGATGAAGCTGGCCAAGTCGGACGGGACAGCCCGGTCTTCAGGCAGGATGGTAATGTCGCCGGAGATGGTCAAGCTGGCCAACCATGTGGTAGTTGCCCCCACAATCCCTATCCTCTCTCCGCCGACTGTAATCACCGCGCTTCCGGCCAGGCTACCCCCGGCAAGCATTGCCTCCTGTCCGTCCCCCACTACCAGCGGCGCCAGATTCTTGTCGTTGTCGAACAGCAGGTTGCCAGACAAATAGGGGAACCGGGCGCCGGGATACACTCCCTCACCCTCCTCGTGAGCAATCTGGGAAACGAAAGAGGCCGTGCCCCGGTCCAGTTCGTGGTTGCCCAGGGCGGAAGCCTGGAACCCCATGGCGTTCAGCAGGGCAATATCGCCCCGCCCCTCCCGGGAAATGCCCAGGACCGGGTCGTTTACCTGGTCGGCGGCAGCGTAGTATCGGGGACCAGGTATGTAGTTGTCGCCCGAACTCACCACCAGCGTGTTGTCGGGAAACTGTCGACGCAACCCGTCGAGAATCGCCGAAAAATTCTCAACGTTGCTCAAGGCTCCGGTCGTTCCGTCCATATCGGCGGCGTGGAGCAATTGCAAAGTGAAATGGGGAAGAGGCGCGGGGGGTCCCGGGGGTCCCATTGGTCCGACAGGCCCGGCCACGCCCCTGGGGCCGGAAGGGCCGGCGGGGCCGGCGGGCCCGGCGGGCCCCACATCGCCTGTCGGTCCGGCCGGACCCTGTGGGCCGATGCTACCGGGAGGGCCGGCGGGGTCCCCTACTACCGACCGACCTGCTTGCCCGTCCTGTCCCTGACAGGCCACCACCGCCAGAATTGCGACGGTCGCCCCCAACAACATCGACAACCTGAGCATCCGGCAGCACCGTACCGAGAATGAGTTCACTCTCTTTGCCTCCTACCTTCTGTCTACTCTGTATTTTTTGTGTCTGGCCAGTTAGCCGAACACCTCTCAATGTGCAACACGAGACCTTATTCACCCGTCTAATTCATACATTATCCTAGGTAGACAAGAGCATTGGAAGTTCCTATCGACCCCAACGTAACAACGACACTTCACGGCAGATCGCCCAGCGTGAACCTGCCTCCGACTGCCAGAGGAGCCCACAAGCAGAAACAGGCCAACAGCCCCACCGGGAAAGCAAACACTCTGGCCTGTATGCCCCGAAACGGGCGGCAGTTCTTCTTAAATCCTTCGGATAGCTAAAACTCACTTGCCATTGCCACATGATTCGAACGCAATAATACACTTCTCATATCCTTTAGCATATAAACTAGGAACAGCCGTAGGCGCCAGAAGTGTGGAACAAGGGGCGACATCCGCGGTTGGTTCCTGGTCGTTAGACAGGAATGCACCTTCCATACCTGCTACAGAATCCTCTTTCCAGCGGAACATCCCCAGTTATTGGTGGCAGTAAGGTTCTACTTTCCTTGGTCTTCAGGATTGGTCTTTAGGAATAGTTGGCTTGATGTCAGTTCTTCAGAGGTTCCCTACTTTGGTTTTACCACGGCGATTTCTAGGGGAGAAAGCGTTATGAGAAAGTTACCTTATCGTATTGTTGTTTTGACATTGTCGCTGACATTGCTTGGACTCTTCTTCCTCGCCTGCCAGCAACCGGAAGACGAGGTGTTCCGGATTGGAGTGATGGAATCCCTGACCGGTCCCGGTGAAACCTACGGCACGGTCATCAGCCAGTCCAAGGAAATGGCCCTCGCGGAGATTAATGCCGCCGGGGGCATTAACGGCAAGCAGCTGGAACTGGTGGTGGAGGACTCCAAATGCGGAGCACAGGACGCCATTACCGCCTACAATAAGCTCACCGACGTTGACGGTGTCAAAATCATCCTCGGGACTTCCTGCAGCGGCGCCATGCTGGGAGCCGCCCCCCTGGCCGAGGAAGACGGCGTGGTCCTGTTCTCGGCGTCGGCCACTAGTCCGGACATAGAGGACGCCGGCGACTACATATTCCGTACGGCTATAAATGATGCCAAATTGGGAGTCGACGCCGGCAACACCATGTGGGCCGACGGCGTTCGCACCCTCGCCACCATCAATGAGAGCACCGATTACGCGGAAGGTGTCCAGAAGACCACAGTTGAACAGTTTCTCAAGAGAGGCGGCACAGTCGTGGCTGAAGAAAAGTACGCCTCTGACGTCACCGACTTCAGGACTCAACTAACAAAACTGTTCGCGGTAAATCCCGACGCTGTGTTACTCGCGGCTCAGTCCGAATTTACCGGCGGCACCATAGTGAAGCAGGCCAGGGAACTCGGGTTCACCGGCGCCTTTTACTCCGAAGTCGTGCCCACGGGTACCACCGCCTTGGAAATCGCCGGAGATTCGGCCACGGGCTTGAAGGCCATCATTCCCAGCCCCGACCTGGAAACCCAGAAGGGGAAGGATTTCCTGGGGAACTTCAGGACCAGGTACGGCTACGTTACTTTGCCCTGGTTTATCGGGTCGGCTTATGACACCGTCCACATCGCCGCCGAATGTCTGCGGCAGACCGATGACGATCAGGATGCCGATGGATTCAGGGATTGCCTTTACAGCATCAGCTGGAGCGGGACCATCGGTGACAATTACACCTTCGACGAGAAGGGCGAGGTTGTGGGTCTTTCCAACGCCGTTGTGGAGGTGCTGCCCCTGCCCCAACGTACCGAGGAAAACAACGGTTACAGGGTGCTGGGTTCAGCCCCGCGCGAATAGCCTCGACTGCTTTTGCGAAACACCGGAAAGGGGATTGACCTGGACAGGCTTCGGTCAATCCCCTTTTGATTGCCGCGAGTTCAAGCCTGGTTGCTTCCATTGCCTTCTGCGGAAGGGAGTTTCAGGGATGCCTACCATGCCAGGTTCGCCGGGTGGGTAGTATTCCCACTTTTCATTTCCCAACCCCGGCAATTCCAACCAAGCCGCTTTGTGGATGGGGTTAGGGATTCTCTGGATAAATGGATGTTTGTGTCATACCGAAGGTAGAGCAGGCGGCGCCCAGGGAAGAGGACCAGACGGATCGGCCAACCTGCGCCGATGGGGACTATCGTGTGAAGCTGGAAACCAAGGTCTCCTTGGACCGCCCCGGCCCCGGAAGATCTGTTATGCGAGGCGGAGTTGGTGTGCCGGTTTGGCGGGTTGAAGTTGTCGGAGCCGATACCCGATGAGAGCGCCATACTGCACCTCCACCACCTGCTGGAGCGACATCAACTGGTTCAGGAGCTGTTTGAGGAGTTTAAGGGATACCTGGCTCGGATTCGCCCGCTGTTCCACCGACCGGCAGGACCTGGGTGTCGCCGAGGACCGTATCTACACCGACCACGGCCTCTCGGACGCCAGCCGCGCCCGACCCGGCCTGGACGGGAACCTTCCGTTCCATTGACGGGAGCGGACTGATGCACTGCGGGGTACGCACCGACCACTCGGTGGAGTGCTGGGGCAGCGACAGCGGGAGCATCAACCTGGCTCAATTCCTGGAGGGCGCTTACCAATCGGTGGCGGTGGGGAACTTCTCGCTGGTCTACCTGTGCGGTGTGCGGTTGGATGGAACCCTGCGTTGCCAGGGAAACCACCAGACCGGGGAGATTTCGCCCCCTGCCGGACCCTTCAGGTTGGTCAGCGCCGGCAGCACCCACGCCTGCGGCGTGAAGATTGACGGAACGGCGGCGTGCTGGGCCACCCACGAGGAGGCCTACGAAGGTGACGCCAGCCAGCTAGCGTCCCCGGCCGGCAGGTTCACGTCAGTCAGCGCGGGAGGCAGCTGGAACCACGGCAGCGAGTTCAGTTGCGGAATTCGCACCGGCGGCAGCCTCACCTGCTGGGGCAGGCCGGCTTCGGCGGCCCTGAGAAGCCTTTTGGAAGACTGATTCCCGGCCGAATGCCCTGACGGGGCGGAAGACGCCTGGGACGGGTCGGGGAGGCCAGGCCGGCGGAGCATCGCACGCGGGCGACGGCAAGTGGCGCCGGGAAGGTTACGGCATCGCCGGAGGACCGGCGGAGGTGGCCTTGGCCCCGGCGAATCAGCTGAGGGCCGGCTGCCTACTCCGGTCCGGTTCCCTGTCACCTTTCGCTCTTGGCTGACCAGAGCCGGCCCATACCCATTTCGTGAGTGGTATTATGGTTTCACTCCAACCCAGGAAGGCAGCAAATGAGAAACCTGACCCTGTTGATTTCCACCCTGCTATTCGTTCCCCTCTTGGTGGCCTGCGGTCAAGAATCCCCCGTGGTGGAACCCACGCAGGTTGGACCTGCGCCCGCGCCCGCACCGAGCGCGGACCCCACTATCGTGCCCACCACCGAGCCCACGCACCCACCCGCAACCAGGGCAGGGGAGACGTCCCAAGGTATGGACCTTCCGACCGAAACCCCCGCTTCGGCTGATTCCGCCGGGCCTGCCCACATTGTTCCCGTGGCAACCCATTTGGACAGCGCGCCAAGACTGCTGGCCGGCACCGGCTTCCGCGCCACGCCCATTGACCTGTTGGTGGAAAGTAGGGGGGTGCACCGGCAAATCCAAATGCCCCAGGCCCGGTCCACTGACGACAGCATTACCGTCTCGGCCATTGGCAAGGTCACGGTCACGCCCGACCAGGCCCGCATCATAGTATTGCCCGAGGAGGACTATGGCCCCTTTGGCCCACAGAGGTTCTCGCAGAAACAGGAGCAGGACATCACCCAGGCCCTGTCCCAGGTCGGAATTGACGCCGAGCTGATAGACTTTCAGAGCCATGGCAGATACGAACCCTCGGCGGTTTCGGTCCCAGTGGACGTGGGGGACATCGAAGCGCAGGGCGAAACCGTGGTTGAAGCCGTTGAGGACGTAATCGGGCGTGCCGGCCACTACGGGGTAAGCTTTGGCTTGTCCGAGGAAAGCTGCGTGGAGGCCACGGCCCTCGCTCGACGGGAGGCCATACCGGTGGCGGAGGCTGCCGCCGACGACCTCAGTCAGGCCTTGGACCTGCAGAGAGGGGAGGCGGTGGCGGTGCTGGAATACGCGTCCCAAAACCCCTTCTTCTCGGACCCCTTCTCAACCTCGGATCCCTGCACGGGCGGCAATCGGTACGGGGTTGGCCCCCTGCTTGCGTTCCACGTAGAGCCGGAGGTTGAGGTGCTGGTAGGCCTGCAGATATCCTACCGCCTTCGCTAGGGCCAGGGGCGCCCCTGCGATACTTCCCCAGGGCAGGCATCCCGGCTGCGCCGCGACCTTCGGAAGTTGGCTGCCCAACCGGGCAGGGCATACGGTATGTGAAATCCCGCCGGCGAGTCGGTCACCAGCCTTCCGGCAGAGTCCACGGCTTTCACACTCGGACCCAGGTCGGCCCCGACAATAAGGACCGGACCGTCCGACAGCAGCATCGCCAGCGCCGATGGCACGGAATCCTGCGACCCCGGTTGACCGGCGCCGAGGGGTTGGGACTTGGCCGGGAGGCGTCGAATCGCCTGTTGGTGGCCGCCTCCGCAACTCCACCGGCGTAATCGCGCTGTAATTGTGTCGGGGTGAAGCGCTCAGGGAAAATTAACGTCCTTGAAGGACGGAACCCTGGACCACAACCAGCAAGCCGGACGGCGGCCACCCAACGGCGTTCCGGGATTTCCGCAGCCCACCACCCGGGCTGTCGAGGTTCGGTGGGCCGGTGAACGCCGGGTTCCGCCGGTCCTGGAGGCCCGCCGGAGGCAGGGAGGCCGCCAACCTCGATCCGGCATGTCCCCCGGATGTGGCCGCTCACTCAGCAACAGCTCGGCCGGAAGTCGGCGAGTCGCCCCGTAAACCCGTCGCCAGTGACGCGAGAGCCGGACGGCGCGTTGCCCCGGACCCAATTCACCCCGTTCTCGACCCCGACTTTGGTTAGGGCCCTCCAGGGCCGGCAAAGACGCAACTCGAACCCCGGCCCCGGCGCTGCCTCCAGTATCCGCCGGCTCCACCAAGCAGGCCCAGGGCTTTCCTCGTGAGTCCAAACCGGGACCGTCCTCGGGCGACTTGACCGGCGACCATCTCAGCGGCTCTCTTCCTCACCTCTATTGCCAGCAGGGGGCCCAGGCAGCCTGGACCCCGGAGCCTTCGGTTTTGGCCTGCTCCCGAATTGCACACCGGTAGCGGAGCGCCGCCGCCACGTTGGCCCCCTGGGCATGGCGCCGAAGGCGAACAGGCCGTACTGGACGAATAGAAATGGGAATCATATACCAAGCTACACCGGTAGCTCCGCATATACCTCGCACTTGGATTCCGGCCTTCACCGGGCCTTGTACTCTATCCGGTTCAGCAGATTGCTCAGGGCCGAGTCCGACAGGGACTTGGACGGATGGTGGTTTTTCATCAGTCCCTTCACCCGCAGACGCTCTATCCCGATGTAGCCAAACTCCTTTGCCAGCCATGCCGACAACTGGCGCTGGGCATCATCCCTCGTCCCCTTGATGTGCCGGTTCCGAACAAAAACGCTGCCTTCGGCCTTGACCTCGTCCCCGACGCTAAAACCCATCACGAACGGATCCAGTCTGGCCGAGCGCTCCCTGGATAGCCTGTTGTACTTTGCCCTCTCCTCTCCGCACCGGTCCGGGTGTCACTTTCCAGGGATTTTGAGCCAGGGAGCGGTCAGGGACCATCCCCGCCAGGTTCAGCGTCACCACCACCACCCGGCCTGCCGGCTCGGCCATTGCCGCAGTGGCCCGGCAGTGGTTGCCGGACCAGGTGCTGACGACCAGCGCGTGTCCCCGCCCCCTCTTGACGTACAGTCGCTTCCTGCGGCGGGAGTGATTGCTCCGGCCGGGGGCGTGCCAGCCAGGAACTATCGCCTTTTCCCTTCGCCCCAGCCTTCATGGGCCAGCGGCCAACACCCTCAGGTTGACCACCAGGATGCCGTGGTCGCGGCAGACCATGGATTCCATATCCGTTTCGGCCCCGCTTGGGCATGCCTCCTTCACCCGCGACGACTATTGACCGGGCCCGCTGCAAGAGGTGACGAACCAGGCTCCACCGCCAGGTTGACGGTCAACCCCCGGACGGGGTCCTGGAACCCCAGTTCCCCAACCATCGCTGACCGTCCGATCCTGGCCAGGATGGCCCCTAACCATCCGACCTCACGGTATCCGGCGCCTAGTACCATCGGAAACTCGGTTCATGCTTGCACCACTGGAAAGGCCGACCGGGAGCGTCGGGCTGCAGATACAAGGTGGACTCTGGGGATGCTGGCGACGAGCCTTCTAACGGGCCATGCGGGGCGGGCGGGCAACGGGGGCACATATTCAGATTCCATGAGGCGGGTCATGCGCTCTAAAATGGCAGACAGTCAGGATAAGGAAGCGTCGTTGCTTTGGGTTCGCCCGTGACCTCGCCGGCAAGGGCCCGCCGTAGAAGAGACGTCCATTGCCCCGGCCCCCTGGGGCGCCGGAGCTCCTGTTGACGTGGGCTTGACCTCCCGACTTGATTTGAAGCGCGGGCGCCGTTACACCGGCATCCACCCTCTCTTGGCACACCGCAGCAATGCCACGATCAACCCGGATCCCAGTTCCGACCCCTGTGCTCGCGGCAGAGTGCCTGGCGGACTGGGCATGCTATAATCACAGCCAGGTTGGACATTCGTGACTTGTATGCGATTGTCCCCGGGCGAACAACTCTTCATACCGACAAAAGGCTCGGTCTGGCGACAGATCCAACAAGGAGCACGACGGGTGGCAGGCGGCGACATGATAGCAACACTTCTGGAGGGGACCAAGACCGGCGAAATCGTGTGGCAAGCCACTCGTCTGGACCCGGGCGGGAAGGCCGCCTGCTGGGACGTTCGGATTGGCAATTTCCGATTCTATGCCCAGCGGGGAGACTATATCTGGCTGGTGCCAAGAAAGGGCATAGGCACCAGGGTCGCCACCGGCGAGAGGGCAAAGGAGTTGGTGTCTCTGATCACCAGCCAATTCTCCGCAAGTAAGCAGAGCTGATTCAGGCCGGGTGCCTGCCGCGCCGCTGGGCGTTCTGATTCCGGAACGCCGCTGCCCTCGCTGCGTAGAGATGATAAGGCCGTCCGGATCGGACGGACGGGACTACCCACATCCCCACGGGGACCGATTCATAAGGGAGCGCTGCATCGACGCGATCTTTGGTGCAGGTCTTGTCCTCGTCTTTGCTGCTGCGAGCCCAATCAAGGAGATCATGGGGCGCCATCATGCCGAGGAACCCGGGAGGGCGGCATAGCGATGCACCCAGCCCGCTCAAGAGCGTTGCGACCCCAAATGCCCATCAACTCCGTCGGTTCAGGAATGATGCTGAAGGGAATGACGCCATCTTTATGCCCCGGAAGAAAGCGGCGGGCCAGATTTCCGGCGGATGCCAAAGCCCATGGACGATTGGCGTATTGGGGCGCCCGACCGCAGGGCCGGGCTACGGAAGGCAGCATTCCGGTAAGGTAGGACGTCCTTTCGCGGCGCTGCTCCAGGAAGGACCAACGAGAAGGTTGCCACTATGCCCGTGCTGGAGGCGCTCCGCACCCAACCCGTTGCCTACACCATCGTCATCCTGGGTGCGTTGCTCGTGTCTGTTGCCGCCTGCACTGTCAGCGATGTCCCGTCCGAATCGTGCACGGACCCAGAGCGCCTTCTCCAGGTGGGCTTCTACGCCTTCTTCCAGCCCGTGAGCCACAGCGCCGACCCCGACCCGGCATCCGAGGGGTTCAACAGCCATCTGGGTTACGAGGCCGACCTGCTCACCGCCCTTGAAGCGATGGAGGGAGCCGGGCTGTCTTTCGCCCGGCGCGGCATCGCTTCCTGGGACGACATCTGGCTGGAGTCCGCGGGCCCGGATTTTGACATCGTGGGTGGCGGCATCACCATTCTCGACTCTCGGACCCGCAACGCGGCGGGTGAGGAGGTTGTCTCCTTCACATCGGGCCACGTCCAATTCCGACAGTCTCTGCTGGTCCGGGCCGAGGACGCCGGCCGGATAGTCTCCCATTCCGATCTGACCAGCGAAATGCGGGTGGGGGCGCTCGCCGGCACGACGGGAGAGCGTCGCCTGTTGGAGTTGACCGGCCTCGTGGATGCCCGCGGGGCGCTGGTGGAGGGCACGCGCATCGAGACCGACGCCGGCGCGCTGACTTCCGACGGCAGTGTCGAATACTCTATCGACTTCGCGACAGAGTCCCCCGGTTTGAAGGATCGGCGTCACCTGTACCCGCCGGCTGGAGACATGCCCCAGGTGGTCTATCTCAGCGATGGGGCCGGCAAATACGAGCCTCACGAAGCGCTGCGAGCGGGCCATATCGACGCGCTGGCAAGGGGCGAGGTGGGCAACGTGGAAGCGTCCCACGCTTCAGACGGAGCGTTCGCCGTAACGGCCCTGGACGACGCGGTTGAGCTGGGCGGATTCACCCTGGCGATGGAAGACGACCAACTGCGGTCCTGTCTCGACGGGAAGATCAATTTCCTGACCGATGACCGGCGCATAGGTTTTGCCGAATGGGCGACCGACCCGGAGGTGTTCTCGCGCCGCGCCGTCGAAATGCCCGTGACGCATAGAGACTGAGGCCGCCAGGAGCGTCGCCCCCGACACGCGGTCCCTACCTGAGACACCAACTCCGACCCGTAACAAATGGGTCAAGTCTGGCCCGTAATTGTCAGTGGCCTTCCATCGCATCGGGCCTTTTGGACCAATTGCGTGGCTTTTCGCGTATTGACTAGGCTTAAGATCTACCGTTAGGTGAAAGTGCCTGCGAGGTGGACGCGTGGGAAATCGCACCCGGATCGCCTGGTTTAAAGCCCTGAGTTTTCACCCATAGACTAAACGCCCCCATCCGGCTGCTCGTGCGACCAGGGAACAAGACGCCCTCAGCAAGCTGTCGTTCCATGGTCGCTTAGGTCAATCGTAATGCCCCCCGATAGCTATTCGCAAGGCCCTTTTGAGGTTTTCGAGCCCGGCCAGATCTACTTCCTCCGAGAAACCAGGCGCACTCTCGATCTGCAAGCCACGCCTCTCTGCCGTCCGCACAAAACCCCCACTTCCTCCTCCAAGTCAAGAATGCCTTTGGGCAAGCCAAGAATCTACAACCAAAGAACCCCCGGCTGTTGAGCCGGGGGTTTTGGTTGTCGCTTTTTCGGTTTTGGGCGGCCCTGCCCGGGCGTGGCCCCTGGTTTTACCTAGTTGCGGGGCATTACGAAGGGCATGGCCACTACCACCGCCACGATGGCGATGATGATAGCGATGATGCCCGTGGTGCCGCTGGCGTTGGCACTATTCATACCAACATAAACTTTGCGGGATGCGGCGCCCACGACATCCAGTCAATTTCACTCACGAAGTCTCCAGGGGTACGGTCAGAAGCTTCCTCGATTCCACACTACCCGGAAGTACTCCCTGCCAAGCCACTGACACTCAACGTGAAGCCGCCTGTCTCCCCAGTACTATAGGTGGTTGCCTCGATGGTGTAGGTTCCGGCGCCCAGGGTCTCGCTTATCCGTGAGTTGAGGTTCACTCCCCCACTCTCTATGTCGTCATTGAGGTGGAGTGGCGTACCCGAACGCGTCTCCCCTGCCCGCTGGTACAGGAAAGTGTCCACATCCGATTCCAGGGTGATAGTAACGGCTGATTCCTGGGCCAGGTTGATGGTGTAGTAGCGGGCGTAGCCGCGGCCGTTTACCTGGGACTGGCAGTCGGCGGCCCAGGTACCGGTGGTGGCGCCGTCGGCGGTGATGGCGGTGGCGGCGCAGGTGTCCGGTCCGGTTTCCTCCTCCTCGCTGTCGCTGGCGGCGAGGCCGCTGATGGTCAGGGTAAATGCTCCGGTTTGGTCGGCGGCGTAGGTTGTCGCCTCTATAGTGTAGGCGCCAACCTGGAGCGTTTCGCTGATGCGCGAGTTCAAGTTCACCCCGCCGCTCTCTATGTCGTCGTTGGAGTGGAGGGGGTCACCGCTCCTAACATCGCCTGACCGCAGGTAGAGGAAGGTATCCACCTCCGATTCCAGGGTGATGGTAACCGTCGATTCCTGGTCCAGGGTGAAGGTGAAATACCGAGCGTAGCCCCGGTCGGCTACCTGCGACTCGCAATCGTCAGACCACCTTCCGGTAGTTTGTCCGTCAGACGAAATAGCTGTGGCGTCACACTGGCCGGTTTCCGTCCCTCCAGGCGGAGTTGCCGTTTCGTCGCCATCGTCACCGGACAGACCTGATATGGAGAGGGTGAAAGAGCCCGTTTGGTTGGCCGCGTACGTGGTTGCTTCGATAGTGTAGGCGCCGATGGCCAGAGACTCACTGATCTGGGAGTCAGTATCCGACCCGGGGTCCACGTCGTCATTCTCGTGGAGCACGACACCAGTTCTGGCTTCGCCCCTGCGCAGGTACAGGAAGGGGTCCACGTCCGATTCCAAGGTGATGGTGACCGTCGATTCCTCGGTTAGGGTGAAGGTGTAGTACTTGGCGTAGCCCCGGCCCGAGACCTGAGATTCGCACCCGGCGGCCCAAGTTCCAGAGGTGGAGCCATCAGCCGTGAGGGTGACGCCGCAGGTGTCCGGTTCATCGTCAGGCTCCGTGGTAGCGGTTCCTGTGAGACCCGAGATGGTCAGGGTGAATGATCCGGCCTGATTTTCGGCGTAGGTCGTTGCCTCGATCGTGTAGGTTCCGGCGGCCAGAGATTCACGGATTTGGGAGTCAGTATCCGACCCGGGGTCCACGTCGTCATTCTCGTGGAGCACGACACCAGTTCTGGCTTCGCCCCTGCGCAGGTACAGGAAGGGGTCCACGTTCGATTCCAGGTCAATGATGACATTCGACTGCTGGGCCAAGGTGAAGGTGTAGTACTTGGCGTAGCCCCGGCCCGAGACCCCGGAATCGCATCCGGCGGCCCAAGTGCCGGTGGTGGCGCCATCGGAGGTGAGGGTGAAGCCGCAGCCGTCCGGCGTGGGTTCTCCCCCTCCAGCGCCGCCGCCAATCCCGGAGATGGTCAATGTGAAGTCGCCCGTTTCGCCGGTATCGTAGGTGGTAGCTTCGATGGTGTAGGTACCTGCCGTAAGGGTGGCCGTTATCCGCGAGTTGGTGTTGGCCCCGGCCTCAATGTCGTCGTTCTCGTGGAGGAAGTCCCCCGACAGGGCTTCTCCGGCCCTGAGGAACAGATAGGGGTCCACGCTGGAAGTAAGCTCGATGGTTACCTGGGTATCCTCCTCCAGGGTAAAGCTGTAGTACTGGGCGTAACCACGGTCAGCGGCGGTGGACTGGCACTGGGGCGACCACTGGCCGTTAGTAGTCCCGTCGGTGGTGATTTCATGGGCGCAGCCACCCACGTCGGCGGTGGGGAGCTTGGCGAGGCCGTAGCCCCAGGTGTTGTTGGGGACAGCGCCCCTGGGTTCGGCGTTGTCCTTCAGGTAGGCAGCGGTTTCCTCAGCCGTGAAGTCTGGAAAGCGCTGGCGAACCAGGGCGGCCATGCCGGCCACATGGGGGGAAGCCTGGCTGGTGCCGGGGAACCAGCAGGTGTTGCCTCTGAAATCGAACTGTTCGTAGGTAACTGAGGCGGCGCAATCAATCCCTACAATTTCGGGCTTGGTGCGACCGTCGGGGGTGGGGCCCTGGCTACTGAAGGGCTCAATGGTGTTGACGTCGTAGAAGGGCGCCGCCCCCACCGCCAGCAGTCCGGGGTTGGCGCTTTCGGCGGGGTTGCCGATGCTGCCGCTGCCGGTAGCGTGTTCAAAACTGCCGGAACCCCAGTAGGATAGTTGAATCCAATCAGGCACAGGACCACCCTCGTATGCCACGACTATAGAAAAGTCGTCGCTGTTGGAAAGCGCTCGAAAGCCCCTTCTTTCAAAGGGAACATGGCCGCTTCCCCCAGATTGCTCATCAACGCTGAGGCGTATGTAGGTATCATCGCTGCCATCATACAAATAGAGGTCCAGATCCGTGTTGGCGCCGCCCCAACTGTCTTCCCATCGTAGTTGGAATGTATAGGTCCGACATTCTCTAAAGGGAAAGTTCATCTCCTCATCGTTCGAGCTATTAAATCCCAATAGTCCATCCCCATCGGGGTCATAGTAGTTGCCAAACCAGGTGCGATCACTGTTATTACCGGCGGAATTCAACCAAATGATATCTCCAGCAACAGCTTGGTCAACAGTTCTCAGAGGACTTACGCTGCTTGGAGAAGTACCGTCACCGGGGCCATCGTAGATCCAGCCGACTGAGTGGTTGATTAACGATACACCTTCTCCTTCCATCCATCTGGTGATTTCCTGCATATCTCCGCGGGAGTACGGGTAGGCCAAGTAAAGGGAAACCTCAGGGGCGATGTCTATGATGGCTTCAGCTACCGCCGTGCCATGTCCGTTGTCCTGGTACAGGTCCGCGACATAGTCCCGACATTGGGCCGGGACAGTGGGCGGTACCGGGGACACAGCCTCACAGTCGGACAGGTTGGTGGTGTATACACCTATGTCGGTATAGCACCTGACATTGACGTTAGACGGCAGTTCCACGCCCATCAGGCTGGTGAGGCCTCCTAACTCCAGGTCAATTACCCCGACTTTCACTCCCTGCCCCTGGTAGCCTGCATCCTGCCAGGAGTCGGCCAGGTGCAGCGCTACCGCCTGGCTGGTTACGTTGCCGTAGGCCGGCTGGGGCGGAATGATCTCCTGAACCCGGAGGACGCCGGACTGTTCAGAAAGGGAGCCCAAAAGCCCCACTGGCACATAGGCCTCGATGTAATCCACGCCCACGTTGCGGACATCGCCGCCGTTGTCTTCCAGGTAAGCTTCCACGTCGGAGACATGGCCATCCAGGTAAACGGTGACGGCCACCGACCCGCCCGAGTGGATCGGGGCCTCGCCGGCGGCCTGTCCCTGAGACATTTGCCCGGAACCGTAACCTTCGGCCAGGTGGTTCAGGTGGGTGCTCAGGTTGGGGTAAGCCACGGTGGGTTTGGGGGGAACGGCAACGTCGTCGCCGTCGTTGGCGGATACGTTGGGGATGAAGAGGGCCAGGGAGACCAACAAGGTGAAGACGGCTGCTACTGCCAGGGACCGGAAGTGTGCTCGGTAGGGCATGGGTACCTCTCAACTATGGTGGGGATTGACGCTTGCCGACTGTTGGCGCAAGGGGCGTTCCCCTGGAATCAGGGAAGGGCGGGGCCGCCAGATGGCCCGGCCGGCTGGGGCGGCACGATCTCGCGCACGCTGGTGACGCCGGGTTGCTGGGACAGGCTCCCCAGCAGGGTTACGGGAACGTAGGCCTCGATATAGTCCACGCCCACGTTGCGGGGGTCGCCGCCCTTGTCCTCCAGGAACCGGACCACGGCGTCGCCCTTGGCGGACAGGTGGATGGTTACCGCAACCGCGTCGTCCTGGTGGATCGGGGCGCCCTGGGCGGCCTGTTGGGGTGTGGCCTGCCCTGACTCGACGGTGGCGACCAGAAGGTTAAGGAGGGAGCTCAGGTCGGGGTATTGGGGAGCGGCCTTGTCCGGGATGAACTGCACCTGGCCGTTGGAGTCGCCGCCCGGGGTTGGCGGGACAGGATCGGAAGCTTTCAGCTGGCCGCCGGTGGACACTGCCTCCCCTCCAGGTTCAACGGACGGGGCATCAGGGGTGGGGTGGGGCGCTGGCGGAGTGGGCGATGCCGCCGCCGCCGCGTCCACCGACGGGGACAGGACTGGCGGGCCGGACAGGTCCGGGGCGGGGCTCTCAGGTTGGCGCGAAACCAGAGGCAGGGACGGGCCCGGGCCCGGCGTGGGCGTGGAGCCTTCGGGGGCGCCGACCAGCGTAGCGGTTGGAGGCGCATCGCCACGTCCCTCTGTGGCAGCAGCAACCCCGGTGGGCGCCTGGGCGGGAACGTCGGTAGGGGACACACGCTGAGACGCATCCGCCGGGGCGGGCGCAACAGGGGCTGCCTGGGGCGGCGGCGAGGCGCTGAAAGTTTGCGTGGAGTCTTCGGCAGACCTGGCAAGATAGTAGATGCCGGCACCCAGGCCAGCGGCCGCCACCAGCACAACGACAGCCACCAAGGAGAGCTTCAAAGGGAGGTTCAAGTCTGCCACCTTACCCACAACCTATCTAACAACTACAGACACGGTACCCTTGGCGGAGGAGGCCGGAGGCATTGGGATGCAAGGGCAGGGTTATTGTAACAGATTGGGAGGGGGTAAAGCATGGCATTGACCGCAGGGCAAACGCATTCTAAATTGAAGGGACTGATAGGATCTGGGGGCGAAGCAAGGCGTATATTCGGTTGGGCAGGGTGGTGATGATGAGCAGCGGCGAGGGAATCAGCTTGGTGGAGTATTTCGGCAGTTTGAAGGACCCCAGGAGGCCCCAGGGCAGGCGGCACAATCTGCTGGACATCATAGCCATGACCATCTGCGCCGTGGTGGCGGGCGCCGAGGGATGGGACGACATAGAGTTGTTCGCCCGGTGCAAGGTTCACTGGTTCAGCCGGTTCCTGGAGTTGCCCAATGGCATCCCCTGCTCGGACACCTTCGCCCGGGTGTTCGCCCGCATTGACCCGGACCGCTTCCGAGACTGCTTCATGGAATGGGTTAGCGGGGTCCATCGGCTGACCCAGGGGCAGGTCATAGCCGTGGATGGCAAGACCCTGCGCCGCTCCCACGACCGGAGGGCGGGTAAAGAGGCCATCCACCTGGTCAGCGCCTGGGCATCGGAGAACTCCCTGGTGCTGGGCCAGACTCGGACGGAGGCCAAATCCAATGAAATCACCGCCATTCCGAAGTTGCTCAGGTTGCTGGATGTGTCGGGTTGCATCGTCAGCATCGACGCCATGGGCTGCCAGAAGGAGATCGCCCAGACGATCCTGGACCGGGGAGCCGACTATCTGCTGGCGGTGAAGGAGAACCAGGGGAGGCTGTACGAGGACATTCGCGATCTGTTCGAGGGGGCGGAGGAAGCTGACTACGAAGGGGTGCCCTACGACTACGCCACCACCCTGGACAAGGGGCACGGGCGCATCGAGAGAAGGGAAGGATGGGTGATAAGCGACCCGTCCTGCCTGGGGTATCTGAGTACCGGGCCGGACTGGCCTGGGTTGCGGTCGGTGGTCCGCGTGGTGGGCCGGCGTGAGACGGACAGCGGCACGACGGAGCAGGCCCGTTACTACATCTCCAGCCTGGCATCGGAGGCCCAGCGGCTCCTGGCGGCGACGCGAAGCCATTGGGGCATTGAGAATTCGGTGCACTGGGTATTGGACGTGTCCTTCCGAGAGGACGAAAGCAGGGTGAGGACGGGAAACGCACCAGAGAACATGGCCATAATGAGGCACGCCGCCCTGAACCTGCTGCGCCATGACCAGGACTCCAAAATCTCAATCAAAGCCAGGCGGAAGCTGGCCGCATGGGACAACGACTACTTGCTCTCCATCCTCGCAATTTAGAATGCGTTTGCCCTGGCATTGACCGACGGATATCGGGAGAAAAGTAGTAGGGGCGGGTTTGAAACCCGCCCCTACGGGGTTGCCGGGGTATGCC
>JAPPGG010000071.1 GCA_028875055.1 Chloroflexota bacterium
TTTCCTGACAACCTTGCTCCTCCAGTTCGCCAATCCATCCATGCGATAGCCCTGGTCATGGGCCCCCATGCTCTTGCACTTCTCTAAATCACTGCTATAATTTATGTTACAAACTAGTTTGCAAAGCAATGACATTCGTTGGCATGCGCAACGTCAAGCCAGGATGACACCCCACCCTAGGTTCTGTGAACTGGTTAGTAATGCAAATAAGGTGGCTGCGCGGGGTCCACCGAAGACAGGAGGTCTTGATGCAAAGATCGGACAGAGAGGGGGGAGCGCTCACGCCCCAGGAGAGCTGGCAAGCGATCCACGCGACGCTGGATCGAGCGCGAAGTTCCATGTACGTCGCTGGAACATCTACGATCTTGCTGCTCTGGGGAGTGATAGCGTCTGTGGGGCTAATCTCGAGTTACGCTCTCGAGTCCTTCGCGCCCAACTTCACTTCGCACAACCCGTGGATTAGCGCGCCGCTGTGGGGCGTCCTCGTGACATTGGGGATGGTGGGCAGCGCTGTCATAGGATACCGTGCAGGCGGCAAGGGCGCGGACGGCCCCACTGCTCAAAGCGTTGGCATCAGGGTGTTCCTCTACTGGCTCGCGGTTGTGGCGGCTGCGTTCCTCGTTCCGGCGGCTGCGGGAATGTGGACTGAGGAAGCTACTGACAAAATACCCCACGTCACCGTTGGCATAGTGGCCCTGGGACACATCCTGTTCGGCATAATGCACCGACCGATCGTAGCGGCGGCGGGCGCCGGGATTGCGGTGGCGTACTATGTTCCCAGCTATCTGGCGGGAGATGCCGCACCGGTCGTGACGGCGGTTGGGTTCCTGGTAGTCGTCGCATTGAGCGCGGCATGGATTCGCAAGAGCGGCGTCCTGTGACCGGCGGGGCCATTATCCTCGACGAAACCATCCACCAGTCCACCCGGCTGCGAATAATGACAATATTGGTTTCACAGCCCGTGGAGGATCGGCTCGCCTACGGCTTCATCCAGAAGACGCTCGAGCTGACCGGTGGAAACCTGACCACTCATCTGCGCAAGCTGGAAGAGGCCGGTTACCTGGCCATGACCAAGGAGTTCCTGGATTCAAAGCCTCGGACATGGATCCAGGCGACGACGGAGGGCCGCCGCGCATTCGCAGAGTATCTCTCCAACCTGGAGAAGGCCCTGAATTTGCCGCCTCGGACATAGGCCACCGCGATGGGCTCAAATTCAAAAGGTCTTTAACCTCTCTTGGAGTCATCGCCTGCCCCTTGGCAATACCTGGCCACCGCTCCCCGGTCGGCAGCCTGCCTCCCGGTGTACCGCGCCGGCATGGCGGAGAGCTTCCACCGGCCTGCGGTCATATTGAGCCAAGCTCGGGCTCTCCAAGTGCAATGTCGGTTTCCGGATATGGATAAGCGACAATTACGTTGTCCGAGAAGACTTTCATGTCAAATACTGGAAGCTCATCTTGGCTGTCAAGCGACGAATCAACTTGGAAGGGACTTGTGAGCGTGTCTTGTCTTCGTAGCCTGTCGTATGTTCCAGATAGTGCCTGCTTGAGTTGGCCCAGGAATTCTCTCGCGGTGCCGGACTTGAGTGCGCGCCTGGTCATGTTTGTGAAGCCGAGGATGTCTGCGTGGCAGATGATCGCTGGGAGCATCTCAAGAGATTCTGGATCCCAAAGTTTTGCCATTGTTTCCCTCAGAAACCGATTATTTCAAACTTTTCTCTTGTACGGTGAAATGGAGTCAGGAACCAACCGAGCCTCTCCGGTCTCACGTGGTCCAAGAGTCTGGGATCTGGCCCCGCTTACCGGTAGTCGGTTAGGGCGAGGCAGCTATCGCTTGTTGGTTTGTCAATTGGAGTCAGATCGGTGCCTGCGTCCGCAATACACGGCGGTCCGGCTTCAGCACCAGTGCAGACTCCAGATAGATGTTCCTGCCATGGGCTAAAGTCTCTGGTTGGCCAAAGCCAATGCTGGTGCGGGATCAGAGTCCTGGCTCACAATTATCATGACGTCGTAAGTCTGGAGCAGTTTGGTGCTATCGGGCGCGAGTCCCGGGCAGAGCCGCCTAGCACTGTTGGGACGGCGGCCCTGCACAGACCAAATCTTGAGGAATGGCAGACATTGGTCCTGTAACCAAAGTCACCTTTTTTGCAACGGCATAAACGCCAAGGGAGTCTTCCTGGAAACCAAGTACGCTATACGCGAGATGCGCAAGAATGGGGGCGGCTCCATAGTCAGCATTTCTTCCGTTGGGAGCTTGATTGGTACCCGCTAATCGGCTGCCGACGGCGCTTCCAAGGGGGCGGTGCGGCTCCTTACCAAGTCCACTGCAATCCAGTACGCCAAAGATAATATCCGCGCCAACTACATCCGCCCCGGTGCGATAGAGACACCTATGACCGCACCCAAACTGTTAGCTGACGAACAGGCCCGTCAGGTTACCATATCCCGCCATTTCAACGGCAGGTTAGGGCAGCCGGAAGACGCGGCATACGGTGCCCTGTTCCTCGCATCCGACGAGTCATCTTTCATGACGGGCAGCGAGCTGCTGATCGATGGAGGGCTGACAGCCGAATAAAATGCGGTAACGTAACGAATATAACCCTTCGCCAGATATCAGCCCGATCAAGATTGGACGCCGATGATCTTGTCCCAGTCGGTTGACTGCTGGTAGGCGTAGGCGGCCCTCATGAGGAGCGGGTCGTCGAAGTAGCGGCCGACCAGCTGCATGCTGACCGGGAGACCAGC
Organism: Chloroflexota bacterium; assembly: GCA_028875055.1. Classification (GTDB taxonomy): domain Bacteria; phylum Chloroflexota; class Dehalococcoidia; order Lucifugimonadales; family UBA3495; genus Bin22. The sequence goes on from JAPPGG010000071.1 coordinate 2,742, forward strand.
TGACGACTTGCCCACGGGAAGGGCGAGGGCTGGATGCCCGGTGTAGTTGAAGGGCAGGGTATTGCGAGAGCCCATCGAGTTCATCGTCGCCAGGTTCTCCTCCACCGCCTCCAGGTAACTGCCCGGAGTTTGGTTCCTGGGCGCCGTCATGATGCATGTAGGCATCACGAGCACGTCAAGGTTGGCAAGTACGGCGTCATAGGCTTTGATGAAGGTGGGACGCACATTCTGGGCCTTGGCGTACACCCGGCCGTGGTAGTTGCGCCGGCTCAACTCGGAGGCGATGAGCGACAGCTTGCTGCGTGGCGCCAGCACGTCGGCCTGAGAGGCCCACAGCTAGTTAATGGCTGCGATGACGGAGGCGGGGTAGTAGGTCCGGGCGAAGGCGCCAAAGAACCCAGTCTTAAAGATGGCAAGGGCGCCCTCGTCCGTGAGCGCGGCCTGGGCCACGCGGATGGCGTGGTGCTCCGGGACGGACACCCGGGATACGTCGGCGCCTGCCTCTGCGAGGACGTCGACCGCCGCCATCACCAGGTCGCGCACATCGGCCTCGGCATCGTCGAAGCCCTCCTCGAGCACCCCGATGCGCAGCCCGGACACACCGTCGGCCAGCCGGCCGAGCATGTCAATGCTGGTGGGAACGTCTCGCGTCTGGCGGGGATCGTAAGGGTCGTAACCCGCCGTGGCCTGGAGGGTAGCCGCCGCATCCTCCACGGTACGGGTCAACGGACCCGTGTAGTCGATGCTCTGGTCCGAGCCGAAGCCGATACCGAAATGCGACAGCAATCCGAAGGTGGGCTTGTGTCCGACGGTGCCGGAAAAAGCCGCCGGGATACGGATGGAGCCGCCCTGGTCGCCACCGAAGGAGATGTCCACCTCACCGGCGGCCACGGCCGCGGCGGACCCCGAGGACGAACCGCCGGTCACGTGATCGTGGTTATGGGGATTGAGGGGACGGCCGTAGTCGCCGATGGCGCCGCCGGTGCCGAAGCCCCCACTCAGCCCGTTCATGACATTCTTGCCGATGATGGTGCCCCCCTCCTGCAGCACCCGGGTGACGACAGTTGCGTCGAAGTCGGGGATGAAACTTTCGAGGGCGAAGGAGCCGAAGCTCATGGGTATGCCTGCCACGGCGACGTGGTCCTTGTAACTGACGGTCTTGCCGGCAAGCAGACCTTCGGCCGCCCCTTCGATTCGGCATTTCCACATCCAGGCGTTGAGCGGGTCTTCTTCCGCGCTCGGCCGGTACCCGGGCTCGCGGGCGGTAGAGACCATCGGAGGTTTGGGCTCCTCCAACCGGGCCTGCACGAAGGTGTCCAACTGTCCCAGTTGTTCCTCCAGGTACTTCTGGTACATAACGGCCTCATCGGGACTCAGGTGAATCCCCAGCTCCCTGGCCACGGCCACCACTTCATCGACGTCAGGCACTGCGTACATGAGGCTCTTCTCCTCTGACTGTGGACTTCCTGCTGTAAACTTCCTGGATCGGCGGGTTTGCATCGAGATTTTCCATTTCCAACGGTCCCTGCCTTATCCGATGAAACGAGAGGAGAGTACGCCCGCCCCTGGAAGCCTGTCAACAATCATCCCTGACGACACTCCCTGGTAGTCTGACAACATAGTATTGACTGGTAGGGATTTAGCCGCTCATCCTGAGGTTGTCGAAGTACGTTCCCCCGCAGGCGCCAACATCGCGGATTCTCGTGGTTTCCCTTTTTGGAGTTCCGATACACCCTTTTCCACCCATCAATTCAAAGCAGTCAGTCCCCTGGTGTACACTACACACCCAGCCAACAACCTCGCACGCCGGAGCCATCGTATATGAGCGCAATACAGACCTGGAACGAAATGGTCCGCCTCGAGCATGAACAATCTGACCGGATTCGGGGCCAGCGACCCACCGACTCCTGGGCGACGGCTGCCCAGAACTTCAAACAGGACCCCTTCCGCACGGACGATGCAGTCGTCGAAGCGCTGCGTTCCCGTCTGGTATCGGGCGAGACCCTGCTGGACGTGGGCGCCGGCGGTGGCCGGTTGGCGCTGCCGTTGGCCCTTACCTGCAGCGCCGTTGCCGCCGTCGAGCCATCTCCCAGCATGTGCGCCGTTTTCCGTGAAACCGCCGACGAATACGACATTGGGAACGCGTCGATCATTGAGTCCGATTGGCCGAGCACGGCCGTAGAGCCTGCCGATGTGGTCCTGTGCTGTAACGTGCTCTACGTCATTTCAGACATCGGCGCCTTCGTCCGCAACCTGGACAGCCACGCCAGGCGCCTGGTTCTGGTCATATTGATGCGGACTCCTCCTCGATCGCAGGTTCAACACATCTGGGAGGCGGTGCACGGCGAGCCACGGCTCTCCATGCCCACCGTGCCCCAGTTCCTGCCCGTTCTTGACGAGTTGGGCATCCGGCCGGAGATTGCCGCCCTGCCGGACCGACCGCCCCACGAATTCGCCAGCCGGGAGGCGGCCATCGCTGGCATCGCGCCTCAGCTGTACGTGGAGCCGGGCACCGAGGAAATGCAGCGGCTGGAGCAGTTCCTTGACCGCTCCCTGCAAGAGCAGGACGGCGTCTGGCGACTGGAGGGGGCTCAGCCGGTTCGCAATTGCATCGTCTCCTGGAGTCCGGTCGGCCTGCGATAGCCACACCCCGTTTACCCAGCGGTAGCTGCTCCGGGTTGAGGGGAAGTGAGGAGTTGACGGTTCGTCGTGAGGAGACCCGTATGGGAGTGACTCCTCAGGGGAGGACTTTGTAGGCGATGCATTCGACGATTTCGATGAGCAAGGGCGGTTCGGCCAGGCCGGTGGTGCCGATGACGGCTCGGCACGGCGGGTTGGGGATGAACTCACGATAGACCTGGTTGAAGAGAGGCCACTTCCCCATATCAGTGAGGAAGACTACGAGGGTGACGACGCGTTCATAACTGGTCTGAGCGGCTTCCAGGGTGGTCTGGACGTGCTGGAGGGTGGCCCGATATTGGGATTCGTCGTCGTCGCCCACGATGACGCCGTCGAACCCGGAAGCGGTGGTGCCGCGACAGAGGACCTTGACCGCCCGGACCTTCAACATGCGAAGGAGATCTTCCTCGAAATAGTCGCAGTACAGCCCGATGCGGTGGGAAATCGCATCCGTGGACTGGTGCCGTCCGTCAGCGATGATGAGGTCCAGGAGACGGTCGCGCTCATCGAAGGAGAGGGCGTGGGCGTCGGCGATGGTCATGGCGTCCAGGTCGGCGAGAGTGTATTCCATAGTCAATAACCATCCTTTCAGCAACTGAAGCCAGGAGTTGGGCTCACACAGGCGGCGCCCGGCATCCCTCGCATGGTAAACGGCGGCGTGCCTGGTGACAAGCCGGGGAGAGAACCACAATGGACTAACTGAAATGGTCACGCTGCCACCAGGCCTGTAAGGAGTAAATGAAAGCCCTTCTCACCCACGCGGCCAGGATGCTGAAGGATGATCGCCCGCAGCGGACCCGGGAAATTGATAATTCTCCTTGACCACGACGTGCTCCAGCCCCTTGGCCATCGGCTCGGCCTCGGTCTAGGTGAGGGCTGCGGCTTCTGAACGGCGCAGGAGGCCGTCCCTGATGACGGAGGGCAGGGCGCCAGGTCCACCTGCAGTTCCTCCAGAGTGCGGTAGAGCTTCCTCCGGAACAGCAGGCTGTACACTGCGTCATGCAGGGTCTTGTGGAACCGTTCGCAGATGCCGTTGGTCTGGGGATGGCTGGCCTTGGCCCTGGAGTGATCTATGTCCTCCACCGCCAGGTAGAGCTGGTAGGCGTGGTTCTCAGGCTTGCCGCAATACTCGGCGCCTCGGTTGGTGAGGATCCGTTGCAGCCTGATGCCCTGTTCATCGAAGAAGGGGACCACTCTGTCGTTGGGCTGCTCCGCCAACGGCCACCCGTTCTTGCGCCTCACCGGACTGCTCAGTTCTTTCAGGCAGGCCAGCGCCCGCCAACGGGGTTCCGAAGGGTAGAATCGCGCCCGGTAACCCGCTGCCTGAAGCAACCCCATACTACCCGAACATATCTGCGGATGTAGTACTAATAACTGTAGTACTAATAGAGGTGGCAGGAGGTGGTGTGGCCTGGCGCAACTTCCCTGGTTTCAGGAATTTCGATGGCGCAACGGTCCATGGCGAAGGGGCAGCGGGTGTGGAACCGGCAGCCCGAGGGGGGATTGAGGGGAGAAGGCACTTCGCCGGTCAAAATGATCTCTTCCTGTTCAATGTCGGGATGAGAGGGAAGAGCCGCCGACATCAGGGCCTTGGTGTAAGGGTGGAGGGGGTTGTTGTACAACTCCTTTACCTCGGCATACTCCACTATCTGCCCCAGGTACATCACCGCCACCCAATCGCACATATAGCGCACCGTGGCCAGGTGGTGGGCGATGAGAAGGTAGCTGACCTCGTAGTCGTTCTGCAGGTCCTTCAACAAGTTCATTATCTGGGCCCGTATGGACACGTCCAGCGCCGATACCGGCTCATCCAGCACGATCATTTTCGGATTCAGGGACAATCCCCGGGCTATGGCCAGCCTTTGCCGCTGCCCGCCGCTGAACTCATGGGGAAAGAGGTTGGCGTGGTAAGTGCTCAACCCCACGTCGCCCAGCAGTTTTTCCACCCGCTCCTCGATTTCCCGCTTGGGCACATCCCAGTTGATCACCATGGGCTCGCCAATCAGATCCTTGACTCTCATCCTTGGATTGAGCGAACTCCAGGGGTCCTGAAAGACGGCCTGCACCGAACTGCGATAGGAACGGCGGTGGCTGGCGTCGGTGTGGTGAATATCCTCGCCTTCAAACAGTATCTGCCCCTCGGTAGGTTCCTCCAGCATCAGCAGCAACTTGGCTGTGGTGCTCTTGCCGCACCCCGACTCGCCCACAATGCCCAGGGTCTTTCCCCGCTCGATCTGGAAGGAAATGCCGTCCACGGCCTTGAGGTAGCCGGTGGTCTGGGAGAACAGCAGGCCCTTGGTTACGGGAAAGTGCTTCTTGAGATCGCGAACCTCCAGCAGGACCGAACCCTGCGTGGAGGGCTCACCGTGTTGCGATCCAGTGGTCATGCCAGCCTCCAGCACGCTGAGTTATGGGTCGCGGAAACATGGAAATCCGGAGGATATTCCTCCCGGCATCGTTCCATGACGTATGGACACCGGTCGGCGAAAGAGCAACCCGGGGGCAGATCGTGCAGCGCGGGAGGCTGCCCCTCGATGGCAAACAACCGGTCCACGTCTTCTTCCAGCTTTGGTACCGAGGCCAGTAGCGCTTCGGTGTACGGGTGAGAAGGACTATTGAATATCTCGCGCACGTCGCCCATCTCCACTATCCGGCCGGCGTACATCACCGCCACCCGGTCGCACATCTTGGCCACCACCCCGAAGTCGTGGGTTACGAAAATCAACGCCAGGTTCTGCTGCTGCTGCAAGTCCTTCAGCAGCTTCAGGTACTGGGCCTGGATGGTCACGTCCAGGGAAGTGGTCGGTTCGTCGGCAATCAGCACTGCCGGTTCGCAGGAGATTCCTATGGCGCCCACCACTCGCTGGCGCATCCCGCCGCTCAACTGGTGCGGATAGTCCTTGACCCGGGACTCGGCGGCAGGAATGTTCACCTTGCGCAACACTTCCAGGGTCTGCTGCATAATGTTGCGCTTGGGTATTGCCTGGTGTATTTGGATGGCCTCGTTGACCTGGTTGCCGATGGTAAACACGGGATTCAGCGAGGTCATGGGGTCCTGGATGATAAGGGCTATCTGGCTGCCCCTCACCTTGCTCATCTCGTTTTCGGTGAGCTGCAGGATGTCCTGCCCCTCAAGGACGATGCTGCCGCCGACTATTTCGCCAGGCGGCGTGGGGATCAGCCTCATCAGCGACAGCATGGTCACCGACTTGCCGCAGCCCGACTCCCCCACTATGCCCAGGGTTTCACCACGCCGAAGATCAAAACTGATGCCGTCCACTGCCTTGACCGTGCCCCAGCGTGTACTGAAGTAGGTACGGAGGTCTTCAACCTCAAGGACGATTTCGTTGCCTTGCCCTTTAGAAACCATTAAAAACCCTCATAAAGACAATGGAAATACCCTTACTATCGATGGAAGTATCGGCCAGGGCGATCATGGCTGCTGGAGGAATGTGCCGCCGACTGTAATTAAAGGGCCGCCCCTTTGTCAACCTGGCTGCCCAATTACATAAGGCGATTGCCAGGCAGGTTGCCATGCCGAAAAAGGTCTTGCGCTCAACGATGGATCGCCACCATTCTTCACCGGGATTCGGCGATGGGGATGGGGATGGCTGCCTGGCAAAGATTGTTGACCACACCCCTAAAATTCTCCCACCAGGATAGAAAGAACCCATTCGGCCCTTCCTTGAGCCTATTCGTAAAGTTATATCATAACCCAACGAAATCAGGAGATGACGGGAAGTTGCAAAAGCACTAAAATTCATATGGTCGGATAGTCAATTGACATTCGAAACAAATGGGGCTAGTGTGATGAAAACCTGCCATAGGGGGAGGTCATGTTGAAGGTATTGTGTACGAGTTTTCATAAACTGTCGATGATGGCGGCGCTGACGCTGTTGATATTGTTGCTGGCCTGCGGGGCATCCGAGGCTCCCGCCGACCAGCCAGCCAGCGAACCGGCAGCCCAGCCGGCGGCGGCCCAAGAGCAGGCTCCTGCCAGCGCGCCTCCGGCGGCGCCCTCCCAAGCCCAGGATTCGGGCGACGCGCCCGCTCCCACGGCGGCGGCGGCGCAGGTGTCGGACCAGCCGGCTGCGGCGCCTCAGTCCGATGCACCCACTGGTACGCTGCGCATAGCCCTGGACGAGATTGGGCCTCCTCGATGGATACCGTCGCTCCAGGGAGCCCCCCAGAACAGCATTAACAATACTACCTTCGGTGAATCAGTCTGGGCCAAGGCCGCCGATGGTTCGCTGGAGGGGGTATTGCTGGATTCCTGGGAGTTGTCTGAGGACGGAACAGTCTGGACTCTCAATTTCAGGCAAGGCATTCCGTTCCATTACGACTATGGTGAGTTCACCGGCGCCGACTTCATCTGGACGATGGAGAATTCGGTAGTGGAAGGCACGACCGAAGGTCAGGCCGAAAACTACCGTCGCCAGTTCTTCGCTGAAGGCGGCGGCATGGAGTTGGTGGATCCTTACACGGTGAAAGTCAACACCGTAGAGCCTGCCCCGGACTTTACGTGGCAGATTACGCTGGCCGCCGCAACCCAAATGGGCAAAGCGATTTTCAGCAAGGCTTATTTTGAAGACGTGGGGCCCCAGGAAGCGGGGACCAAGCAGGCGGTGGGCACCGGCCCCTGGCGCAGCATCAGCCACGAGACCAGCGGTACCTGGAAGTTTGAAGCGGTGGAGAACCACTGGCGGAAGACTCCCAACTTTGCCGAGCTGGACTACGTGGAAATCCAGGAAGAATCCACCCGCCTGGCAAACTTCCAGGCAGGGCAGCTGGATACCGCCAAATTCAACCTGGAATCCATCGCCGTACTGGAAGACAGCTGCACAGACTGCAAGTTTATGACTTCCATAGGCGGCCTGCTCTTCATCCTTATCCACGGGCAGATGTACGAGGAACGGGACGATTTGCCCACTCCCCGCCGCGGCGAATTGCCGTGGATTTCCTCCAACCCGGACATAAACTCTGCGGAGTGGGACCAAGCCCGCAAGGTCCGCCAGGCGATGAATCACGCCATAGACCGGGAACTGCTGGTGGAAACCCTCCTCCAGGGCCGCGGCTCGCCCCTGCACATCTACGCCTGGCTGGGGCACGAGCCTCGCATGGGATACCTGGCCGATCTTGAGTATGAATACGACCCCGACCTGGCCCGGCAACTGCTGGCCGAAGCAGGCTATCCTGACGGTTTCGAGGTCAATCTGGCGCTGACCAACCGCCCATATCCCGGAACCATTGAGACGGCTGAGGCGGTGGCTACCATGTGGGAGGAAGTGGGAATCCGCACGGTCCAGAGCCGCCAGCCCATGTCTTCCTTCCGCGCTCTTTTCCCTGAGCGTTCCTGGGCGGGCGTGAACAGCCATGGCACTTCCCCCGCCCCTGAACCCATAGCGTTGTTCAACTCCTTCCGCCCCACCAGCGTGGTCAACTATGGGATGGAACACCCCATAATGACTGAGTATTACGACCGGGGCATCGCCACCATTGATGAGGAGGAGAGGTTCGAGATTGCGCGCCAAATGGCCAAGTTTCTGTTCGACAACGCCGTCATCATTCCTACGGCCAGTGTTTTTCAGGTCTGGCCCGTGGGACCAAGAATTGACGAGTGGGAACTGGTCTGCTGTGTAACCCGGGTACCCTCCAACGTGGAATTCATTCCCCACCGGCAGTAGTCGCAAGAAAAGAATGTTAGGCGACGGCCATCGCGGCCGTCGCCTTTCTGTTCAGGTTGAATTTCCAACGGGGCTTACCGCCTGATGATTCAGTCCATGTCGCTTCAAGGGGAATAAAGGAGAAATAATGGCAGCTAAATCATTGAGGAAGATCGCAATTCTAGGGCTTGTAATTCTTGCCTTGACCCTGGTAGTCGCCTGCGGAGCCTCGGAAGAGCCAGCTTCGGCGCCAGCGCCTGCCCAGCCGGCTCAGCCGGAGTCCCAGCCACAGCCTGCCGCCGCCCCCGCGGATTCGGCGGCTGCAGCCCAGCCCGCGGCGCCGCCTCAAGCGGCCGCGAATACCGATTCGTCCCAGCCGGCGGCCCAGCAAAGCGCCCCGGCGGCAACGGCCGCGCCAAGACCGGCGGGAGCGCGATCCACCCTGGTGCCGACGCCAACTCCGGCCCCGGCGCCTGAGGTCATGGAGGAGCAGGCTTCCATGGGTACGCTCAATGTGGCGTACTCCCAGCTGGGTCCGCCCAAGTTCATCCCGAAGCTGAGCGGGTCTCCGCAGACGGCCATCAATATGTCCACGGTGTGGGAGTCCATGTGGCACAGTGACGCCCAGGGCAACGTAATCCCCCGGTTGGTCAAGGAATGGTCCGTGTCCGACGACGGGAACGTCTGGACCCTGCACCTGGAAGAAGGAGTGCCCTTCCACAAGGGCAAGGGCATAATGACAGCCCAGGATATGATCTGGTCAACGGACAACATCGTTTCCGAGGGAACGGTGTCGGGCCGGTTGGCGCAGAGGCAGACCATTTTCTACGCCGAGGGCGGCGGCATGACCGCCGTGGATGATTACACCCTGCAGGTGGACACTACGTCCAACGGACCCAGGTTCGACCTGACCTGGTATTCGACCTCCGCCCGGTTGACGGGCGCCCTGCCGGTAATGAGCGGAGCCCACGTTGAGGCCCTGGGAGAAGAAAGGGCTGGCGTCGAGGATCCCATAGGCACCGGCCCGTGGCAGCACGTGGAGCACAAGACCTCGGAAGTCTGGAAGCTGGAAGCCGTTCCGGACCACTGGCGCAAGACTCCCAATTTTGCCGAGCTGAACATCTGGGAAATCGCCGAAGAGTCCACCCGCATAGCCAATTTCCAGGCCGGCAAAATGGACAGCATTCACTTGAGCCTGGAGTCGCTGCCCGTTATCGAACAGGTGGAAGGCGTCAAATTCCTGAGACTCCCCGGCGGCGGCCAGACCCACATTAACATTCACGGCCAGATGTACGTTGACCGCCCAGACCTGGGGACGCCGCGAAATTCGTCCCTGCCCTGGATCTCTTCCAATCCCGACGTAAATTCGGTGGAGTGGGAGCAGGCGCGCAAAGTCCGCGAGGCCATGTCCATTTCGGTGGACCGCCAGTTGATAGTAGATGAACTGCTGGGAGGCGCCGGGGAAGTCAACCACACCTTCGGCTGGATGGGCCATGAGTCCCGCCTGAACGAGTTGCAGGAATCCCTGGTCTATGAATACGACCCGGACCGGGCCAGGCAGTTGCTGGAAGAGGCCGGCTACGGCGATGGATTTGACATCGTGATGGCCTTGACTACGCGTCCCTTCCCCGGCACGGTACAGACCGGCGAGTATGTGTGCCTGATGTGGGAGGAGATTGGCATCCGCTGCGCCCAGGAAAGGAGCCAGATGTCGGCCTTCCGGCCCAAGTTCGTGGACCGTTCCCACGAAGGAGTCAATACTCACGGGGTGGGGCCCCTGCCGGAACCGCTGGTCACCTACTCATCGTCCCTGGTCAGCGCCGGCATCATCAACTATGGCATTGAGCACCCCTGGCTGAACGCCAAGATTGACGAAGCCATGGCTACCTTTGACGACGAGCAGCGTTTTGCGTTGCAGCGGGAAGTCGCCCAGTGGGTATTCGACAACGTGGTGATTCTGCCCATGTACAAGGTGAACTGGATATTCCCCCTGGGCCCGAACCTGGACCCGTGGGATATGGCCTGCTGCGACGCCCGGGTCCTGTTCGACCTGGAGTACGCCCCTCACCGCCAGTAAGAGGCTTCCGAAACCCGGTAAACGTCTCAACTCCGCTCCCCGTTCCGGCGCTTGTCGGCGCGGGGGGCGGAATGCGGACATCCAAGCTTCATCCCCGCCCAGTTACCGGAGGTAACCCAGCGTGCAAAGATTCCTGTTGCGAAGACTGCTGCTTACGGTAGTTACCCTTTGGCTGGTCTCCGTGCTTATTTTCTTTATGGCCCGGATCTCCGGAGACCCCACTACCTTGCTGATTGACGACTACGCCAGCGCCAGTACCCTGGAAGAGCTGCGGGCCTCCCTGGGCCTGGACAAGTCATACCCGGAACAGTACTGGATCTTCCTTAAGAACGCTGTGCAAGGCGATTTCGGCGTTTCCATCGTGCAGAAACAGCCGGTGGGCTCCTTGATAATGCAGCGTCTGCCGGCCACCCTTTACCTCGGCCTGGTGGCCTTCGTTTTCTCGTTGCTGGTGGGCATTCCCCTGGGCGTCCTGTCGTCCCTGAAGCGAGGAAGCGTCATGGACCAGGTGGGCAAGGTCGTTGCGCTCATCGGCCAGTCGGCCCCGCCCTTCTGGATCGGTATAATGCTGATGTTCTTCTTTGCAGTGCGCCTGGGCTGGGTGGCCCCTTCGGGCCGGGAAGAGGCCAGCAGCATAATTCTTCCCGCCATAACGCTGGGCTGGTTCAACGTGGCGGCCAATCTGCGGCTGATGCGCTCCGCCATGCTGGACGTGATGGATACGGAGTACATCAAGCTGGCCCGCGCCAAGGGGGTGAACCAGAACATAATCATCTGGAAGCACGCCCTGCGTAACGCCCTGATTCCGCCCCTGACTTTCGCCGGCATCACCCTGGGGGGCCTCATCACCGGTTCCCTGGTGGCGGAAACGGTATTTGCCTGGCCGGGCCTGGGCCAGCTGGCATTCCTGGCGGTGCGGGACTCGGACTACCCGCTGCTTCAGGGCGTCGTGCTTTCCTTTGCCGCCGCCTACCTGGCGACAGCCTTCCTGGTGGACGTGTTCTATGCCTACGTGGACCCCCGTATCCGGTTTTCCTAGTCTCGTTGCCTGAATTACTTGGAGGAAGAAATGGCCGACAACCCCAGCCAGGCGATGCTTGCCCCTGCTCCCGAAAGGGTAGGCCTGCCCAAGATCTGGAGGACGATCAGGCGCTGGCCGTTGCTGCCCCTGGCCATGCTGCTGCTGGTCGTCTTCGCCGGGGTTATGGCCCCTTGGATTGCGCCGGAAGACCCGAGAAAGGGCAACCTGCGGGCAAGAATGGTGCCCCCGGTGTGGCTGGAAGGCGGCAGCATGGAGCATGTGCTGGGCACGGACCACCTGGGTCGGGATATTCTCAGCCGCATCATTCACGGGGCGCGCATTTCCCTGGTGGTTGCGGCGGTAACCCTGGGACTGGGCGGCACCACTGGCACCGTACTGGGACTTCTGGCCGGCTGGTACGGCAAATGGATTGACGAAATAATAATGCGGGTGGTGGATATCGCGTTAGCGGTACCGCTTGTGCTGGTAGCCCTGGTGATGGTGGTGGCGGTGGGGCAGGCTTTCCCTTCCGAACTGGGCGGCCAGACCGGCCTGATTATCCTGGTGCTGGCCAGCTTCTTCTGGGTGCGCTTCGCCCGGCTGGTCCGGGGGGAGGTGCTGCAACTGAAGACCCTGGACTATGTGGCCCTGGCCAAGGTGGCTGGAGCTTCCATTCCCAGGATACTTTTCGTCCACATTCTGCCGGGGGTAATTAACACGCTCATTGTGCTGGCAACCCTGCAAGTGGGGTTTGTAATCCTGGTGGAATCAACGCTGAGCTTCCTGGGAGCCGGGGTGCCGCCGCCTACCCCTGCCTGGGGTTCCATGGTAGCGGAGGGCAGGGACTTCCTGGCCGGGGCCTGGTGGATTTCCACCATGCCCGGGCTGGCCATTCTCCTGACGGTCATGTCCCTGAATCTCTTCGGCGACTGGCTCCGGGATACTCTGGATCCGAGGCTGCGCCAGCTGGCAACCAACTGAACGTCCCCAGTTCCGGAGCGCCCGGCCCTGGGCTGGGTAAACCGGAAAAGCCTGATTTCCTGTATTCCCACCGTGGGAAACGGAGAAAATGGGCTGTTGAGACAGGTAAGCCAGCTGGCCGCGGATCCGGATGAAATCCTTGCCGGCCATGATCCTGTGGCCGGCCTGGCAAATGTGGTGCCGGCCCTCGCGGTCCACCAGTCTGGGCAGACTCAGGAACCTTGGGCCTGAGGAACCTCTGACCAGGTTCCCTTTCTCTAAGAATTGTGTGGTTTGGAGAGCTCAGGCAGCTTTCAGGTCCTGAAGCGGGGGGATTTTGACCTGCTTTGAGGCCGGCTTCTCTCTATCCGCCCCAGCGTAGCCCCCATCTCCCCACGCCCGCCTTTCCTCTCCGTCGTGGCTGGGTCGTCGAGATTGTGGCACACCTGAACCAGGCGAACCCGCAAAATCACCGACAGGACGAAATCCGCGACCGCACCGGCGAAAGGCAACATTACCCCTGGGCTGGACTCACATACTGCTGACCGGGGAGTGTCGGTGGCCGAAGCGCAGCAAAAATTGCCTCAGGAACTCCCGAGCCCCCGTCATCGCCTTTTAGCGGAGAGAACCGGCGGGCAAGCCCTGACGCGGGATTCTGCTCCCTAACCTAATCCACCCCAGGCGGCCCAATCCCTGCCGAGTTACTTTTCCACGTGGCAACTGACAATGTCTAATCCATAATACTTGCGGTGATGTACTAATGAGGCGTAGTGGCGCAGGATGCGCACGGATAATTGCTGTTCCTCCTCCAGCGCCTCGTCCTGGCCCAAATAGGCAATGCGGTTCTCGATATTGCCCTGAAAGGCGTCGTCTGAAGCGACCACAATTTCAAGCTCGACCGAACCGCCTTGGGGGCGAACTGTGGCGACCAGACTGCGCTTTCGCTCCTCCGGTTCAGAGTTTTCCGCTTCAAGCAAGTTCAGCATTACCTCTTCTCCCACCAGGCGGAGCCGGTTTTTCCCCTCATCCGTCCAGGAGTTTGCGTCGGCGAACTGGCTGAGAAAATCATCAACGACAGGCAGAGAGGACTGGGACAAGTCAGTTCTCAGCTTACGGGTGCGGAGTCCCGATAATTCGGTCAATGCTGTCATGCCTATGGCCGCCATGCCGCCGGTCACAATAGTATTGCCCACCAGGAGGCTGGCGGTCCCGTCGAAGAGTCCGCTTAAAGCGCCCGCGGAAAGCCCTAAGACCATGGAAACGCCGGTGATGGCAGCTCTTCTGTGGTCGACAGGTCCTGTGAAGACAGTCTTTGCCCCCTCAACAAATAGCATGCCGAAAATGACAACATAGACCGCGCCAACCACCGGGCTGGGTATTGCTACCAATACGGCGAGCAACTTGGAAAATGTCGCTGAAGCCATGGTCAATAGTCCCAGGTATATTCCAACGCTCCTGCTTGCAACGCCGGTGAACCCTATGTAAACAACAGTGACCGCCCATGGCGCGGCTACGGGCAAAGTTCCCAGCAGGCCGGAAACCATGGTGCCTGCGCCGTAAACGTTCAGGCCTCCCTGCACGCTGCGGAAATCAACGGCCGATTGACTTCGGTAGGAGGCGCGTTGAATTACCGACAGGTCTCCAACCGCCTTCACAAAGGCGGTGAGATTCACAATCACGAAGACGGGAAGCAGAGTCCAGAATTCAATGCCAAATGTGAGGTCAAACCCTGGCCACCCGAGGGTAGGCAAACTCATCCACGGAGTGGAAGTTACTATGTCAATGTTGTACAGGCCCAGGAGTAGGGCAATCGCATGAGTGAGTAAGTTGTCATTCTGAGCTTGCCGAAGAATCTAAAATCCTCCCCACCAACTGGCTTTCGGACCCGTAGCCAGGCCGTGGGGAAGGCTTTCAGGCCCTTCGGCAAGCTCAGGGCGACATTGCTTTGCCTTGTGGATATTTGCCGGCTATAGGACGAATCTCTCATGCGATAGCCCTGGGCCCAGGAGCAGGGCCACAATCAAGCCTACGGTTACGGTAGCTGGCAAATCCATATACGCCAGACCAGCGTTTCCTGCAAGGACAGCAAAACCCCGGCGGCCAGGGCCGCCATTCCCGGGGCCAGGAAATACAGCGTCGAATGACCTTCTGACGGCATGACTGCCCTGTTGATGATAAAGGGCATGGCCGAAACCGCCACCAACATAACCACCACTCCGCTCACCGTTGGGGTGAAGATCCGGCGGAGGGAGGCAAGGTGCAGGGTTAAAACAGACTGGACCAGGGTGGAAACCACTATCAATGTGGCCAGCAAACCGGGCCCGCCGACGTGGAGGGCCAAAGCCGAAACTGCCAGGAAGGGAACGTTGAAGTTTGTGACGATAAGTCGGCCCGAACCGAAGTACCGCAGCCGGAGAGACTGAAGGACCATACTGGCGCCGGTCACCGCCAGCACGGTGAATGCCATCCATGACAGGTATGCTTCCGACTCACCCGATGCCTGCACGACCAGCGCAGCCAGCATGACCAGGCTGATGGTGTTGGGCAGGAAAATCTGTAGAGCCGAAAGTATAGCCCGAAACGGCGGACACTCTTCATCCGGTTCGAACTGGATCTCGTGCTTTGCCTGGGATTTCTTGAACATATGCCTAAGGCTCGTGCTGGCATCAGCAAGCCGGAAATGTGGATCAGCCCCCTGACGGGCCCCTCCGGTCCTCTAGAGGACTGAGTGACAGGCTATACATTCCCTGCCTCGCCGGCATGCGGGCAGCTATTTCTCCCTGCCCCATCGTACTTTCCGTTCCTCGAGGCAACCTGCACTACGGTACGGCTTGAGCATTCTTTTCTTGCGTCTCTTTCGTCCTGACGGCTGCTGCAAACAGTAGTTACTCTCTGCGGCGAGACACTTTGGCATGACGCCTCCAGTACACCAGGCGCAGGTCGGTAAGATCATGCCATCTTTCCAATTGAAAGGATACAAAGTGTACGGTAATCTTTGGAAGAAAATCTACTTTTGCCAAATGTAAAATATTCGGGGTATGCTATTGGGTATCAAAACAAGGGGGATTCCGATGTTGCAATCCAGGGTACAAGGGAAACCTGCGGCAAACTGTACGGGATTGAAGCACCGATGGATATCAGCCACAGTAAACGTGCTGTTCCTGTGTCTCATTTTGGCTTCTTTTTCAGTTTTGGCTATTGCCTGTGGCGACGAACCGTCCCCAACTTCAGCCCCAGTTGGTACGGCAGCCCAGCCGGTGGCTCCCGAACCCGTGGCCACCGCAGCTCCTGAGGCTACTCCACTGCCCGCTGCTACCTCGACTCCGGTACCCGCGCCCGATACTGGTGCAACTATACCACCGGAGGCGATGCAGGAAACCGGTGCATTGAGCGACGACGATCTGACTCGGGCCTACGTAACGCGCGCCATAGAATACTATGGTCAGAACGGCCTGGATGCCACCGTTGAATTCTACAAGTCAGCCGAAGGCGTACAGGACAGGCGCACACTGATCCTCCTGGACGAAGCCGAAAGCACGCTGCTTATATACCGCAACATTCCTGCTCTCGAAGGCCAATATGTTGGTCCGGGCTCGTCATTCGCAGCCTTTGCCAGGTTGATCACGGATGCCACAGAAGAAGGCCTCTGGATCATGACTCAGGGCGTAAACCCCGTCACTAAACAGGAAGAACCTCGGCGAGTGCTCGCCGTTCTTCACGACGGCCTGGTATTCTCTACCAGCCATTCGGCCCTGGTGGAAGATGTAGCGGACTCCGTCAAGGCATACGTGAACAAGGCCATCTCCAAATACGAAGATGACGGTCTCGACGCTGTCATCAGTCACTACAACGGCGAGGACAGTCTGGACGGACAGTTTTACCTCTTCCTAATCGGCGCCGACGACTACTATCTGGCTCATCCCATCTTCCCTCACCTCATTGGCTCCGATATCAAGGACGTGGTCGGCTCTGACGGTCAGGAACTGGGCAGGGAGATAGCTCAGGCTACCGAGGATGGCGTATGGGTGGAATACCTGTGGCCCCACCCGCTTTCCCGGAAAGAACAGCAGAAGGTCACCTGGGCCATCCGGCACGACGGATTGATTTTCGCCTCAGGCTACTACGCCGGCGAGCCAGAAACCGGGCCACCCGCCTGGCGGGACGCCGACCCCCGGGAATATACGGTTCAGTACGTGAACCAGGCGGTAGAACGTTACGAGAGTGAAGGCCTGGAGTCCTTGCTGAACTACTACAACAGTGTCGCCAGCTTCGAGGGCGAATGGTACCTCTTTGCCACTGACGACGAGGATACATATCACATCCACCCACTGCTGCCGCGGCTCATCGGGACGGATATCAAGGACGTGAAGGGTTCCGATGGCTACGAACTAGGCGAGGAGTTGGCCAAGGCCACGGAGGAGGGGGTCTGGGGGAATACCTGTGGCCTCACCCGGTAACGTTGAAGGAAGTTCCCAAGGTGTCCTACGCCGTGCGGCGCGACGGAATGCTCTTCGCCTCCGGCTACTATCTGCGGGTGGAAGACCCCGCCGGCCGCACTGTCTCATATGTACAGCAGGCCATCGAGTACTACCGGAACAACGGACGGGAAGCCACGCTCGCCCACTACAACAGCCAGGAGAGTATTGATGGCCAGTGGGGCCTGACCCTCGCCGATGAGAACAACATTCTGCTTGTCGCTCCCCTGGCCAAGCATCTCGTTGGCACTAACCTGGGTGAGCTCGCCACCAACCGCAATCGGGATATTGGCCAGGAGATGGTGGCGGCAACAGAGGAGGGAACCTGGATCAGCTACATCTT
Organism: Chloroflexota bacterium; assembly: GCA_028875055.1. GTDB lineage: Bacteria > Chloroflexota > Dehalococcoidia > Lucifugimonadales > UBA3495 > Bin22. The sequence goes on from JAPPGG010000071.1 coordinate 19,960, forward strand.
CCCCAACGTCAGGTCTTCGGAAACCTTGTATGCCCATTCTTGGGGCGTCAGGCATGACGGACTGCTTTTCATGTCGCGCTACTATGACGACAAGCCCGACGTGCCCAATGCACCCTAGGGCTACAGTCGCGGATTGGACGACGTCGTTTGTGGTGGCATTGTTTGGCTATGGCTTGATGGCGCCGTCTCCACAATGACCAATAGAGGGTGAAATCAGGCGGTTTGGAAACCCCCCAAACCGGGGGGGGAGCAAACCCCCCGACACAGGGATAGGGACGGGGAAAAATTTCAAAATGGGGGCGGTTGCGCCCCCCTT
>JAPPGG010000064.1 GCA_028875055.1 Chloroflexota bacterium
ATCAGGTGTTGCACTTGAAATGTGAATCCACCTTCCGGCCTGCGCCGGAATGACGGTCAATGGCGAGCGCTCATTCCACCTTGGCTCTGGTTTAGACTTCTCGGAACTCGCCCTCCACCGTGTCACCGCCATCGTCGTCGCCGCCCATTCCCGGGTCACCGGGGTGCGTACCGGCGGTCTGCTGGCCGTACACCGCCTGACCCAGCTTCTGAAGTGATTCGTTCAGGTCATTCATGGCGGTCTGCATTTCGGCCACGTTGTTGGCGGCTACCGCCGACTTCAGGGTGGCTATCTTCCCTTCCACTTCGGTCTTCAAGTCCTCGGGTACCTTGTCGGCGTTTTCCTGGAGCAGCTTTTCGGTGCTGTACACCAGGGAGTCGGCCTGGTTCCTGGTCTCCACCTCGGCGCGGCGGCGCTGGTCCTCCTCCTCGTGAGCGCGGGCGGCGTCCACCATCTCGTCAATTTCGTCCTTGGAGATGCCGGAACTGGGCTGGATGACGATGCGCTGTTCCTTCCCGGTACCCTTGTCCTGGGCGGAAACGCTGAGGATACCGTTGGCGTCGATATCGAAGGTAACGTCCACCTGGGGCACCCCCCGAGGCGCGGGGAGCAGGCCGTCCAGGATGAAGCGGCCGATGGACTTGTTGTCCCCGGCCATGGGCCGCTCGCCCTGGAGGACGTGAATGTCCACGCTGGTCTGGCCGTCGGCGGCGGTGGTGAAGGTCTCGGTTTTCTTGGTGGGGATGGTGGTGTTCCTGGATATCAGGGTGGTCATCACGCTGCCCAGGGTTTCCAGGCCCAGGGTCAGCGGGGTGACGTCCAAGAGGACTATGTCGCCCACCTCGCCGCCGAGGACGCCGGCCTGGATGGCCGCGCCCATGGCCACCGCCTCGTCCGGGTTCACGGAACGGCTGGGTTCCTTGCCAAAGATGGACTTTACCTTTTCCTGGACTGCGGGCATGCGGGTCATGCCGCCCACCAGGATGACTTCATCAATTTCGCTGGCCTGCAGCCCGGCGTCGGTGATAGCCTGGCGGCACGGGCCTCCGGTCTTGTCTATCAGGGCGCTTACCAGCTGCTCCAGCCGGGCACGGCTCAGGGGCTTGACCAGGTGCTGGGGGCCGCTGGCGTCGGCGGTAATGAAGGGCAGGTTAATCTCGGTTTCCAGGGTGCTGGAAAGCTCAATCTTAGCCCGTTCCGCCGCATCGCGAAGGCGCTGCAGGGCCATGCGGTCGCTGGCCAGGTCAATGCCGGTTTCCTGGCGGAACTCCTGGATGAGCCATTCCAGAATCTGCTGGTCGAAGTCATCGCCGCCCAAGTACGTGTCACCATTGGTGGACTTGACCTCGAAGACACCCTCGCCCATTTGCAGGATGGTAATGTCGAAGGTGCCGCCGCCCAGGTCGAAGACGGCGATGGTGGCGTCCTCGTGGGTCTTGTCCAGGCCATAGGCCAGGGAAGAAGCCGTGGGCTCGTTGATGATGCGCAGCACGTCCAGCCCGGCGATGGTGCCGGCGTCCTTGGTGGCCTGGCGCTGGGCGTCGTTGAAGTAGGCGGGAACGGTAATCACCGCCTGGCTGATCTTCTCGCCCAGCTTGGCCTCGGCGTCCTGGCGAATTTTCTGGAGGACAAAGGACGAAATCTGCGGGGGCGCATAGGACTCTCCCGCCATTTCCACGTGGGCGTCGCCGTTGCCGGCCTGCACCACCTTGTAGGGCAGCTTGCCGACGGCGCTCTGCACTTCGGCATCGGAGAACTTGCGGCCCATGAGCCGTTTGACGGAGAAGATAGTATTCTCCGGGTTGGTTACCGATTGCCGCTTGGCGACCTGGCCGATGTAACGTTCGTCGCTGCGGGGGTTCACCGCCACCACCGAGGGGGTGAGGCGGCCGCCTTCCGCGTTTTCCACCACCACGGGTTCGCCCGCATCGATAACCGCAGCTACCGAATTGGTAGTACCCAGGTCAATTCCCAGAACTTTTGCCATCGTCTTGCTCCTTAAATTCTCTTCGATGCTAAATTGAGATTCGAAATGATTTCCTATCCGATCAATTATTGATCCGATTAAGTATTGATCCGGCGCCTAGCGGGCTACCACAACCTGGGCTGCCTGTATGACCCGGTCCCGCAGGCGGTAGCCGTTGCGGATCGCTTCCACCACGTAACCGGAGGGTTGCTGGTCGGAGTCCACAATGGCCACGGCCTCGTGCTGCAGGGGGTCGAACTGAGCCCCCACGGTTTCGATCCTGGTAAGGCCTTCCGATTCCAGGACACCGTGGGCCTTGCGATGGATGAGTTTCACGCCCTCCACCCAGGAGTCGCCGGCCTCGCCGTTGCCCAGGTGGTTGATGGCCAGTTCCAGTTCGTCCACCACGGGGAGCAGGCTGATGATCAGGCGCCGGTTGGCATCCTGGCGCAGGGTGGCCTGATCTTCCTCGGTGCGCCGTCGGAAGTTGGCCAGCTCGGCGTGGGCCCGCTGGACCTGTTCCCGGGACTGGCCCAGTTCGTCCCTGGCCTCGTCCAGGTTCTGCTGGAGGATGATCACCTGATCCTCGGCGGGCAGGGAGTCGAAGTCCACAATGGCTTCCCGCGCTTCGGGCTGCGAGTCCTCGGGCTGCGAGTCCTCGGGCCCAGGGACCGGGATATCACTGTCGTTATGGCCGTTTGTCATAAGGGGTCCACCTTTCAACTTAAGGAATATACCTGGACGGGTTTGCGCCTAGCCTTCGTCCGCCGGCAGGTTGAGGTTACGAAACAGCTGGGCCATGGCGGGTTCAACCACCGGTTCTACTTCGGTGCCTGCCGCAGCTGCCTTGAGATACTGCTTGAAACCCTGGAGGTTTTCCACCAGGTTCAGGGCGAACTCGACACCGGCCAGGTTGAGGCCCAGGTCTTCCATCAAGTGGCGGATGAGGAAGACCTTGCGTATATCTTCACGGGAGTAGAGGCGCAACATGCCCACGGTGCGGCCGGGGTTTATCAGGCCCAGCCTTTCGTATTTGCGAAGGGTCTGGGGGTGCATATCAAGGATGCGGGCGGCGACGCTGATGATGTACACGCCTTCCATTCCGGCGTCGAACTCGCCCGTCCTGCCGGCGGAGTTTCCGTCCGGGCCGGGCTCCGGGGCCCCGGGCTGCCGGGCCCGCTCGACGCTGGCCGATGACGGAGGGGCCGTTGGAACAGAGAAGGAGTCCGCGTCAAGCGCGTTGACCATATCTGAGTCCACCCAAACTCGAAACCTCTGATACATTGCTTTCCCTCCCGGGACTGCCACTCGTGAAAAGAAGAACTAACTGCAATCAATATAATAAGGGTTGACATCAAGCGTGTCAACATTTATTATTTCCTCGCAATATTAAGTGTGAACCAATTGGTTACAATGGCCCGGCGGCCGCAAAGGAGGTGAGTCGCCATGTTGAAACTGAAGGGATGCCCAAAGTGCCAGGGAACGCTGAACCTGGCTTCCGATATGTACGGACGGTACATCAGCTGCCTCCAGTGCGGGTTTAGCCGGGACCTTCCGGACGTCCTGCCGCGGACGGCGGTCGCCGCGCCGTCCGCACCGGAAGTGCAGGCGCCGATGCGAAAGGCGGCGTAGCGGCATAGAACAGGGCCGGAATTCCGGAACAATTCAGCGTAGTGACAGAGAGGGGCTGCCAGTACTTTCACTGGCAGCCCCTGGATTTTTGTGGAGCAGAGGTCAGGAGGAGGTTGTGGTCGGGACAGGCCTAGCTGCCGATGGACTCGAACCGCCCCACATACTCGTGGATGCCTTTCTCGCGGGGGAGCCGGGCAAAGGCCATGGAGTCGGGAAGAACGATGCCCCCGGAGAAGACCATTTTCATGGCGTCCTCAACGGTGAGGTCGGTCTCAAATACGTCATCTTCCACCATGATGGCCATGTTTCCGGAAGTTGGGTTGGGAACCGTCGGAACGTAAACCACGACCAGGGAGGCGCCGGTATCGGTGCAGACCACCCGGCCGGTGACAAAGCCCAGGGCTATCATTCCGTCGCGGGGCCACTCGATGAATACCACCCGGCTGAAGCGGTACTGGGAGGACATTACGGCGGCGACCGTCTGGGTAAGGCCGTAGATGGAGCCCACCACCGGGGTGCCGTTCAGGATTTTCCCCGTCAGGTCGAAGGACTTCCGACCAATGCGGGAGGCGACGGCCAACCCGGTCAGATAGAAGAGGGCTGCCAGGACTATGAGACCGACACCGGTGAAGGTGAGGCCGCCGATGTAGGGGATGTCCCAGGGAATATACTTGACAAGCGGATGAACGAAGCTGTCGGCGTAGCCGATTATCACCGCCAGGACCAGGATGGTGACCAGCAGCGGGAACAGTTCCATGAGTCCGCTGATGGTTCTGCCCTGAATGTGGCGTTCGAGGCGGCGGGCAAAGCCCGGTCCCGGTGCGGGCTCAATGGTGGGGGAAGGGGAAGTGTTGTTAGCAATGTCTGCCACAGAAACCTCCTGGACGGGTCTGATACCGGATGGAGTGCAGCCTCCAATGTGCCGAGGGAAATCCCGGCGCCCTGAGGGCCACTTCCGCCGGGTAAGCATAATGATACAACATCGCTATGTAAGTGGACACAAGCCAGTATGAAAATTGGCCCCGGCCATTTCGGGCGGGGCCAAGGGGGTTTCAGCAGGTCGGGATCGAAGATCGAGGGCTACCGGGTGAGCTCGGGCCAGAACCTCTCTTCCTTCCAGGGGTCGGCATTGTTGTTGTAGCCGCGCTGCTCCCAGAACCCCGGGGAGTCTTCCAGCATGAGCTCCAGGCCGTTTATCCACTTGGCGCTCTTCCAGGCGTAGCGGCTGGGCACGATCAAGCGCAGGGGCCAGCCGTGGTCCCTGCCCAGCTCTGCGCCGTTGTGGCGGTGAGCCAGGAAGCCCTCCTCCAGCACCATATCGAGGGGGAGGTTGGTGGTATAGCCGCCGAAGCAGTGGGCCATGACGTACTGTGCCCGGGGCCTTATTCCGGCCAGTTCGAGGACTGTGGAAGCAGGGACTCCCTCCCAGGACTGGTCCAGGGCGCTCCACTGGGTGACACAGTGGAAGTCGGCATCCAGGGTAATCCAGTCCAGTTCGGTAAACTGCTTCCAGGTGAGAGTTATTTCCTGGTCCACCACGCCGAAGACGCGGAAGGTCCAGGTACTGATGTCAACTTCGGGCCGGGAACCGTAGGTAAGCACCGGAAAGCGCTTGCTGAGGAACTGGCCGGGGGGGACGCGTTCTCCCTGGTGGGGGGCTTCCTTAACCTGGTCGGGGCGTTTCAATCCGAATTGCGGTTCCAATTTGTTCAACCACCTGTTAATTGACTGGGTAATGCGGGAAGGACTGGAGGCCATATTAGTTTCCATCCGTTGCAGTGTCAAACGGGAGTTTCCCGCCGGGGCAATGGCGTTCTAGCTGAGGGTCAATCCCGGCGAAGTTGAGGGACCTGCAAGGCAGGGCTTGAGGCAATGATCCGGAGTTCAACCAACCTTCCAAGCCGGAATTTTAGACCCTTCGGCAAGCTCAGGGTGACATGATCTCCTGCTGGCAAGCCTGGCGCAATTTGAACGGACACTGCAGCGCGAGGGAGCGTTGCATTTCGGGTGGCACGGCGCAGGAGGAACAGTCGAAATGCGACCAGGGCGGGTTTGAAACCCGCCCCTGCCTGCATGGGCCTCCTGAATCGCGACGCTGTCGGGCAGGCGGCTAGGGGTTGGCGACTATCGTGCCGGCGGGGCCATCCACAATGCGGCCGACCACGCTGGCGCAGGGGGTCCCGGCGGCGGTCAATTCCGCCAGCAGCCGCTCTTCCTTGTCTCCCGCGACGGACATAAGCAGGCCGCCGGAGGTCTGGGCGTCGCAGAGCAGCAACTGATCGTTGTCCGTCAGGTCGGGGTGCCAGCGGACAACGTCGGCCACGCTGTCCCGGTTGCGGCCGGTGCCGCCGGGGGCTATGCCCTGTTCCAGGAGTTCCCAGGTTCCCGGCAGGGTGGGCACCTGGCCCAGGTTAATTTCGGCGCAAACGCCGCTGCCCTTAACCATGGACTTGAGATGCCCCATAAGACCAAAGCCGGTGATGTCGGTGCAGGAGTGTACGCCCACTTTAGTCATGGCCTCGGAGGCGGCGCGGTTCAGGGCGGCCATGTTGTCCACCGCCCCCTGCAGGACTTCGGGGGAGACCCTTTCCTGCTTGCCGGCGGTGGTGATGATTCCGGTGCCCAGGGGCTTGCTGAGCACCAGGGAGTCGCCGACCCTGGCTCCGGCGTTGGTGACCTGCCGGCCGGGCTCCACGATGCCCACCACCGAAAGGCCGTACTTGGGTTCGGGGTCGTCCACAGTGTGGCCACCCACGATGAGGCAGCCGGCCTCGGCGGTCTTGGAATAGCCGCCGCGCAGTATTTCGCCCAGGAGGGCCTTGTCGAGAGCTGCAGGAAACCCGCAAATATTGAGGGCGACCAGGGGCTTGCCGCCCATGGCGTAAACATCGCTGAGGGCGTTGGCGGCGGCGATGGCCCCGAATTCGAAGGGGTCGTCGGTAATGGGCGGGAAGAAGTCCACCGTCAAAATGAGAGCCGTTTCGTCGTTGATGCGGAAGACGGCGGCGTCATCGCCGGTTTCGGTCCCAACCAGCAGGTCCGGATGGGAAAGCTGGGGGAACTGGCTCAGGACCTGCACCAGGTCCTCAAGGCTGATCTTGGCGGCTCAACCGGCGCAGTGGGAAAGCTCGGTCAGGCGGATTTCACTGCTCTGCATGGGGCCTCCTGTGGGTTTGGCTGGGCAATTCGTGGGTCTGCTACTCGATTGTAGCACAAAGGGGACGGGCGCCCGATTCCGGCCATAGGCAGGGAGGCCAGGCGACTCAATACATGATCAGCTGAGCGGGGACCAGCCTTTGTTCCACCGGGTCAACCGCAAGGCTGAGGCCCTCAAGAGTGTAAGCGCCGAGTAGAGACGGGCCATCGTTCCTTCCAAAGACCACGATAGTTACGACACTATCTTCTCCTATGGTTGCCCACGCCTGTCCGTAGTCCAGCTCAGTGCGGCTGCCATCGGCCAGCAGGAATCTGCGTTGACCCATGGCCTGATGCCGAGTTCGCGCAGCAGATTGGCGGGCAGGGTGGTGTAGGCTGCCCCGGTATCCACAGTCGCTACTATGTCGAGCGATTGACGCCCGTCCATACTGGAAAGCTGCAAGGGCCAACTGAAAGTCCCCATACGAGCAACTTCACCTCTCAAGTTCGGTTCCTATATGCTATCGAATTTCGTCCTGGGCGGGCAACCTTGTGATTCGATGCCCGCTAAAGGACGGAAGCTGCCTGGCCGGAATTCACCGGGGCCGCCCTCTACCCAATTTCGGCCTGGACCTGGCCCATGCGGCTGATGTCGTAGCCCCCCAGCTCATTAACGGCCCGGCGGAACTCCTCGCTGCCCAGCAGGGCGAGCAGGGGGCGCAGCAGGTCGCTTTCGTAGTGGGGCCTCGGGATAACCAGGTCGTATTGCTCGTTGGCCAAGGGAATGAAATCCAGGCCGAGGGCGCGGGCCGCGCTGAGAATGCCCAGGCCCACGTCGGCAGCCCCGCCGTTCACAGCCGCCGCCACGGCCAGGTGGCTGAACTCCTCCCGCTGGTAGCCGTTGACGGACTCGGGGACAGCGCCCAGTTCCCGGAGCTGGTAGTCCAGCAGGACCCGGGTACCGGAGCCTCGCTGGCGGTTCACGAAGGTAATGTCGGGACGCAGCAGGTCGGAGAGGGACTGGATACCCGAGGGATTGCCCGGCCTGACCATCAGGCCCTGGACCCGTCCCACCAGGTTTACGAGAACCACCGGAACCTGGGGCAGGTATCTTTCGATGTAGGAGACGTTGTACTGGCCGGTGGCCTCGTCGAGCAAATGGGAGCCGGCCAGGTGGGCCTCACCGCGCCGAAGGGCCGTCAGGCCGCCCAGGGAGCCGATGTGGGATGAGGAGAGGTTGGCCCCGCCGGGCGAACGCCGCAGAAAGCTGGACATCAGGTCCAGGGTGAGGTCGTGGCTGCCGATGGCGACGATGGTGTTTTCCACCTCGGCCAGGGGCCGCAGCAGTTCAACGGCCACCTCGGCGCCGGAGTCCATTCCCTCGGAAAAGCGGGGAATTTTTACCAGGCCGTCGGCGCGGACCAGGGACATTATCACCCCCGCCCCCCGCTGAACCGGAGTGGCCACCATTTTTTCGCCGACGCGCCCCAACTTGACCCGCAGAAACTCGTCCTCGCCGGTGGATGAGGTGACCTTGCGGGTTACCTGGGCGCGGACGGTGGGACGCTGGCTGTCGCCCGCCTGGCCCAGCCAGTGTTTAACCAGGGGCTGCAGCAATAGCTCGGAGGTAAGCATGGCTGACACCGGATACCCGGGCAAGCCAACCAGGGGCTTGCCGCGGGCCAGGCCCAGGACCACCGGGTGGCCGGGGCGGACGGCAATGCCATGGACCAGCAATTCTCCCAGCTCCTCCACCACCAGGGCAGTGTAGTCCTCGGAGCCGGCGGAGGAGCCGGCATTGATGACCACCAGGTCGTGGGAGTTCAGGGCTTCAGCAGCGGCGTCGCGGAGGGCTACAAAGGAGTCGCGGACCGGGTCCACCACAGTGGCCACCGCTCCCCACTCATCCAGCTGGGCGGAGAGCATTATGGAGTTGAACTCCACGACGTCCCCGGGCTTCAGGTCGGCGCCGACAGGGACCAGCTCGTTGCCGGTGGGAATGATGGCCACGGAGGGACGGCGGCGCACGGACAATCGGGCCAGGCCGGCGGCGGCACAGGCGCCCAGGTCGGCCGGGGTAAGCCGGTGGTTTTCGGTAAGGACCAGCTCCGTGGCGACAATATCCTCGCCCAGGGGACGCACGTGCTGCCAGGGAGCCACGGGGGCCATGATGCTGACGTGGTCATCGCCCACCGTGTGCAGGTGCTCGACCATGATGACGGCGTCGAAGCCCGAGGGCATGGGGTCGCCCGTGTCCACCCACACCGCCTGCCGCTCGGCGCCGTTGACAACAAGGGTGACGGGGGAGGTTTCGGTGGCGCCGGTGGTATCGGCGGCGCGCACGGCGATGCCGTCCATGGCGGCGGCGTCGTAATGGGGCGAAGAGGTGGCGGCCCACACCGGCCCCGATGTAACCCGGCCCCGGGCTGCCGTCACCGGAACAACCTCGGGAGGCATGGACTCCAGCAGCCCGGCGTCACGAAGGGCAGTGAAAAACTTGTCCCGTGCTTCTTCCAGCGGGATGTCGGAAAGGTAGTAGCGTCGCTGGTTTGGCTGGCCCTCGGTCAAAAGAGTTCACCCCGTTCACTCAGGATATAGTTGGAGGATGGAACGGATGATTCGGTCGGGAATGGCGGGTGCATTGTCGGGCAGGCCGTTGCCCCGCCAGTCGATCCAGATACCATAAATTCCCAGGGCCTGGGCGCCGCCCACGTCGGCATAGAGGTTGTCGCCAACCATCCAGGCCTGGCCGGGAGACACCCGCAAGTTTTCCAGCGTCTGCCGGAAGATGTGGGGGTCGGGCTTGGCAACGCCGAACTCGCCGGCTATGAGTATGGAGTCAAAACATGGCTCCAGGCCTGCCTTTACGACCTTGGCGCGCTGGCCATGGGAGTCGCCGTTGGTAATCAGCCCCAGCCTGACGCCGCGATTGCGAAGGGCAATGAGGGTGTCCAAAGCCCCGGGGATTACCTCGACGGCGGCCGACTTGAGACGCTGGTAGGCGAGGGACATTTCCTCTATCAGTGGGTCATCGTCGATGCCGAACCGTTCGAAGGCCATGGACAGCAGTTCCCAGCGCGCGCGGTTGAGGTCCAGGCTGCTCTGACGGATTCGCTCCGGGTCGGACCAGTACCACCGCCGGATTTCCTGAATTACGCCGGATAGTTCTTCGGGGCTTTCCACGGGCAGACGGTCGGCAAAGTCGTGGCAAACCTGGCGAAAGCACCTTCCGGCGGCCTCGTCGTCGGAGAGGATAGTGTCGTCCATATCGAAAATTATGGCTGGCGGCAGGTCTGGTTTATTCACCGTACTTCCCTGGCGACTATCAAGGTCTGTAACTGCTGGCTGGAAGCCCCATCATAAACCATCGGCGGGCCGGCGGTTGTGCCTTGGGCAACTCCCGCAGGGACATTTCGCCCGTCCGTCCCCTGGTCCTTCGAGGGAGAGGGTATTTCGTAAGGGCTACTGGAACAGCCTCACCACCACCGTCTCGCCGGCGTACAGGCCGGCCTTGTCCAGGGGGACCTGCACCAGGCCGTCGGCGCGGATGAGAGTGAAAATAAGGTTGGACTTGCCGAACACGGGTTCGGCGACCAGTTCTTCGGAGCCGTCGTGGTCGCGGCGCCTCAGCCTTACCGGAAGGTAGTCCTCGCGGCCCGGGGCGGAAGCCACGTCCCGGTCCAGCCGCGCCGAGGTTCTTGCCGGTTCCGGCAGGGTGGTACAGCCGGCCAGATGGTACAGGATGGGGTGGACCAGCAGGTCGAAGACGATCATGGCGGACACCGGGTTTCCGGGCAGGCCGAAAACCGGCTTTTCATCCACCATGCCCACGATGGCGGGCTTGCCGGGATGGATGGAGAGGCCGTGGACCAGGACGCCGGGCTGCCCCAGGGCGTTGATGATGTCGGCGGTCATGTCCCGGGCGCTGACGGAGCTGCCGGCGGAGAAGACCAGCGCGTCGGAATTCTCCAGACCCCGACGCGCGACTTCAAGCTGATCCTCGTAATTGTCGGGGACAATGCCGAGCGGAACGGGTTCGGCCCCGCCGCGAAGGATCTGGGAGGCAATGGTGTAGCTGTTGACGTCGCGGATCTGGCCGACAGCCGGCTCATTTTCCGGTGAAACCACCTCGTCACCCATGGAGAGGATAGCAACCCTGGGACGCCTGGCCACGGGGAGGCTGGTAATGCCCAGGGCGGCAAGTCCGCCGACGTCCTGGGGGCGCAGAAGGTGGCCGCGGGGCAGGATGCTGTCTCCCGTACGAACGTCTTCGCCGGGCTGGACCACGTTCTCGCCCGGGGCCACCGAGCGAATAACCTCGATGGTGTCCGCGTCAATCTGCTGGGTGTGTTCCACCATCACCACGGCGTCGGCGCCGGTGGCCAGCATGCCGCCGGTGTAGGTCCCCGCGGCTTCCCCCAGGCTTACCGCTATGGCGGGCGCGCGGCCCATGGGCACTTCGCCCACAACGGAAAAGCAGGCAGGCAGCCCCTCAGTGGCGCCGAAAGAGTCGGCGGCCCGGAGGGAATAACCGTCAACCGTGGAGCGGGGAAAGGTGGGCAGGTCCTGCTGGGAGACCAGGTCGGTGGCGGTGACGCGTCCGAGAGAGTCCTGCGCCGGCACCTCCTCAAGGGCGATGGAAGGCGGTGGCAATACCTTGAGCAAAGCTGCCAGAGCCCGTTGAGGCGGAAGGACATTGAAGAATTCCGGCATGGTGAAATTATATGCCCTGCATGGCGCGTATTAAAGAACATGAAAAAAGTTCACGGAAAACGCATAAGCGCCGGCGGCATTGCCTGGCATTCCAGCCGGCCGGTTGGACTTCCTGGCAATGCGGGGCCGCTTGAACCTGCCCGGCGGAGGAGCGCCAACAACGTAAGGGCGCCCAGCCTTTGGTCGGACATCAACCGGTTAAGGAAAGCCGTTGACTGAGGCCCAGCCAGGAAATCTCCAATTGACCAGGGTTTGCCGCCCACGTCTGGTTGGCGGGCCGTCAGCGTTGGGAAACCTCGGCTGCCCTTCGATTTTGTAAGGCCCCTGTCTCTCCAACCTGCCCCCCAGCTGAATCACCAGCCCCGAAGGAACGTCTGGGGCCAACGCCTGCTATACATCACCTTGCAAATATTAGTGGCTCTTATGTCAATGGCATATAAAATAAAATATCATATATAATACTATTGTGACCTCAGGCCCCGGTGTGAGCCGTAGCGGCAGCAGCTTTGCCTGAGGACCATAAACGAGGGCAATTCAGTAATCTCGGAGCATACCGAGAGCAGGAGGAGGAAATGGTACCTTTAGTCAACCTGTTGAGGTTGGCCGGACTTGCCCTTGCCCTGGCGGCCCTGGTAGGAGTGAGCTTTTTGGCGCCCCCGAGCGCCGCAGCCGAGGGAGTGTCGGAGCCCACCAATCTGGAGTTGGACATATACAGCGGAAACGATTCCGATGGATACGTGGCGATACTGAAATGGAACTACAATGACGCTGACGGCGGCTATGTTCTGGAGAAACGCCTGGACTCCGGCGGCGACTGGGTATGCATCGTGGCCGGCGAGTATCCCGATGGCGACAACATCAGCATCAGCACGTTGAATGACGGAAGGCTGAAACCCGCCGGCGAATGGTATTTCCGGGTGTTTTCCATCAATGCACAGGCCCACTCTTACACGGACGAGGCCACTTGCGATGAGAACGCCGCACACGGGTACGTTCGAGACCCGGACCCGGATGAGGGTTATACCTTCAGCGCCGCTGCTGAAGTGGGACCATTCACCTTCAGTGACGCAGCTGAGGCGACGGTGGCAAGCCTGGCGACACCCACCGGATTCACGATAGATTCGGCGGTCCACGGGCGGGTAAGGCTGTCCTGGGACCTGCCCGGCGACAATGGGAGGACCACGGGCTATATCCTGAAGCGGGAATACCTGGGACCCAACGGCGTGGACCAGTGCATCTTGTGGCCGCTCAGCCTGTGGACGAGATTCACCGACCGGTTCGTGTCCGCCTACGATACGGCCAATGATGCCAACAAGTACACCTACCGGCTGTATCCCATCAATGGGAATTACGAGCGGTTCAACTCCGACAACCAGCTCGTCTGCGTGACAGAAGACCCGGACAGCACGCCGGCGGAGGCCACCGCTACGCTGACCACTTCGTCCAACATAGGCGTGGTTGGGGGAAAGCCTACCTACTCCAGCCCACCGGCCCCCCGAGACTTCTGGTTCCGCACCTACCGGAGCAGCAATACCGCGGTCGGTTCCAAGATCGTTACGGGGTGGAAAGCCGTACGCAACATACCGGCATACCAGTTTCGCTACAAGGACGACGACCCCGCGTCGGACTGGACCACGGTTACCTTAGAGTCAATGAATTTCCCCCAGATGTGGGGCGCGGACGGAAGAGGCGACTATGTGCAGCCGTCCGACAACTGGATATCGCCCGACGGCGAACTGGTTGGCGGCGCCACCTACACCTTACAGGTCGGCTCCTGCGACAATACCGACTGCGACAATGTAACCTGGAGCGACGAGATGGACGTGGAAGCCGCCGGGTAGCCGGAAGTTTACCGGCCTGCCAGCCCAGCTTTGGCTCAACACCGGGGTTAAGACGTCAAAGGACGGGCGCTGAAGGAAAGCGTTACATTTCAGGTGGAGTCGCACAGGCAGGACGGCGGAAATGTAGTGAGGGCGGGTTTCGAACCCGCCCTCACCCGCCAAAAGCAACCAAAATCGCAACCCTGCGGCGCTGAAGATATGAACCCTTCAGCGCCCTTTGCCGTGGTTATTGATGCTATGGTCGCGCCTGGAACAACTGTCCCAGCCGGGGTGGTGGAGCGTTGCGCTCGGGGCTGCAGGGGCCGGGGCCTAGCCGGTGGACTGGGAATCCCCGTCGCCGCCGCGCATGGCGGAGAGCAGGTCGGCCAGGGCGGTGGCCAGCTGGCGGGGACGTTCCGCGTACTCGGGCGTGGGATACCACTCGTAGTCGAAGCTGCGAAGCACATCGCCGTCGATGCTACACCGGAGGCTGGAAACGATGACGCGGAATCCGACGGTGTTGGTTGCCTGCTCCGCCAGTTGCTCCAGCACCACGTCGGGGCAGTTGTAAATGACGAGGAAACCCCCCTCGCGATTTCCGTCGGTGACGCGGGCGCGAAAGACCTGGCCAAACTGATCCAGGTCAACGATGGTAAAGGACTGCTCGGGGCGGCCGTAGTCGGGCCAGCCGATGTTAATGGTGTCGCCAATCTGCCTGTTTTGCACTGGCCGCCCGCCTTTCTCGATCCAGCTCTACGTGGATCTCGCCGCCATTATCGTACCCTCTATGTGCCAGGTAATCCACCGGGTGTTGGAATGGCAGAAGGGTCCCAGTGAAGGAGGTATCGCCATCGGCCCACGTCGGACACACGGGTCTGCGCCTGGCAAGCCGGGAGATAATGGACGGTTGCGGAGAAGGTCGCCGGGGTTGGGCGCGCAACGGGGAAGTGCTAGAATTAGCCAGCCAATACCGGACAGCCCGCCGGCGTCCGTTGCAAGGAGATTACCGGTTGACCAGCAGCCCCGCGCAGCCTTACCTGAAGTACGCACTGTTTTGTCGGGACACGGAGACCGATTCCGACGACGACCTCACCTTCAAGGGAATAATTGACCTGGTGGAGCTTCCCCCGCCGGCGGAACCCGCCGGAGCCGAGAGTCCTTTCCTGGCCCAGGTGGACGTGAATCTTGCTTTCTGCATTGCCGGGGCGGCTCCCGGCAGTCACCACCTGATGGTGGCCATCAAGGCCCCGGGCATACCCCTGGATACGCCTCCCCCGCAGGCCATCGAATGGGAAGAAAATATCCTGTTCCAGCGGTGGATCAAGACTTTCCGAATTCCGGTGCAGCGGGCGGGCACTCACGTAGCGGCCATTCTGCTGGATGGCACTCCCCTGGGCGAGGCCAGCTTTATGGTCCGTTTCAAGGAAGGGGACTAGGGCCGGTACAGCCGGCGATTTCAGTGATACTTCCTGCCGCCATAGTCCTGTTTATTCTGTTTGCGGGAAGCTATTTCGGCGCCCGCCAGCTGGCCCTGCGCAAGAACCGCCAGCCCAACCCGGTCATCCTGGTGGGGCTGCTGATCGGGATAGTAGCTTTCGGGATCATCTGGGCGGTGAGCACCGTATTTGGCGGGGCCTACGCCAGGCTGGCGGCCATCGGAGTTTTCGCGGTCATGCCGGTGGTGGCCGCGGCCGTGATACCGGCAAGAAAGTAGGGTGCATACGGGGAAGGAAATGTAGTCCCCACCGGGTCCCAGGGATAGTTTTGATCGGGGGACCGAAGCAAGAATCATCAGGCCGCCTGCTGACTGCATGTCGGGGGGATTCTGGAAAGGGTTAATCTCCCTCCCTGGCCTCCCCCGTAAGAAAAGGAAGCGATTCCTGGACGGCCTCCCACCAGCACCAGAATTTGGAGTGACCCATGAAGGCGATGGTAATCCACCAGTTTGGGGAACCGGAAGTAATGCAGTGGGAGGAAGCTCCCACTCCCCAACCCGGGCCGGGGGAAGTCCTGGTAAAGGTCCATTCCGTGTCGGTGAACCGCACCCTGGACCTGCAGGTGCGGCAGGACGGCGGCGGCTATGGAGCAATTCTGCCGCTGGTCCTGGGAAACGACCCCGCCGGAGAGGTGGCGGACCTGGGCAGCGGGGTGGAGTCGCTGCGGGTTGGCGAGCGGGTGGCAATCTCCCAGGGCATTCACTGCGGCGCCTGCGACCACTGCGGGGCGGGCGACAATTTCCAGTGCGTCAACCGGCGGATGCTGGGAATCCACCTGTGGGGCGGGTACGCCGAATATCTTAAGGTTCCCGCGTCCAATTGCGTCCCGATACCGCCCGGCCTGTCATACGGAGAAGCGACGGTGGTTGCCAGGCACTTCCCCCTGGCCATTGCCCAGACCCGCCTGACCAATTTGCAGGCGGGAGACTGGGCCCTGGTGATGGGAGCCTCGGGTGGGCTGGGAAGCTGCATCGTCCAGGTAGCCCGCAACATCGGCGCCAACATTATCGCCGGAGCCGGGGCAGACGAGCGGGTGGAAGTGGGAAAATCGCTGGGGGCGCAGCACGGCGTCAACTACCGGCGGGACAACCTGGAAACCGAGGTAATGCGCATCACCGAAGGGCGGGGCGTTGACGTAGTTTTCGAGAATATCGGAGATCCGGTGCAGTGGGACCGGGCCTTCAACAGCATGGGGCGGGGCGGCCGGCTGGCGACGGTCGGGGCCCACGGCGGGGGCACGGTTGAGCTGGACTTGAAGAAGCTGTACCAGCGCCGGCTGCAGGTAATGAGCGGCCTGGGAGCCGAGGGTCGGTCCGAACTGGAAGAATCGCTGGAACTTACGGCCACGGGTGAATTCCAGGTGTTGATTGACCGGACCATACCCCTGTCCGAGGCGGTGGAGGCCCACAAACTGGTGGACAGAAATGAGCCGCTGGGCAAGGTTATCCTCGACCCCACCCTGGGCTAGGAGAGCGCCGACCGTGACCGGCGGCAAGAACCGGGTCCGGCGAACCGGGGAGAAGGCAGCGCCGTTGGCGTCATCCGGCTCCGGCTGTAGCGAGGCGGAATGCACCTGAAACATATGCTATGGATCGGGCTGCCGTTGCTGGGCATCGTCATCTTCTCGGCGCTCCAAGCCTGGGCGCCGGGGCGCTTCTCCGGGGCCATTGCCCTGGTGATTATGGTGGCTTTCCTGGCAATAGTGTTCGCGTTGAGGTTCAGAAAGACTTTTCACGACTAGAAGGAGAATTGTTATGCCAGACTTGACGTCGGTGTCAGAATCGGTGGGAGCCCTGCTGAAGGAGACCGGGGAGTCACTGTCCGTATCCGAGTCCAGCTGCGGCGGCCTGATATCGGCCACGCTGGTGGCAGTGCCCGGGGCGTCGGCCTACTACGTGGGGGGCTCGGTGGTTTACACCCGCACCGGGCAGCAGGGCCTGCTGGGTGTTCCGGAATCGGCCATGGAGGGCATACGGGCAAGCAGCGAACCCTATGCCCAGCTTAACTCCCGCACCATCCGCGAGAGGCTGGGCACCACGTGGGCGGTGAGCGAAACCGGCGCCAGCGGTCCCACGGGCAATCGCTATGGCGACTCAGCCGGACACGCCTGCATAGCGGTGTCCGGTCCGGTGGAGAAGGTAATTACCGTGGAGACGGGGGACCCGGACCGGGAAGCCAACATGTGGGTGTTTGCCAAAGCGGCCCTGGACTTGCTGGAGGAGTGCGTACGGGAATCCAGGGGATAGAGGAACTTTAGCTGGCATAAAACTCCTCTGACGAGAGGGGAAAGGAAAGCGGGGCAGCCGGATATGGCTGCCCCGCATATCTTTGCTGCAGCGAACTCGGCAGTTGCTAGTCGGCGGAGACTTCTTCCAGGACCAGGGGCTTGGCTACGCCGCCGTTCTGGTGGAGCCATTCCTTGGCCTCGTCGTGAAGCATGTCGGCGAAAACCTCGATGCGGTTGCCGTCGGGGTCAAAGAAATAGATGCTCTGGCTCATAACGTGGTCCATGGTGCCGTCTATCTCGACGTCGTTGGCCTTCAGGTGCTGGTAGTAGTCCCTGAGTTCCTGCTCGCCGCCCTCGATCTCCAGGGCGATGTGGTTAAGGCCCAGGTGATTCTTCTCCAGCCTGTCGGCCGGCTCGCGGAAGGGGAACAGGGCGATGTCATGGTGTTCCTTCCCGAAGGAAAGGAAGGCCATGTTACGCTCGGCGCTGTGGCTGACGATTTCCATGCCCAGGACCCGAGTGTAGAAATCGATGGAAGCGTCAACGTCCATACAGTTCAGGACGATGTGCTGCAGGCGGTTGATTCGCGCCATGGTTGTACCTCCAGTATTGGACTATTGGCATAGTAGCAGAAACCTGGGCCTCACGCTACCGCGGGCGCTGGCATCAAATTGCCGAAACCCGGGTGTGCGGCCGTCGCTGTGAGAGGACTCCGCGCCGGACCGCTGCCCTTAAGGCTGCAGTAACCAGGGGAGCCGTTGTCTTGATTGGTGTCAGCAGGCTTGTTATAATTCCCGGGCTTGCTAAAAAGCGTCCCCTTCGTGGGCCTGTAGCTCAGGTGGTTAGAGCGCGGTCCTGATAAGACCGAGGTCGTTGGTTCGAGTCCATCCAGGCCCACCAGACTTGACGGAAGACAGTACCGGGGAGTGCAAAGCCAGCTCCTCGGTGTCCCTTCCCCCTATGGGGCTATCTTCAGGCATGGGTATTGAGTAGCGCACCAACGCGCCGCCGGGTTCGACCACTATCTCCCTGACGAAGGACTCGATGAAGGCCCTCCGCTCGGTGAGTTCGCTCTCCCGCAGGTACCCGTTCAGGTCCTTGCAGTAGGCGGTGATGGTCTCCACGTCGTCCAGGACCACCCGCCGCTGGGACAGCAGAATCCTGGCCTCCTCCGCCGTTTCCTCCAGCTTCTGCTGCCGCTCCCGGTGTTCGCGGATGCGCGGCATGAAGTCGTCCACATCCAGGTCGGTGGTCTCCGCCAGGTTGTAGAGCCGCTCCAGCCGCCGCTTCACGTCGGCCAGTTCCGCCTCGGCGGTCTCCAGCCGCTGGCGCTGCTCCCGGGCTATGCCGTCCATCTCCTCGTCCACCAGCTTGACCAGTTCCCTGATGTTGGACTCGGTGAGGATGTTGTCCCGAATCCTGCCGACCACCATCTCCTCGAACCTGCGGGCGTTCAGCCTGGGGCAGTCGCAGGCCCCGCTGCCCCGCTTCATCAGGGACTGGCAGACGTAGTAGGCGAACTGGCCGCTCTTGGAGTCCTGGCCCGACATGGCCCGTTCGCAAGTCTTGCACTTGACCAGCCCACTAAGCAGATAGGAACTTCCCACCCGCCGGGGATGGGCCTTCCTGGGGGCGCGGGAGCTCATCTGCTTGTTGACCTTGCGGAACTGGGACTTGGTGACGATGGCGGGGAAAGCCTTATCCACCCGGACCGGCTCGCCCTTGTCCTTGGCGCCTCCGCCCCAGACCAAAGTTCCGGTGTAGGCCTCGTTTTTCAGGATGATGTGGACGCCGTTCTTGGACCAGGGCCTGCCGGTGGGGTTGGCGATGCCCTCGTCGTTCAGGGTGCGGGTGATGTCCAGGATGCCCCTACCCGACTCTGCCATATCGAAGATGCGCTTGACCACCGGGGAGGTGTCCGGGTTGGGCTCCAGGGTGGGGCGCTTCTTCGCTCCGTCCTGGACCATCAGCTTGCGGTAGCCGTAGGGCACGCGGCTGGCGACCCAGAAGCCCCGTGAGGCGGCCTCCCGCATCCCCCGCCGAACTTCTTCAGCAAGATTTTCCGAGTAAAATTCGTCCACGGACTCGATGATGGCCTCCATCAGCTTACCGGTGGGGGAGTCGTCGGCGTGCTCGGTGATGGAGACCACGCGGACGCCCTTGCGCCGGAGCATGGACTTGAAGGCCACGGCGTGCTCCCGCTTGCGGGTGAATCTCGAAAACTTCCAGACAAGAATCTCCTTAAACGGAGCCTCCGGCTTGGAGGCCTCGTCCAGCATCCGGCGGAACTGGGGCCGGTCGGCGATTCTGCCGCTCTCGGCCTCGTCCACGTATTCGCGGGCGACGGAGTAGCCGTTGCGCTCTGCGTAGTCGCGGAGGGCGCGCAATTGGGCAGCCACGGAGAGGTCCACGTCCTGGCGGTCGCTGGAAACGCGGGCGTACAGGGCTGCGGGTATCGGGTCAATTCCATTACTCATTGATTTCACCTCGATCATCGTCTCCGGGTTCCGCTTGGCGGGAGCGCAGCCTTTCCAGGCGCTGCTCACGGCGCAGTTCCCGGTCATCCATGTACAGGCGGAGAGCCTCACGCACCAACTCGCTCATGTCGCGGCCCTCTTCGTCCTTCACCCGCTGCGCCTCGGCGAACATCTCCGGGGGCAGCGAGAAGGTAATGGTCCTGGAAACGCGGCGTGGGGGCATCTTCTTCCTTTGTCTTTGTTCACTGTCATATTAGGTTGTCTTACTATCCATCATCACACCTCCGGCTGGCCCGGTCAAGGCCCGGCTGTCACACCCCATAGCGTTCCCTCCAGTAGCCGGCCCATGCCGCCGTCTCATCGGGCAAGCTCCGTACCACTCCTTCCAGCAGCAGCGATGGCGAGACCATCCTGAACTGCGAGTCCGGGTCCTTCAGACAGCCTCGCATCACCTCGTCCACCGTCCCCAACCGGGGAAACCGGCGGGCCAGTGACGGGGACGTTACCGCCCTGCCGTCGGAGATGAGCCGGTAGGCCAGGTTGTCCTCCGGCGCCACGACCACCACCTTGGCCTCGTCAACGTCCAATTCGCCCGTCTGCACCATACGGTCGGCCAGGAGACGTTGCCGCATGATCTGGTAGAAGGGTTCATAGAGGAAATCGTCAAGGTCCGGGGCGGTTTCAGGATTGAACGACGAGAACGGAGCGCGGTAGGGGCAGGCGTATCTTCTCCTCCGGGTGTCGCCCGATTTGCCGTCGCCCTTGAATTCCGGCCGGGTGCGCAGGTACTGCTCAACGTACTTCCATTCCATCAGGTAGGCGCGCCTGCGTCCCGACACGGTTTCGGCTATAAGGAAGGCGTCTACGCTCGTGTTCTGGGCGCCCCTGGTCATTCCTCCCTCCAGGGAGCGGGGAAGGCCCAGCCATTCGAACTCCACCGGAGTGGCGCGCCCGTCGTGGGCGATGTCAACCACGGCGCGCACGTCATCGTCCAGCGCGCGCAGCGCCGCGACCAAGGCCCCCGGGATTCCCGCCAAAGGCAGCAGGAAGTTGACGCAGGCCACCTGGGAGCTGGCCATGTTGCGGGTGGGACCGTCGGTGTTGGTGTCATCCCCGCTCCTGGGATTCCTCCACCACTTGATATTGCGTTGGCGGAAGAAGTCGATGGCCTCTCCGCCCCGTATGCCTGGGAACAGGTTCTCCTCCTCGTGACCCAGGGCCAGCAGGTGGGAGTTGCGCATTCCCCTGTCGTCCATCGGACGCTTCGCATGGTCACTGATGGTCGCGGAGTCGTGGCGAAAGCACGCCTGCCTATCTTTGGCGGCGCGTTCGAAGCCTGTTCTGGAGAATCGTTGCTGCATCTCTCTCACCCCCGGGCAGCCGCTAGTCTCGTATTCTACGCCCCGGCTTGCGAGCTTTGCCCTGCTATGGCCCCAATTCGCTCAGCAGAGTCCCGCAGCGCCCGCATCCGGGCAGCCACTGGCAAGTCCACGTCCTGGCGGTCGCCGGAGACCCTCGCGCAGAAGGCCGCCGATATCATGCCGTTGCGTTCACTAATTGATTTCGCCTCGCCGCTACGCGATCAGCCACCACGCCACCAGGACGGTGAGCGCCAGCAGCACGACCAGCACGGCGACGGCGATGCCCAGCCGGGCGGTCCAGCGTCTGGCTCTTTGGTGGCCGTTCTGTTCCCGCAGCAACACTTCTTCCAGCTTGCGGTACTCGTCTATGGCGGTGTCCGTCTCGGCCCGGGCCCGGGCCCGCTCCTGCTCCAACCGGTCCGCTTCCTCAGCTAGTTCTCCCACCGTGCGCTCCAGTCGTTCAACCCTGGTCCTGGCCTGCCGCAGCAGTTCCCGGTCGCTGGGGTAACGGGGTCCGGGCAGCTTCACGTACACCCGCCGGCCTTCTCTCTGCACCTCCACCTCGCCCTTGTGGATCATCCGGTCCAACGTGGACAGTGAGACCTCCAACTCCCGCGCCGCCTCCCCCTTGTCCACCCAGTGGACCTCATCTTTGACCTTATCTGACATGTAAATCACCTCGTCACTGGCGACACGTCGGGCGATTGTACATTGCCCAAAATCACCCTCGTTGTTTTAGCGCCGTTTCTCACACTTGCAAGAATGCAATTTTTGAATGGTCAAGGGGCATTTCAGCCCGTTTCGTACTTGAAACTAGGGGCAATTGACGCATCGCGGTCTCCCGGCCAACCTCTGAAATCACCCCCGGAGGACAGTTTGCGCCCCCGGACAGCGTGGCGGGTAGAAGATGCCGTATCAGCATGATTGCTGTGTCTCCTGCCGGCGCATCCGCCGCCGCAGTCCGTCCCACTCGTATTCTCCCAGTTCCCGCAGCGCCAGGGGCGGGCGTTTACCGTCCCACAGGGGACGCCAGGACCGGCCCAGTATCCCCCTATAGGACAGAAGCTCCCTACTGGACACCAGGATGGGCAGCTTCATGGCGGGCATCCGGGACGCGGTGCTGGCGTAGGTCTCGGCCACATCCTCCGTGTCCACCATGAACAGCGTGGTGGGGAAGGGCGGCTGGTCATCCCGGGGCGCGTCGGAGCGGTAATAGCGGATGTAGGGTCGCAGGCGTGCCAGGACTCCCCTGGGGTGGCGGGCGCGCAGCTCGTGCTCTAAGTAGAACGGCACGTGCAGGTCGTTGACGAGCAGGTGTCCCACCGCGTCGGGGGCGATGGCGTCTTCGCCCCGGTTGAAGGCCCGGTCGGAGCGGGCGGTGGGTATGCACCATTGCAGTTCGCTGGCGTCCTCGGCCCGGGCCTCGGCGGCCAGTTCGGACAGGAACCAGGTGATACCGTCGGCGTGGCCGGTCTGGCGCTGCCAGGTGAGGATGCGGTGTCCCAAGGGCCGGGGCTTTCCGTGATTGTCGGTCGCGGGTTCAGTGCTCCAGGCGGCCATCGTGGTGGAGAGTTGTGCCCGGTCCCGGCGGGTGATGTACCCGATGCCCCGGCCGGACAGGGTGTAGCGCACGTCGTCCCGCCTGCCGTGCTGTTCCACCAGGCCCCAGGTCTGCGTCAGGCTGCGGGTCATCTGGCTGACTCTCCCGTCGGAGACGCCCAGCCAACGGGCCAGGTGTTCCCGGGGTATCATGGGGTGGTCGGTGATCAGGTCCAGGGCGCGCTTCTCCGCCGGGCTGAGGCCGAAGGCAGGGGCGGACTGTACCATCCGCTCCGGGTCGGGCAGGGTAGCCCGCTTGCGCTCCGGCGCCTCCGGGTGAAACCGGCTGCCGGGGTCGGCGTCGGAGACCACCTGCTCCAGGGTGCGGTATCTCCGGCCAATCACCCAGTTGGACGAAATCCAGGTTAGACGACGGTCCCACGCTTCGAGGGTCTCCCGGTTCTCCACGCCCACGTAGCAGTCCCGTAGTTCCGCGTTCAGGCAGAACTCGTCGGTCAGCCGCTGCTCCCAGGGGCTGGGGACCAGCACCAGCACCATGGAGGGACGGCGGTTGTAGTTGTACTCGGCAATGGCCCGCAGCCGGTCGTAGAGAGAGCGGCGCCGCAGCGCCAGGCCCTGGCGCACCACGCCGAAGCTGCGGCCGCTGCGGAGCGTGATAACCGCGTCGAAGCGGCCCCGGCGCTGGAACTCCACCCGGGTTTCCAGCCCGTCCACGCCGGGGGAGAGGGTTGCCGCGAGGCGGTACACCGAGGCCACGGCGTCCATGCGGCGCAGTAGCAATGCCAACCATTGCTTGGACACAGGATAGGGCCGTACAAACTCCCATGGCGCGTCGTAGCCCAGGACACCGGCGGCTTCGGAGATACCCGTTCTCGTGAGGTAGTAGCGGTGGCTGGAGGGTAGGTAGGCCGTGCCGTGGCTCACCCGCCCGGCCAGGCCGTCTTTCAGCAAGGCGGTCAGAGCGCGGTGCACCGTCGCCAGGGGTTCGCCCAGGGTCAGCGCCAGTTCCCCCGCGTCGATGAAGGGCAGCCGGGCCAGGGCGTCCAGGATTCGCTCTCGTGAGAATGCCATATCTTCAGCGTAACAGCCGGAAACCGCCGCCGTCAGTGGGCAACTGTCATTACCGACGCGGCTCACAGGAACCGCAGCGTGTCCTCCTGGGTCGCGGTCAGTGGCCCGGAGTCGGCGGCCCGCCGCTGTACCCGGCGGCTGGCGGTGACGGTACACGCCGCAGCAGCGACGGCGCCGGAGGCGTCGCCGACGGTCCTGACCACCGATCGGGGCAGGGACCGGCCCAGGTGACCCCGTTCCAGGAAGCGCCACAGGGTATGGCGGGAGACGCCGAAGCGCCGGGCCGCCTGGGGTCTGCCGTGCCACAGGGCGTAGGTCCGCACGTGGTCACGAATGGCGCCGTCGAGGGTGGTCGTTTCCAACGCTGTGTCCTTGGGCGGTCCCGGCGTTGCTGGGGTCTTTGTCTGCATTCACGTTCCTTCCGGGGCAATGGTTCAACATTCCATAGTCCAGGGGAAATTCGTCCAACATAATGCCTTACAGGACGTTACATTTGAGCGAGTTTTGTGGTATAGGGCGAGCCGCTTGACGATGAACTGAGACCATCAGTCGTAGGATGGCGGCTCCGGTGACGACGGCCCCACCCGGGACGCTTCCCGCCGCAGGTGGGCGCGGACGATCATTCGCGCCAGAATGCGCAGCCCCCGTTGCATCCACTCTCGCTGGTTGGCACTGTACGCCGTCAATGGCTTCTTCGGCGAACCGGGGATGCGCGGCGACGTTTTCTTTCTACCGGTCCTTCTCATCCCGCTCCTCCTGGCGTGGCGCAGCGGAGAGGGCTGGCAGCCATCCCGCCGTTGCCTACGGTTTTCTGGGCCAGTCTGCGGGCATGGAGAATCGACCGTTATCCCTCGGAAGGGATTTCATCGATGAAATCGTTGTGGAGTCTCCCTTGATGAGTCGGCACCTTCCGGGCAATTGCCCCGATTCTGACTTCGGGGAGGTAAGGGGGATGCACGGAGATGCGATTTCGCTGCAAGTTGCAGATGCGGGCCGTTTCAAAGTTGGAAAGCTGGAAAATCGTCCCCTACCGGACGGAACTAGCGAACACTTTCTGTAGGGGGCCGGTTGCGGTAAATTTGCAAGTTGCGGCACGTTCCAATTGAGGGTGGGACCGGCGTTATCGTGGGATAGGGCCTGGCCCGGACCTACGGTGAATTGTCGCACTACGATGAACTGCTACGACTCGGGCGGGTCACCCGGCGGATGCGGCATGTGTTGCAGGAGTTCCGGGATTCTGCCGGCGCCGATGAGGAGGAGGATGCTGAGGCGGGGCGGATGTGAGGGACGGCGATGGGGCGGCGGACGGGGAGGACGAAACCCTGGATCTGCGGCTGGCGGCGCAGCAGGTGGGACCATCAGGCGTAGGCATTGCCTCCCGGGAAGGACTCTCCGCGCCAACGTCGCGGGGGGGGGGGTGGGATATTGGTTCACAACAATGATATGCTAGGGCGGGAAATCTCTTCGACCATCCGAAATTCGCCTGAGAGCTGCAAGTGGTGACCTCTGAATCCGAAGATGCTGCAGTGCGCCCGGTATGGCTCGTGGGAGCGTCATACGGAGGCAGCGACGACCAGACTTCCCGCTTCCTCAGGGAGGGAAGATGGGAGAACGGCTACTTTGACCGCTACATTGAGGATGTGAAGTCCGTCCTGACCGGGGACCGCATCGCCATCAAGGCAACCTACGTCAAGAGGCGAAACCTGCCCTTCGACAATCGGGGGCATCCGGTCTCCGTAATGAGTATCAAGGCCACGGGAACAGTCACCGAAAACCTGGGCGACGGTCGCAATCTCAACGTGGACTGGACTCCTGTGGACCCTCCCCGGGAATGGTTCTTCTACACATATCGGGCCACGGTCTGGCGAGTCTTTCCGGGGCGATGGGCTGCCGACGGACTCATCAGGTTTGTCTTTGAGGGCGAGAAACAGGACATCAATGCCTTTCGCAACGACGACTACTGGAAGGACAGGTTCGGCGACCAGCAGCAATCTGACCACCGTTTTGCTTGGACCGACTTCTACTCGGAATTCGCCGACAAGCTCCTCGCATACCGGAATGACCGCCGCCCACTGGTAGCAGCCATCCGGGAGATCTCCAGCACCCTTCCCAGGCCCATTCCCCTGCAGGACCAATTCCCTGACGGCGCTTCCGGTCCCATAGAGGACATCTGCCCGTTCACCACCTTCGGCCTCTTCAACCGGGGGATCACCGACGAAAACAGAAGAAGGATAGCGGGCAGGCTGGCGGAGTTCCTGGGCGTAGAGGAGCCCGTTCCCGACTCCTTCGAGGGGATCCCCACGCTGAATAACCTGAATGCCTGGTTCTTCCCATACGCCAAGTCGCGCACCGGCGACCACATGGACTCGCTCTGGCGTGTCTTTGCCGATGCCCTGCAATACGCCGACAGTGGCAACGATGCCGACCGGGCCAGGTTCGCTGAATCCTTCGACGACGCCATTTCAAGGCATGAGGTGGGGCCAAGATTGGCCACTGGACTGTACTGGATCAGGCCCTGGTTCTTCCTGACCCTGGACGGACGCACAGTTGTATATCTCAAGTACCGGTTGGGGATCGACGTCCGGCGAGGGAGGCCGGATGCGGAGACTTATCTGGCGCTGCATGACCAGGTTGAGTCCCGCTTCATCGAGCAGAGTCTGCCGTTGCGCTCCTTTCCCGAGCTCTCGGCGGCTGCCTACGCCCCGTTGGATGGCGATACCGAACCGGTCGAGAGCCCCATCGACGACGACCTAATGGACCAGGACTGGCCACCTGAGCCGGAACCTGAACCTGAAATCCCGTATTCCCTCGACGACATCATAAGCGAAGGCTGCTTCCTCGAACGCCCCCGGCTGGAGGCCATCCTGGATCGCCTGAGGAGCAAGAAGAACCTGATTCTGCAGGGTCCTCCCGGCACCGGCAAGACCTGGCTGGCAAAGAAGCTGGCCTTCGCGCTCATCTCAGTAAGATCGGAGCGCAGGGTGCGCCCCTTCCAGTTCCACCCCAACCTGTCCTACGAGGATTTCGTCCGTGGCTGGCGTCCCGGCGGGGACGGCCGCCTCGTCCTGGTGGACGGACCCTTCCTGACGGCGATAGAGGACGCCAGGAGGGAGCCTGAGCTCAACTTTGTGGTGGTCATCGAGGAGATCAACCGGGGCAACCCGGCCCAGATATTCGGGGAGATGCTCACCCTGCTTGAGGCCGACAAGCGCAGCCGGCAGGAGGCTTTGGCCCTGAGCTACCCGCGGAATCCCAACGAACGCGTACACATACCCCCCAACCTGTTTGTCATAGGCACTATGAACGTCGCGGACCGCTCCCTGGCCTTGGTGGACCTAGCCCTGCGGCGTCGATTCGCATTCATTGACCTGGAGCCTGTCTTCGGCGATGTCTGGCGCAACTGGGTCAGCGAACAGTGCGGCCTGGACAAGGCGTTCCTCGGAGACATCGAGGGGCGCCTTACTTCCTTGAACCAGACCATTGCCGGCGACAACCTCCTGGGACCTCAGTTCCGGATTGGCCACAGCGTCGTAACTCCGGTTGGCGGGGCAGCCATTGACAACCCGGGGGAGTGGTTCAGGCAGGTCGTGGAAACTGAGATCGCCCCTCTCCTGGACGAATACTGGTTCGATCAACCTGGCAGGTCCGGTGAGGAGAAGGACAAGCTCCTGCGGGGCTTGCCCGGTTGACCGGTGCATCGTATCCAGCGACGGTGGGGAGGATTCCGATCAGGAACCTCTGGCTTCTGATGCTCTATGCCTCGAGGTTGTACCTGGAACTGTCCACCAGCCGCAGGTTCGCAGCGGAGGAGAACCCGGACGAGATCCCGGACCTGGTCGCAGAAATTCTGACCCGGGCCGTGGAACGCCGGCTGCGACGCAACCTGAGCTCGGAATTCCACCGGCGGGAGGCCGACCTGACCCGGGTGCGTGGGCACATCAATGCCCTGCGCACGGAGCGCCGCCACCTGCCCCAGCAGGGCAAAATCGCCTGCTCCTTCGACGAACTCACCACCGATACCCCGCGGAACCGCTACGTTAGGGCCGCCCTGGTCCATCTGAACCGTTTGGTGAAAGGAAACGAACTGGTGCGAAGGTGCCGCATCGCCGCTAGTGCACTCGATAGAGCCGGCGTTGGCCTCAGCGATTTCCACTCCGTTGGTCTCAAAGGCCACGGGGTGCCCGTCTCCGCTGGAAGAATCCACAGAGAGGACCAGCAGATGCTGGCTGCGGCTGAGCTGGCCTTCAACCTCCGCCTGCCTACGGAGGACCCCGGACATTCACGACTACCGGCGCCGGACCGGGAGGAGCGCTGGGCAAGAAGGCTGTTCGAGGCGGCGGTGGGGGGATTCTACGACACTGTGCTGGGGCCCCAAGGCTGGTCGGTCAGGCCCGGCGGCAAGTTGAACTGGCAGGTCGAGTCCCCCACTGCTGGGGTCGCGCAGATCTTGCCGAACATGATAACTGACATCGTCCTGGAAAGCCCCGACGGTGCCAATGACACGGGAGGACACCGCCTTGTCATCGACACCAAATTCACCGGTATCCTGGGAACGGGGCAGTTCGGCGACCCAACCCTGAAGAGTGAATACATCTACCAGATCTTTGCTTACCTGAGGTCTCAGGAGCGGCAGTCCGACCCACTTTCCCTTACTGCTTCAGGAATGCTGCTGCATCCCTCAGTGGGACTGGAAGTTGACGAGGCAGCCACGATTCAAGGCCACAGGATCAGGTTTGCCACCGTCGACCTAACCGCGAACAGCCTGGCGATCAGGAACAGGTTACTCCAACTGGTGTGAGGCTTGGCTCCGCGGCCATGCGCGGCCACACGGTGGAACACCAACGGCTATCCCGCGGCTTATGTTGCGGTCCGTCAATTGCAGACTGCCAAGGGAGGCGATCCCGCCGCCAGCCGGGCCGGGCGTATGGGCTTGGTGCCCAAGAGGTTATTGATAATGCTGAATCTCATGCCCTTTTCTACTTCGAGTGCGCCGGATGAACTACACAGTGGCATCGGCGCCGAACGCTTATTCTTGTCCCTTGGTCATGGTCTGGAGCACTCGTCCGTATCTGCCTTCCGGCGGCTGTTCCGGTACTTCGGGAGGGGCTTCAGCCGGGCCCGTTCGGGGCTGACGCCAACCCCGCCAGACCCGGGGTATGACACATGGAAATACGATAATGCAATTCCTCCCAGGCCGGATTCACAGTGGCAGCCCTGTAGGGGAATACGAACAGCGGGGAGCTATGCAAATAAGGGCTGTTTCGTGCTTGGATCGGTCGAATTTCCGGCCCGGCGGGGGTCATTTGGGAAACGAGTATTTCCCGCCTCAGTGTCAATACGATTGCCGCGCATTTGTCTCGATAGTTGTACTCGTGACGCATGAAGCACCCCCCATGGTGAGTCATGGGAACGGGACAGGACGGCAATGACGCTTCCCTATTTGGACCTGCTGGACGCCCTGGTGGAGGCACGGGGCCGGGTGCCGGCCGCCGCGCAGGTCTTGGGGGTGAACTACCGCACCCTGGCCTTCTGCTGCGACTCCCGGGAGGTGTCCCGGCGGATGCGGCGCGCGCTGCTGGAGTTCAGGAATGCGGGTGGCATCGTCAGCGGCGAAACGGAGAATGGCCACGGTCCACCCGACGGCGAAGTGGCGGCCCTGCGGGAGCGGGTGGCTGAACTGGAGGATGAGAATCGCGAGTTGCGGGAGTTGGCGGATGAACAGGCGCGCCAGCTGGAGGTACTTACCCGCAGGCTTGCCGCGCTGGAAGGCGGCCGGAAACCGGGCGACGCGGCCGGAGTTGTCAGCGTTGAGGCTGACACTGACGCTGATGATACGCACGGCTATGATCAGGCTAACGGCGTGGAACAGGACTGGAGACCACCCCGGCGCCGGCCCGGAATGCCCGACGCCGGGGTGGTTGCCCTGGAGGAGCAGCCCGACGAGGAGCACGCCTTCGGACCGGCGGCGCTCCTGGTGCCCGAGTGGCGGCGGTTGCGGACAGACAGCAGGCAAGGTACCAGCCGCGTCGACCGGGCGCGGGCCGCCGTGCGCCGGTGGGAACTGGAAACTGAGATGCTTGGCGAGTACCGCCTGACCCTGCCGCCGGACACCTACCCCTTGGATGATGGGCGCCGTGCCGATCACGTGCTCTGGCGGCGGGATGCGCTAGCCGAGGCACGGCTGGAACTGCGACGGGCTAAACTGGCGCGGTTGCTACGGCGGGTGTTCACGCTGGGCCTGTGGCGAGATTAAGAAGGCCACGCTCAGCCATGAAGAGCGGCGTACCTGCTTGATTCAGCCTGAGCGCACGAGGTCCCATGCCGCAGAATACGCCGCAAGACTGCTAGAATGTGAGGCAAATGACAGCTTCTGTAATTCCCGTTGTTGCCGTGTGGGTGTTGAAGACATGAACCACAGTGAGATTGTCAACTTCATTTGGGGAGTCGCGAACCTGATTCGGGACACCTTCAAGAGGGGCAAATACCAGGACGTTATCCTGCCGCTAACCGTGCTTCGGCGGCTGGACTGCGTGCTTGGACCCACCAAGGAAGACGTGCTCCAGCGTCAGGCTGAGCTCCGTGGCAGGGGTTTGGAGGATTTGCATAGCCAACTCTGCCGGTCTTCCGGGTTCGCCTTCTACAATACCTCCCGGTATGACTTCTCCCTGCTCTTGGCCGACGCCCCCAACGTTGCCGCCAACTTGAGGAACTACATCGCAGGTTTCAGCCAGAACATGCGGGAGGTACTGGAAAGGTTCGATTTCGACAACACCATCAGCAAGCTCGATGAGGCGGGCCTGCTCTTCCAGGTCCTGGAGAGATTCGGGAACGTGGACCTTCATCCCGACCACATTGATAACGCTACGATGGGCACAATTTTCGAGGAACTGATCCGCCGGTTCAACGAGGCGCTGAACGAGAATCCAGGTGAGCACTTCACTCCCCGGGATGTGGTACACCTCATGGTTGGCCTCATGCTCGCCGGCGATGAAGACAGAATCGGCGGCAGCGGTGTGGTGCGGACCGTCTATGATCCCTGCTGCGGCTCCGGTGGAATGCTGACCATCGCCAAGGAGCGCATCAACGTCGGCCACCTGGATAACGGCAATCTACTGACTGGTCCGGTGAATCAAGATGCTGAGATTCACCTCTTCGGGCAGGAAGTGAATCCAGAGACTTGGGCGGTTTCCAAATCGGACCTGTATATGAAAGACCCAACAGGCCGGGACGCCGACAGCATCGTATTCGGAACCACTCTCTCCAACGATCGGCACGCGGCCAGAACCTTCGACTATCTGATTGCCAATCCGCCTTATGGGAAGGATTGGAAGCGGGACGAAAGCTCGGTTCGCGCCGAGCACAGCCGGGGAGCCACCGGCAGATTTGGGCCGGGCCTCCCGCGCATCAGCGATGGTCAGCTTCTGTTCCTGCTGCATATGCTGGCGAAAGCCAAAGACCCGGAGGAAGGCGGTTCGCGCATCGCCATCATTATGAACGGGTCGCCTTTGTTTACCGGGGACGCGGCCAGCGGCGAGAGCGAGATACGGCGCTACGTCTTCGAGAACGACCTGCTTGAAGCCCTGATCGCCCTACCCGAGCAACTCTTCTACAACACCGGCATCGCCACCTATGTTTGGCTCCTCACAAACCGGAAAACCCCGGAACGCAAGGGCAAGGTGCAGCTCATAGACGCTTCCGAATTCTGGACTCCGATGCCTCGAAGCCTGGGCGACAAGCGTCGGCAGGTTCCTCCAGAAAAAGTCCGGGACATTCTACAAATCCTTGACGCCTGCCGGGACGGGGAAATCCGCCGCGTTGCCAAAGACAGTGGGAGAGAAGATACCGTTGTGAGCCGCATCTTCCCCACAGTCCACTTCGGATTCCGAAAGACTATAGTGGAACGCCCGCTACGGCTCAACTTCCAGGCAACCCCCGAGCGCATCGCGCGGCTCGAAAACGAAAGGGGGTTCCAAGCACTGGCCAAGTCCAGGAAGCAGGGATATGCGGCGAATCAGGAAGAGGACCGGGGACGCCGGCTCCAGGAGTCGCTCCGAAAAATGCTGAATGCCTTGCCTGAGACTGTGGTAAAGGACCGGAAGGATTTTGAAGAAATCCTTGACGACGAATTGAAGCGCGCTGAGATAAAGCTATCTGCTCCCGTTCGCAAAGCGGTCCTCAACGCTTTGGCGGAGCGTGACGAAACGGCAGCCATTTGCACCGACAAGGACGGCAACCCGGAGCCGGACCCGGAACTGCGGGATACCGAGCGGGTGCCTCTGGTGGAGGACGTGAACGTCTTCTTCGAACGTGAAGTCAAACCCCACGTGCCGGACGCCTGGATTGACGACTCCAAGAGAGACGCCAAGGACGGAGAGGTTGGGATAGTCGGGTACGAAATCAATTTCAACCGTTACTTCTACCGGTATTCCCCGCCCCGTCCACTGGAGGACATAGAGGCGGACATACAGGATGTTGAAAAGGATATTGTTCGGATGCTGCGAGAGGTTACGGCTTCGGCATCCATTTGACGGATTGGCTGTCCATTCACTATTGCAAAAAGTCGGCACCTTTGGATGATGTGCCGACTTTTTACAAACTCGTTGCGTTCTTGTAAAATGGCTGTGGCGCAATCCCGACCGCCGACAGGATCGACACGCAATGGCCGTCGAACTTACCCAGGACATCCTTCACGAAGCCGGCATCGGCAACTTCTTCCGGCCCAGCCAACTGGAGTCGCTGGGGATACCCTACCACCGGCTCAGGCAGCTTGAGGCAGATGAAATCGTCGAGCGGATCGGCTGGGGCCTCTACCGTCTAGCCGAAGCCGAACCCACGGAACGTTACTCGATAGCGTCCGTGTGCGCCCGAGTCCCCAATGCCATAGTCTGCCTGCTGTCGGCGCTCCAGGTGCACGAGATTGGCACGCAGCTTCCCCGCCAGGTCTGGATCGGCATACCGCACAAGGCAAAAGCCCCCGTGCTCAAGGGAGTAGGAGTCCGCTTGGTTCGTTTCAGCGCCGCCGCCCTGACCTATGGAGTCCAGGAAACCAGCTTTGAGGACGTCCCGGCTCGAATTACTTCTCCGGCTCGCACGATAGTTGACTGTTTCCGGTTCCAACGCCTTGTCGGGCGAGAAGTAGCAGTGGAAGCCCTTCGTGAGGCTCTCGACGATAGAAAGGTCACAACTGCCGAGCTAATGCGTACTCTTGAGGTTCTGCCCTCGCGCCGTCTCAGCGCCATTATGGAAGCCGGTGTGCTATGACAACTAACATCGCCGCATCGGTCAGAGCACGGTTGCTCAACAGGGCCAGAACCGAAGGGACAGAGTTCCAGCTCTTTCTGGACCGTTACGCTTGCGAGCGATTCCTCTACCGGCTGGGGGAGTCGGAGGTCCGGGGCCGTTGTATCCTGAAGGGTGCGAGCCTGCTGGCATTATGGATGGACGAACCCTATCGGTCAACGCGTGATGTTGACCTGTTGACTTTTGGAGACAACGACGAAGAAACCGTCCGCTACGTAATGGAGACTATCTACAAAGTTTCCTGCCCTGAGGACGGAATAGCTCTCGACATCAGCACCTTGAAAATCTCGGCGATTCGGGATGGCCAGCGGTATGGTGGGCAGCGCGCGACCCTCATCGCCTTTCTGGGAAATGCCAAGTGCAACGTACAGGTGGACTTTGGATTTGGCGACGTGGTGATACCCGGACCTGAAGAAGCCCGATTGCCCACTTTGATTGATGGTGTTCCGACGCCATTTCTGCGCACCTATCCCCAGGTGTCTTCCATTGCCGAGAAGTTTGAGGCTATGGTCCAGTTGGGTACAGGCAACAGCCGGATGAAGGACTTCTACGACGTTTGGGCGTTGTCCGAAACCTTTGCTTTTGCCGGTCCCGAGTTGCAGGAGGCGGTTGCTCGGTGTTTTGACCGGCGCGGCACTCCCTGGAGTGCGGAGACTCCTGAAGCCTTGACAGCCGCGTTCTACTCAAACCCGCAACTGCAAGACTACTGGACAACGTATGGACATCAGGGCGGACTACTGAACCTACCACCCAGCGCATTCGAGGAAATAGGCAGCCGCATCCAGTCCTTTCTGGGGCCGGTTCGCGACAGCATCCTGGCGGGTGAGCCGTTTGATCTGCACTGGCCTGCCGGCGGGCCTTGGGAAGCCCGGCGTCCGTTGAGGGGAGCAGATGCTGACCGATCCGCCCTTCTCTGATGCGCTACTCACCGGAGGATAACCTTGCCCACAATCCAAGTTCCCAGGCACAAAGTGTTCATCAGCTACTACCACGCTGACGATCAGGAATACAAAGACCGGCTGGTTCAGGCGTTGGACAGCAAGCTCGTCGACAAGTCCGTCAGCCAGGGAGATATTCACGATGAAGGTCTTCCTCTGGATGAAATACGCCGGAGAATCCGCGATGGCCACATCGCCGACGCCACCGTCACCATCGTCCTGATTGGCCGCTGCACCTGGCAGCGCAAGCACGTGGATTGGGAGATTTCGGCCAGCATCATCGACCGGAGAAACAATCAGAGATGCGGGTTGCTGGGCTTGCTGCTGCCCACACACCCGGACTATCGCAAGCAGCCAAGTGACCGCAATCCCCGCCTGATTCCGCCAAGGTTGGCGCGAAACATCGGCGGCAACGATCCCTTTGCCGTCATTTACGACTGGCCCAAGAACGGTCTGTCCAGGAAAGTCATGCCGAAAATCCATACGGCGTTTCGTCGAAGAAACAGAACGCCCTGGCCAGATGATAGCCTCCACCTTTTCCGAGACAACCGATCCGGCGATTGTCGCCGGGGTTGGCAGAACTAGGCAAGAGCAAGTTGACATGGCGACGCTGACCGCAAAATACCAGCCCTACCCTGCCTACAAGCCCTCCGGCGTCGCGTGGCTTGGGGAGATCCCGGCGCATTGGGAAATCAAACGCCTAAAGTACGCTGCCGATCTGAACCCCAAAGCCTCCGAAGCACGAGGGCTGGCACCGGACACGGAGGTTTCTTTCGTACCGATGGAAGCCATTGGCGAATACGGTGGCTTGCGCCTGTCGCTGACAAAGGAAATTTCCGACGTCAGAGACGGATACACCTATTTCAGCGACGGAGATGTGGTGGTCGCCAAAATCACCCCGTGCTTTGAGAACGGCAAGGGGTCTTTGGCAAGTGAACTCGTCAATGGAATCGCCTTCGGCACAACCGAACTCCATGTAGTGAGATGCCGGCCGGAGCTTGACAAGCGGTTCGCCTTTTATCTGACACTAACCGATTCATTTCGCAGGCTCGGTGAAGCTGAGATGTACGGCGCCGGAGGGCAGAAACGTGTTCCCGAGAGTTTTATAACGAACCTCAAACACCCCATCCCACCCCTCCCAGAACAGCACGCCATCGCCGCCTTCCTGGACCGGGAGACGGCCCGGATTGACGCGCTGGTTGCCAAGAAGGAGCGGCTGATCGAACTGCTCCAGGAAAAGCGCACGGCCCTCATCACCCGCGCCGTCACTAAGGGCCTTGACCCTGACGCTCTGATGAAGAACTCTGGCGTCGAGTGGCTAGGGAAGATTCCAACGCATTGGGAGGTGAAGCGGCTGAAATACATCGCCGATTTCATTAACGGAGCCGCTTTCAAACCTGCCGAATGGGGCACCGAGGGTACGCCCATCATCCGGATCCAAAACCTCAATGGCGGAGATGAATTCAACCACACTACACGCAAGCTACCAATGGAGTTTACTGCTCAGAAAGGCGATATTCTCTTTGGATGGTCAGGAAACAGAGGGACTTCGTTCGGACCTTTCCTCTGGCGGCGAGAGGGCGAATACTATGTGAATCAGCATATCTTTCGTGTGTTGCCGCTCAACGTTGAAAACGCCAATAGGGAATGGTTCTATTGGGTCTTGAAAGCGGTAACCTTCCATGTGGAGAGGCAAGCACACGGAATTATTGGAATGGTTCACGTTACGCGAGACGAACTCGGAGCAATTTATATTCCATTCCTTCCTAACATGGAGGAACAGCAGGCCATCGCCGACTTCCTCGACCAGGAAACGGCCAAACTCGATTCTCTCGTCGCCAAAGTCCGTGAAGCGATTAAGCACTTGAGCGAGCTTCGGAGCGCCCTTATTTCCGCCGCCGTTACCGGCCGGGTTGATGTTAGAGAGGATGTAGGATGCAAGTAGAGATTTCGGAACGAGCCTTTGAAGACACCATCGAAGCTTGCCTGCTCCAAAACGATGAAAGGTCGATTGGAGAGGAAAGAGGTTCCTACGTGGACCCGACGCCCGGCGGCTACCGGAAGCGGACATCCGGCGACTATGACCGCGCCATGTGCATCATTCCGGAGGACGTTCTGGACTTCGTGCTGGTGACGCAGCCCCAGGAGTGGCAGCAGCTTTCCCTACATCACGGAGCCGCCGTGAAGGAACAGTTCCTCAAGCGCCTAGCCTCCGAGATAGCCCGCCGGGGCGCCCTGGACGTGTTGCGCCAGGGCATCCGGGACATGGGCTGCCGGTTTCGGCTGGCCTACTTCCGCCCGTCCAGCGGCCTGAACGAAGAAACGCAACGGCTCCACCGGGGCAACGTCTTCTCGGTGGTGCGGCAGCTTCACTACAGCGAGAGGAACAACCAGAGCTTGGACCTGGCCCTCTTCCTCAACGGCATCCCCATCTTCACTGCGGAGCTCAAGAACCCCCTGACGGGGCAAACAGTGGAGGACGCCATTCGCCAGTACCGGACCGACCGGGACCCGCGGGAGCCGCTGTTTGCTTACCGGCGCTGCCTGGCCCACTTTGCCGTTGACCCCGACCTGGTCTATGTCACGACACAACTGGCCGGGCCGCAGACCCGGTTCCTGCCCTTCAACCTGGGCAAGTTCGGCGGCGCCGGTAACCCGCCCGTGCCACCGACGCAGAACGGCTACGCCACATCCTACCTCTGGGAGGAGACGTGGGCGCGAGACAGCGTGCTGGACCTGGTGCGCCAGTTCATCCACGAGGTTGAGGAGGAAGACGACCGGGGCCGAAAGACGGGTCGGCGCTACCTGATTTTCCCCCGCTACCAGCAGCTGGACTGCGTGCGGCGGTTGGTGAGCGACGCCCGGCAGCGGGGAACGGGGCAACGCTACCTGGTGCAGCACTCGGCGGGAAGTGGCAAGACCTTCACCATAGCCTGGCTGGCCCACCAACTGTCCACTCTTCACGATGCGGACGACCGCCGTGTGTTCGACTCCATCGTCGTTATTTCCGACCGCCGGGTGCTCGACCGCCAACTCCAGGCTACGATGCGCCAGTTCGAGCAGACGCTGGGCGTGGTGGAGAATGTGGACACTACCTCCATGCAACTCAAGGAAGCGCTGGAGTCCGGCAAGACCATTATCGTTACCACCCTCCAGAAGTTCCCAGTCATTGCTCAGGAAATCGGCGAGTTGCCGGGCCAGCGATTCGCCCTGATTGTGGACGAAGCCCACTCGTCTCAGTCCGGCGAGGGAACCCAGGGGCCGAGGGACGTGCTGGCCGCGCCGTCCCTGGAGGAGGCCGAAACAGAGGATGCCGATGCCCCCATTCCGGAAGACGAAGACTTGGACAACGCGGCGTTGGCGCAAATGGCGAGGCGGCAGCAACCGGCCAACGTTTCCACCTTTGCCTTCACCGCCACCCCGAAACCGAAGACACTGGAGCTTTTCGGCACCCACCGTCCCGACGGGTCTTTCGCGCCCTTCCACCTCTACAGTATGCGCCAGGCCATCGAGGAAGGGTTCATCCTGGACGTACTGGAAAGCTACACCACCTACCGGGCCTATTGGCAGCTGCTCAAGACCATTGAGGACGACCCGCGTTACGACAAGTCCAAAGCCACTTACCTCCTCCGATCCTTCGTGGACCTGCACCCCCACGCCATAGACCAGAAGGTGCGGATTATGGTCGAGCACTTCACGGGCAAGTCCCAGAGCGAAATAGGCGGACGGGCAAAGGCGATGATTGTGACGCGCTCGCGCCTGCACGCCGTCCGCTACAAGCTGGCCGTGGACCGGCGCCTGGCCGAGCTGGGCAATCCGTTCAAGTCGCTGGTGGCATTCTCGGGGACAGTGCATGACGGTGGCCAGTCCTATACGGAAGCCAGTATGAACAGCATATCGGAGGCCCAGACCGCTAGGACGTTTGAATCCCCTGAATACCGGATGCTGATTGTCGCCAACAAGTTCCAGACCGGATTTGACCAGCCACTCCTGCAAACCATGTACGTGGACAAGAAGCTGGGCGGCGTCAACGCGGTGCAGACCCTCTCCCGGCTGAACCGAACGCACCCCGACAAGCCCGGCACCATGGTCATCGACTTCGCCAACGAGTCCGACGTCATCCAGGCCGCCTTCCAACCCTACTATGAAACGACAATCTTGTCAGAGGCCACCGACCCCAACCTGCTGTATGAGGTTCAGACGCGACTGAAGACTTACCCGGTCTTCACCGATGAGGATGTGGATGCCTTTGCCGGAGTGTTCTTCGGCCCCGGTTCAACCCAAGCCCAGCTTTATGCCGCGCTGGCTCCGTCCGTCCAACGCTTTTCCGAGCTTCAGGAAGACGAGCGGCAGGATTTCCGGGGGCAGGTAACGGACTACGTGCGCCTGTATTCCTTCTTGGCCCAGGTGATTACCTTCCTGGACGCCGACCTTGAGAAGCTCTACGTGTTCGCTCGGCACCTCCGACGGTTGCTCAGGGTTGACCGGGAAGAATTGCCGCTTGAAATCCAGCAGAACATCGACATGGAGTCTTACCGTGTCCAGCAGACTGGCAGCGGGAAAGTTGCGCTGGAACGGAAGGGAGACAAGCTGGACCCGGTACGTACCAAGGAACCAGGACAAAGAACGCCGGAGGAATTGGAAGCCCTCTCACGCATCATTGCTGATCTCAACGAACGTTTCGGTATCGAGTTGGGTCCCGAACACCGGATTACTTTGGGCAGGATGATGGAGCGCCTGGAAGAGGATGCAGCGCTGGAGGTCGCGGCCAAGGTCAACACCTTGGAGAACGTGCGGATCACCTTTGACCACAAAGTGGAGCAGGTTATCCAGGAAATCATCGACCTGAATTTCGATCTCTATAAGCGGATAACCGACGACCCCGCATTCGGGGAGGTAGTAAAGAACCACTTGTTTGACCAGTATTTGCTTGCGCGTCGCACCCCGTTGTCTGACAAGACCGGCGCGGGTTACGAAGCGTTGTAGCATCTTTCAATCTGATAACCTATCGAAACTCGAACAGGCTCGCGATCCGGGTGACCATGGACTTGGGAACGGCTTCAGTGGGCCCTTGGCCTTTCGATGATGAAAACGAGAGGAGTTGACCGGTTCGGCCCGGATCCTGGGGCGATTTCTCACCGTATTGGAAGAACCGTTCAGGGCTCGGAGGAGTCAATTTCAGACATACCAACCCCTGCTCGCCCCGTTTCAGGTCGGAGAGGGTCTTGATGACGGAAATCGGAACGTTCAGCCTTAGTCCAGCAGGTTGTCATGCCGTGGGAAATGACATACCTTACCCACCAGGCGACCACCATGAAAAGAAAAAGCACGTGGCACCGTAGCCTGCTGGTCTTAGCCGCCATGATAGCCGCTATGCCGATAGTGTTGACTATGGGGTGTCGCGAACCTGTAACAATCGAAGTTCCAGCTCCACGGCCGGTAGTAGAATTATATCAGTGGCTGCTTGAAGACAAGGCCCTCAATGAGTCCCGCTCTGAGCTCCGGGAAGAAAAGCGGGAAGTACACAGCTTCGTTGGCCCTATCACAGAAATAGATGGGAGCACGGTCAGGTTTCGCATTGAGGATAGACTGCTCCAACGAGACACGTGGCTCGAATGCGAGTTCGCCAGCGAGCGATCTATATTATCGTTGGATGCCGGCCAGATGGTGACTTTGTATGGATTCCTGAAGGATGTGGACAGGGTCGTGAAATTCGACAAGTGCGGATTCTATGGCAACAGCCGATAGCAAAGCCGACCAAACCTCAAAAGCAGAGGCAGGGTAAGAATTTCGTCGAGCAGGCCGAACTTTGCACAGCCCTAAATCACTCAAAAACTCCTTGTGTTCGTCTATCACTGGTTGAACCTGAATCTCCTTTAGGCTTACAGCCCCATCCACATCTCAAAGACGGTACTGCCTACCGTCAAGTCAGGCCCACCAAACTGGATAAAATCAAGAACCTTCCACATCAGGTTCGCCTTGGACCTGTGATTGGGTTAACGTTTCAACTCTCCCGCCAATAGAAGCCGAGCAATTAGGTGGACCGGATGCTGATTGATTCAACATGCCGGACAGAAAGAACCGAATGCCAACAATGCCCTGGGAGAATTGCTACGAGGTATGGTGCCGGGCTGCAAAGTCCGATCCAAGAACACCCATACCTTCCCTGACCATCAGGGGCATCACGTAGACGTTCTGATTGCCGCCCCGGTCGATCCATTATAATAGTTATAATAGTCGAAGCCGAATATGAACCTGCCGCTGAGTGGAGAGACGCCTTCGAACGATTGGGGCTTTGCGTATAGGGCCAACCCCGAACGGTCGAGGCGGCAATGGCAGTGCGTTACCTGAAGGCTGTAGAGGATGCCTATGATGCTCGGCAAGCCCTATCCGAAGCTCGTCTCTCCTAACTACGTCCTGCACCAATGCTACAGTGAGTTTCTTGTATCGTAGGGTAGGGAGGGACCATTATGAGCGCTCGAAAAGTAATTGTCTTGCTCGTTGTCGCCGTGCCTATTTTCTTTGTGTCATGCCTCTTCGCCATCGGATTAGTGATCGGTCCATCGGACCCCGAAACTCCCGCTGAGCGCGCCCACACCCGCCCCGGGGTGGAGGATACAGACGGGGAGACCTGGGAGTATATCCTTGAGATTGCACCCATCCTGGCTGATGACGATTGGTGGGACGAAGAACACAAACAATACAACGACTACCTCATCGAGGCGTACCGCATCCGCTTCGCCCGACCCTGGTCCACGGCTACCGACGATGAAATCTGGGAGTATGTCCTCGAGGTCCAACCCCTGATGACAGTTACTCGAAACCCGGATGAAGATGAGATTGCCAGCCTCATCGAGTCTTGGCGAACACACGGGGCACCGAGGGACGCTACGGGCGGACTCCCCGGGTCGAGCGCTACGGTTGAAGAGATCTGGGACTATTTCCTCGATCTTGATCCCAGCATGGTTCTTACGGACAGTGAGATAGTCGCCAGTTACATCAGGCAGTACCTGACAGAACCCGAGGCCATCCCATGTTGCCCGCGTTCAAGTGGGCAGGACGTTCCAGCCGGATCTATAATGAGAGTCCAGGCCACGTTGAACGCGAATGCGACATATACGGCGGTCGCCACCAGACAGGCCGTGAACACGGTGGTCGCCGTGATGAACAAACCGGCAGGACCCATCACCACGCCTGCCGACTTGGTGGCTCGAGTTGAAAACGGCGTGGTCCGGGTCGCGGGCGGTTCAGGATTCATCTTCGACGTCATTGATGAGACGGCATTCGTTGCCACGAATCATCACGTCATTGACGGAATGAGGAACGTGGAGGTGGTGGTCAAGAACTACGAGACCTATGAGGCGTTGGTGCTGGGCTGGGATGTCGAGAGGGACGTGGCCGCACTCTCCATATGTTGCTCGCATGACTTCCTTGCTCTGCCCTGGGACCCCGCGGCCGAGATGGAGACTGGAGATTCGGTCGTCGCTATCGGCTACCCGCAGAGGGGTGGACTGGGGGTAACCACCACCGTCGGAGAGATATCGGAATCTGACGTGCAGAACTCATCGTATGACCTGATCCTTCATACGGCGCCCTTGAACCCGGGCAACAGCGGAGGGCCTCTGTTCTCAATGCCGGACGGCAAAGTTCTTGGAATCAACACAGCCCGGGGTACAGAATCTCTCGGATTCTACGCCGTACCGTTTCAGGCTATCGAAGAACAGGTGGCCCAATGGCGTTCTCAATTGGTGGTTCCTCGCTAGAACACATAACGGCAAGGAAGGTTACAGGCAGATTCCCGAAGTTGAGCCCCTTGGATTTGCGGGTGCCATCGTTCGGCGGTTTAGGATGGACGGTGCAGCGATTGAGGACGTCACAGTTTCCCGGGACCTCACTATGCTGCGGTACAGCAGCATTCAGTAGGCTCCTCGATTTAAGTGGTGCCTGACAACCAGTTCACGCAACCCTTGATTCAAGTCTGCTCGCAGACCCTTCGCCAACAACTTGTCAACGACTTCCCAGGACCCTTCCCAAAACCATGGGCTAGTATCGTACCGTCCCAGATGCACCAGGAACTTGGCCAGATCGTCAGGATACCGTTCTATCAGTTCGCTCTCTCCGAGGTCCTGCAAGATGTATGATCGAGTCAGGGTCCTCGAAGGCATTTCGATTGCCACTCCGACAGCCTCAGGGAATACTCCGGGCAAGTGGATCACCCATTCAAGCATTTGGGCAATTTCCACATCGTCCAGACAGCCAGGTACACCCTGTAGGCGATTTAGCCAGTAATCCTTGAGCCATACATTCCACCATTCCTGCTGTCTACTCTCGTCGAGGTCGCGCAAACGACGGCCGATTGCAATTGCAAACTGGTTCTTCGTTTCTTCGTCGGCGTGCTTGAAGAACTCGGTAATCCAATCATCGTTGCCTCCACTGATGAACCAACCCATTACGGTGACATAGAATTCTACGAAGCGCGTCAGCATCTGTCCTTGGAATTCTCGGGCTACTCGTGGAACCCCGGTAGTAAATTTCTCGCGTAGGAGGTCGGCAATCTGCGGGGATAAACGTCCCCAATATAGAAAACCATCCCACGCGCACTGAAAATCTTCGTGCTCAGTGTCAAAGAGTGGCAGCAGGTTGTTAATTGTCCAATCCTCATCGGCGGCGAGAAAGAAATGAAAGTTGCTGGCCAGTACGGTGCGGCCGAGTTTTCCAAGCACACCGTCTTCTTCGATGATGGCATCCAATGCCTCCCTGTATTCAGCGCCGAGCGATTGCGGCGTGAGTTCCTGCTGCCGACGCCACAGTACGATGCTGTGGATCCAAAACAGAGCCAATTGGCCGGATGCATGATTGAGAGCCCTGTTTAACCAGCTAACGTACTGCGAAGTTCCGCCTACGGACGCGGTGAATTCGAGAAGTTTGTCCGATGAGACGTACTGACGCAATGTTACAGCTATCGAATTAGCCGCGTCCTGTAATTCCATCGCTGCTGATTCTTCGGTTTTGCGAACCAATCCACTGAGGATATTGGCAATTTCACGCGGGTGTTGTCGGTACAACTCTACGGCTGACAAGTGGGACAGTACACGTTCCACACCGTTGTGGTCGAGTTCCGCTGTCGCCCAAGAAGTAATCACATATTCCCACAGATCTGAGTTCCATGCCCCGATTTCAGCCATAGCGTCAGCCAGGTCAAGTCCCCA
Organism: Chloroflexota bacterium; assembly: GCA_028875055.1. Taxonomy (GTDB): domain Bacteria; phylum Chloroflexota; class Dehalococcoidia; order Lucifugimonadales; family UBA3495; genus Bin22. The sequence continues at coordinate 42,906 of JAPPGG010000064.1, forward strand.
AGACGGGTTGGCTTCGGCGGCTTGTCTGACCGCACCCAGCATCGCCCAGCTATCATGTCCGTCGAACCACTGCTGAGCAGTCGGTTGGTACGCCAACAAATCTGGCAATGCTTCAGCCGCCTGCCGCGCCAAGAGCACGCCAACATCCCAAGTGCTTTGAGTGAGCGACCGTACTCCGGACCAGTGGTAGTGAGTGAAATCAGGATGCTCCGACACCACGAAATCCGGACGCCGGGCCCAGACGGCGTCCAGCGCCTCCTTGACTATGCTGCAATCCGGGTCAGAATGGTGCAACCAGTGGAACCAGGTAAAACTGTGATGCGCCGATATCTCTTCGCTATCGTAGTGCTCGCTTTCCGGCACCCTGTACTCAGAGATTGCTTGAATAAGCGCCGTCCTTTGCCGAGGAGCAGCTTGTGGGTACTCATGGGCAACTGCGCGGAATATCTCGTGGTGGATGGCAACTTCGTTCACGTCGCATCGTTCTAGCAGCCAGGCAATTTTGTCGTCGGCGGACAGATCATTACGGGCGGCCAAGGCGTGGATAGCCAGACGTCGCAACAATGGCACGTCGGAGCCGGCAGTGCGGTCGCACCAAACTCCCGCAACAACCGGGGCATTGGCGGCCGGCCACTCCAGGCACTCCCGCGCAGCATCAATCAGTGGATCTGTCTCCCGGCTCAGATTATCCTGATCGTGTGGTTCGATGGCTGACCTGCTGAAGCTGTCCCAACGCGAAGTCGCATCCCTGCCCTCCCAGGCATTCAAAATCGCATGGCGCTCTTTCAACCGTATGGTAGTCAACGCCAGCAGCGGTTCGGCCATTTCGGGCAAGTTAGGCTCGATACAGTCCGAAAAAATCTTCTGCGCATAGTAGTGGAACATATCAGAGTTACGCCATTCGGGGCGCGGCGGCACTCGATTGGGTCGATTCATCATCGCTTCGTACACTCGCAACAGGCTGTCGGTTGCGCTAACGCTCGCGCAGGCTTCCGCTAGCCAGGACAAAGCGGCATCATTGGCGTCCGTCGGGATAGCGCTCGCTAGGAAAAGGACCCAGCGCGTCATAACCACCGCGTCCGGCGATTGTGGGATGCTGTCTTGCATCTGCCAACTCAGTAGCCGCCACACTTCTGGGTTCAGACGGCGATCATAGCGTTCGATCAGCGCAAAAAGCGCGCTGTCGTGAGCCATGGCGAAACGGGAAACTAACCAGCAGACAAGGGTCTGATCTCGTTCACTGAGTTCCCCGTATGTGAACAGCCTCGCCAAATGACCATTGCGTGCAAGCCACTCAACCCATTCTGGTAATTCGGCGGACTCGACGAAGAACCTTGTCTTTACTGGGTCGCTGAGGGCGTGTTCAATGATTCCAGCGCTTTCATCATCGATGGGTGGGTACCCGCTGGCAATCGCGGTAATTTCACGCTGCCAGTCAAGGACACCGCGTTGCAGGAAACTGGACAACCCGGCCACAGCCGCGTCCAAGCCATCGAAGTCTTTGGCGTGCTCTTGGTGGAAGGTAACGGGTTCGATGCCCATCCGACGCCAACGGCTGGGGTCATCAATTTGGTCGCCTATCAGTGCGAAACGTTGCTGGCCGCCATCCGGTGGCAACGAAGGAGTTAGGTAGGTCATTATCGTGTCGCTATGGCTATAACCTACAAACAGCACGGTGCAATTGGTGAAAAGGTCAATCAAAAAGCGACGCGCCCAACCGTCCGATTCAGTCAGATAGGCGCGCCCAAAGTCCCGGTGCGTAAGCACCATCTCCTCCGGTTCGTTCACAGAACCGTGCAGGTGGACAATGCCTTGAAAACGGTTGCCCAGCGGCAATACCGGGGCTTGGAATACCCTGGGCTGGGAGTCAAAATGGCCGAGAGCCGCTTGTTCGAACAGATCATCAAAGTTAGTGGTAACCGTCCGCACGGTCCTAGGTTCGCGGAAGAGACGTAGTAGATTCAGGTGGAGCGTGGTAGGTTTGGGGTCGGCCCCTTGCAAAGTTTCAGAAGCCCTCTGATGGACATTGGTACCGCGGTCTTTCAACCTCCCCAAGAAGCGGTCCACGGTTTCCGATTCGCCTAAAGATTGCCCGGTGCCTTCCGCTACTTGCTCGGCCAATCGGCGAAAGCCGGGCAGACCGGCCGGTGGCCCCATGGACACGCCGGCGCCTGCGAACACCACCAAACGCCCGTCTCTGAGGGCGTCTAGGAGCGGGTCGGGGAAATCAACGCCAGCGATCTTCAATTGCCGGTCCTCTGTTGTACCGCTACTTGATAACGGAATATTGGAAGTCTCGCTACAGATCGTATTCACCATAACGGTCGCCGTAGCATTTGCTGTTGGATAAGCCGTCGCGATTACCCGACTTCAACGTGGTTTTGGCAATACGGCGGCGGTCGCTTTTGTGGTTTCTCAGGCCAGTGGCGCGGTTGTCGTGACGATACGGGTTCACTAGTCCGGCCAACCGCCGCCTGGACCATCGAGGGAGTGATGAGAGGTCCTGCGCATATAGTTGGCCTTTTGCCGCCTGATAGCAATAACATCTATCCACCTGGATGAAGCCGCAGACGTGGCCGAGACCAGTTACACTCCCTTCGGGACTTAGCCTGCCGCAGCGCCCGTGCGTCTCATCACCTACTCCCCCGTCTCGTTACAGCCCCATCGCGACACGACTCGGTGGAACGAACCAAGAGAACGATGTTGCCTGGGATCTCTCCTCCTCGTTTATGGCGTTCGCTCAGCAAGCTTTCCTGCGCGGTGTCAGCCTGACGCTCCGCCACGATACTCCGCCAAACGTCGAGCAGGACAGCCATGACACCGCCAATTAGGAAGCCAACGTTGCGGATAGTTGTGCTGACAGATTCACTATCGCTGCCTAACTCATGCAGGGCAATCGCGCTTTAATTGAATGTCATGCTGAGCCCTTCGGCAGGCTCAGGATAAACTGCGCCGAAGCATCTAAAATCTATCCCTGGAACCATCTTTGCTACTCGCAGCCGGGCTGAGGATGAGGACTTCAGGCCCTTCGGCAAGCTCAAAACGACATGTCTCTTGCCTGCCCAATTGGTGCCCCCGTAGCCTGAATCTATAACGCGATTGCCCTGCTAACTCATGCCAAAAGCGCCACGAGAGGAAGGTCTCCTGTTACTATTACGGTGACTATACCTCCAACCAACCAGAAACTATCCCGCCCACTATGGTGCGAGCAAACCGAACCGGTAGCCTCCAGCAGGACCAAGGTGGGACCCACAGGACCAAGGTGGGACCCAAGCCCTCCAACTGGGAAACCAGTTCTGCCACTCCGGTTTCGTCGTAGGAGACAACCCATCTCTGGCTCGTGGGCCGGACTGCGACGTCGACCTTGGCCTTAGCCACGTCAATGCCTACGTAGATTCCTTCATGCCCCATGATCACCTTCTGTTGATTGCCGGCCCGTCCTTGCACGATGCGGGCTTGGTTAGCCCAGGCATCTGTTCGGGCTCTAGTGAGAGAAGGGTGCGGCGACCCTCGTTATCGGACGGCCTTCCAAGACCTTGGGAGGTTCGGTCTGCCGCACCCAATGGGAAGGATTATTCCCACACAACCAAGATACAAGGGAGGGTTCACGTCGTCTCGGGAACCTTCTGACCCGTCCGTGACAGGCTCATCATGGTCAGCCACCATACCCTCCGTGTGCCCCCCGAAACTACAACGACTGCAATACAATCATTGTCAAGCCGGGTCCAAGCTCCGTCTCCAGAATGACAAGGCGTACCGACAGACGGACGATGATGTCGGTACGCCTGTCATCGTGCAGCGCCTCGGCGACCGCAGACAACCCATACCTTTCCTGAAAGGAACTGGTCAAGCGTGTCGTTGTAGACGCTTTCATGTCTGCGGTCGGTGTCAGTTATTATTTCAGAAGCAGTATCCTCGTTGCGGTCGCGCTGAAGGTGCCAACATCGCGGGCGATTCCTACGCAGTGGAGAGGGGCTCGTAGCGCTCGACCCGTATGTTGTCTTCACCCTTCCGCGCTTGAGCCAAATCGTATGCAGTCTGACGGCTCAACCAGAAGTCTGCGCTGGACCATCCAGCCTTCTCTAAGCGGATGGCCATGTCGGGCGAGATCGCCGCATGACCGTTCAATATCCGCGAAAGTGTATGACGGGCAACTCCCAGGACCTCCGCTGCCTGGGTAACGCTCAGGCCCAGAGGGTCCAGGCAGTTCTCCCTGACGCTGCGACCTGGATGGGGCGGATTCTTCATGGGCATGGTTTATCTCCTCATCAGTGGTAGTCGACGAGATCAACGTCGTAGACGTCGCCAGATTCAAACCTAAAGGTAATCCGCCAGTTGCCCGTAATCGAAATGCTCCACAACCCTCTTCGGTCTCCTCTGAGTGGATGCAGTCTATATCCTGGAAGATCGAGATCACTCGGCTTGCCGGCGGCTTCCAGGTCTGCCAGGGCTAGATTGATTCGGTCCAATTGGTCGGCGGCTATCCTGCTGGGATCGTCTCGCTCATAGAGCCGCCTCAACCCTCGATGGCGAAACGAACGGATCATGAACCGATTATACCGTGTGTCGGTACGCCTATCAAATGACCATCTCGCATGTGAACAATCCCTAACAACTTCCTCCCAGTTGCGCCGGCAACCGCTGTTGGGTAAGGTATTCCCAAGATGCCCATGTATCCCCACATAGCGGACTACTACGCCAGGCGGCAGGAACTGGTCGAGTTTGGCGGCTCGGACAACGAGCTGAACATCCGCCCGGCCTTCCAGAACTGCCTGGACGCCTACTGCCGGGAGCACCGGGAACGGCTGGTCCTCATTCCCGAGCTGAAAACGGCGGGCAACGTGATCCCCGACGGCACGGTGAAGGACACCCTGCGCATGGCCCGGGGCTACTGGGAGGCCAAGGACAGCCACGACGACCTGGACGCTGAGATACAGGCCAAGTTCAACCGGGGCTATCCCAGGGACAACATCGTGTTCGAGGATTCGGAGACGGCGGTGCTGGTGCAGAACGGCGACGTGGCGCTGCGGGTGGACATGTCCCGCCCCGGGGAGTTGCACCGGCTGATACGCCGTTTCCTGGACTACGAACTGCCCAGCATCGAGGAGTTCCGCCAGGCCCAGGCCCAGTTCAAGGCCGACCTGCCGGCGGTGCTGGAGAACCTGCGCCAGTCGGTGGCGGCAGCGGAAGAGGGCAACGCCGACTACCGGACGAGGGCGGCGGAGTTCCTGGCCCTGTGCCGCGGGAGCATCGGCCCCGACGTGTCCGCGGCCGACGTGCGGGAGATGCTGCTCCAGCACATCCTGACCAAGGACATCTTCCACCGCGTGTTCGACGAGGACCAGTTCCACCGGGAAAACAACGTGGCCAGCCAGTTGGACGACCTGGAAAGCGCCTTCTTCACCGGCAACGTGCGGCGGGAGGCCATCGACCGGCTGCGGGCCTACTACGGGGCCATCGGGCGGGCGGCAGACGAGATCGCCGACTATGCGGAGAAGCAGCAGTTCCTCAAGGCCGTCTACGAGGATTTTTATAAAGCCTACAATCCCGCCGCCGCCGACCGCCTCGGCGTGGTCTATACCCCCAACGAGGTGGTGGACTTCATCATTCGGGGCACGGACTGGCTGCTGCAAAAGCACTTCGGCAAGACCCTGGCCGACGACAACGTGCAGATCCTGGACCCGGCCACGGGGACGGGCACCTTCGTCACCAACCTGATCAACCATCTGCCCCTGGAGCGGCTGGAGCGCAAGTACCTGAATGAAGTCCACGCCAACGAGGTGGCAATCCTGCCCTACTACATCGCCAACCTGAACATCGAGTACACCTACCGGGAGCGGACGGGGGAGTACCTGGAGTTTCCCAACCTGTGCTTCGTGGACACGCTGGACAACATGGACTGGCAGCAACGGGGCGCGACGGGTGGGGCGGTGACGCGGCAGGGGGCCTTCAACCTGGGGGCGCTGTCGGAAGAGAACTGGATACGGGTGCAGGAGCAGAACGAGAAGCCCATCAGCGTGATCATCGGCAACCCGCCGTACAACGACCAGCAGTTCAACTGGTACGATGCTAACCCGAACCGCAAATATCCTGCGATTGACCAACGCATCAGTGATACTTACATTTTTGCAAGCACGGCCCAGAGGACACACCAGTACGACATGTACAAGCGGTTCATCCGGTGGGCATCCGATAGGCTGGACGACGACGGGATAATCGGGTTTGTAACGAACCGGGCCTACCTGGACACCCGCCAGGACGACGGTTTCCGCAAGGTGGCGGCGGAAGAATTCACCGACATCTACGTGCTTGACCTCGGCTCGGACGTGCGGCGCAACCCGAAAATCTCCGGCACCAGCCACAACGTCTTCGGCATCCAGACCGGCGTGGCCATCGGGTTCTTTGTGAGGGAGAAAGCCAAGTTGGGACAGTGCGGCATTCACTACGCCCGGCGGGAAGACGCGGAACTGGCGAAGGACAAACTTGCTTATCTGGGGGACGCCGTGTTGGACGGCATTGAGTTTGAGCCCATCATGCCGGACAAGCGCAACGACTGGCTCAACCAGTCTAACAGCGACTTTGAGACTTTAATGCCGCTCGCGACACCGCGTACCCAACGTTCCAAGGGTACTGACGACCAGCAAGCGGTGTTTGGGTTGCATTCGATAGGAATTAGCACCAATCGTGATGAGTGGGTGTACGATTTCGACGCCGATTCCGTGTCTGACAAAATACTTTTCTTTTGTAGAACCTATAGGGACGAGATTCGTCGGATCGAGCAAGAGAAGCCGGGCGTTGATTCTATTGGCGGTTGGGTGGATAGATCCATCAAATGGACGACCGAGCTTGAGGGCCATTTGGTCAAAGGCGACACCATATCTTTCTCGGAACAGAACATCGTCTCTGGATTGTATCGGCCATTTGTCATCAAGCATTGCTACTACGCGCCAATCATTACCCATCGAAGGTATCAGATGCCGCGAATTTTCCCGCACGACCTTTTAGGTGGAAATAAGGTGCTCTGCTTTCCAGGCAATGCCACCAGCAACGGATTTCAGGTTTTGGCGACCGACAGGGTATTTTCACACGACCTGCTGAAAACGACCCAATGCCTCCCCCTCTACCGCTACACCGACGAAGGGGAGCGGGTCTGCAACATCACCGAGTGGGGCATCCGGCAATTCAACGACCACTACCGGCAGGAGTGGGGCAACGCTTTCGACGAACTTGCCGGACCGGAGGGCATCACCGCCGAGGACATCTTCGCCTATACCTACGCCGTGCTCCACGACCCGGTGTACCGCCACGACTACCAAGTGGACCTGCTGAGAGAATTTCCCCGGCTGCCCTTCTACCTCGATTTTCACCTGTGGCGGGGCATGGGCCGGGAACTGCTGGACCTGCACGTCGGGTTCGAGCAGGCGGAACCCTGGCCCCTGGAGCGGGTTGACCTGGAGGGAGAACCCAGGCGGGTTATCCTGCGGGCCGATAGAGAGCAGGGAGCCATCGTGCTGGACGACAGGACCACGCTGCGGGGAGTTCCGCCGGAGGCGTGGGAGTACCAGTTGGGCAGCCGCTCGGCCCTGGAATGGGTTCTGGACCAGTACAAGGAACGCAAGCCCCGGGACCCGACCGTCGCCCAACGGTTCAACACCTACCGTTTCGCCGACCACAAGGAACAGGTGATAGACCTGCTGCGGCGGGTTTGCGCGGTCAGCGTTAAGACGGTGGAGATCGTCAGAAGCATGGCCTATTGGGAAGGCGGACAACTGATCGTGTTCGGCGACCGCGACAAGCGCGAGTGGGAGACCATGGCGCTGGAATCCTTTAACTCCTACTATGATGAATCCGATGATGATCCTAAATATCAGGCATGGTTAGCCGCGTTGCCCGATATTCGGGAGCAGAGAGATTGACCATGGTTGGCGATATCGTCATTTTACCCTTTCCTTACGCCGACAGTGCAGATGCGAAAGATCGTCCTACCGTCCTGCTGGCCGATGTAGGCGATGGCAGATATGCAGACTGGATAGTTTGTCCCGTGACGACAAGCCCGATACCGCACCGCAGAGCAATACCCATCGGTGAGGCTGATTTGGTGGCCGGAAGTTTGGATCCGGACAGCAAGGTGCGCCCGGACCGGCTGGCTACCTTTGCCGCAAACAGATTCGGCAATACCATCGCCCGCCTGACCGAAGCCAAGACCGCGGAGGTCTTGGCCGTGGTCAGGTCTTTGTTCTAGCCGGTTGTTTAGCCGAAATTCACTGGAGACCAGTCCAAGTCCCTACTTGGTCGTCAGCTTGCTTCAGCATGGCCGAACAACCCCGCTCGTCCACGATATGGTTCACGGAGACCCGCCCGTGGCGGCCGTAGCCGCTGGTGTAGGCGAAATGCACCTCCGCGCCCCAGGGCACACGCCCGCCGACGCGGATGGTTCCGTCGCCGGGCTTGCCGCCGCTCCGTGGCCCGCCGGCGCCGCGTATGACCACCCCGTTGCGCCCGCCCTTCTTCCAGGCCATGACCTTGAGTTCCACCGGCGCCACCAGTTCCGCCGGAGAAGGCGCGAACAGGACCTGGTGCAGCCGCCGGAGCACGTCCCCGGAGGGCTTGCGCTTGCCGTTCATTACCTGGGAGAGCATGGCGGTGCTGATGCCCGCCCGTCGCGCCGTCTCGTTCTGGCTCCACCCGTGGGCGTCCATCCGATCCCACAGGGCCTGCAGGTCCACCTCGGCAGGCTGGGCGGTCTCCACCTTCACCGGAGCCTCCAGCACCGTCTCCATCCGGGCCTGGGCGGACGGGCTGAGGTTGCGCTGGCCCCGGCTGACCTGGGTAACGTACCCGTAGGTCAGCCCCGTCCGGTCCGCCACCTGCCGTAGGGTGAGGCCCTGCTCCCTGGCCCGTTCCCGGAGGTAGGTGCTTTCTCCACCTTTGACCACGCCGTCCTGGCGGTGGGCGACGCCCTGGGGAGGGACCCAGCCCAGGACGGCCTCGATCCTGCCGCGCATGAAGGGGGTGAGGGTCTTCTTGCCCCGGGCGACCTGGGACAGGTGGGACGGACCGACGCCCACCAGAGTGGCCAGTTCCTTGATGTTGAGGCCGCGCTGCCTGGCGGCCACGGACAGGTGGGACTCGGCCCGGCCGGTGCCGGCGACGGATTCGACTACTGGAGCGGCGGTTTCGCCAGTGTAGTTGACGTTGCTGGCGTCGTGGCTGTCGTTGGCCTGGACGCTGGGTTCGATGCTGTGGTTGTAGCTGACGGTGTTCGTGGTGTTGGCCTTCATGTCGTTTCCTCCGAAAGGCGGAAAGCGAGGCCGGCCCGAATGGACCGACCCCGCTCTCCGGTTCAAGATGCAGGTCGTTGGGTGCGGTCCATTCGCCGCTGTGGTTGTGCTCGCCGGTGGCGAAACACGAAGAGCGGGGCCGCCTCCCCGCAGATGGGAGAGACGGCCCCGCTCGTAGGCGCCTATTCGGTTGTCAGGGGCGACCCACGCAGCCGCCCCGGTTGCCGCCACGCCGCGCTTGGGGGCGGCGGGCTTTGTGTTGTCACTGCCGGTTCAGCGGTTGCTCCAACCGGCCCGCTATGGCAGGGAACTCACGATGGTCGTTGTTGCTGTGGATCACCTCCTCGATGTGCTTGTGCTGGTAGTCGTCGCAGCTGTCGCTGAGGTTCTGCTGGTTGCCGGCCCGGTTGCCGACGCCAGCGACAACGCTGGCACTTGGCCCGGCTCCTGCCATTCGTGGCGCCATATTGGAGATGGCGCCGTTGCCTGTCCGGGCCACCCCGCGCGAGACGCAATGCGCCCACGGTGGTGTTCGGCAGGTCAAGCCAGCCGGTGCGGGAGGCGCACTGCGCCCAGGCCGGTATTGCTACTCCGAGCGCCAGTTCTCCAATCTGGCGCAAGGCGCAGTTCGGCCAGGGTCGGACTTGGCATTAACAGTGGGACTGGCAGGTGGGGAATTGGCGTGAACGCAAGCGGCCTGACCGCCGGTCGCGTGGTCAGGGACCGGGCCAGGGGAAACCGCGTGGCGGCAGAAGCCGTCCGGCCCGTCGTCGGGGAATGACCGGCCGGGGCAACGTGAAGCGGCGGCGGTGGCTGCCGTGGTTGGGCAGCTACGCCGCAGATTTGAAGAGCGCGCCGGAGCCGTTCAGGCGCTCCAGCGGCAGGGTGAGAGCAGGGCGAAGGGCGTCAGCCGCTCCGCCGGGTTAGCCGTGTGGCAGGAAAATCCGGGATGCCGCTTTGTTTCGGTTCATCACCTCCTTGACGATGTGATGGTTGACGTTGGCCAGGGCAGCTTTGTCCCGGCAGGGTTTGGGTTCGGGCTGGGGCGCCGCGAGCGGAACCCGCAACGCCTCAGCCTGGTTTGGGAACGCAGCGGGATCAATCGCTCCGCACCCGCCGCCCGTTGACGGGAGCGATCAACTCCGGTCAGCGGACGGGTGTCCAATGACCGGGGGAGTCACCTCCGAGCCATTGAACGGCGCCCTGCGACTGGAGGACTTAAACACTCCAGCCGCCGGACTGCCCAACGGGAGAAGGGCTTGACACTCCAACCCGTTGGACGAGGCCGGGGAAGAAGGACTTGAACACTCCAACCACCGGCCCGCGCTGCCTGCGGAGGACTTGAACACCCCGCGTCGGCAGCGTTCCCTCGTGGACCAGCCTTTCGGCAAAGCCCGGGCTGAGGGAGGGACCCCCAGGTTTCTACGGCGGGAAACTCTGGAAAAGCCTGACAACACGGATATTGTCGGCCTTACTGACGCCCCTGGGTAGGCCGTGCGCGCCCCACCGGGCAAGTGTTAACCGGATTGGAACCGGCCCTTTCGGGGCGGCTACCTACCTGCGCCACAGCCGCCACGGCAGCTCCAGCGCCCGGAGCGGCCACCGCAGCCGTTCCCGCCGCTTGCGGGCCCGGCGGGTCTCCGCCAGGGTGGTCCTTCGCCAGTTGGTCTGGTTGTTGCGGTCCAGGCCCGTGAGGGGATAGTCCTGCGGGGGCAGGGTCAGGCCGTGGTCATCCAGGAGCGCCAGTTCCACGGTCATGAGCCGTTCCTCCTCGCGCAGCCAGTCCAGGCCTTTCCCCCGGTCGGGATGGCTTTCCCGCAGTTCCCGCCACTCCCGGATCAGGGGCCAGGCGTCGCCGAAGACCTGTTCGTCGTCAGGGGCCGTTTCCAGGGTGGCCAGTTCGGGGAACTCGCGGCGCGGCGGACGCGGCGGTGAAGACGGCGAACCGGGGCCGGCGGCAGGCGTTGCCCTCGGCGGACCCTTCGCCCTTTCCACTTTCGCCAGCCTTCCCTCGATGCCGCGCAAAGCCTGGCCGTGAGCCGCAACCTCGCCCTGGACGGCGGCCAGACCCACGGCGGTCTCCTGGGCCAGTTCCTCCACCCTATCCAGCCGCCCGGCCAGCAGGTCGTTGCGCTGCCGCTGCTCCTGGGCCGGCGACCCGGCCCCGTCAAGCAGCGCCCGGTCCAGGGCCACCCGCATCCGCCGGGTGAGTTGTCCGCTCTCCAGGCTGGCGGTCAGGGTGCGGTGGTCCACGTCCAGGTCCGCCGCCGCCTGGCGCGGTCCCTTGTCGCGCACCAGTTCGTCCAGCAGGGCCATCAGCCGCAGGTGGTGCAGGTCCTCGATGCTCTCGCTCCGGTGGATGCCCGGCGTCTCCGCTGTCATGTTCCCGCCTCCGCATACAAAAATGTTCGTTTCAAACAGGGCGATTGCACGCGGTCCCCGATTTCCCCTGGGACAAAAATGCACGTTTCAGGTAGGGCCGTTGTACCCGGAGCTTGGAACGGGGCCTTACGAAAACCGTTAACAGGAAAGGTCCGGTAGGGGGCCGATTTCCCCAGGTTCCAGGTTCAAAACGTCCTGACCTGCATTGCCGCCACCGGACGCGACTCCTGTACACCCCAATGACACCACGAGAGGGACCGTTGGCGTAAGGCCCGGCGCGCCCCCGCAGGATGGTGGGGGCGCGCGCGAGGTTATACGGAGGGAGATGTTCGTTCACACTCTACGGCAGTGGCGGAGCGTCTCCGGCACGCCTTCAACCAACGAGAGGCAGAAGAAGACCAGAAGACCGGTGACCATGCTGAATGCCGTTTTCACCGGAGTGGCCACCGAGCCGGCATCGCCGGCGGCGTCCGGCCCCAGGGTTTGCCCGGCGGGGTTCATGAGCCGGCGGGGAGGGCCAGGGGAAGCGCCGGGCAGAGGAACGCGGCCAGCGACCACACCACGACGCCCTCGGCGCCGGGGCCGCAGAACACGGAGGAACATGACGAAATCGAATCAGGGGAACCGGTACCGGCGAAGGTCGAGCCGGGGGAATCAACCCGCCGGGCAACGGCGTGGGCAAGTGGACGCCGAGCTGCCGGAGCAGCAGCATAGACCCGATTACTCGCCCCAGCAGCGGGAGCAGGTCCGGGAGGGTCTGCGCATTCTGGCCCGGCTGATTGCGCGGGCGCACCTGCGGCGGCAGAAAGGGTGCCCACGACCGGAATGACCGGCGGGTGTTAGAAGAGAGCCGCGGCGCCGGGACGCTTTCACCAACCCAGTCCGAAGCCAAACCCTTCCAGCAACCACTCAACCGCCGTGGGCCGCTTCAGCGTCACGAGCAAGAGCAAGACGTTGAGCGAGACGGCGTTGAGCGCCAGGTCAAAGGCGGAGCCCCCATGCCGTCTATAGCGCAGAACTCAGAATTGAACCACAGCCTTCCGGTGAAGCCTCCCTGTGCGGCGATTGCCAGCCGCGAGAGCAGGATGATGTCCCGCATCGACGTGGACGCCGGAGGAGCGGGGCTCAACTCCGTGATCCGCGTCACGCAGCGGGTGGCGTTGGTCTCCGTTGAAACCGACGCGGGGAGAGCAAGGCTCGATCCCTGGCGAACGGTCCGGGTCGGGGACGGACCCGCCAGCTTTCGTTCGGGAAAGACTGGAAAAACCGTAAACTGCATTGATTATCGCCCGCGCCCACGTCGCAGGGAACGGATTTAGGAAGCGCCTGGTCCGCCCCGCCGGTGATCGCTTGCTCCGCGCTTGCTGGCCGCTCGCCGCCGACATCTCTAACGTAACCGTGAGCCACGACGCCGCGCGGCCGGCCCCGGCGCTGACGGCAGCCATGTCCGCTAATTCCACCACGCCCCCAGCTCGAGCGCCCGGCGCAGCCAGCGCAGGATGAACCGCCGGGCCAACGACTTCCTGGTGTTCGCCAGGGCCTTCCACAGTCTCCGCCCTGCCCGCCTTTTCGACCAATTCCCGCAGGAGCATCCGCAGCGCGAACTCCCGCAAGCCCCTGGCGTCGCCCATCCCTTCGTCCTGGGCATCCATCGCGCCCTGCTTTTTCATGCTCACCCTCTTGGCCGTGATGTCCGATAGGATGTCCAATAGGGAGTTGCCGGTAGGCGGGAATAGGGCCAGGTCAACCAATCGCTCGCCCTGATGGGGCTGGGAGTTCACTGCCCAAAGGGGAATTTCTCCGGAACCTGCCCTTTCAGCCAAGCGCTCGCAAGACCGCCCTGAATTCCCTCGAATTCCGCCGGTTTCAAGTTCAAAATATCCCCCGACTTCCCAAAAGGGCATTCCTCCCGATCTCTGTACGCGGGTATGCCATCACACCGGGCCCCGGCAGGTCCCACGGCGCGAGAAATGCAATGCAACCGGCGTCCTAAACCCGCCCGAAGCCACGAAAAGGTCGTCGCCCCAAACGCCGTGCCAAGCGCCGTGTCCGGGTCGATGCAGCTTTGAAATCCTGCCGGCGGCCTTCCGTCAAGCGGTTTGGACCTTCCTACCGGGCTACCACTGTGAACGCGGTTACGCAGGGATTGCACTTTGCCGCGCCGGACGGGGGACGAAACGGGCGTTTCAGATGGAGGTGGCAGCCGTGGAGGTTGCTCCCGGTGCCGTCATTCATGGTCATGGAGGAGCGGCCGCCGTCCACCGAAGCCGAGGCGCCGCCTGCCCCGCCCGCGTCCCTGAATTCGGGCAGCGCCTGCCGGACCCGCCGGGACGCCTGCCGACAGCCGCGGCAGACCGCCACGGTCCTTTGGTTCATGCCCAGTCTCTCGGCGGCGGGCGCCCGACCCCGTTCCTCCACTAGGGCGTCCAGCAGGTCCAATAGGACAACCTCCGATAGGGCAGTGTCCAGCTCAATCTCCGGATGGTGGTTCACCCTCAAGGCGTCGTCATCATCGTTCAAGGCTTCACCATGGGTCTAAACTACAATCTCGGGACTGCGATCCCTGCAGTAAAGTGATTATGGAGGCGCAGTAAATTTCCCGGCGGGAAATCCCGCCACCGCCGCTCCAAATGCCCCGATCTCCGCAGGAAATCGCCCCCGGGTTGCATTTTACAACCTTTCTATTTCTCCTTTCAGGCTGCGGACTGCGGGAAAGGACCGGAAGGGAATGCACTTTGACACGTCAGGATCGGCGGAGCGAGGCTGTCCGGACCCACCACGGTTCCGGCGACGCAGTGATGCCCGGCCGGGGTCGCCTCGTAGCGAGAGACTACATCCCCGCCGAACTCACCGTCCTGGGCGCTACCATCTCCGTGTTGGGAGAAACCACCTACGACATCTACCTCGACGACCGCGCCTACTGGCTAAACGTCCCAGCAGACGTCTGGAACTACCGCCAGGGCGGCTACCAGGCCCTGAAACAAAAAGGTTCTCCCACCGTGAGCAGCGCGTCCTGAACCGCCGGCTGACGGTGGAGGAAGTGCAGTCGTTTGCGGAGACGGCGAACCGCAATGGGTCGATTTATCGGATGGTGGCCGGCTAATGATTGCCACTGGTAAAATCCCCTTGAGGATACCGGAATGAATAGTCAAGATACCTTCCCGAGTTCATCGTCCACCGGCGGGGCGGGAACCGCATTTGAACAGCAGGCAGGAGCCGTGTTCCTGGTTCTACTGCTTACTCGCGGCTTCCCGGCAGTCTTCAACGACTGTCAGGTGGAAGAAGTAGCTTTTCAGACCCGTCGTTTGGGATGGCAAACCGACGACTTACTCGTAACGTGCTCATCGGAACATCGAGGGCAGCGCAAGCTGGCGATACAGGTCAAGCGGACCTTCCACGCCACCGCCAGTTCCGCGGACTGCAAGGAAACGTTCCGGGGATTCTGGCAAGATTTCAAAAGCGCCAATCGGTTCAACCCAGAATGCGACGCCTTTGTGCTCGTCACCCTCAACGCTACGGCAGCCCTACAGGATGGATTGGTACGCCTGCTCGATTGCGCAAGAAGCGCGTCGGACGAGGCGGATTTCGCCGACCGGCTGACGAAACGAGGGTTGTATTCCCAAAAGGTGCGGAGTTGCTATTCGATAATCAAGGACGTAGTGAACGCAACGGAGCCGGAGGCCCTGGACGATGGAGATTTCTGGCGGTTCCTCAAATCCGTCCATCTGCTGAGTTGGGATTTGACCACATCAACCTCTCAGCAAGAGGCGATGGCAAAGCAGATGCTGGCCACTGCGTGCTCTTTGGAAAACCGATTAGAGGAATCTGACGCCACTTGGTCGAAGCTGATTGAAACTGCGACTGACGGCGCGATGAATGGCCAAACCTTGGCCCGGAATGACTTGCCAGAAAATCTGCTATTGAAGCACACGGCGCTTGACCCTGGGGAACAGCTACGGCCCTTCCGCGACCACACGCAGTTGGTGCTGGACGGGATCCATTCCTCCATAGGTGGTGCCATAACGCTCGCCCGCAATGAAATTCAGCAGACGGTGGTAGAAGTTCTGTCCGAGCGCCGGGTACTGGTATTGACCGGGCCGCCGGGCGGCGGCAAGTCAGCATTGGCCAAATCCTTGGCGATAGCCTACCGGGCGGACCACGAATGCTTGTCATTCCGCGGCGAGCGGTTCGCTGTAAGCAGCATCGACGATGTCCTCCCTATGGGGATGACGGGATTGCAGTTGAAAACCCTGTTAGGAGCGCAGGAGCGCGTGTTGATTCACGTGGAAAGCGTCGAGCGCTTGCTGGAGCATACGGTCAGAGATGCGTTAGCGGACTTGGTGCGGATAGCCGAAGAGTGTGAAAATGTCCGATTGCTGCTGACCTGCCGGGACTATGCTGCGGTCGCCGCCATAAATTCATTCTTCGACCGGGGCAACTTACATCCGGCAACGATCTTCGTACCGGCTTTGAACGATTCAGAAATGGATGAGGTCGCGGGGGCATTCCCCGGTCTTGCCGCACCCCTTTCCAATCCCCGCTTCAAGGACTTCCTCCGAAATCCATTTCTTCTGGATATGGCCGCGCGAATGGATTGGTCAGGGGAGCGCGATATATCCGCAGATGTGACGGCCTTTCGGAGGAGGTGCTGGAGTTCCCTGGTGCGCCGGGATGATGTGACCCAGGGTGGAATGCCGGACCGGAGGGAGCAGGCTCTCATCCACCTTGCTGAGCTACGTGCTCGCCAACTGAGTCCCTTCGTCCCCGCCGATGGCATAGACTGTGATGCGGTGAATGCCCTACACCAAGACGGCCTGGTAGCGAAGGACTCCAACGGTTTCCTTGCGCCAATTCACGATGTCATAGAGGACTGGGCAATCGTACGCTGGACTGAGTTGCTGTTCGCAAAGCATCAATGGCAGACGCGCCCGATAGCTGAGGCTGTGGGCGAGCATCCGGCGATGCGTCGCGGCTTTCGTGAATGGCTCAAAGAGTCGTTGGAACTGGATAGCGACAGAGCAGATGACTTCGTTTTATCGTGCTACGGCGATGGCGCGATTCCACGCTATTTTCGCGATGACGTCATCGTTTCAATGCTGCGCGGCAACTCGGTCAGGAGTTTCATTTATCGGCAGAAAGACCAACTCCTTGCGCAGGACGCCCAGTTGTTGACACAGGTCATACACCTACTGAGAGTTGCCTGCAAAACGGTTCCGCAATGGCTTGGTCGCAATTACGCTGCACCTTCGGTATGGCTTGAACCTGAAGGCGTGGCATGGCCGGCCGTATTGGAACTGGTGGCAGAAGAGTTCGACACATTGGCCCCAACTCGTGCCGGATTGCTCATTGGTTTGATGGAGGACTGGGCGCATGGAGCGAGTCTTTCAGCACCGGCGCCGGACGAGGCAATATCAGTCGGCAGGATCGCGTTCGGACTGCTTGATCAATGTGAAGGATGGAGGGGAAACGACCAGCGAAAGCGTATTCTCCAAGTCATAGCCAAAGTCCCCCGGTGCGATAGCCCACGCTTCGTGGAACTGGTCGAAAAGGCTTCCGTTCCCGCTAACCAACGAGGGTCCGTCGAAGGGGAATTAGCCGAGATTTTGCTCGGCGGAATTGATGGCGCAACAGCCTGTCGTGATTTCCCCGAATTAATGGCCAACTTCTCGCTGTCCTGGTGGTGTCTCTCGGCAGAAAACCCGGAGCGTACCTTTCCGTACTGGATGCCGGACAATGACCATGAATTTGGACTGCTCCACGACAACGTCACCGGATTATTTCCTCCCAGTGCCATGCAGGGACCGTTTTTGTGGCTGCTGAAGCAACACCCTGAGGTCGGTGTCGGTCTAGTGCTGGACCTGGCTAATCATGCTGCTGACTGGTACGGCGCGCGCAGGTTCGGCTCCGGAACCATGGATCCCGCTTTTCGCATCACTTTCACAGTACCGGGGTACGGCGAAGTCGAACAATGGGCTAACGAACGCCTGTGGCTGGCGTACCGGGGCACGTCGGTTGTCCCATACGTAGTTCAGAGTGCGTTGATGGCTTTGGAGTTTTGGCTGCTGGACTTATGCGAGAACGGGGCACCAGTAGAGTCTTGGCTAACTAAGCTGCTCGTTGAGAGCAACAACGTCATGACGACGGCGGTAGTAACCAGCGTGTGCAACGCACATCCAGCGGCCTGTGATATGGTGGCTTTAGCTCTGCTGAGTTCTCGTGAGGCTTTCCGGCTTGACCTTTATCGAATGGTCAAAGAACGTGATGCCGTGATGCTAAATGCCATGTCGAAGAGGCTCCCCGCGGGTAATTTTCATCACGGCGAACGTGAACGGGCGGACGGGTTGGAGCACCGGAAGTGCCATCTTGAATCTTTGGCCAGCATATTGCAACTCACAGGTAGAGCAGCAGAAGTGTGGGACATCATTGACCGCCACCACGAACGTATCCCGGACGGCGATGCCCGAACCGAAGATGACCAGATGTTCTTATTGGCCCTGCACAGGATGGACGCACGCAAATGGGAATTAGGCGAAGAGATATCACTCCCAAACAGATCTCCTGGCGACGACGAAGGCAACACGGAGGTAGCGTTCAGTTTCGGCATTAGGGAAATGGATCCCAACTTGCAACACTACCTGGATGAAAGTGCCCAAGAACGCGAACTAGTCGGCGTTTCCCTCGGCCTGTTCGGTTGGGGACTCGCTGAGTGGGAACGGCGCCAACACGATAACGGCGGGATGACATGGCCTACCGCGCTGGCACAAGCCAAAGAACTACAGCACAGCCAACAGCCGGCAACCGATTTTGACGACAACGCCGTGGGATATATAGCGGCAATTTGCATCCGAGACCACTGGCACGAGATGACAACGGACGATCAGCTATGGTGTTTGATAACCGTAAACAAGGAAATAGAACGGGAATGCGACAGCGCGGAAGATTTGGTCAAAGTATCAAACCACGCGACTCAGGCCGACCGTCCGGCAGCTTTCGTACTTCCGATGGTTCTCACCTTACAACCCGACAACGCCCAGGTATTGGCCGATGTAGCGCGCTCAATCACTCACGCATCAGACGAAGTTAAAGCCTGGTGCGCCGAAGGCATACGCCATTACGTGGCGTCTGACAACCAGGACCTCCTGATGCGATGCGCCGGCGCCTTCGCCATGTCCGGGCGCACTCTTGTCGAAAGGGTGGATACACGGGATAGGGGAATCAGAAAGAGAATAAAGCGATGGTTAGGACAAGGGTTTTCAACCTCCCAGCCGGGCCAAGTCGCGGATTACAGGTGGCATGGTCATACCATTTCAGCAAAGGTAGTAAGGGACGCATTCATTAATGGAACGATCGATTCTGAGGCGGAAATCGCCTCGCTGGATTTCGATACGTGGTCGGCCCGGTCTGTGATTGTGCATCTTTCAACCATTTTGTCTGGCGCGGCAAATTCAGCACTGGTTAAAGAACTTCATGAGAAGATGGCGAAAGCTGTGTTTGAATCTTGGGAGGCACGCACAAAGGATCACAATGTGGAATGGCACTTCGACTCCAACTACGCAATGATGCAACGAATCTCCGAGTTCGCCTTGACCTTACCGCCTGACGAGGCCCTGCGCTGTTGCCAGCCGTTTCTAGAAGCGGTCGCCGAGTATCCGTCTGAGGTGGATACATTCGTCTTGTCCCTGATTGCACAGGGAGGCATCGCCAACGGCGGCCAATCCTGTTTTTGGCATGTCTGGAATGCTTTTGCCGACAAAGCAGTCAACGCGCCATGGGCATCTTCTGTTGCCGACGGATACTCCACGGGTACGTCGTTGGTGAACTACACCCTGTTTACCTTGCCTTGGGAAGAAGACACAAAAGATAGGCTCCTATTGGAGGGTCATTGGGATGACGTGAACTTATTCGCATCACGTATGCCGGCTGCGTCGCCGGTCATGCTGGCATACACTCGATATTTGCACGGTATCGGGCGGAGGTCGTTGCCTGACGCCCTTCCAGTAGTAGCCCATATCCTCCAAGAGGACGCGCCGGCAAACTTGCTCAGCGAGGGGAACACTGTATTCTACCTGGAGTCTTTGCTAGGACGGTACGTGCATGGTGAACCCTCGCGCTTGAAATCGGTCCCAAGGCTGCGTAACGCAGTTCTGTACATATTGGACCAACTGGTCGTAGCCGGTTCTTCCGCCGCCTACATCATGCGGGATGACTTCGTTACCCCGGCGCCGGCACCCGTTGTGCATCAATCAGCGGGTTGAGTGTCAGTGTAAATTCAGTGGCGTCTTGGCCACCTGATTCCTCAATCAGTGCGATGGATTCGCTGTAATTGAACTCACCTAGTAGTGCGATGACCTGGCCGATACTGCCGCCGCCGCTTTCTGCGTAAGCCCGAAGACATCGTTTTATGGATGCCGTTATACGCCGCTCTGGCCATCCCGTGCCTAGCGCACGACCCGGCCAATCGTGTAACGTCAGTGACACTCGCCCGGTGACGGCGGCGGTGTCCGCCTGTTACGCTGGAGTCACGGCTTCTTCACGGGAGCGCAGCTTGGACGCCCCGGCGAGGTATCCTCAAAGGGTGTGTAAAAGAACAGACGGTGTACCCTCTCTTTGAACGACACGGGCTCGAGGCCCAAGGGAGGAGGCACACCGCCTATGAGCAAGGAAACCATCAATGACAGCGCCGAGTCAAGGCCCGATTGGGAGCATTTGGAGGACTGGCTCCGGGGCCAGGTCCAGGGAATGATACAGGAGTTGCTGGAGCAGGAGGTTACGGAGTTCCTGGGCCGGGCGAAGTCGGCCCGGAGGTCTGAGCCGGAGCAGCGCACCGGCTACCGGAACGGGTATGGCAAGCCCAGGAAGGTGACGCTGGCTTCGGGAACGATCAAGGTGAGGCGGCCCCGGGTGCGGGACACCGAGGAGCAGTTCGAGAGTCGGCTGCTGCCCCTGTTCGTCCACCGGAGCCAAACGGTGGCCGACCTGATACCCCGGCTGTACCTGCACGGGCTGTCGGAGGGAGACTTCGACCTGGCGCTGCGGGGCCTGTTGGGAGAGGACGCGGCGGTGTCGGCTGCCACGGTGGCCCGCCTGAAGGACCAGTGGAACGCGGAGCTGGCCCAGTGGCGCAGCCGTCCCCTGGACGACATGAAGGTGGTCTACCTGTGGGTGGACGGGGTGTACGTGAAGGCTGGGCTGGAGAAGGATAAGGCGGCGGTGCTGGTGGTGCTGGCGGCGTTGAGCGACGGCAGGAAGGTGGTGGTGAGCGCTGTGCCGGGCCACCGGGAATCGACCCATAGCTGGTCGGAGGTGCTGCGAGACCTGCGGGACCGGGGGATGAACTGTCCCCGGCTGGTGGTGGGAGACGGGCACCTGGGCATCTGGGGTGCGCTGCGCAACGTCTACCCGGAGGCGGCGGAGCAGCGCTGCTGGAACCACAAGATCATGAACGTGCTGGACCGGCTGCCCAAGAAGCGGCAGGGAGAGGCCAAGGTGATGCTGCGGGGCATCTACTTCGCCGAGACCAGGGCCCGGGCTGACCGGCTCAGGGATGACTTCGCCAAGTGGTGCCGGGGCAACGGCCACGACACCGCCGCCGAGACCCTGGAGCGGGATTGGGAGCGCATGACCACCTACTACGACTTCCCCAAGGAGCATTGGGGCCACCTGAGGACCACCAACCCGGTGGAGTCGCCCTTCGCGGCGCTGCGGCTGCGGACCGACGCGGCCAAGCGCTACAAGCGGGTGGACCGGGCCATGGCGGTGATCTGGAAGATGCTGATGGTGGCTGAGCAACGCTTCAGACGAGTGAAGTGCCCGGAGTTGATGACCGATGTCTACCTGGGAACCCGGTACGCGGACGGAATCGCCGTCGCGGAAACTGCGGAGAAGGTCGCCGCCTGATCTTGTTTACACACCTATTGACGTAACCTCGCCCCGGCCCGGCTGCCGTTCATCGACGCGGGGGCCAACAGGCCCTGGCCCATACCACGGAACCGGCTCCGACACCATGACTTGGAGGACATCATGTGCAAGCAATTTCTCCTGGACAACGGAATGTTGGTCCCCAACCTCAGGAGGAATTCACTTGCAAACGAAGCAGCCGGCCACGCCGGCGCCGACCAAGAAAATCAACCCGGACCAAACCAATCTCAACGACGCCATCCGCGAATACGTGCGGGTCCACCAGCGTAGTCACGGTCAGAAGGCGACCGCCGAGGCCCTGGGCGTGTCCCGCCACAGCCTCTGGCGCTACCTGGAACAGGGCCACATCGGGCGCGCCGTGCCCGCCGCCGTCCTGGACTCCTTCGGCGGCAGCGTAAAGGACATCGAAGCGGCCACGCTGGAGATCATCATCGACCTGGAGGGGCTGCGTCCCGACCCGGCCCTGCGCCCCCTGCGCCAGAGCCTGGAGGACGCGCTGCTGCTGCTGTGCGCCGCACCCCTGGCCACCGTGGACGAACTGGCCCGCTTCGGGCGCATTCCGGCAACCACCCTGCGCGAACGGCTGGACAGGCTGGCAGAGCGCGGCCTGGTGGACACCGTGTCCCACCACCTGGGCGTCCTGGGGTCTCGCCCCCAGCGCCGGTACTTTCCCACGGATAAAGGCGTCACGGCGGCCGGCGCCGCCACCCAGGGCCGCAAGCACATGCTGACGTCCTACCCGCTGTCGAAGCAGTGGTTCCGGCTGCTGGCGGAGCGTCTGGACGCCGTGGCCGTGCTGTATCGCGTCGCCGCCATGATCGCCGACGCCGACCCGAAGCAGGCCGAGGTGCGGGTGGACCATCACCGCCATGGCCCCTACGACCTGCTGGCCACGCTGTCTGGGGGTCTTACCGCCGGCGTCATCCGCCAGGGACCGATGCTGCCCACGTCCAACCTGCGCTACCGGCTACGCAGCATCGAGCATCTGCCCAGCAACCAGAGGCCCTTTCTCACCCTGGTGCTGACCCACGCCGACCAGGCCACCCGCCGGGCCGTCCGCGCGCTGGGAGACCCCTCGGAGCGCCGCCGGACCTTCGCAGCCACCGAGGGGGAACTGCTGGCCGGAGACCACACGGACGTGGTCTGGCAGCAGTGCGGCTATGGCCTGGGCCTGAACCCGCCGGTGGAAATCTCCCCTGAAACCAGCCTGGCGGCCATCCTGTCCTGGGCTGACGGCCTGATGGCATCGTCCCACCGGAATCGGCGCGACAACCCCGGGCCCGACGCCGACGCGCTCTATTCCTCCAACGTGCAGGCCGCCATGCCGGAACCCGCCGAGCAACTGGCGTCTGCTCTTGCGGTGCATCTGTCTAAGGCGGAGAAGGACGTGCTAGACCTGCTGGCCGCCTGGCCCCTGTGCAGCCGGGAGCAACTGGCAGGGCTGATGGGCGGCGTGACCCTGCGCCGGGTCAACCAGGCGCTCCGCCCCCTGCGTGAACACCGACTGGTACAGGAGGACGATGCTCTACTCATGCTCACCGACCGGGGACTGACGTACCTGGCCCGCCGGGACCGGGCCGCCGTGGGCCTCACCCTGGACCGCTGGACTGCACAGCCCGCTATTTCCGACCCCAGGGTCTATGCCGGCACCGCCCTGCGTGCCCTGGCCTCCCAGCCACACCACCACAGCGGTGTAACCGACTTCGCCGCATCCCTGACCGCCGAGGTGTCCCGTTCCGATGACCACGACCTGTTCGACCTGCTGCCCACCCACCGTTCCAGCATCGGCTACCGCTGCAATCGCACCAACTACATGATCCATCCCGACGCATCGTTCACCCTGGAGTACAAAGGCAAGTGGCTGCCCTTCCTGCTGGAGTTCGAGCGGAGGGCCACCACGCCCAAGCGCATCCCCAAGCGGCTGGCGTCCTACCGCCGCTACTTCACCTCCGGCTGGGCGGAGCGGGACCACGGGGGGCGCACGCCCGGAGTGCTGTTCGTGTTCGAGACACCGGAGAGCGAGGCCGCCTTCCTGGACGTGGCCGACGGGATGGAGGGGCTGGGCGTGATCACCGCCAACGCGGAGGCCTTGGGGGAGCACGGCGTCCTGGGCGAGGCGTGGATACTGCCGCCGCCGCACTCGCTGGACCGGGCGCCGCTGGCCGGATTGTACTGATTCCCAAAGTACAACTTTTCTGCGCCGGACCTTTCCTGTAGGGGGCCTTCCACAGCCACGAATGGACAATTTTGCAGCAACTTGCGGCCGTCACCTCCCGTTACGTCCCCGCCACTACAATCTGTTGCAGAGCCGACACGTCAGGCCGTCATCGGAAATGACTCACCAGCCACCCGACAGGCACACCATTCAGGTACGAATGCCAGCGCCAAGCACCAAGCCACGGACATTGCCGAACCAACCGTCGGGCCCGGACAGCGTGTCCAATAGGGGCAAGCGGAGCCGTTCCCGTGGCTTCCGGCAGTTCTCAAAAGGGAAGTGTTTATCATTCCCTTGTCTGCGTGGAACAGGTGGCAGGGTTGCGAAATGTTGCAGGTCCTGGACCCGGAGAACGCCCCTGCCGTGGAGTACCGAAGGCCGGTTGCTCGCTGTTAGAGTGTAAGACAATGTGCTATAATGGACGGCGCAAGGAGCGAGTATGGCACCGATAATATCGAGGAACACCGAGACCATCACGTTCTCACTGCCCCCGCCGCAGGCCCAGCGGCTGCGGGAGGTGGCGCAGGAAGAAGAACGCACCGTGAGCGAGCTGCTGCGGGAGGCCATCCGCCTGTACATGGAGGAGCGGGAATGGCGAGCCAAGGAGCGGATGCAGCGGCGCTCCCGCCAGACAAACACGGACGAATCGGAGGCAAGATGAAAAAGCAGCTAAAACCCCTGACCCCGGCGGCCCTCTACGCCCGGGTCTCCAGCGACCGCCAGGACGTTGACCTGTCCGTGGCCGCCCAGCTTCGGGCCTTGAGAGAGTACGCCAAGGCCAAAGGCTACTCCGTGGCCCGCGAGTACGTGGACGAGGCCGAGAGCGGCAGAATCGCCGACCGCCCCCAGTTCCGGGAGATGATCGAGGAGGGCAGCAGGCCCAAGGCCTCTTTCCAGGTGATTCTGGTCTGGAAATTCAGCAGGTTCACCAGGAAGCGCGAGCACGCCGTTGCGTTCAAGGCCCAGCTGCGGCGCAAGGGCATCCGCGTGGTGTCCATCACCGAGCAGGCCGAGGACAACGCCACCGGCCGGCTGCTGGAGGGCATCATCGAGAGCGTGGACGAATACTACAGCGAGAATCTTGGGCAAGAAGTGACGCGGGGAATGCGGGAGGCGGCTTCCCGTGGTTTCTTCCTGGGTTCCAAGGCTCCCTTCGGCTACACCCGGGTCAAGGTCAGCGACGGGGTGAAGGACCGTCCCACCCTGGAGGTGGACCCAGTGGCCGCTCCCATCGTCAGGGAGATATTCGAGAGTTCCCGCCGGGGCAACGGGCTCGCGGAAATCTGCAAGGAGTTGAACGGGCGGGGCATCACCAACAAGGGCAAACGCTGGCAGAAGAACGTCATCCACTACCTGCTGACCAACGAGGCGTACACAGGAACGGCGGTGTGGGGAGTCAAGAGCAAGGACGAGAAGGCGGGGGAGCCGGTTCGGGTGGAGAACGCCTGGCCCGCCCTGGTGTCAAGGGAGCTGTTTGACGCGGTGCAGCAGGGACTCCACCAGCGGGCGCCCACGGTGCAGCGGCCCGCGCGGGTCGGGAGCCAGTACCTGCTCAGCGGGTTGCTCCGCTGCGGGGTGTGCGGCAGGTCCTACTCGGCCCAGGGAGCCAAGAGCGGCCAGTTCGCCTACTACGTCTGCTCCAGCCTGTTCAGGGAAGGGGCCGGAGCCTGCACCGCCCGCTACCTGAACGCCACGAAAGTCGAGGACCTGGTGATCGAGAAGGTCAGGGAGCGGATTCTCACCGAGGAGACCATCACCGAGCTGGTGACCCTGGTGGCCGAGGAGATTGATGCTTTGGCCGGCGAGGTCAACGGCAGGCTGACCGCCATCAACAGCGAGCTGTCCGACGTGGAGACCCGGTTGGAGAACCTCTACCAGGCCCTGGAGACCCAGCAGTTGCCCATCGAGGTACTCTCGCCCCGCATCCTGTCCCTGAAGAGCCGCCAGGACCAGCTAGTGGCGGCGCGGGAGGAAGCCGAGTTCCAGTTGGAGCAGCGGCGGGCGGAGTTGCCCACGTCAAAGGAGATCAAGGGATACGTGGCGGACTTCCGCGCACTCTTCCAGGACGGCACGTTCCCGGAGCGGAAGGCGCTGATCCGCAACTTCGTACAGGGCATCGAGATCGTGGAGGACGAGGCGGTTCTGACGTACACCATCCCCATGCCCCAGGACGGGGTGACGTCGGAATCGGCCTCGGTTCTTGATTTTGTCCAGTCCGGCCCACCAGACTTGACGGTAGACAGTACCGGGGAGTGCAAAGCCAGTTCCTCGGCGTCCTTTCCCCCTATCGGACTATTATCCGGCATCGGGATTGTGTAGCGCACCACGGCGGCCCCGGGCTGCACCACGATCTCCCTGACGAAGGACTCGATGAAAGCTCGTCGCTCGGTAAGCTCGCTCTCGTTCAGGTAACGGCTCAGGTCCTCGCAGTAGGCGGTAATCGTTTCCACGTCGTCCAGCACCACCCGGCGCTGGGATAGCAGCACCCTGGCCTCCTCCGCCGTCGCCACAAGTTTCTCCTGACGCTCCCGGTGGTCCCGGATGCGGGGCTTGAAGTCCTCGATGTCCAGGTCGGTGGTCTCCGCCAGGTTGTAGAGCCGCTCCAGCCTCCG
Source organism: Chloroflexota bacterium (assembly GCA_028875055.1). Taxonomy (GTDB): domain Bacteria; phylum Chloroflexota; class Dehalococcoidia; order Lucifugimonadales; family UBA3495; genus Bin22. The sequence goes on from JAPPGG010000064.1 coordinate 69,314, forward strand.
CTTCACGTCGGCCAGTTCCGCCTCGGCGGTCTCCAGCCGCTGGCGCTGCTCCCGGGCTATGCCGTCCATCTCCTCGTCCACCAGCTTGACCAGTTCCCTGATGTTGGACTCGGTGAGGATGTTGTCCCGAATCCTGCCGACCACCATCTCCTCGAACCTGCGGGCGTTCAGCCTGGGGCAGTCGCAGGCCCCGCTGCCCCGCTTCATCAGGGACTGGCAGACGTAGTAGGCGAACTGGCCGCTCTTGGAGTCCTGGCCCGACATGGCCCGTTCGCAAGTCTTGCACTTGACCAGCCCGCTGAGCAGGTAGGAGCTTCCCACCCGGCGGGGATGCGCCTTCCTGGGGGCGCGGGAGCTCATTTGCTTGTTGACCTTGCGGAACTGGGTCTTGGTGACGAGGGCGGGAAAAGCCTTCTCCACCCGGACCGGCTCCTCCTTGTCCCTGGCTCCACCGCCCCATAGAAGTGTTCCGGTGTAGGCTTCGTTTCGGAGGATGATGTGGACGCCGTTCTTGGACCAGGGCCGGCCGGTGGGGTTGGCGATGCCCTCGTCGTTCAGGGTGCGGGTGATGTCCAGGATGCCCCTACCCGACTCGGCCATATCGAAGATGCGCTTGACCACCGGGGAGGTGTCCGGGTTGGGTTCCAGGGTGGGGCGTTTCTTGGCCCCGTCCTGGACCATCAGCTTGCGGTAGCCGTAGGGGACCCTGCTGGCGACCCAGAAGCCCCGGGAGGCGGCCTCCCGCATTCCCCGTCTAACCTCTTCGGCAAGATTTTCCGAGTAAAATTCGTCCACGGACTCGATGATGGCCTCCATCAGCTTACCGGTGGGGGAGTCGTCGGCGTGCTCGGTGATGGAGACCACGCGGACTCCCTTGCGCCGGAGCATGGACTTGAAGGCCACGGCGTGCTCGCGCTTGCGAGTAAACCTGCTAAATTTCCAGACGAGAATTTCCTTAAACGGGGCCTCCGGCTTGCTGGCCTCGTCGAGCATCCGGCGGAACTGGGGCCTGTCGGCGATCCTGCCGCTCTCGGCCTCGTCCACATACTCGCGGGCCACAGAGTAGCCGTTTCGCTCGGCGTAGTCGCGGAGCGCCCGCATCTGGGCGGCGACGGAGAGGTCCACGTCCTGGCGGTCGCTGGACACCCGTGCGTAGAGGGCCGCCGGGGTCAATTCTGTATTCTTACTCATCGCTCTGTCCTCCATCTTGCTCTGACTCATTGGTATGGCGGGACCGCAGCCGTTCCAGGCGCTGCTGGCGGCGCAGCTCCCTATCTTCCATGTACAGGCGCAGAGCTTCGCGCACCAGTTCGCTCATGTCGCGGCCCTCCTCTTCCTTCACCCGCTGCACCTGCTCGAACATCTCCGGGGGCAGGGAGAAGGTAATGGTCCTGGAAATGCGGCGTGGCGGCATGGTCTCTCGCATTGGCTATTGCTTTATTAGATTGTCTTACTATCATTATCTTTCATACCCGGCTCGCTGTCAATGAAACCCAGACGCCGGTAGAGTATCCGTTGGAACTTCACGAGTTTGAGACAATTCCCGAACTCGGCCACTCGATATGCAGAATCAGAGCAGGGCCGGTAGCTTTGGCTTGTCTGGCGGCCTTCTTGGACATCACAATATCGACCGGACAAACTTGGCGAACGGATCAGAGATCAGTTTGCTCCAGACCAGCCCCGTGAGAACGGTGACACACAATGATATGGTCTGGTCGTGCTCGTCTATGAAGATGGCTGGGAACCAGTACGCGGCCGCCAGCCAAGGTGCCGCCAAAGATATAAATGTCAGGGTCTCGAAGAACGGCCCCAGCCTTCGCCGGCTAATCCATCTTTTCCTCAACTGCAATAGCATATACTGCGTTGGTATCCATGCTCCAAGGAAAATCACAGCCGGGCCTACCGACAGCAAGGCCAGACGAGGCTCCACAACCAAGATATAAGAGGTGGCAATCGCAAAGGCGGGCACCGCTCCTATCAGAATCGTCGGTTCCTTTGCGGCCAGGCTGTGGAATGGCACCAGCAAGAAAAGAACCAGGAGCAGTAAAGAAACGCTGCTCAATACCAATTCTGGACTGTCAATTCTTGAACCCAACCACATCCCGCATATCGCTGCTACTGTAAGTGCCACGAAGACGCTTGCCGGGACATTGTTGCGGACGAGAGCACCGACAGCACTCACCGCAACCGGAAATCCATTCCGTAGATTGCGCCAATGCAGAGACGACGCTCGGAACCTGTAGCGTTGCCCCGGCGGGCGGAAAACAATGAGCAACACCACTCCCGTCAGAACGGCCATGCCGACCGTCGTGTAATAGAACCACCGGTCAGTCATCCAAGCCCAAGGCACCAGTCGGTCTGCATTAAAGGTGCCTAACTTGGAGACGGTCAATGCCTCCAGAGTAGTAAGGTACAGAGCGAACGGAATGAACAACACTGCCCAAACAATCACCACGGCGCGACCGTTGATGTTCAGTGCCCGGCGTAGAACGGTGTTTTTTATCATCAGGGCGGCCTCCTTTTGTCCCTGCGAGTGTTGAGGGTGCGGGGTCGTTGAATTGCAACTGGATACACTACTCAGCCGCCCAAGATGGCGTTCCAGCATTGACATGGACCCGCGCCACTACCCAATCAGCCACCAGGCCACCAGGACGGTGACGGCTAGGAGGACGACCAGAACGGCCACGGCGATGCCCAGCCGGGCTGCCCAGAGTCTGGCCCTTTGGTGGCCGTCCTGCTCCCGCAGCAACACTTCTTCCAGCTTGTGGTACTCGTCTATGGCGGTGTCCGTCTCGGACCGGGCCCGGTCCCGCTCCTGCTCCAGCCGTTCCGCTTCCTCGGTCAGTTCCCCCACCGTGCGCTCCAGCCGTTCCTCCCTGGCCCTGGCCTGCCGCAGCAGCTCCCGTTCGCTGGGGTAGCGGGGTCCCGGCAGCTTCACGTAGACCCGCCGGCCTTCTCTCTGCACCTCCACCTCGCCCTTGCGGATCATCCGGTCCAGGGTCGATAGCGATACCTCCAACTCCCGCGCCGCCTCCCCCTTGTCCACCCAGTGGACATCATCTTTGATCTTGTCTGACATATCATTCACCTCGTCACTGGCGATGCGTCAGGCGATTGCACTCTTGCCAAAATCACCCTCGTTGTTTTAGCGTGGTTTCTCACACTTGCAAGAATGCAATTTTTGAATGGTCAAGGGGAATTTCAGCCCGTTTCCCTCTTGAAATCAGGGGACATTGACACATCGCGGCTTCCCGGCCAACCCCCGAATCGCCCCGATGGGACAGTTTGCGCCCCCGGACAACAGAGCGGGTAGATAATGCCGCATCAGCACGTTTGCTGTGTCTCCTGCCGACGCATCCGTCGGCGCAGTCCGTCCCACTCGTAGGCCACCAGTTCCCGCAGCGCCAGGGGCGCACGTTCAGCATCCCACAGGGGACGCCAGGACCGGCCCAGCATCCCCCTATAGGACAGAAGCTCCCTACTGGACACCAGGATGGGCAGTGTCATGGCGGGCATCCGGGACGCGGTGTCGGCGTAGGTCTCGGCCACCTCCTCGGTGTCCACCACGAACAGCGTGGTCGGGAATGGCGGCTGGTCATCCCGGGGAGCGTCGGAGCGGTAGTAGCGGATGTAGGGCCGCAGGCGGGCGGCCACTCCCCTGGGGTGGCGGGCGCGCAGCTCGTGCTCCAGGTAGAAGGGCACGTGAAGACCGTCGGCCAGCAGGTGCCCCACGGCGTCGGGAGCGATGGCGTCCTCGCCCCGGTTGAAGGCCCGGTCAGCGCGGGCGGTGGGAATGGACCACCGGAGTTCTCTTGCGTCCTCAGTCCTCGCTTCGGCGGCCAGTTCCGAGAGGAACCAGGTGATGCCGTCGGCGTGGCCGGTCTGGCGCTGCCAGGTGAGGATGCGGTGTCCCAGAGGCCGGGGCTGTCCTTGATTGTCGGCGGCGTCCTCCGTGCTCCACGTGGCCATGGTGGTGGACAGTTGGGCCCGGTCCCGGCGGGTGATGTACCTGATGCCCCGGTCGGACAGGGCGTAGCGCACGTCGCCCCGCTTGCCGTGCTGCTCCACCAATTTCCAATCATTCACCAGGCTGCGGGTCATCTGGCTGAGCCTCCCGTCCGACACCCCCAGCCAGCGGGCCAGGTGTTCCCGGGGTATCATGGGGTGGTCGGTGATCAGGTCCAGGGCGCGCTTCTCCGAGGGGCTGAGCCCGAAGGCGGGGGCGGTTTGGACCATCCGCTGCGGGTCGGGCAGGGAGGCCCGCTTGCGCTCTGGCGCCTCCGGGTGGAACCACATGCCCGTGTCGGCCTCTGAGACCACCTGCTCCAGGGTGCGGTATATCCTGCCTACTACCCAGTTGGAGGAAATCCAGTCCAGGCGTTCCCATCCTTCCAGGGTCTCCCGGTTCTCCACGCCCACGTAGCAGTCCCTGAGTTCGGCGTTGAGGCAGAACTCGTCGGTGAGCCGCTGCTCCCAGGGGCTGGGCACCAGGACCAGCACCATCGAGGGGCGGCGGTTGTGGTGGTACTCGGCGATGGCCCGCAGCCTGTCGTAAAGGGAGCGGCGCCGGAGGGCCAGCCCCTGGCGCACCACGCCGAAGCTGCGGCCATTGCGGAGGGTGATCACCGCGTCGAACCGGCCCCGGTGCTGTAACTCCACCTGGGTTTCCAGCCCATCCACGCCGGGGGACAGGGTGGCCGCCAGGCGATAGATGGAAGCAACCGCGTCCATCCGGCGTATGAGCAATGCCAGCCACTGCCGGGACACGGGATAGGCACGCACGAAATCCGAGAGAGCATCATAGTCGAGGGCGTCGGCAGCGTCGGCGATGCCTTTCCTCGTGAGGTAATAGCGGTGGCTGGAGGGCAGGTGGGACGTGCCGTGGCTCGCTCGCTGGGCCAGGCCATCTTGCAACAGGGCGGAAAGGGCGCGGTGGACAGTCGCCAGCGGCTCGCCTAGGATCAGGGCCAGTTCCCCCGCGTCGGTGAAGGGCAGCCGGGCCAGGGCGTCGAGGATGCGCTCTCGTGAAAAAGCCATGCCTCCAGCGTAACAGCCGGGTGCCGCCGCCGTCAGTGGGAAACTGTCAGTGAGACGATTGCGAAATTAAAATTCCGACCTGCGGCGTCCGCCGGTTTCGGATTCCATCTACGGAGTGTCGTGTTGCGGAGTCCGGCGCTAGCTGGACGAGTTTGCCCCGATAGTGGCGGTGGCAGTGCTTTCGGTGGCGGAATCGGAATGAGGGGTTCGCGGCGCACCGGGGCGGCCTAATCTTGTCCAACCAATGGAGTCCACCTCAGCTTCCATCCAATGTTCATCAAAACTGCGGAAGAGCCAACCAGTGGGGTCCACCTCATCTACCATCAGGGCGGCATCCCATCCCTTTCGTCCGCCCCTTTATCTTTGATCTTCCACAAATCGAGTAAGATAGACACAAATTTATACGTGCCAAAGCCAAAGGCAAGGGTTGCTAAGAATGTAAACGCAACAAAAAATCCGGCAATCCACCAGTACTCATTAGTGTCTGTATCAATAATTGCAATTATTGGTAACAACAACCCCATTATTACCAAGAAAAGGGCTGCCACTGTGTGCAGTATCCCTATCCTCCGCAGGTTAGCTCGGAGGTCTGAGCTGACTTTGGATGACATTCCTCCAGTCCATCCGAATACCCCGACTATTGCTATTGCCGCAGCAAGCGCCGTGGGCGTCCCGCCTAGCAAGGGATCTTCGGGATTACTCAGGAACATCCAGACCCACAACAAAAGAGCAAATCCAGCAAATACGCCCACCAGAACACTCAGCAGTCTCTTGACGATTTCGCCAATCCCCTTTGCTTCTTTGCGCATCTGTTCTTTCACGCCCACCTCTTGCGCCTTTGCGTCCCTCTACGGCGGCGTGGCCTGGCCAGAGTTGTCCATGCCCCAGCAGGCGACGGTGCCGTTGGTCGTCACTCCACATGTATGTCTCGATCCGGCACTGACGGACACAAACTCCCCCTCCGGCGGTGCGTCCCGGGCGGAGCGATCATCGCCCCAGCAGGCCACGGTGCCATCTGTCCTCACCCCGCATGCGTAGCCGCTCCCGGCGCTGACAGAAGCGAACTCCCCTTCCGGCGGCGTGGCCTGGCCAGTGCGATTGCTGCCCCAGCAGACGACGGTGCCGTCCGTCCTCACCCCGCAGGTGTGGCTCCCCCCGGCACTGACGGAGGCGAACTCTCCCTCCGGCGGCGTGGCCTGGCCAGAGTTGTCATAGCCCCAGCAGGCCACCGAGTCGTCCGTCATCACCCCGCAGGTGTAGCCGCTCCCGGCGCTGACAGAAGCGAAGTCCCCCTCCGGAGGCGTGGCCTCGCCAGTGCGATTGCTGCCCCAGCAGACGACGGTGCCGTTGGTCGTCACCCCGCAGGTGTGTTCCCCACCGGCGCTGACGGAGGCGAACTCCCTCTCCGGCGACCTGGCCTTGCCATAGTCATCATTGCCCCAGCAGGCCACCGAGTCGTCCGTCATCACCCCGCAGGTGTGGTGCCCACCGGCACTGATGGAGGCGAATTCCCCCCCTGACGGCGTGGACTCGCCACCGCGATTATCGCCCCAGCAGACGACGGTGCCGTCCGTCCTCACCCCGCAAGTGTGGTCTCCTCCTGCGCTGACCGAGGCGAACCCAAATCTGTCTGCCGCTATCGGTGTGGGATTGCCCGGCTCTTCGGTGGACACTGTTGCTGGGGCCAACAAGGTAGATCTCCCGTTTCCTGGTGGCGTTGCCTGACCGGTGCTGTTATGCCCCCAGCAAACGGCGGAGCCATTGCTCTTGACTCCACAAGCATGGAAGGCACCGACGCTAACTGATGTAAAAGAGCCGCTGGGAGGTGTGGACCGGCCATCGCCATTATCTCCCCAGCAGACGATGGAGCCATCGGTCTTGACGCCGCAGGCGTGTAACCCGCCGACACTCACAGAGGTGAAGAGGCCATCAGGCGGTGTGGACTGACCTTCGCGATTGTCGCCCCAGCAGACTACAGTGCCGCCAGCTTTCACTCCACAGGTTTGGTCGCCTCCAGCAGCTAGTGAGGAGAATTCACCTTCAGGAGGTGTAGTTTCTCCCATGATGTCGCTACCGGTGCAAACGACGGAACCATCAATCCCTAACCAGCAGGTATGGAAAGCGGAAGAACTGACTGAAACATATGATCCCTCTGGCGGTGTGGCCTCTCCATAGTCATTTCTGCCCCAGCAGATGGCAGAACCGTCTACTTTCACCCCGCATGTATGTCCACTGCCCACACTGACATGTGCAAAGGAGCCGTCCGGCGGAGTGGCTTGCCCATATTCATCAAAGCCCCAGCAGACGACGGATCCGCCAGGAATCACACCGCAATTGTGACCAGGGCCCACGCTGATCGATTCGAATGGACCTGGGGGCGGTGCGGCTCGACCATGCTCGTTATCACCCCAACACACGACGGACTGATCTACTGTGACACCACAGGAATGCGCCATGCCTCCGCTGACGGAAGTGAAATGTAGGGGAACATTGAGGGCATTAGGAGTAGAACTGGCTCTGCCGGCCCGTGAAATGCCGCTTGCTGTAGGCTCAGGTGAATTCGTGAAAATACTGGTCAGGGATGCTAGTACCGGCTCACCGTGAGTGCCCTCTTGGTACACATTGGCGGTGTATTGTCCAGGTTCGGTGAAAGTCCAATTTGAAAGTCCCCTTCCCTCAACGTCCAAGGCGACGTTACCGCCGCCGATTCCGCTGCCATCCTTGTACCAACGGACATACACTTGGGAATTGGGTGGTCCAGAGACTATGTAGCCGTAACGAGTGCCGACCTCCACCAAGGTCGGTCCTGATATGCTGTAATTGGCATTCTGCCGATTGGAAGTGCCCTCTGGTTGGGACAGCGTGCAGGCAAATATCCCCAACAGAGCCATAGCCCCGGCCAACACCAGAAGGACTTTCTTGGCGCCATCCTTCATAGCCGAAGTCCTGCCTTTTTTGGCATAACCAGTTGCCATGCGTAGGTTTATGTCCTCCGAAGCAGTTCCAGCCAATAGGGTGACTGCCGGTGGACGTTCCGGGGGCCAACGTGTGGGTTCCTAGTGCTTTTATGATGAAACGTTCATTATCACTCCGTATCGGAGTATATTGGTGCAGATATACCGGGTCAAGAATCCCGAGTTACTCAATCTTCTAGGACTCCCCAGGGTATTGGGTCTTTCCCGGAAAAGTCTGTGGCCTCTTGCCGAGACGGGAACTTGGAGTAATACGAATGGAAGCAGAGGTCACGCGATGGATTATCATTTTGCTGGGTGCTGTCAGCATTTCCATGGGTCTGGGGACGCGGCTTACCAAGACGGACTGCGCCCGTGACATGGGTGCGGTGACCGCCTATACTTCCGCGGGACAGTGTTGGCGAAGTGGGTCAGGACCGCCGCGTCCAGAGCGTCAGTCTTGGGCAGCGTCCCGGTGGCTCTGGCGAAATCCCGAACCTGGCGGGGGGGGTTGACTACTACCACTGGCAGCGCCGCAGTTGCCTGGGCTGCAACAATGGTACTGTCTATGGTCAAGTCAGGCTCCGAAGGCCCGGCGCATAGCAAGGCATCTGGAGTTCCACCGCACGCCGAAGCATGATAGCTGGCTGAACATGGCGGAGATCGAGTTCAGCGCGCTGGGTCGGAGCAGGTCGAACAGGTCGTGGCCACCAGGCCCAGGCCGGCGAGTTTCGCCAGCCTGGGCCGCAGGGTGGTTGCGGGAATCTGGCTGAAGACGGAGAGTTCCTCCCTGGTGGCCAGAGGCGCGGCGCCGGCGTTGCTGGGGTCATTGTCTTCATTCACGTTCCTTCCGGAATGATGCCAGTTGTCTCTCCGACCTGATGCACGATGTTGAAACCGCTCCGGAGTCCATTACTTAGCTTTTCAGCCCGCGTAGCCTCTCACGATCAGTGCGTACTCCCTTGACAAGCCGTTAACCCAATGATAACGTTGTGTTATGATACCAGCGTTCGACGAAAATGGCCTGCTGCCTCCGGGGATCCATTGGGTTTCGTGGGAGGAAGTCGCCGACAGATTCGGACGCACAGCGTGGCGGCGCCTGCTGGTGGCGGGCTTGAGAACCGCGATGGAGAACCTGAAAGACGCGGGTTGTCGGACCATCTATGTGGATGGAAGTCTCGTGACGGCCAAGGAAGCCCCCAACGATTTCGACGCTTGCTGGGAGGAGGCGGGGGTTGATCCCGTGATCCTTGACCCTGTTCTTTTGACCTTTGACCCCGGCAGGACGACCCAGAAGGTCAAGTATCTGGGTGAATTGTTTCCGGCCTCCGCGATTGCGAACACGGACGGGTTTTCGTTCCTGGAGTTCTTTCAGACGGATAGAGAGACCGGACGGCGGAAGGGCATCATTGCCATCGACTTGGGAGGATTGGAATGATCAAGAACGAAAGGCAATACCGGATAACCAGGGCGCAGGCAGCCAGGTTCTCCGATGCCCTGGAAAAGCTTCGGCAACTCCCGGATCCCGGACTACACCCGATGATTGCCAAAGCCCAGGAGGACGCGCTTAGAAGTCAACTGGGGGATTTGGAGAATGAGTTGCGCGAGTATGAGTCCCTCAAGTCCGGTGATTTTCCTATAGAATCGCTCAAGGCAGTGAGCGAAGTCCCTTCGGTGCTCATCAAGGCACGGATCGCCACGGGTTTGAGCCAGAGGGACTTGGCCGAAAGGGTTGGACTGAAGGAGCAGCAGATTCAGCGGTACGAGGCCACCGACTACGCTACTGCTAATCTGGCCCGGATCATGGAAGTAGTCAGCGCATTGGGCACGGCAGTCGAGGGGCCGGCATCAGAGGCGGGAACGCGTTGATCCAGGACATTCAATGGTATTCGCCATGACCACGCAACAACCCAGGCACAGCGAACCCAGCGTCAACAACCAGCTTGGGGACTTGCTCCGCGAGATGCTGTTCGGCTGCCAGGTGCGTTCGGAAAACACCCAACTGGTGGCGGGACGCCCCGGTCTCCAGTTGGACAACCTGATCACCGCCCCGGGACGTGCCCCGGTTGTTGTGGAGGCGGAGTACGAGGCGCTGGGAACCGCCGAAGGCGACGCCGCCGGACGCCTGGGACTTCCGGTGATTGGAGAAACTCACCCCATCGAGGCGGCCATCGCCCTGCGTTACCCGGACTCGGTACGTTTTGCCGACAACCTGCGCCCGGCGTTGGCCGGTGCCCGTCTTTCCTATGCAGTGTTGTATCAGGACGGCAGCCGCTTTCCTGAATCCGGTTGGCTGCGCGGGGGAGTGTCGGACCTGGCCGACCTCATTCGTCTGGTATCCGTTCCCCAGAAGGCCGTGGACGCCGCCGCGGACGCCCTCCAGCAAGGCATCGAACGAGCCGCCGACATCCTGGGTGAGATGGCGCAGACCCGGCCCAACATCACGCCGGCCATCGCCGGGCTCCTGGGCATGTCCGACGTTCCGCAGACGCGGCGCATGGCCGGCGCCATCCTGGGCAACGCCCTCGTGTTCCACCAGCGCATTGCCGGTATGCACGACAGCATAAGACCGCTGCGGCTGGTTTGCGGTCCCGATGTTCCCAATCCTCAAAGCGCTACCCTGGACGCCTGGAAAGAAATACTCGACATCAACTACTGGGCGATCTTTGCCATTGCCCGCGACATTCTGACCCAGTTGCCTGACGCCTATGCCGCGCGCATCCTCACGGAACTCCGGGAGACGGCCCAAAATTTCGACGCCGCCGGTGTTGACCACGCCCACGACCTGACCGGCCAGATATTCCAGCGTCTCATCGCAGACCGTAAGTACCTGGCCACGTTCTACACCCGCCCGGCGTCGGCGGCGCTACTGGCCCGGATGGCTATGAGCAAACTGGAGGGCGTGGACTGGAGCGACGCATCCGCTATCGGCAAGTTGCGTGTTGGCGACTTCGCCTGCGGCACGGGGGCGTTGCTGTCGGCAGTGTACGAGCAGGTCGCGGCCCGCCATTCCAACGCCGGGGGCGCCCCGGCGCGGCTACACCGGGCCATGATGGAGGAGGTGCTCTACGGTTGCGACGTAATGCCCTCGGCCATCCACATCACCGGCTCCACGCTGTCGGGTATGCAACCCAGCGTCGGATTCAATCAGTCCCGCCTATACACCATGGCCTATGGCCGCCAGAGCGACGGCAGCGTCCAAATCGGCTCGTTGGAATTACTCCTGCCTTCGGAGGTGATGACGCTGTTCAACACTAACGACCCGGCGTTGCGCACCGGCAGCGTTGGTGAGGAGACTGCTGCACAAGTCAACGTTGACATCCCCGACGCCGGGTTTGACCTGGTGATCATGAACCCGCCGTTCACCCGCGCCACCAACCACGAGGGCGCCCACGCCGACGTAACCAACCCGGCATTCGCCGCCTTTGACGCAACCGAAGCGGACCAGACCGCCATGGGCGAGCGGATAAACCAACTGGGCAAGGACACCTGCTATCACGGCAACGCGGGTATCGCCTCGGCGTTTGCGGCGCTGGCCCACCGGAAGCTCAAACCGGGCGGCGTTCTGGCCCTGGTGCTGCCGCTGTCCGCCGCCGCCGGTTTATCGTGGCAGGACTTCCGCCAACTGTTGGCGCAGGAATACTCGGATTTGGAAGTTGTCAGCATCGCGGCCAACGGCAACGAAATGTCCTTTTCCTCCGATACCGGCATGGCCGAATGCCTGGTAGTGGCCCGCAAGAACTCAAAGGAGGGAGTGGAGCAGGTTCCGGCGCGGTTTGCCTCCTTGACCCGGCGCCCGCCGAGTTTCGCACACGCAGCGACCCTTGCCGGAAATGTCACAGGCATACGGAACCCTCGCGGAATTGACGATGGTCCCTATGGTGGCTCTCCCCTATCTATAGGCGACGAATCCGCAGGAGAGTTGCTTGCCGGGCCAGTTGATAACGACCATTGGAGCGGGGTACGCCTGCTGGACGGCTCATTGGCTCAAACCGCACACGCTTTGACACAATCAAAGCTGTGGCTGCCGGGCCAGCCAAGCCCCATGCCGCTGCCCGTCGCCCATTTGGGCGAAGTGGGCAAACTCGGTCTGGTTCACCGAGACATCACTGGCCCAGCGCCGAGAGGTCCCTTCGACAAGGTTGCGCCCAGCGCTACGGCGACCTATCCAGCTCTGTGGAACCACGACGCCAAGCAGGAAATCAGGATCATTTGCGAGCCGGACTCGCAACTGCGCGTGCGGCAAGGGATGGAAGAAAAAGCAGCGATGGTCTGGGCCACCGCCAGCCGCGCACATCTGAACCTTGATTTTACTTTTGGCTCACAAGCGCTTTCGGTAGCATTCACCAGCCAACCGTCGGCGGGCGGCAGGGTATGGCCCAACGTAACATTTCAAGATGATCGCTTTGACTATGCCTTCGCAATCTGGGGCAACAGTACCTTGGGGCTGCTGTCTCATTGGTGGCACTCGAGCCGACAGCAATCCAGCAAGGCGAATATGACCATCCGCTCAGCCGAAAACCTCCTTGTCTTCGATTTGAGAAACCTTAGCGAAGCGCAGCTGGAGACCGTCAAAGCGATCTTCGACGGGTTCCACGAGCTGGAGTTGCAACCAGCATATCTGGCCGACGCCGACCCCAACCGCGCCCTTCTGGATAGGCGGGTGGTCTGCGACCTGCTGGGCTTTGATGGCGAAGTATATCGGGCTGTGCGACACCTGGCTGCGAAGTGGTGCGCCGAGCCGTCAGTCCATGGTGGCAAGCGACGACCCACGAATGCTCGCTACGTGGAGTGAGATTACCGTCCTCTATGGGCTATGGGCGGCTGTGAAGTCCATGTGCGGATAGAGTTTTCCGGCCAAGGGTTGCCATATTTGCTGATCAATACTGGACAGTCCAGGGAATGCACGCCAGCCACGGGTTTCGGAGAATCTCTCCGGCAGATGCGCTGTGTGGCAACAGTAGTCAGGTAGTCCGACCTCTCTCACATCCCGCATCCACTATAGGCCCTTGCCCGGGTCATCGTACTTTGCCATAATCGGCCCAACTTGTTCAGAAGGTTCCCACTGTGTTGGACTGTCCGGCAAGGTCGTGGCTGATCTGAGAATGGCCCAAGAATGGGCCGGCGATAAGCTGGCTGGCATTTGACGGTGACCGGGTTGTACAGGAGGTGGCAGGCATGGAAGCGTTCCTGGCGCTGGTCGTGATTGTGGCCTTGGGTGGGCTTTGGTTGTGGTGGAGAAGGCGTCAACGGCGAGGTGAGCCGGAGAGGTTGGCGGTGCGGGTGGAAGTCGAGTTTGTCGAGGGTAGCGGGGACGATTAGGACGACGAGTACGAGGTGCTGGCCACGAACCGGTCGCAGTCCAGCGACCGGGAGTACCAGTTGCTGAAGAACGTGGACACCCTGGAGGTGGTCTGCACGTGTCCGGGGTTTACCTACACGACGGAGGAGGGGTGTATTCACACCACCGCTTGGATCGCTGAGAATCCGCTGAACGAGGATGGGGACCCGGTGGAACTGGGGCTGCCGGTGCGAGGACTACAGACCGGTAGGGATGGGGTGGTGCGGGAGAGAAAGTCGGAGGAACTGACCAAGGCGGAGGCCCAGAATATGCTTGCCAGCTTGTCCGAAAAGAACTTCGTGGTTTTGGACACTGAGACGACGGGCTTGTCGGGAAAGTCTAAGGTGCTGGAGGTAGCGGTGCTCGACCGGGACGGGAATGTTTTGGTGGACACACTGGTCAACCCTGGCAGGTCTATGATCACAGCCGGAGCCCGGGAGGTGCATGGGATAACCCGGGACGATGTGCGAGACAAGGCAGAATTCCCGGAGGTGTGGCTGGAACTCGGACCGGTATTGCGGGACGCGGATTTGGTGCTGTCCTACAACATGGACTTTGATATGAGGATGATGCTGCAATCACTGGATGATGAGGGGAAGAGGCAGTTGCTGGAGGAGGTGGAGACAGCGTGCATCATGCGTCTGTACAGCGGGACGTCGGGTGGAAGGGAAGGGAATGCCTGGAAGAGTCTGGACAAGGCTCTGGCAGAAAATGGTCTGAGTCCGGTGGAGGGGAGGCATCGGGCGCGCGCAGACTGTAGCTGTGCATATCGGCTTCTGCGGCACATGATGGGTGGGTGAATCTGGTGGGAAGTATACCTTGAATCAAGGTGGCCTGGCAGGGAGTGTTTGCAATCCCTTCAAGAAGGGTGATTTGTGCATGGGCGCGTTGATTGATGCCAAGATTTCGCACTCACCCTTTCCCTACATTAGGGGAGGGGATTTTATGATGGTTGCTACCTTCCTGTTTGAGATATGGAAACAAGACTCAGAGCGGCGCTTGAGGCGGTAGCCAGCCACTGGCTACCCAGGGTGGCATGGTTCCTTTTCGCGGCATTACTGCTCGGGACCGCGGCAATTGGACTGACGCAGAACGCGTACATTTGGCTGGGAGAGACGCCGCCCATGGGCCTGGCTTCCATCGACGTTTGGAAGACAGGGACAGTGATAGGAACGGCGGGAACGGCAACAGCGCTCCTTGCCACTCTGTACGTCGCCCAGAGGAACTACCTTCGGGGCAGGGAACACATACCCCATCTCACAATGTCACTGTCGGTGGAAAGAGTCCCAGTGAGCAGGAGGTTCGACGTAATTGTCGCATCACTGGAGGCGAAGAATACCGGCAGCGGCCTATGCATGGTGAACGAAGTGAACTGGATGGTCGTAGTCGTGTCGCCTTACGACGACGACACCGTAGAGCAGATGGTAAATGAATTCGAGGGCGACACCCATCCAACTCAGGAAGAGGAGTTCCCTTGGCACGAAGTCGCGACGAGACCAGTCGCGGTTGATCTCCTTATAGAACCGGGAGAAACGGAGCAGTTGACCCAGGAACTCGTGATAGAATCGGAAGTAGGAGCAACCATCACATCGGTGTACGTGGTGAACGCCTCTGTTCCCAAACTCACCGACGGATGGTACCGGAGAGCCAGCCACATTCCAGCGTAGGAGCAGACAGCATGGCGGATGAAAATCAGGTAGAAACCCGAGAGGTCAAGACAGAAGAGGGACTGCAAACGAGAGGCAGAGGAGGGGGGCAGCCTAAACCAAAGACGCCCTCCGGAGAACGGAGACCCTGGACTCGTCCAACCAGCAATACAACCCCCGAGAACCGGACCGACGACCAGGAGTAAATTGGACGTAATCAGGCGTAGATTCGGGCTTAGAACACTCCGCTAGGTTCGAATTCATTTTGGGCAATTGGTAAGGACCTCCAAACCTAGAAGGAAGAACCGTGCCTAAAACCCCGTAAGGGAAGTAGACCATGACCCTTTCCAGACTCCTGAAGTCCGCCGCCGGCACCTGCCCCCATTGCAATGAAAAGGCAGGGATACTGAGTCGCGAGCACTCTGAGTGCCGCCGGACCTTTGATTCCGGCTTCCAAGAAATGGTCAACCTGGCCGCCGACGCCGCCAGAAGCCACACCTTCGACGAGAAATCCCTCAGGCTCGCCCTCGCCGAGGTCGCCCGCCGTTCTTACGGGGACGGCGCCACCGTTAACCAGGCCCTTGAGGAGGGCTGGAAGCAGGGCCTAGCCCATTGCATGGCCGACGGGATCATGACCCAGGCCGAAGAGTCCAGACTGAGGGAATTCCGGGACCGGCTGGCGCTGGAAGACAGCGGCGCCGATAGGAAGGCGACAGAGGAGCTTGAAAAGGCCGCCATCGACCGGATCACGTTCGACGCCCGGCTCGCCGCCGTCGCCGTGGAAAATCCCGAACACCACCTGGCCGAACTTTCCCAGTCTCTCCGGCAGTCCAGCCTCAATCAAGGCCAGCAGACCGCTCTTCTGGTAAGGGCCTGGGAAGCGGCGGTGGAAGGCACCCTCGAGGACGGACTTCTCACAAGGGACGAGGAAAACGCCCTCCACCGGTACCTGGATCATTTCAACATCACCGTCACCCAGGCGGATGATAACGGGGTCCTCACCATTTTGGTCCAAGCCGCGGTCATCCGGGACATCACAGAGGGGATCGTACCTCAGCGCCAGAACATCAACGGAAGAATCCCCTTCAACCTGATGAAGTCGGAGCAACTGATCTGGGTCATGGATGGTGTCGACTACCTAGAGGTCGTCACCCGCCGGGAAAGAAGGGGCAGCTCCCACGGACTGAGCATCCGGGTGGCAAGGGGCGTCTACTACCGGCCCGGCGTCTTCCGGAGCAGAAGCGTGGAATGGGAAGAGACCGTCCACCAGGACACCGGACTCCTGGGGTTCACGACCAAGCACCTGTACTTCTCGGGACCGAAGAAGAAGTTCCGGGTCAGATACGACCGGATCGTGGACTTCGAGCCCTTCAGCGACGGCTTCGGGCTGATGCGGGACGCCCAGACCGCGAAGCCCCAGTCGTTCAGGACCGGGGACGGCTGGTTCGCCTTCAATCTCGCCACCAACCTGGCTCAGATGTAGAAGGGATGAGTGCCAACGGAGAAAGTCCTTCCTGGGCCCTTGGAGTGCAGGCCGGCCCCGGGTGCCCCAGATAACTAAGGGCAAGCACCAAAACAGGGCGATTGCAAAGTTGCCGAAATGCTAAACCCGTTAGGCCGGAGCTTGTCAGAGGGGGTTATATGCCTATGGACACCAAAACGCTTGACTTGGCCAATCACTAATTTGGGGGTATATGGATAGAATGGCATCCCCAAGACCAGAGATTGCTATACCAATTCACAGTATGGAGACGCCCTTCATCGGCTCCATACAACATTTCTGGGTCGCTGCGCCCGGAGATCCTTGGGTGGATATAACACCGTCCCTGCTTTCGGTGAGATTTGATGGCGTGGGTTGGTGGACTCCGTTCCTACCGAATATGCCCAGGAAACGCGGTTTAGAACTGAGCCTACAGCAAATCCGCCACGCTTTAGATTCACGTTACGATGACGAATGGGAAGCCTTGAACGATATGCGGTACAAGTATCATTGGTCGGCAAGCCTGACGGCTGCGATTGGGTTTGCTTTTTGCTCACAGGTGGCCGTTGAATTGATGATGTTCCGACGGTCGTTCGGCATCCAAAACAAGCAGGGCATCCTGAAATGGTTGCGAAGGGAACTGCGGCGTCTCACTGGTCGCTCTGACTGGAATGTTGCTGACGACTATTTGGACAACGCAGAACAGCAGGTACAGACTCGGAGAGAACCGCTGTATCGCCGTGACGGGGAAACAATCACCTTCGTGGTTGACGCTGAATTCGCACAAGAATTGCGCCTATGGGAAGGTTGACCGTGCTACCGTCCAGCAGTGTACACAGGTGTTTAATCTCCCCCAATGCCTACATTTTCAGCCTTGCTTGACGGTGTGCTGCAACGCAGCTTCTTGAGAATAAGCCCGCCCATTCTTGGCGCTTTAGGCGAGCCATAGCTTGGCTTGAAGACATGCTCGTGAGGTTCCAACCTCGATAGATGGAACGGGCTATAGAAGTGCCTTGATAGATCCTACAGGGGCATCACCAATTCGAAGATGGTACTGTCTATCGTCAAGTCAGGCCCACCAAACTGGATAAAATCAAGAACTTTTCACATCCGGTTCGCCCTCGAGGTTTAGCAAAAGGGCTTCCGTCTGTTGAAGACCCTGCGGCACCTAAACTCCATCGGCGTCTGCTTCCTCTCCACTCCGCTAACCTGCATTGCCTCATACCGAGCATTGCTACTTGGGCATTTGTTCCAAGGTTTTCAGGGTGCCAAGTTGTGCAAAATCCTCTCGCCTTGATCCCCTTTTTTCGGATTGGTCTCTGCTCAAAGGTTGAGATTTATCGATTTAGCTCTGGCGTTGATGATGTAAGCATCGGTCTCACGGGTATTATAATGGTATCAACGGGTGCCGGATTCCTGAATCATCCAAGGGTTGGGCCTTAAGCTAAGCGCATTAGAGGTGAACCGGGCAAATGGCTTTGGACTGGAAAGCAATCCACCCATTAAACGGCTCGCAAGCCAGCGCGTTCGAGGAACTGTGTGCGCAGTTGGCCCGCGCCGAAACCCCTGACGGTGCGAAGTTCCATAGGAAAGGATCTCCTGACGCTGGCGTCGAGTGTTTTTGCGTCCTGCCGGACGGTGGCGAGTGGGGATGGCAGGCAAAGTATTTCGATACACTCGGCCCCTCACAGTGGTCGCAACTCGACGGCTCGGTCAAGAGCGCCTTGCACAAACATCCTGATCTCGTCCAGTACTATGTCTGTGTCCCGATGGACCGGCCGGATGCCCGCGTTCCGGGCCAGAAATCTGCTATGGAGAGGTGGGGCGAGCACGTCCAGAAGTGGAACGGTTGGGCGGAGGGTATGGGCAGGACCGTCGAATATGTCTGGTGGGGGTCGTCGGAGCTAATTGACTTGCTGTCCAGACAGACCGAATGCGGACGGTTGCTATTCTGGTTTGGCGAGGTGGAGTTTAATCAATCCTGGTTTGGAGACCGCTTAAGGGAGGCGGTTAAAGCAGCGGGACCTCGATACACGCCGGAAGCTCACGTCGAGTTGGAAGTCACCCAACATCTGGCAGCCTTTGCCCGTACCGAAGAAGCCCTCGACCGGATAAAGGCTCTTGCTCGACAGATGAGAAAGGAGTTTCAGGCAATTGCCCCTGCGACGTCAAAAGACGACCCTCTACAGCGTCTTGACTTACGCGAACTGCCGGAACTCGGAAGTGCGATATTGGAGAGGTTTGCAGCACTGGAACTCTCTCCCGTAGATGAAACTCCGCTTCGCGCTATCGCCAGTGAAATCGACCAGGCGCAATCGATGACCGCTGAGGTCATCCAGGATTTGCGGCAGCTCGAGAGGGACTACGATGCTCAAGAGAACCCCGGTGCTCAGGAATTTCCGCATCGAAGCAACCCCTACAGGAACTGGTTACACCGCATTTACCGGCTTCATCGTGAACTGAGCGAGAGAGGAGAGCGTCTTTCTGAGGGAGACAGATTGTTCAATAATCGCCTGCTGACAATCAGAGGCGATCCGGGAATGGGAAAAACCCATTTGCTATGTGACTTCACCCGAGAGCGCGTGGCGGCCGGCGCTCCCGTGGTTTTGCTGTTGGGACAATGGTTTTCAGAATCGGGTGAGCCGTGGACGCAATTGCTTCAACAGCTTGGGCTGCAAGGCAAATCCCCAGAACAATTCATCGGCGCTCTGGAAGCCGCCGCCCAAGCCGCAAACTCCCGAGCGGTGATTATGATTGACGCCTTGAATGAAGGACGCGGGAGGGAGATTTGGCCATCTCACTTGGCTTCGTTCTTGGCGCGTCTGGATAGGTCTCCCTGGATTGGCACAGCGCTCTCCGTCCGCTCATCCTACGAGGAAGCCATTCTTCCGTCTGAGGTCAAGGATCGATCGGTTGTATTGACCCATGAAGGCTTTGCAGGCCGGGAATATGACGCGGTACAAACATACTTTTCCTTCTACGGCCTTGAGTTTCCGTCAACCCCAATCTTGCAGCCGGACTTTAGAAATCCGTTATTCCTGAAGACGCTATGCGAAGGTTTGCACTACGAGGGACAGCGAAGGATCCCGCGGGGATTCTACGGCATTACAGCGGCGTTCGACCTCTACCTCAACGCGATCAACAAGAAGCTCGCTACCCAGCTTGACTATAACCCCAGCGATTACTTGGTTCGCCGGGGGTTGGAAAGAATAGCCAAGGAGCTGATTGGAGCCGGTAGGCGCTCGATCCCTAGGACTCGCGCCCAAGAGATTGTTGACGAGCTACTTCCAAACAGGACTTTCAGCAATTCCCTATATCGCGGTTTGGTCACCGAAGGCATCCTAATTGAAGACAAATCCTGGTGGACCGACAACCCTTTGGAAGATGTAGCACTTATTGCTTATGACCGTTTCGCGGATCATGTCATCGCGGACTACTTGCTCAAAGCGCACGTGGATAGCGCCAACCCGGCTGCCGCATTCACTGAAACCGGAGGGCTGGCATTTCTCTCTGGAAGGGATGGCAATGTGCCTTCTGGACTCATCGAAGCCTTGTGCATACAAGTTCCTGAACTCACGGGGCAAGAGTTAGTTAGGCTGGCCCCAGGGCTTTGGGACGACGCGCGCATTGGTGAGGCATTTCTGGAAAGCATCGTGTGGAGAAACTTGGAGGCTTTCTCCGAAGACACCATCGCGGTCCTAAATGAGCTTCGCGAAGCTGACAAGGTATGGAGTGACCCGCTCGATACCCTTCTTACCGTTTCCATAGTACCGGACCACTACTGTAACGCTGAACTGTTGGATAGAAATCTTCGCCGGAAGACCATGCCTGAACGTGATGCCTGGTGGAGTATCTACCTGCACAGGACTTGGGGAGAAAGAGGGCCAGTTGACCGGCTGGTAGATTGGGCGTCGGGAGTATCGCACGATGACCAAATTGAACCTGCGGTCGTTGACCTAGCCGCCATCACTCTGGCATGGATGTTCACTACTTCCAATCGCTTCGTGCGGGACAGGGCGACCAAAGCCCTGGTAGCGCTGCTAACTTCCCGTCTGGAGTCGGCGACTCGACTGGTGGAACGCTTCGCCGACGTGAACGACCCTTACGTTACCGAACGAGTGTATGCCGTTGCCTATGGCGTTGCCATGCGGAGCCACGATTCCCTGATGGTTGGGAGTCTTGCATCCGCGGTGTACCAAAAGGTCTTTGCCTCTGGAAGTCCTCCGCCTCACGTCCTGCTGCGGGACTATGCGCGAGGCGCAGTTGAACGTGCGATAGTCCTCGGGGCCGACATTCAAGTGGATGAGGAATTGGTCCGGCCTCCCTACAACAGCGCTTGGCCGTCCATCCCTTGCGAAGACTGCGCTAAAGAGATGACCTTTAACCAAACAGAAGGATTAGGGAGTAATGACAAACGAAAATTCGCCATAGACAGCATCACCGGCTCAGTAGACCGGTGGGGCGACTTCGCTCGCTACGTGATAGGAGTCGAATCCTCGTCAAACTGGCTGTCATTGCCACTCGTGGACGAGCCATGGCAATCACCCGAGGAAAGATTGCAAAATCTGCTTTCGACGTTACCTGATGAATTGAAATTAACGTGGGAGCAATTCGAGGAAAGCCAATCAAGCCTCAGAACCGCCGAGGCTCAGAACTCTATAGCTCGATTGAGACACTTGAGATTTGATCAGGTGGAAGAGTTGGACTCTGAAGACGAAGGCAATGTGAGCAACGGTGATATACCCTCACTGCCCGTTGACCAAGAAGCCATTGAACGGTTGCGCCGGGAGGCGGAAGGTTATTTTGAGTCTTTCACGACAAGGTTGACAAAGGGCCAATTGGCGGAATTGGATTCCATCTTTCAGGACAAAGACGACGGGGAGGCCAGATATGGACCGCGCTTTGACTCGCGGTCAATCCAGCGCTACATACTCTGGCGGGTATTTGACTTAGGCTGGACGGTAGAACGGTTTGGGGATTTCGACCGTATGGTCAATTGGAATGATGCGAGACAGGCGTCCAAGCCAGAGCGCATAGGGAAGAAATATCAGTGGATTGCCTACCATGAAATCTTGGCCTATATCGCTGACCACTATCAATACAGGGAACGGTTTGCTGGCGACCAAAGAGATCAACGGTATGAAGGCGCCTGGCAGGAGCGTCTCCGTGATATTGACCCCTCTTGCACCCTCAAGTCCACACCCGGTGGTACATCTTGGGGGCCTAGCAATCTTTCATGGTGGGGGAACGAGCGTTATGACGCTTGGTATGAAGGAGTTAGTCATCAGGACTGGTTGAGCAACTGCGAGAACCTGCCGGACATTGAACGCCTTTTGGAAGTGGTCAATCCGACGGACAGGACCTGTTGGTTTAACGTGAATGGCAGTTCTCTATGGCGGGAGCCGCATCCTGCCGACGAGGAGCCTTACGACCGGAACCGCAAAGAACTCTGGATCGGAGTAACGGGTTATTTCGTTCGGGCCGAGGATGTCGGCTACTTCATGCCTTGGGCCGAGACCGTTGACTTTTGGGGTAGGTGGATGCCCGAACCACCGGAGGGATACCGGCTTTACGTTGGAGAATATGGATGGTCTCCGGCCTTCAGGCACATGCACCCCGACTGTCTCGAGGACGAGGATTGGATGAGGCCGAAGCCACGGGAGGGAGATGGAGAGGAATGCCCAGTGCTGGTTCAGCCCGCGTCGTTCGCCATTCTGTCAGAAAGCGGCGGGTTTGATTGCTCCATAGAAGAAGGCTATTCATTGCACTTGCCCCATCAGGATTTCATAGGCCGTTTGGGTCTGCGATGGTCTGGAAACGGGGCGGATTTCCTGGACAAAAGTGGGGAATTGGCCGCCTTTGACCCAACAGTCCACGACGACGGCCCGTCGGCTTTGCTGCTGCGCAAGGAATCGCTAAATGAGTATCTCAAAGCTAACGGGTTGGCATTCTGCTGGACCATCATCGGCGAGAAATGGGGTATAGGAGGAGATTCAAGAACGGAGCACCGTGGATACGCGACCATTTCAGGCGCTTACAGCTATTTGGATGGGAAGTTGGAAGGGTTTCTTCATTATCGAAAGAAATCGCCGGATACCCCCGACGACGATGGTTTGGAGGAGCCAATTGACGAAAGCATGGCCCTGGATTCTGAGGAGCTGGAGTAGCTTCACAGTTCCCAATTCAATAGCCTTCATTTTGGAAGGCACTTTGGTGTTGTGGACATCACATGCATATCCCCTGCAGACGCATAGTAGCTTCCGAGTAACTTGCTCCACAACTAAACCAACCCTGTTTCCCCCTGCGGCCGGTTCGCTGAGCCGGCCTTTCTGATTTCCACAGCCTGGAAGTAGGGGGTCTCACCTGCCGATGTGTGGTTTTGGCAATCTTCCGAACTTGGGAGCTCGGTAGCTGAATAAAGTTGCGGAGTCTGCCGATGGATGTTAACCTATAACTGTACCAACAAGGTACATAGTTGACCGTTTCGCCTATCCTCGTTCAGAGAAGGGATTCCAGTGCCTTACGTGATGATTCCCGGATTCCTGTGCGAACGATGCGGTCACCGATGGGTACGCAAGCAGCCCGGCACACGGGACCCGAAGGTCTGCCCCAAGTGCAAGTCTCCATATTGGAATACTCCGCGCACGCACCCTTTACGACCCGGCGTCAATCCCCTGCGCAACGACTGGACTACTGACGACGAGACCACCTGACGCGCGAGTTGAGGTAAGACCGAGACCCCAATGGGTGAAGACTATGCAAAACACAAACCAGCAAGCCATCATCGAAGAAGCTATTGCCATCGTAGCCGAGATGAGTCCTCAAGGCACCGATGGCACGTGGCTTGAGGATGTTGCTGTAGCGGTTGGCCCCCACGTCAAGGAGTGGGATATTGCGCGTTGCCACCTCTGGGCCGAATGGCCTGACCGGGAAACCCACTTTCCCGGAACGACGAATCAGGACATTGGCATCGACTGTGTCGCTATACGTCGCAGCGACGGTGGGCACATCGCCATCCAGTGCAAATCCCGGCAACTGAATGCCGCTGGCCAGGGCGCTCCTATCAGCAAGGGCGAAATCGACAGCTTCGCCAATACGTCCGCCGGCGAATTCTGGACCGAACGATGGGTCGTCACTAACGGTGACAACCCTGTGAGCGGGAACACCCAGCAGGCAATGTCAATGACCGACAAACCTGTAAAGATGGTCAACATCGCCAACGACCTGCTGCAACAGCAGGCTGCGTTCACTCACGAGGAATGCCCTCACTGCGAACCCAACCCCAACGGCGAGGAACGTCGGCAATCCAAGTCCTGTATGCAAGCGGAAGCCACCGCCGAAAGCGTCCGCATCCTAAAGGAGCACGAAGAGTCTGACAGTGGCGGTTTGCCGGTCGGTCAAGCCCGGGGCAAGATCATCCTGCCCTGCGGAACCGGCAAAACCCGCATCTCCCTACGTATTGTTGAGGAACTTACACCGCCGGGCGAGTTGTCCATCGTACTCTGTCCGTCCATCGCCCTAGTCGCCCAAATCAGGCGCGAGTACCTCCAACAGGCCAACTCGGACATCAGGGCGCTAGCGGTGTGTTCCGATGAAACCGCCGGGTATGACCCGAAGAAGGAAAGCACGCGGAACACCGCAGCAGACCCTACGCTGGACAACAGCAACGTCAGCGCTTCCGAGGTGAAGGGCAGGGTCACGACCAACCCCGAGGAAATCGCGGCGTGGATGCGCGACGGACGAGGCTCCGCCCAGGTCAGCGTCATCTTCGGCACCTACCAGAGCGGCAGCAGGGTTGCGGAGGCCCTCAATGCAACCGGCGTCACGGCCAAAGTCCTCGTAGCCGACGAAGCCCATCGCACCGCCGGTCTGCGCCGAAAGCGCAGTGCCAGGAGCCAGCACGTCACAGATGAGGAGCGCCGCATCCGCGACTTCACGCTGTGCCACGACAACGATGCCTTTCCGGCGACGTACCGCGTCTATCAGACCGCCACACCACGCATATACGACACCAGGAGGGTGAACCAGGACCAGGCAAGCGACTGGATTGTCCGCAGTATGGACGACGAAGGCACTTTCGGCGTGGAACTGTACCGCAAGAGCTATGTGGAGGCGGTAAGTAACAAATGGCTGTCCGACTACCGCATCATCGCCGTGGGCGTGAGCGGCCCTGACGCTTACAGAATTGCTAACACGCTGGCCGGTGAGACCGAAAGCAAAGGCAAAAACCGGTTAACGTCCACTCACTTCCTACGCGGGCAGGCATTCGCTCTGGCCATGGCCGGCGCCACGCAGAACCGGGGAGAGGGTACGGTTCCCATCAAGTCCTGCATCGCCTTCATGAACACCGTGGACAAGTCAAAGAACATGGCGAGCGAGCTACAGAAACCCTACGTTAGAAAGTGGGTCCAGGACGAACTCGACAGAGAGCAGAACGGGCAGACCGCCGCGCACTACACTCTGGAGCATCTGGATGCCACCAGCAACGTGACCGCCCGCGAAAACGCCAAGCTGCGGCTTGCAGATGCCAGCGAAACCAATCCCCACGGCATTATCAACGTGGGCATCTTCGGCGAAGGTACCGACTCACCCACGCTGAACGCTGTGGCCTTCCTGGAACCTCGCAAGAGTCCAATAGACGTAATCCAAGCCGTGGGCCGGGCGATGCGCAAGGCGGACGACAAGGAGTATGGCTATATCGTCTGCCCCATCGTGATACCGCCTAACGCCGACCCAGAGCAGTGGCTCAGCTCCAGCAACATGGAAGAAGGTTGGTCGGAGTTGGGACAGATTCTCTTGGCCTTGCGCGCCCACGACAGCCGCATTGAGGAAAAGCTGCAAGAACTGTTGCACCTTTACATTCCCCAGCCGCCTCCGTCGGTAGTCAGCATCATCGGTATTGCCAGCGGCGAGGACCGGCGTATCCAGTATCGGGAGCACGAAGGCGCGCCAGGAGAGGCTCAGGTTGCCGTGGAACGAGTGCTGGAGGGCAGAAGCACGCTGACCCGCGAGTTTCGTACTATAACCGAGCCACTGCCGGGGCCGCCGGACGAGGCAGCCCGGAGCATAGCCGACGCGAAAACCTCGGCGTATCAGACTGAATCCGAGGCGCCGTCGCAAGTTATTGAAGCCACGCAGATTATCGCCGGTAAGAAGAACCACGACGGCAGCATCGAACTGCGCATGGACACGGTGGCTCGGGGTAAGCCGGCATCGGACGGGACCAGGGGGATAGTGGACGTCCGCAAGTCCAAGGCCAAGGCCAGGGACATGATCAACAAAAGCGAAGGCGTACGTATCCCCACCACTAAGGAAAAGAAACCGCAGTCCACCCGTGAAGAGTGGGCGGAGCAATCCTTCCTGCGGCAACTCCGACTCAGCGGACTGGAAGACGAGGGCAACGCCATCAGAATTAACCTGTTGTCCAAGTCCGGCCTGGTGGACAACCGCGTGGTTAGAGACCTGAACATCCTGGAATCCAGCGTCAAGGAAGCTGCCCGCCACCTGCGAGAGGACCAGTTGCAACCGGCTCTTGACCAGCACTTTATGTTGGACAACCTGGACGAGAAGGCCCAAAAAGCAATAAAGGAAGGGAAGGCCGCCGACGGGTGCGTGACCGCCGCCCTGCTGCTAATGAATGCCGCCATGTTGCACCAGCGGATCGCGAACGGACGCTGGCTCAGCGGCGTCAGCGACCTAGCGACGGTGAAGAACGACATAAACGTCGTCCGCCGCGTGCGCCGCGAGTGGGGCCGCATCTTGACCCACGACTTCCGTCCGGTGCTAGAGCCGGCCGTGGCCGTCATCGATGCCGTGGAGGACACCGGCAAACTGGCCGGGCTGGAACGGGCTTTGCATCACATCACCGCCGAAGCGGAGCGCATCGCCGAAACCTACGCCGACATGGGCGCCGACCACGCCGGCCCGTTATTCAACCGGGTTATGGGTAACCAGGCCTCCGACGGCGCATTCTTCACCAGGCCGGTGGCGGCGTCCATCGCCGCCCGCCTGACCCTGGACGCCTGCGGTGATGTGGACTGGGCCGACCCAGACGTGTGGCGAGGACACAGGACCGTTGACCTGGCCTGCGGTAGCGGAACCCTGCTGGCCGCCATGCTCACCGACATGAAACGCCGGGCCCGGGAGTGGGGGGCCAGCGAGGAGCGGATCGCGGAATTGCAAAAGCTGGCTATCGAGGAAACCATCAAGGGACTGGACATCAACCCGGTGTCGTTGCAATTGGCGGCGTCTCAGTTGACCGCCGGCAACCAGGAAATCCGCTACCGGCGCATGGGCCTGTACCTGATGCCCTACGGCCCGGCACCAAACGACCCCACCAGGGTTTCGGTCGGAACCTTGGAACTGCTGGGCCAGAAGGCCATCGTCCCCCGCGATGGCGCGATGGACTTAGGCGACGACAAAATCGGTTCCCAAGTGGTGTGGAACCAGCCCGATGACGCGGAACTCGAAGACGCCGTTGACGCCGCGAAAGGTGCTCGCATTGTCATCATGAACCCGCCGTTCAGCAACCGCTCCAAGATGGGCGAAAAGTTCCCAGAAGGGGTTCAGCAAGCACTGCGAAAACGGACGGATACTTTGGAAGATCTGTTGATTATAAATGACCCAGAATTGAAAAAATTCGCTTCACGAAACACGGTCTCACCGTGTTTCGTGAAGCTGGCCGATCAGTGTTTGCCTAAAGATTCTGGGACACTGACGATGATCAACCCGACTATCGCACTTTCTGCTCCCTCCGCCTTGGAGGAACGACTAACCCTTGCCCAGCGTTACCACATCCATACTGTCCTCACCGGCCGTTGGCCGCGAGAGTTCACCCTCAGCCAGAATGTCGAGGTTGATGAGTGCATCGTTATTGCCGTGCGCCACGGAGGTGTCCGTCCGCCTACCCGGTTCGTTCACCTAGACCGGATGCCCCATGACGAGGGCGAAGTTGCAGAACTCCACCAGGCATTGCTGGAATGTCCACAAGGACCAATAGGGGATGGCTGGGGAGAGACGTCAGAATGGCCAGCTGAGCACATCGCGGAGGGTGACTGGACACCAGCTATCTGGCGCTCACCAGAATTGGCGGAGGCGGCGCGGCGGTTCGCCGAAAGTCCAACAATGCAAACCATTGGTGAACACGGGTATTCGTGCGAAGCAACCCTCCAGATGATGGACAAGAAGAACTTCGTTCTAGCTGAACCGGGTACTCTGGGCAGTTTTCCAATTGTTAGTTCGAAAGGTGCCGACGGGCAGACAACTATCCGGAGCACGCCGGATGCCGAATGGAAGCCAACTAACCCGGATGAGGAACAGCGCATCCTCAACGGCGGAACCTACCCGCAGGTTGACCGACTGTTACAAAAAGCGGGATACGTGCTGGTTACTTCAGGTCAGGCACCATCCACAGCCAGGGTCAGTGCGATTGCCGACGACAACAAATACGTAGGACGTGGTTGGTTGCCTGTCACAGGACCAGATGTGCTGGAGGCGAAGGCCATCGCCGTGTTCATAAACTCTACGGCGGGTCGACTTCAATTGTTACGCAATGCGGGGAGGAAAATCGCCTTTCCGCAGTATAACCCCGTGGTTCAGGAGAGCATCCGCATCCCCAACGTCAAGGATGACCGTGTCCGTGGCATCCTAGTTGGTTGCTGGGAGCATACCAAGGATATGGAAGTGCCACAATTCCGCGAAGGCGAGTGCGAGGTTCGCCGCTTGTGGGACGAAGCTGTTGCCGACGCCATGGGCTGGGACGCGGACGAACTGGCACACCTTCGCAACCTGCTGCACAACGAACCCCACGTGCGCGGGCTGGGCTACGGCCAGTACGCCGACAAACTAGAAGACGACGACATGGCGACGGCGCTGAGCCGGGAAACCTTCGAACTACTTGCCGACGAATGGGAACGCGACCGTCCTCGTGGGGCCGACATTGAGCAGATGACGAAACACCCGGCTTACCAGAGCATCATTGAGATGGGGGAACCCGCCGTGCCCTGGCTACTCCAACGGTTGGCTGAAAAGCCCAGTCACTGGTTCGTCGCCCTCAACGCCATCACCGGCGCCAGACCGGTGCCGCCGGAAAGCCGCGGGCGTATCAAGGAAATGACCCAGGCTTGGCTGAACTGGGGTCGCCAGCAAGGATACGAGCTTGGGAACAGCAAATTGGATTAACGAATACTTGCCCCAATTGGCGGCAGAGGGGTACCAAGTCACCAGTGAACCTGACAGCGAGTACAACTGCATCGCTTATGCCGCTGGCGAAACCGACCGTTGGTGGAGTCACGTAGAAAGAGCCGATTACTACTGGCCGGAGCACGCCAGCCGCACCCCTTCCATCCAGAGCCTGATGGAGGTCTTTGCCGGACTAGGCTACGAGCCGTGCGAGGACGCCAGGTATGAGCCGGAGTTCAGCAAAATTGCGCTATACGCCGATAGGCAAGGGCATTGGACACACGCGGCCGTGCAGTTGCCTGGGGGAGAATGGAGCAGCAAGCTAGGACCAGACGAAGACATCAGCCACCGCGCGCCTGAATCCCTAGACCCTGACTTTTACGGTGGGGTTCACTGCCTCATGCGTCGCCCGAATTGAGCATTTCAGGCCCGTGTCTGGTAGGTGAGCACCAGTGCAAGGGAGTCACGGACCTACCAAAGCACCGCCAATCTTCCGAAACAATGGCACCCTGCTGAACTCTCTTGCCTAATTGGCGCGATGGGATGCAATAGTATCCCGAGGGGTGACCATTGTTCGATCCCATGGAGACAATTGGGGGCAGGTCAGATCATCGCGCCTTTTTTCTTCCTCTGAATACTGAGAAAGGTCCGACCACAAAGCGACCAACACCCACGATTTTTGCACTGAAATTGAGGACACCATGCGTGAAGGAATAACAAGACAGGATGCCGAAGCGCACACGACCGTACGAACGATGCTGAGGATAATCCAGGGAATGACAGCAATCACAGTGGAGAACGAGCTGGAGATATTGGAGGAGCGAAGTCCATTGTTCCGGGAATTCGCGGACAACTACGGTTTTGTTTTCGGTTACAGCGAGGTACTCCAGGCGAGCTTGCTTAGTCTAATGGAACCCCTGATAGGACAACCGAAGGCTTTTGGGTACGAGATTGACGAAGATCTACAGAGGTGGTGGTTCTACCTCAGGGAAGGCGGCACGCAAGCGGTCCCTGTGGTCACCGAGTCGTCCGACGACGGCTTGGCCACTATGCTGGCAGCGATAAACGGCCTGATGGTGGGTTGTCGCAAGGCCGGAAATCGTTGGGGCAAACTCACTGATGTGATACGGGACACGCGAGAGTTTGCCCGATCACTCCTGGCGTCGCTTCCCGAATGCCAGGCCGAAAGCAATATAACCGATAGCAGAGCGCTCCCCAGTACGTCCGACATTATCGAGCAACGTGCAGCCGACTGGCTGGCCGGTCCACTGTGGGATGGTAATGCTATAAGCAGCGCGGTTAATTTCATCAATCCTGGCGGCAACAGGTACTTCGTAGACGAATACGACGACGAAGAGGACGTGATGGACATACTCACACCTCTGGACGAATACTACGGCTTGCGGTTTCCAAAACCACGAAGAGTGCATCCGTCGCATCCTCTGGGAGTTGTGGCCGCGCTGGCTTTGGCCACCGCCGACATACAGGGAAGTAGCGTTAGCGAGACGTTCCCGTACACGCTGACCTGCAACATGAGGATGCTGGCGCAGTCCGCGAAAGCGAAGCTGGAAGGACTTCTTAAGTCCTATGAACACGCAGAGAATCAACGGCTAGTGCCGAGCAGACTGGTCCGGATACCAACGCCTGTAATTCCGACTACACCTGAGTCGGTATACTCGCAGCACAAGCGGCTGGACGCCCTGTTGGGCAGAAATCGCCGCCTGGTGGCGTCCGCCGACGAACTCAGCTGTCTGCTGGTAGAACCTGTATTGCACGGCTTATGTGCACGGTCAGACGAGAATGCCCGCGCAAACGTTCTGCGGATACTTAGTATGAGCGACGACACGGCTTACACCAAGATTACAATCGCGTTAGAGATGCCATTGACAGGGATGTTCTCGGACCACAGCACTTGGTGGTGCTTCTACGGGGTGGCAGGTACAGGGAGTTCGGACCCGGACATCATACGCTCCGTAGTAGCTCTGGAACGACTGCTGGACAGATACCAACAACGAATCAGAGTCACAGATGTGGGTCCACTGAGTGACGACGAACTAATAGCGCTACTTTCGCCCCACGGATGGAACGCACTACGGTCGGCCCACAAGAGAAACGTTGACGCCAATGCCGACCTACGAGCGGCCTTATCGGAAACTATGGCAGCCTTGTACCTGGCTGCGCAAGGCTACGACACGGTCCGCAATAACGTGGAACTGAAGAACCCCAAACGTGAGGTTGACGCGATGGGAGGACGCCATCGGAATGGTGAAAACCAGATTTTAGCGATAGAAGTGAAGGCCCGATCAACACACGACCAAGATTTGAAAGCGTCATACGAGCGATTTTGCGATTTGGTGGACAGGTTACAAACAGACCCCAAAGACATTGCATCACGCCTTGGATTGCCAATGGTTCCAACGACGGTGCAAGGAATCTACATCAGCCTTGGGGATGCCGACGAGTTGGAAATCCCTGAGCGCAACGATGTCCCGCTATGGGGATTCGACGAGTTTCACACCAAGTTGGAAAGCGCTAACGTACCGAGAAAATACAGAAGGTTGCTGAGAAAAGAGAACATCGCACGACTTTTGCCCTTTGCCGACCGTGATTGGCTGATGCTCCCTGAAATAGAGCCATGGACAGGAGCCTGCCCACACGATCTTTGACGCGTTGAGCCTTGCAGACGGTGGCGCGAAATACGGTATGCCGCGACAATAAGCAGAACGCCGTTTCTTCTCTCAAACAACGGCGCGGGGTTCGCAACGCCACTCTGCTGATGTGTAACACACTCAGTCTGTCGCCCGGGGCCCGGCGGCAGTACCAGCGGGGTTCTAGGAATGGACGACTATCACCTGCTATTCATCATCGTGCCGGTGGATGACGGCAATCGCGAGGGGGAATAAAGGCTGGATAAGGGAACCAGAAAGACGGCACGTGGGCAGGCAGGACAGGACATCTCTGGTATACCGATGTCCTGTCCATTTTGCCTAACGGCCGATGCCCAGTCATCCGGTAGAGGGAATGAAGTCACCCCATAGGGAACCGCGCTAAACGTCGCCGGGCTCCCCCCGCTTCAGCAGGGCGGAGCAGCCCCGTTCGTCCACCAGGTGGTGCACCGACACCCGGCCCCGGCTGTCGTAGCCGGATGTGTAGGCGAACTCCACCTCGGCGCCCCAGGGCACCCGCCCCCCGGTCCGAATCGTGTCTCCGCCAGGCCCGCCGGCGCCCTTGACCACCACGCCGTTGCGCCCGCCCTTCTTCCAACCCATGACCCTGAGCTCTACCGGAACCACCAGTTCCGCCGCCGACGGCGCGAACAGCACCTCTTACAGACGCCGCAGCAAGTTCCCCGACGGAGCACGGTTGCCGTTCATTACCTGAGAGAGATGGCCAGGGCTAATTCCCGCCAGCCTGGCAACCTGGTTCTGGGAGTAGCCGTGGGCCTCCATGCGATCTCACAGGGCCTGCGGGTCAACGGTGGGGCACTGTGCGGCTTCCACCTTGGCCGGGCCCTGCAACTCCGCCTCCACCAGGGCCTGAACCTGAGGCCCCAGGTTCTGCTTGCCCCGGGAGGCCCGGGAAAGGTAGCTGCGGGACTGCCGGCCCCGGCGGTCAGCCTGGCGGGAGACCTGGCTGAGTCTTT
>JAPPGG010000027.1 GCA_028875055.1 Chloroflexota bacterium
TCATCCGCCATGTCCCTACGTAACAACCCCTTACATACCCCTGTCAGCCCATCTAGGGGGAAGGGATAGTCCGAGAGCGGGATGGTGGCATCAGGCCTTTGATCCTTTTACGGACCTGGAGAGATGCTGGAGGTCTTGCAGGTCTTCGACCAGCTTGTCGGTGTCACTTTGGCGGACGACCAGGGAGAGAGCGTAGCGGGCGGCGCGAAGGCGCAGGGCAGGGTCGGGAGAGTGCATGGCGTCGGCAAACACGGAGATGCACAGGGGCAACAGCTTCTGAAGTTCCTGGCTGACACCCGCAGCTGACTCGTAGCGTACGAGGTCCACCTGGCGGCGGAAAGAGGGATTGGTGAACCAGCGGCGCAGGGTGGACTTTCCCACGCCGAGCAGGCGTGCGGCCTCGGCCCTGGTAGGGGCCTGGGCGACGATGGCCAAGGCCGCCTGCTGGCGGAAGGAAAGGTTTGAGAAATCGCGGGGCAGGCCGTCATCATCGCCACTTGCGGGTCCGACGGGCAAGGAAGGGCCGCCGGCTGAGGCCGGAGCCCGGGTTCGCCGGGGCGCCAGGTTAGAGGTATGGGAGCTGCTGGTGTATTGGCGGTTCCTGTCTGGCATAAAAGGTCCGTGGCCTCCGTGGTTTTTCTGATTTGGCCCGGGGGATTTGGCAGGGAGCTATTGGGCCAGTCAAGAATTATGGTAGGGACGGGCTTTCCAGGGTGGCAAGGGGGAAGTGTCAGGAGGTTGGAGGGACGGACTGGAAACTCTGCTGTAAGAATTCAGATTTGGGGGGAATGCCCTCACCCCCGGCCCCTCTCCCTATGGGAGAGGGGTGACCATCTCTGATGGTGGATTCGTTCCAGTCAATTGCCTCTGTATTTGGTAACCCATCCGGCCGCGCCTCTCCTAAGGAGAATATTTCTTCCCTCTCCCTGAGAGAGAGGGGCAGAGGTGAGGGGGACGCTCCAACTCTGAACTGTTACACTCTGCGGAACTGAAGTGGCAAGCATGGAGACCGCGTTGGGTCTGCGGCATCAAACCGGAGTGCGGGATAACGCCCGGCCCATTATTTCAGAGTGATGGAATCACTTTCAGGAAGGGCATTTACTTGCTTGCCGGCGGGCCTAATGCCAGCAAGGCGGGGGTTGGCCCGGGGCCCGATCATCCCGAGCCCAGACCTCCCTCAATCAAGGGGGAGGTGACTTTTTATCCCGGTGCCTGGCGCTGGCGCCCCGGGGGGCTTTCATGGGGCAGTTTCAGAGGGGTGGGGTGAGGGTGACGTTTAGGGTTTTTTCGCACCAGCGGGCGGCGGCCAGCAACTGGGCCTCGCCCATGTATTGGCCCACCAGCTGGAGGCCCAGGGGCAGGCCCGAGGCGGCGAGGCCGGAGGGAAGGGTAATGGCGGGGAGGCCGCAGGAGGTCCAGGGACCCTGGAACATGGTATTGCCGGTGGTGGTCAGGTCGGGGAGGGATGGAGTAGGGGTTGATGGGGTCAGGAGGATGTCAACGCCCTCGGCCAGCCGACGCATGTCGGTGATGAACTGCTGGCGGCGTTCCATGGCGCGGGAGTAGGTAACGGCATCGGTGTCGAGGCCTCGCTGGATCATGCCCCGGATGCCGGGCTGGTAGTCCATGGCCTGACGGCGGAACATAGGTTCGTGGAAGGTGGAGCCCTCCACGGCCATAACAACCTGCTGGTCCTCGATGGCGGAGTCCATGCTGGGAGGCAGGAGAATCTCTTCCACGTCGGCTCCAGCCTCGGCCAGGCGTTCAACCATGGCGTCGGTGTGCTGCCGGGTCTCCTCGTCGGCGTGGTCGTAGAAGAATTGGCGGATGACGCCGACCCTGGGGGCAGAGGCGGAGTGGAGGTCGGCAAGGTAGTCCGGTACGTCGAGGTCGGAGGCAACCCAATCGTTGGGGTCGGGACCGGCCATGACCTGGAGCAGGAGAGCGGCGTCCTCCACCGTCCGGGTCATCCAGCCCATGGTGTCGAGGGACCAGCTGACGGGGATAACGCCGTAGCGGCTGACCCGGCCGTAGGAGGGCTTGAAGCCGACGACACCGTTGTAGGAGGCGGGACGGAGGACGGAACCCACGGTCTGGGAGCCCAGGGCGGCCGGGCACATGCCTGAGGCGACGGCGACGGCGGAACCGCTGCTGGAACCGCCCGGGGTGTGGGCGGCATTCCAGGGATTGACGGTGGGTGAGGGGTCCATGCAGGCGAACTCGGTGGTGACGGTCTTGCCCAGGATGATGGCGCCGGCCTGCCTGAGCAGGGTTACGGGAGCGGCATCGTGGTCTGGGACAAAGTCGGCGAACACGCGGGAACAGGCGGTGGTGGGAATGCCGGCCGTGTAATAGATGTCCTTAACGCCGACGGGGATGCCGTGGAGGGGGCCCGGCCGGGCGCCGGAGGCAAGCTCGCGGTCCCTGGCTTCGGCGTCGGAGAGCACGGTGTCCCGGTCGAGATAGACCCACGCCCTGAGGGATGGTTCGAGGGAGTGGATGCGGTCGAGGAGAGACCGGGCGAGGTCGGCGGCGGAGAGCTCCCGGTTTCGGATGAGGTTGGCGGCCTGGGTGACGGTAAGTTCGTGAGGCTGGGGCATGGCTAGTTTCTCCTAGGTGACGGCAATGGAGGCACATCTACTTTGACCTCCTGCCAACTTTCACTACCTTCTGGGGCGACTCTTAAGGTGCATTCTAATATTTCTTCATCCCAATCATAGTCAACAACCTCAACCACCTTGTCCTCCACGACTACATCAAACTCGACCCCATAGCGAAGGTCCATATTGCTTTGCATACGGCACACAACACTTAGTGAATTAAACTCTAGCCTCGAAATTTCTTGAAAGCCGCTTAGATAAACACTACCTAAGTCAGGGTTTCCGACAAATACATCCGGAGGCACAGAGGGCTTGGTCAAGTGATCTGGCAGATTAATGGCTTCCAAGATCACTGTCCGGAGCGCAGGCAGTTCGCTAAATGTATCCGATTCAACCCGACTGACATTGGAAATTTTCAGCTGTTGCAATTTTGGCATGCCGGTCAAGCTCCCGTTTAGCAAAGCTACGGCGTAGTTACTGGCCGAATTCCTTACGCCTAAGTCGAGAGTTTCCAATTTACTCAATCCTTCAAACATACCCTTTAAGGGTAAAGCCACGACATCTGCCTGCGCTTCTATCCGCAGTTCCAATTGCCGTAGGGCACTCAAACTCTTGAAAAGGCCGGTTGAAGGCGGTGTCTCTAACACTAACTCCATGTGTTCGAGGCTTTCCAGATCGTCGAATAGGCCCTCAGAGACCTCTCTGGTAAGCAAGGTCAAGCTGGTCAAGTTTTTGAACCCATCCAGGTCGCCGACTTTCAATGGAATTCTATCGAGTTCCAGCGACCGGACACGTAGGAGTTCTTCACTGGTTATATCTCTGCAGCGCGTAATGTCAAGCATCTCGATAAGTAGCTGCTGGATTTCGGGTGTCCTGCTGCATATGTTTCGGGTGTCAACCTCTTGAAGTGTTTCCTCTGCTTCAGGGATATGAGATTGATTCCCCGTCACATCGGTTGAACTGTAGTCCACAACTTCTGTTTCTTCACCTTCACCAATATTGCCAGAAATACCTGGGTCGGCCTTGTCTTCGATATTCTCGGACATCTCGCCACTTGAGGTTTCAGTTTCATCTAACTCAAGCGGTGATAAATTCCCTACCTTTCCTTCCTCCAAGACCTCATCAATCGACTCGATGGATTTCGATACGGATGGGGCTGAGGGTTGAAAGATAAAGGACTGTCTGAAATCCCCCAGAGCCTCGTACAACTGGAAAAATGCTACACCAGCGATTACTAATACAACGATACCCACAGTCAGGCAAGCTATTTGCAGGATGGCTCTTATTTCGTTAATCAAACTGTTGGCCCTTGTGTGTCAAATGTCTAAGGTTTGAATGTGGCCCTGCAGCCAAGAAAGCCCTTCATACCTTTTCCTGGAGGCAGGTGAAGAAGCGGTCGAGGAGGGTGCGGGCGGCGCTTTCCATCATGCGCTGGCCCACGCGGGCGATGGAGCCGCCGGCCTGGGCCTGACTTTCCACCGTTACGGTGGTTTTGCCGTCCTGCTCGTTGAGGGTGATCCGGGACTCGCCGCTGCCGAAGCCGATGCTGCTGTTGCCGCTGAGGGAGAGATGGTAGGAGGTGTAGGGGTTGGCCTCGGAGATGGCGACTTTGGCGGTGAAGTTGCCGCGGATGGGGCCCATGCCGACGTTGACGACGGCCTGGTATTCGTTGTCTCCGGTGGGCTGAAGGCTCTGACAGCCGGGGACGCAGGAGGCGAGGGCCTGAGGGTCCATGAGGGTATTCCAGACTTTTTCGGCGGGGGCGTTGAAAATGTAGGTGGCGGAGATGTCCATTTGGTCGGCCTCCAGGAAGTTAATCCACGAATGGGCACGAGTAGAAAAAACTATCTCACTAGTGACTATTCGTGCCCATTCGTGGATAGAAATTACATTCGGGCGTCGGCCATCAGGAGCATGTTCAGGAGGGCCTGGGCGCCGTTGGCACAGTCGGCGGGCAGGGTAAATTCGTTGGGCGAGTGGCTGATGCCATCGATGCTGGGAACGAAGACCATGCCGGCGTCGGTTATGGCGGCGATGGACTGGGCGTCGTGGCCGGCGCCGCTGGGCAGTGACTGGAACTG
This sequence comes from Chloroflexota bacterium, assembly GCA_028875055.1. Lineage (GTDB taxonomy): Bacteria > Chloroflexota > Dehalococcoidia > Lucifugimonadales > UBA3495 > Bin22. The sequence continues at coordinate 4,682 of JAPPGG010000027.1, forward strand.
GAGACCCGCCTGGTCGGCGGCCTCGGCCACGATGTTCTGCATGCGGGCAGGCATTGGGACGGCGCGGGCGGCCTCGACCTGGTTGATGGAAATTTCGACGCGGTTGGCATCGGCGATTTCGGCGGCGCTGCGGCGGAGGGTAGTTTCGGCGGCGGACAGGGAGTTGGTATCAACGTCGCGGAACTCCACGCCGAGGGCCACTTCGCCGGGGACTACGTTGACGGCGTTGGGAGTTACCTGGAGATTGCCGACGGTGGCAACGCGGCAGATTTCGTCCACGGTGGCCAGGCGCTGAGTGGCCAGGACCAGATGGGAGGCGGCGGCAAGGGCGTCGTGGCGGTTGGGCATGGGAGTGGTGCCGGCGTGGTTAGCCATGCCCGTGACCTGGACCTTGAAGACGAACCGGCCGGTGATGCCCGTGACGGCGCCGAGGGGAATGCCGGACTGGTGGAGGGTGGGGCCCTGCTCAATGTGGAGTTCGAAGTAGGCGGCCAACTCTCCTGGATAGCGGCGGGCCTGGTCGATGCGGGAGAGATCGCCGCCGATGTCGGCCAGACGCTGCTCGATGCCGACCCCCTCCTCGTCCACCGCATCGTAGTCCTCAGCTTCCAAAAGGCCGGCCATGGCGCGGCTGCCGAGGAGCCAGCGATGGAATCGGGTGCCCTCTTCGTTGGTGAAGATGATGAGTTCCAGGGAGTGACGCAGGGTGTGGGCGTTTTCGGCGAGGGTCCGGGCCACCTCGACGGCTCCGAGGACGCCGAGGGCGCCGTCGTACTTGCCGCCGTTGGGGACCGTATCGGTGTGGGAACCCAGGGCAATGGCGGGAAGGGACGGGTCGGAGCCGGGCTTGCGGGCGATGACGTTGCCCGCGGGGTCGATGCGGACCTCCAGCCCCGCCTGGCGCATCAGGCCGGTGACGTACTCACGGCCCTGGATGTCGAAGGGGGAGTAGGCGAGGCGCATCATGCCCTGGGGAGTTTCGCCGATGCGGCCCAGTTCGGCCAGGGTGCGGTTGAGGCGGGCGGCGTTGATGTTCAGGGTGGAATCAGTCATGGCTACGTCCTCAGAAAGTATTTCAAAACCGGCAAGTTGCCGGCAGCGGGGCTCCGCCGCCGGGCCGGAGAAATTACCCGGGGGCTGACCGGATGCAGATTTAGGGGGTTTGCTGGCAGACCATTCATTCCGGCCTTGGCCCTTCCTTGAATAGGGAAGTAATGCAGGGCAATAGCGTCATAGTTTAAGGCTACACTGGGCAACAATTCGATAGGCAAGAGTCATGCCGCCCTGAGCTTGCTAAAGGGCCCGAAGTCCTCATACTCAGCCCGGCTGCGGGTAGTGAAGATGATTCCAGGGATAGATTCTAGATGTTTCGGCTTCGCTCAGCATGACATTCAATTGAAGCGCAATCGCCCTGGGACGTATTGCCTGACATATTTATTGTCGGGGAAACCGGGGGGCCACAGGCGCCTAGGAGCCCTCGGTGACCTGGAGGAGGCGTTCGGCGAGGCGGAGGCCGCCAGCCTTGTCCAGGGGACCGTCGAAGGGCGAGTAGGGGAGCAGGCACCAGGCGCAACCGGAAGCGCACCGGCATTGCCGGGCGAGCCCGGCGCCAAAGGTCAGGATGTCGCGCCAGAGGTCGAAGGTCTTCTTGGCAATACCCTGGGCGGCGGGGCTGACTTCCACCAGGAAAATGGTGGCCCCGCTGGAACAGGTGGCCAGGTCGTATTGATTGACCGGGAAGGTGAAGCGGGCGCCCACCCGAAGCATATGCTCCAGGGCGGCGACGCTGCCGTCAGGGGCAGGGGAGTCTTCGCCTTTGGGACCGGCGGCAACGCTGTCGGCGGCGGCGGAATCCCCGGCAAGCAAGCCGGACAGATCCATCCAGAAGGCCTGGGCGGTCAACTGCCAGGAGATTTCCTCCTCGGGAGTGAAGGTGGCGGTCACCAGGTCCCGCTCCGATTCCGGAAGGGCTTCGGGGTCTTCGTCGAAGCCGGGATTCCCGGACTCATCGACCACGTCCACGCTGGTCAGGGTTTCCTCAACGGACACACTTCCCAAGTACAGGGACAGACCCTGGGCGGGGGATAGACGAAGGGACTCTTCGCTGACGGTAACGGCGGAGTCGAACCTGGGGGTGGTCCTCAAGTTGGCCAGGGCTTCAGACTTTTCCAGGAGGATTTCGGGGGCGCCATCGGAACCCACTCCAGGCTCGATAAAAGCGGCCCGGTACTTGGCGCCGTCGAAGACAATGACGCTGCCCGGGTAAACCTCCCGGAACTTGCTATAGGGGGAAACAGACCCCAGGTACTCACCCTCGCTTACCAGGGTCCAATCCTCACGGGAATCTGGCTCCAGCGGAACGGCCTGAGGAGGAGAGGAGTCGTCCTTTTCCAGGGCAGGCGCCTCCCGGCGGAGGGCTTGGAAGAGGGCGTTTCCCAGGACCTCCCGGGAGAAGGAATATACCCGGCCCTCCAACTCCCGAACGAGGGCCGGCAGGTGGGGACGGATTACTTCGGCCAGGTCGGGGTCAACCACGGTCCGGTCGGGGGCCTTGGCGAGCAGTGAACCCAGGTTGTGGGCCGCGAACCTGTCGGCGCCGCTGCCAGCGGAGAAAAAGAGGGCGAACGCATTATCCCGGTCCGTATTGCCGACACCCTCTGCCAGACGGAGGAGGGCGCTCAAATCTCCGGGTTGACCGGCAAGGATGAGGCCGTCGAACTGCCGGAGAACGGCAGGGGTGGCCTGGGATACGGTGAGGAAGACGGCCTGGCCGGAAGGCGACAGGGAGCCGGCAGCCTTGCCAGACTGGGGAGGAGCAGCGGTCTCATCGACACCCAGCACGATACTACCCAGGGCGATACGGCCTTCACCGCCGCCGGACTGGACCAGATTTTGTGCCGCCACAAAGGCGGGCCGGACCAGGGACTCGCCGCAGCAGACCGCCACCGACTTGCCGGCATCGGCGCAGGCCAGCGCGGCGCGGGCGAGTCGGTCGGGGAGGTCTGCCAGGCCCGGAGATTCCAGGTCCAGGGGGTCAACGAACAGGAAGTGCCGCCCGGGAGCGGAACAGTCCAGGCCCGAAATTTCCTCAAATTTCCTGGAAGTAAGGTTCAGGGCCAGCTCCCCGGCATTGCCGCTGCCCTGAACTATGAGGAAGGTCTGGGGGTCGGCGCCCAGGATAGCCAGGCGGTGGAAGAGGCGCCGCAGCAGGATGGCGACGCTGGCCCCAAAGGCTCCCCGATACTCCTGGGCCTGGTCAAGAATCACGAACCTCAAACTCCGTAGAACCGCCTGCCAACCCTCGCCGGTCGCGGCGAGGGAGACGTTCAACACCTCGGGCGTGGCGACCAGGACTGTGGGTGACTCGCTGTCGTTGAGGGCGGCGAGGGCTGAACTATCGGCGGAGGCGTCGATGACGGTTAGTCCGATGGCGGGAAAGAGACTCTCGAGCTGGACGACGGCACGGGAGGCCGCAGGCTCGTCGGGGCAGAGGACAAGGCCGCTGCTTCCGGGGCTGCGGAGCAGGGCCTCCGCCAGTGGCACAGACCAGGAAAGAAACTCGTCGGAGGAGCGGCAGGCTTCCAGGACCACATTGCCGCCGGCCAGAAGGGCTGCCAGCGCCTCTTCCTGGTAAGACTGAAGGCGCTCAACATCGAGAGCGGCAAGGGCGCGGATGAGGGCCGGGCCCAGGTCCAGGAAAAGGGGGCTGTCGGGATAGCGAGGGGGGGCAGCGGGCCGGGTGGCCCGGGCCACATAGTCCTGGTCCCGCAACGCCGACGCATCGACGAGGAGGCGATGCAGTTCCGCCATGAAGGGATCTTCGTCGGCAGGCTGGGCCACAGGTTCGGCGGATGAAATAGTCCCGGGGGATTCCGCCAGTTCCTCGGTGGGAGCATCGCCAGCCGGCGCGGGAGACGAGCCAACGTCCGAGGTGGACACGTCGAGGGAGGCGGGCAGGACTTCCTCGGCTTGCTCAATTTCCACCTCGATCTCCGATTCGAGGCACTCGCGCTTGAGCATATCCAGCTCCAGCGTGCTGGGGCAGGACATGGCGGCCAGCAGCTGCTGGACCGAGTACAGGACCTGGTAGGCAGTTTCACCGGTGAAATGGTGGCGGTTGGCCCAGTTTTCGTGGGCCAGGGCGACCTCTCGGACGAGGCCGGGTTCGATGCCGCCCAGGGCGCGGTCGAAGACATTCCACCAGGAGGCCTGGACCACGGCCAGCAGGTCCTGGGTTTTCATGTTGTGGAAGGGCTTCTGGGCGTCTCGATTCTGATTGAGGATCTGGTTCAGAACGTTAACGACCTGGTCGTCGTGGTGGCTGGAAAATTCGCGGGGGACGAAATTGTCCAGCTCGAGTTTCAGGAGATAAAGGGCCCTGGCCACCCTGGCGTTGTTGGAAATCACGTTGCGCCTCGATTGGATTCTGTGATGCAAGGCAGATTATACCTGATTCCCGCCGGGTTGTTGTCGTAATGGGAATGTTGAAGGGCCACACGGGCTCGAGGGCATGAAATTTTGAAGGCCCGGGCCAGAGATCCAGGCCTTGCCTTGCCGAGACACCGGGGGTTCCCTGGAAGCGGAAAGGGGCGGTCAGACCATTACCCTGAAGCCGTAGCCGGTGTTATTCAGGTCACCTTCGGCAAAGCGGGACATTCGCAGGGGAGTTATGTCAATGGAGGTGGCCTGGCCGTCGAGCATCAATTCGGCCATCAGGGTTCCGACCATGGGCGACAACTTGAAACCGTGGCCGCTGAAGCCGGTGCAGACGTAGAGGCCATCTATCCCATCCACCGCGTCGATGATGGGATGAGAGTCGGGGGTGGAAGTGTAGAGGCCGGCGTAGCCACCGCTAAACTCGGCATCCTCCATAGCGGGTATCCGGCGGGCGAGGCGGGTCCAGACTTCCTGGATGAATCCGGGGCTGGCCCGCTGGGCGAAAACTTCCGGGTCCTCAATTACGTCCTCCATGTTGCCGTTGCCGACGAGGGTCAGGTCGGAGCCTTCGGGCCGGAAATATATCCGGTTAAGCAGGTCTCCGCCGCCGGGGTGGTAATCGGGGCCGGCGGGCCCCCGGCGCAGGTGCACAACCTCGTGGCGGGTGGCTTCCAGGGGCAGGTCGATACCGTGCTGGAGCAGGAACCGGCGGCTCCAGGGTCCGGTGGCGATGACCGCCCTTTCGGTGGCAATGCGGCCCAGGGGGCCGGTGACAGCGGTGACCCGGCCGCCGGAGATTTCTATCTCTGTGGCGGGGCTGCCCAGGGCGATGCGCGCGCCCATGTCGCGGGCCCGGTGGGCGAAGGACATGCAGGTGGCGGAGGCGTCGGCGTAGCCACAGGCAGGTTCGTAGGCGATTGTTCCGCAGTCGTCCAGGTTCCAGCTCGGGGCCAGATCGCGGGCTTCATCGGTGGTAACCAACCTGGTTTCGATGCCGACGGACTGCTGCATGGCCACGTTGGCACGGAACAGGTCGGCTTCCGCCTCACTGCCCATTATCAGGTGTCCGGTCCGGGTAAAGCCGCACTCGCCTCCCACCGCTTCCGCAAAGTTCTGAAAGACTTTGAAGCTCTCCCAGGCCATGCGGGCGTGGACTTCGGTGGAGTAGTGCATTCGAATGGCTGAGGAAGAACGGCCGGTGGAGCCGGAACCCAGGGAGTCCCGCTCCAGGAGGACGGCATCGGTCATGCCCCGAAGGGCCAGGCTGTGAAGTATGCTGCAGCCCATAACGCCGCCGCCGACTATTACCGTTTCGGCTGTGACCGGCAACATGGTCATGTCTTTGTCCTAGCGCCGGTTGTTGGCCCGGCGGACTTTGAAGCCGCCGGAACTCTTCTGCTTGCGCACCCATTTCAGGTAGCTGTTGACCTGGGGGTTGGCGCGCAGCAGGGCTATGGAGTTCAGTTCCTCGGCCAGGGTGGCCTCAGTAAAGAGGGCGTGAAGCTGGCGGTGGCAGGTGGGGCAGAGGTTGGCGGTGGGACCAAACCTTCCGCCCCTGGCCTTGGGAACCAGGTGGTGCACCGTGTAGCGGTCAACCTCCCGCTGGCAGAGTTCGCAGTCCACCGCCGCCAGCCTGGCGGGCAGGGGTTGGGAACTGGTCTTTGCAGAGATCTTCCGAGCCAAATCAGCGCTTCCTTGAAAGCAGTTTAGCATTTCTTGCCAGTGACCTGACCCCGGCCTTGAAGAGGGAGACTTAGGGCCAACACAACGGCGAGACTAAAACCCATCCCCTCGGTTGAAGCCCGGCGCATGGGCAAGCGACTAGGAATCCAGGAACCTCCAGCCGGGCAGGTCCACCTGCCATTGGCCGTCTTCCAGCAACATGGGAATAACGAGTCCCGACATCATGCGGCGGCGGGTGACGGTGCTTTCATTCTCCGTGACGCCGAAGGGGAGGAAGGCGAAGGCGTGGGTGTCGTCGATGAAGTTGGTGGGGGCCACGCCCAGGTCGGTCAGGTCTTCCAGGGGCCAGAGGCGCAGGACCGTGTCGCGGAAGTCCTTCATCATAGAAGGACGCAGGTTATGATCGTGGTCGTAGGCGGCCCGGTAGGCGTTCTGCATGTCTATGTTGTTGCGGGTGGCCCAGACGCCCATGCGCATGCCCCGGGTCTCCTTGGAGAGCATGGACCAGGCCTGGTCCATATCGCCATCACGAACGGCTTCGGCAAAGACGCCGGCGCGGTTGCCGATGTCGTCGGGTTCCTGGCTTCGCTTGTTTCCGGGGATGCGCATTATGTGTCTCGCTTCGGCTGCACGCTGAGGTGAGCCAGGTTATGTCGCATTAATGGACCAACATCTTTGAAAGTATGGGCATAACCGGCGCATTGGCGCTCCGGCGAGAACCGGAAGTTATCAATTGCCGCCAGGTTCCCGCCCATGCGGGAAAGACGGTTAAATCCCATACCATCAATACGGTCATGTTGACTTGCTAATATCCCACGGCGTAGCCGTCGCGGCGGGGGTCGGCGGCGCCGTGGAGGGCGCCGTTTTCCTGGTCCACCTGGATCATCACCTCGCTGCCGGTGGCATCCCAACCGCCCATGACGTTGAGGACGTGGCCGCGCTGGCGGAGACCTTCCAGGGTCTCGTCGGAGAAGCGCGATTCGACCAGCAGCTCGTCGGAGCAGGTGTGGGGGACGTAGGACTCGGTGGGGTTCTGGGTGTTGCGCCAGCGGGGGGCTTCCACGGCCTCGGCCACCGTCATCCCGAAGTCCAGGACATGGCTGATGACCTGCAAGTTGGTCTGCACCTGGGTGTCGGCGCCGGGGGTGCCGAGGACGAGGGAAAGCTGGCGTCCGGCGCCATTGCCGGAAGTGTCAGAGTTACGAAAGACCATCACCGGGTTCATGGTATGGCGGACCCGCTTGCCAGGCTCGAGACAGTCCACGTGATTTTCTTCAAGATGCCAGTAGGTCATACGGTTGTTGAGCAAGATTCCGGTTTCGCCGGCGATGAGGCTGGAACCCCAGGCACTCTGGATGCTCTGCAACTGGCAGATGGCGTTGCCCTGACCGTCCACCACCACGAAGCAGGTGGTGTCCTCCTGTTCCTGGCCGGCGCCGACTTTCGCGGGACGTCCGGTTGGCTGGGCCGACTGGTAGGCCCAGGGGTTGCCGGCCCTGGCGTCATAAGCCGCGCGCTCGGGGTCAATGAGCCTGGCGCGGTCACGGGCGTAGTCCTTGGAAAGCAGGCCCTCGATGGGGACGTCAATGTAGTCGGGGTCGGCGACGAAGGCCTCGCGGTCGATGAAGGCCAGCTTCTTGGCCTCGACCATCAGGTGGATGCTTTCGGCAGTGTTGCAGCCGAGGGACTTGAGGTCGAACTCCTCGACCAGGTTCAATTCCTGGAGGAGGACGTGGCCACTGGAGTTGGGGGGCGCCTCGTAAACGGTGTGGCCGTGGTAGGTGGTGGAAATGGCGTCCTGCCAGCGGGCCCGGCAGTCAGCCAGGTCCTGCAGCGACAGGAGGCCGCCCTGTTCCTCGCTGAACTGGACGATGGCCCGGGCAATTTCACCCTGGTAAAAGGCCTCGCGTCCACCGTCAACGATGGCCTGGAAGGTGCGGGCCAAGTCCCGCTGGAGGCAGATCTGGCCGGGTTGCAGGGGAGTTCCACCGGGGGCGAACACAGCCTGGGAGGTGGGGAACTGGCAGAGGAGCGGGTCGGAGGCGATGGCGCGGGAAAGGACGTGGGTGACGGGGAAGCCGTTGGCGGCCAGGTCAATGGCCGGGGCAAAGCATTCGGCGAGGGACAGGTGGCCATGCTTTTCGTGGACGTCCAGCCAGCTGTTGACCAGTCCCGGGACGGACACGGACATAATGCCCTTCATAGGGATGCCGTCGGGCAGGTAGCGGTCGCGGGTGGCGGCGTAAGGAGCGGCGCCGGTGCCGTTGGACACTTCGAGACGGTCGGTGTCCCTGCGGTACACCATGATGAAGCCGTCACCGCCGACGCCGGACATGAGGGGTTCCACGACGTTGAGGGCGGCGGCAGTGGCGAGGGCGGCGTCGGCGAAGTTGCCACCCTTCTGGAGCATGGCGATTCCGGCCTGGGAGGCCAGAGGGTGCCCGGAGCAGACCATGCCGTTACGCCCCATAACAACGGGGCGGTAGGAGTCGTAGGTTATGCCGTGGGGTGAATGGGGGGGCATGTTGGGGGCCTCCTTCAAGCTGACAAAGGGTTGCTGGGGTACCTGTTCCCCAGCTCTTCCAGAATTTCAGTTAACTTGCTACCACAGTCCTTCATGAAAATGGTCTTCGGAGCGTCGTTTCTAAATGCGATGCGATTTCTTTGCAGTTGGATATTTCTTACGTACTGTGGACGCCGTTTTCCAGTACCACTAAACATCAACACGGGGTACCAAGCAGCTACATTTTTTTCTTCCAGGAGTAGTTCTACTGCCTTCATCCCCATTCTGATCTGTTCAATCGTATCGCTCAAATGGAGGGACATACCACCCTTGAGTTCTATAACGGCAGCCATCAAACCCGACAACGCTTCGATCCGGTGATTCGTGAAAACTAGTCGATCCGCAATTTTGCTCGAGGAGTCTCCGTGTCTGTCTCGATAGTTCTCTCCGTGGATTATCACTAGTGAGTCAGACCCTATCCCGCTTAGGTCAACGCTGCAATTTTGATCTTCGCAGTTATCGGTCAAGCAGCAGTCCTGATGAATCTCTCGCAAATCCCCCAGAAATATGGCGGAGGTCATTTAAGTGGAATGCCCTCCACCAGCATAGTTTCTTCATACTGGTCGTTAACTACTTTGCCGAACTCATCATCGTCAATTCCAACATCCGGGCGAATGGTCAATTCGTCAATCAAGCTGCCACCCTGGTCATCGTCCCAACGAAACAGATAAGCGCTCACATCCTCACGTTGCAGGCAATCCGACTTTTGGAAACCGTGTTCTTCCAACCATTGTTCATTGGCGTGGCTGATTCGCAAGAGGTTGTTTATTTGGTTTAGGAAATAGTCGCTGTGTGTAGTTATAAGCATCTTTACTCCGGCGTTCACCAGCCGAACAATGGCCCTAGCCATCTGCCGTTGGGCTGCCGGGTGAAGATGGGACTCGGGTTCTTCCAGGATTAGGAGGTCGCCAGGACTGACTAGGTGCTTTAGGAACAAGATTATGGGGGCCAGTTCAGAGACCATGGAGGAGGTTTGATTTAGCGCGAACCGACCAATAACGCTCTCACAGCCGTACGGTTCATAGTAGATTTCCGGGTAAGGAAGTCCAGATTCATGCAAATATATTTTCCCTCGAACCACTTCCTGTTCCAGGAAACTAGTCATTTCGCTTAAACTGGAATCTGTTGTCATACCCCGTTTTTGGCCTATTGTAAGCAGATGTCCCATAAAATCAGCGATCAAGCCGGAGAATTGTGGGACTTCCATACGCTGAATTCCCGCGAAGGGAGATTGGCGTATCAACACACTTGCAATGATTCTATGGCCTTGGGCGATGCCCGACCGAGCAGCAGGCAGATAAAAGCTCTTAGGGGGAGAGACTTTCAGCAAATGGGTCATGACGAGTTCAATCAGCTCGATTAGGAAGTCGCGATACGCATCGTGAACATCTCCTCCAAAACGGTCATGGCCTTCTATGCTCTCGATCAAGTCGCCTACCAAGTCGTCTCCAAATACCATACTGTCAAACGGTGAGCCTACGAAATGACATTCAAATGCCTGAGTGTGAAGATTGTCGTTTACCCTTCTTGATTCTGCCATTGCTATAGATAAACTAGGTTCTTCCTGAAGAAGCTCAATCAGGATCTCAGAGGAGTTAACAGATCGCCTTCGTAGTTGGGGTATTTCTCCTTGGCATCTTTGTATTTCCCGGCCAAAAGAAACGGATCCAGACCTCAACTGAGCCAAGACGGTGTCAAACAATAATGCCCTAATTTCCTCAGGAAGATCATCGTAGTGGAAAGGCCGCGACTCGCGTTCCCAATAGTCGAGATCATTAATCCACCTGCCTATATGTTCTGAGGATTGTTGGACTGCTTCTCTCTCTAGGGCGTTCCTAGGAACATAGACCCGTCCTGTGCTCAGCCGAGAGAATTTCTCAGGCCCTCGGAAAGCCTGCATCAACGCATAAATCAGCGTCGCCATGTAAGACTTGCCCGTATTGCTCGGCCCCACAAATATAGTGAGCGGCTTTAATTTAACTGTCCCCTCAACTATGGGGCCGAAGTCTTTGGCAGTTACCTTAAGCATTACATGGCCTCCCTTCCCCGACTTTGCCGGGGATGTTGACCCTACTGGCCCATTACTGCCTGGCGGCGGGCTATGGCGGCTTCGGCGCGGGGGCTTATGGCGCGTTCTACTACTACGTTTACCAGGGCGGGTTTGTTGGCGGCGAAGGCGCGTTCGAGGGCGGGCTTGAGGTCTTCGGGACGCTCGACGAATTCTCCGTGGCCGCCGAGGCCCCGGACCACCAGGTCGTAGCGGGTCTGGAGCAGGTCAGTGGCGACGGGGCGGCCGTAGAGGCCCAGCTGGATCTGGCGGTCAATGCCCCAGGCGGAGTCGTTGCCCAGGACGGTTACCACGTTCAGTCCGTGGCGGACAGCAGTGTCGAACTCCATGCCGTTGAAACCGAAGGCGCCGTCGCCGGTGAGATTGATGACGCGGGAGTCGGGGTAGGCCACCTGGGCGGCCAGGGCCGAGGGCAGGGAGGAGCCGAGCATGCCAAGGCTGGAGACGTAGGACCACTTCTTGGGCATCTGGGCGGGCAGCAGGGCCCGTCCGAAGTGGCAGTAGTCGCCGCCGTCGAAGGAGAGGAAGTCGTCGGGGCGCAGCATGGACTCCAGGGTCTTGTGGACAAACATGGCGTGCATGGGAGTCTCGGAGACGGCGAGGCCTTCGGCCCACTCGGCCTGGGCGGCGCGGGAAGCGCGCAACTCTTCCAGCCAGGGAAGGTCCTGCCAGGCGTGTTTCGAAGCTTCCTGGGTAAGCTGCTGGACCACGCTGGTCACATCGCCGACGATGCCCACGGACACGCCCCGGTTGCGGCCGATTTCGGCGGGCGAGGGGTCTATCTGGATGATTTTTGCGTCGGCGGCCACGTTGGGGGGACGGCAGAAGCCGATGGTGTAGTCCTGCTTGCGGCCGAGGAGCACCACCACGTCGGCATTGCGGAGCATGGTGGCGGCGCGGTTGAGGCCCCGCTCGAAGAAGCCGAAGCCGTAGGGGTGGTCGTCGGGAACGAGACCCCGGGCCTGGCCCTCGGTGAGTATTGGTACACGGAGAGTTTCGGCAAAGTCCATCAGGGCCTGACCGTCCTGGGTGTAGCCGGCGGCCTCGCCGGCGATGACGAAGGGACGCTGGGCCTGGCGCAGGAGGGAAATGGCCTGCTCTACCTGGGCCTGAGGGCCGAGGATGGCTTCGCTGGCGCGGTATTCGTCAGGATTGAAGAAGACCACCTCATCCTCGTCCAGTTCCTGTTCCTGGACGTCGGTGGGGATGGTCAGGTGGACGGGTCCCCGGCGTCCGCTGAAGGCCAGCCGGACGGCCCGAGCGATAGTGTCGGGAATGCGGCGGGCGTCGTAGATCATGAGGGATTCCTTGGTGGTGGCGGCGGCCATGCCGACCTGGTCAATTTCCTGCATAGCGCCGCGACCGAGTTCGGACAAGTCGGCGGAACCGGCGATGGACAGCAGTGGACTTTCGCTGTGCATGGCGTTGGTCAGACCGGGGATGGCGTTGGCAAAGCCGGGGGTGGTGTACATGCAGACGCCGAGCTGGCCAGTAATGCGGCCATAGGCATCGGCCATGTGGACTGCAGCCTGCTCGTGGCGGGTGTCGATGAAGCGAAAATCGTCGTCGGCCATGACGTCCAGCACCGGCAGCACGTGGTCGCCCGCCAGGGTAAAGATGTTGTAAACGCCCTCCAGCTTCAGGGCCTTGGCAATCAGGTGACTTCCGGTGACTCGGGCCATGTTTCCTCCTGAGAAACGATCGGTATGGTGTGCAATCAAGAACGGGGTACCGGACGCCCGCGCAACCGGGCGAAGCCGGATATGGTAGCTAGATTATGGTGGGGTGGGGGTGGAGCGTCAAGGTTGGGGGGGGGGGGGGGGGGGGGGTTTTTTTTGTTTGGGGGGGGGGGGGGATTTTTATTGGAAAAAAAAAAATTTGATTTTTAAGATTTATTTTTTGTGTTTTACGCCCGCCCCCCCGCCCCCCCCCCCCCCCCCCCCCCCCCCCCCCCCCCCCCCCCCCGAGGCTTTCATTGCTCAATGACAGAGGCCCAATTAGAATGTCAGACAATCAAATTGAACTGTGACAGGTAAATCTGTACGTTAAGCCCTTCCAGCCGACGTAGCCGAAAACAGGCGGCTTACCAATTGTTGATAGAAGACTACCAAGGCCGCCAAGTTCGACTACCTGAAGAACGCTGGCAACATATCATCAGTGGTCACGATGAAATGGTAACTATGTTGCCCGAACTTAGGGAAACTCTTGAACACCCGGACACAGTAGTGATTCCCGGTGATGAAACAGAAACTGCGAGGCGCTATTACAAATGGTTTGCCGACACGATAGTGGGCGACAAGTGGATGCGGGTCGCAGTAAAGTGTCTTAGAAATGATGCGTTTGTCCTTACCGCATTTCTGACCAATCGTGTGGTTTAAGGGGTCAAATTATGAATGAAGATAAGCGCAAAATACAGATTTGGCTCGACGAAGAGGGTGATTCCCTGACTGTGACCTGGGGTTTCGAAAAGGGTTATTACTCTGAGACCGACAATGAGCAAGTATTGGTGCGACTGGATATACAGGGAAACATCCAAGGTGTCCAGGTAGATAGTCTCGAAAGTATTAGAAACAGAGTTGTAGAAGCCCATCACTCTAGCGCATGGTGGGAGCAACTCGGAAAGGACAACAGGGGCAGCCGTCCCCGGTGCGTGTTACTGATGGGTGGGGACAAGGAAGAGGTTGCCAGGCGTTTGACCCAGCTGGTAGGTATTCCCGATGTCCTGGTGCGTTCGGTGGACACGTGGATGCCCAGGGGCAAGCCATTGAAGCTCCAGGGCAACAAATGGGACAAATCCCCAATTCATGAAGCTGAACTCGACAAAGCAGCCACTCTCCTGGACAGCAAGACAAGGGACCATCTTCGAAGCTGGTGGCTGGCTGCAGGCAGGAATCCCAGGACACCCAATTGGGACATTGCCAGCACCTGTTCAATCGGCGGTAAACAGGGTCTGCTCTTGATTGAAGCGAAGGCCCACGCCGCCGAGCTTGCTCCCAAGTCTGACAAGTGCGGCAGTAACAATATGGATAACCTGCGCCGCATATCTGAAGCTATTTCGCAAGCCAACGTAGGCCTGCGTACAGCAACAGAGGGGAATTGGAACCTGTCGAGCGACCACCACTACCAACTCTCCAACCGATTCGCCTGGGCGTGGAAACTGGCGTCTCTCGGCATACCAGTCGTCCTGGTTTATTTGGGGTTCCTCCATGCCCGGGACATGGCGGGAAAAAAGCTGTTCGAATCCCGTGAAGCCTGGGAGCAGAGTGTCAAGAAGTATGGCGAAGAGGTTGTGGACAACAGTTGCTGGGGACAGAGCCTGGACATAGAAGGCACCCCCTTGCTGCCGCTAATCCGCTCCTGCGAACAGGCCTTCTATCCCTGACCTGCGGGGGTTCCGACAGTCGCACACTTTTGGGCGCAGGGTTCACTTGTTGCCTGCGCCCCGCTGGTTTAAAGTAGCTTCAAATTTCCCACTGATCAGAAAGCGGGGGTGTTCCATGCAGTTTGGCCTGGCTTACGAGATGCAGCGACCGGCCCTGGATGACCATGCGGTTATTGAAGAGACAATTGAGCAGTGCGTGCTGGCGGACGAGATGGGGTTTGATTACGTGTGGTTTGTTGAGCACCACTTCCTGACCACCTTTTCGTCGTCGCCTTGCCCGGAGGTTATATTCGGGGCGCTGAGCCGCCTGACCAAGAACATCCGGCTGGGGTTCGGGGTAGTCATTTTGCCGTATCACCATCCGGTCAGGGTGGCGGAGCGGGTGGCAATGGTGGACCACCTGTCCAATGGTCGGGTAGATTTCGGCACGGGCCGGTCCGCGCCCTACGAGCAGACGGGCATGGGCATTGACCCAAGGGACAGCCGCGACATGTGGGAAGAGTCGCTGTCCATGGTCCCGAAGATCTGGGAGTCGGACTATTTTGAGTGGGACGGCAGGTTCTGGAAGGTGCCGCCGAGGCAGGTGCTGCCGAAGCCCTACCAGAAGCCTCACCCACCCATCTGGGTGGCAGCTCTGCAGCCGACAACCTATCAACTGGCGGCCCGGAAGGGCATAGGCGTCATGGCGCTGGGCGTCAGCGCGCCGTCGGTGCTGGAGCCCCATATACAGGACTACCGGACGACCATCAAGGAAGCGGACCCGGTGGGCGGATTCGTCAACAACCAGTGGCTGAGTTCGATCTTTGGCTACTGCGGTGAGGACAACCACGAGGCGCGGGAACTGTGCGCCAACTCGCTGAAGACCTTCTTCGGCCCAGGGCGTCCTTACGTTCAGGACCAGAAGGACATTTACTCGCGGCTACTGGAGCAGTGGGGCGGGATTCCCGAGCACCTGGTGCACAATTTTTCACGGTACATTGACGTGAAGGAAGTGACCGATGAGGGGGCGGCGACGCAGTTTGACCTGTCGGGCGGGAGCGCGCTGGCCCAGAAGATATGGGAGGAGATGGACTCGGATACGCTGGCAGAACGGGGAGTGATTGTGGCGGGGGACCCGGAAAGCTGCATCAACGCGGTGAAACTGCACGAGGCGACGGGGGTGGACCAGGTGCAGTTCCTGATGGCGACCGAGACCATCGGCCACGAGCAGGTGATGAAGTCCATTGAGCTGTTCGGGAAGCACGTGATACCGGCGTTCAATTAGGGGGTAGGGGGTCTGCAGAACGCCAGCCAGACTGGCAAAGAGGGGGCTTGAGGGAAACCAGGGCCAGGGAGGGGAGAGTCCTCCGTGGCCCTTTCAATTTGTTGAAATGGGGCGAAGGCGTCTTCCTTTTCCTGTCTTGTATTCCCGAGAGGGGGCGGCCTTTGTTGCCGCCCCCTGGGTTTCGGGAAGCGCGCTCCGGAAGGCTAGCCCCGCATCGTGCTCAAAAAACCGTCGCCGCCGGCGCGGATCATGTCCTGGGCGCCGATGGACATCAGCTGGACACCGCGGCTGGCGAAATGCTGGAAGCGGGGGACGTTGTTGAGGGACATGCCCGCGCCGGCGACGCCGATGGCCTTACCCTCGGCTTTGGTCCCTTCGATTACCTTGTCAATGGCCGCGTCCAGCTCGGCGGGAGTGGCCATGCCCATGGTCTGGGTGAGGTCGCTGCTGCCCACGAGGAGGGCGTCAACGCCGGGGACGGAGGCTATTTCGCGGACGTTCTCCACCGCTTCGGGTGTCTCGATCATAACGATGACCAGCACCTCGCGGTTGGCGGAGGCGTAGTACTCGGGGGTGGACAGTCCGGCGCCGAAGCGGTTGGTGCGGCCACCGGTGGCGCTGCTGCGGTCCCCGTCGGGGTAGTGGTGAGAGGCGCGGGCCACGCCCTCGGCTTCCTCCCGGGTGGAGATGTGGGGGACTATGAGCCCCTGCACGCCCCGGTCCAGAAAGCGCAGGATGGTGGAAGGGTAGGCGTTGGGAATGCGGGCGATGGGAGTCAGGTCGTATAGCTCGGCGGCGCGCACCATGTTTTCGGTCTCGGAATCGTTGGATGAGCCGTGTTCGCAGTCAATCCACACCCAGTCGAACCCCATGACGCCGTAGAGTTCCACGAGGCCGGGGGCGTAGAAATTGATGCTGGCGCCGAGGGCCACCTGGCCTTCGTTGATTTTTGCCTTGGTCAAGTTTGTGCGGACCATATCGTCTCCTGAAGCTGGGTTAGCAGGCAACGGGCGGCAGGACCCTTCCGGCGCCGCTGCCGGGGTACGGGGGAAGGTCGAGGGAGAGGGCCGGGCAAGACCTGTAAGCCGGGTTCTGTATCCTGGCGGCCATACGCCGACAGGACGGTGACCATCTATCTAGCCCCCTGCGATGCGGTCGGGTGGACCGACGCAGGTCCGCGCGCGAGAAGCGAGCGGGACGACGTTGCCGTCGGGGTCGAGCAGCCAACCCGGGGACGAGCCGGACGCCCATAGTCCCCCTATTCGGCCTTGCTCCAGGTGGGGTTTAGCCGTCGCTGTGTCGCCACAAGCGACCGGACGCTCTTACCGTCCGATTTCAACCTTACCTCCGGCACTCAGGCAGTCCATTGCGGGGAATGGGCTGCGCGGGTTCATGGCGGAGGCGGTATGTTTCTGTGCCACTTTCCGTCCCCTGGCGCAGTGGTCAAACTGCATCAGAAGCCTGGGAGTTACCCAGCACCCTGTCCGGTGGAGCCCGGACTTTCCTCCCCGGCGAGAATAACTCGCCGCGGCGGCCACCCGGACTTGCCCAGCCTCTCCGGATCCAATCTAGCATAGGGGTATAGGGCGGTCAAGGAAGGTTTAGACGGGGCAGCAATCTGCCTGGAAAAGTACCATCCCCCGGAAGTCTGTTCCGGGGGATGGCGCCTGGTTGCCGGTATCAGGGAAGAGGGCTTCAGCCGGGAAGGAGGATGCGGCCGCAGTTGTTGCAGAGGACAGTTTGGCGGCCGTTGCGGACGCGCTGGAGGTGCTGGGAGGGCAGGGACATGCGGCAGGCCTGGCAGAGACCCCTTACGACGCGGGCGAGGGCCTGGCCGCCCTTGCTGCGGCGCAGACCTTCGTACCGGGTCAACTCCACGGGTTCTACGCATGAGGCCAGGCTGTTGCGGTCTTTATTCAGAGCTTCCTGCCGGTCGGAAAGCTGCTCAAGCTGCTGCCAGAGTTCGGCCTGGCGGGTGTCCCATGCGGACTGGGTATCGGCCAGATGCTGTTCCAGGCCAGCAATACGGGTACGGGCATCCTCAGCCTGCAGGGACATCTCAAGCAGTCGGACGTCCATTTGTTCCAGGGTGTGCCGGACGTTGTTGGCTTCCAGCTGCAGGGCTTCGAGGTCCCTGGGATTCTCTACGGCCCCGCCATAGAGTTGCTCTTCCAGGGAGGTGGACCGCTCCCGCTGGCTGCCGGTCTCCAGCTGAAGCTCCCGGTGGCTGGACTGAATCTGCTGCAAATCAGCCCTGGCCTGCTCCAGAGACTCCTCAATTTTGTCCAGTGATAGCCGCCCCTCCAACTCCCGCTCCACTTCCGCAATTTGACCGTTGACACCGTCCAGGTCTAGGTCCACTTCCTGGAGGGTGTAGAGCTGCTTGAGAGTGGTCATTCTGACCCGTTCCTACGTACAGATAGCCAATTAGAACCGCCTGATAACGAATCGGCCCTATTGATTCTATTGAGCGCCACTTGCCGTGTCAATGACAACTATAATTATGATAAATAGTTGGCTGTTGTATTGCACGGCGAAATACCGGCCGGATGGGGCAGGACCGGGAGTGTTGAGGGGGGCGGTTTTGACGATGCTGTTGGAGAGAAAATAGGGGAAGAAGCCAGGTATGCGGAGGTAGGGTACTGCCAGGTAAGTCGCCCTGAGGTGGGCGGATGGGCCGGGTGCGGGCGGGCTTGGTCACCAGGGCAATCACGCTCCAATTAAACGTCATGCTGAGCGAAGCCGAAGCATCTAAAATCTATCCCCGGAACCACCTTCACAACCCGCAGCCGGGCTGAGGATGAACACTTCAGGCCCTTCGGCAAGCTCAGGGCGACATGAACTTTGCCTACCGAACCAGGTCCCCTGTAGCCTGCATCTATAGCGCGTTTGCCCTGCCTGGGTCACTTGATCTGGCACGAGGGCTGCCGGGGGTTTGCTATACTCGTCTGAATCCTGATTGCTGGGCATTTGGCGGGGATTATTGATGCGAATTCTACATTTTGCGGACCTGCATATCGGCGTGGAAAACTACGGGCGGCTGGACCCGGCTACGGGGTTGTCCACGCGGCTGGCGGACTTTCTAGGGGCGCTGGACGAAGTGGTGGAGTTTGCCCTCGCCCAGCAAATTGACCTGCTACTGCTGGCAGGGGACGCCTACAAGGGCAGGGACCCATCCCAGACCCACCAGCGGGAGTTTGCAAGCCGGCTGTTCCGAGTGGCGTCGGCGGGAATACCGGTGTTTTTGCTGGTGGGAAATCACGACCTGCCCAACGCCAGCAGCCGGGCCAACGCGGTGGAAATATTCCCGACGTTGCAGGTGCCCAACGTTTATATCGGTGACAACCTGCAGACTTACATGGTCAGCACCCCCGCCGGCCCGCTGCAGGTATTGGCAGTTCCCTGGCCCCGCCGGGGGCGACTGCTCAGCCGGGAGGAGTCGAGGGGCTTGACCATCGACCAGGTGCGCGAGGAAATTGAGAGCAGGATGACCGAAGCCATTGCCCAGCGAGCCAGGGAACTGGACCCGGACATTCCGGCCATCCTGACGGGGCACGTGACCATCAACGGTTCCACGACAGGTACGGAACGATCCATGATGCTGGGAAACGACCATGTGCTTTTGGCAAGCGCAGTGCACCGTCCCGAGCTGGAGTACGTGGCCCTGGGACATATCCACAAACACCAGGTGTTGAGGCGCGAGGCGCCCACTATGGCTTACTCGGGTAGCCTGCAAAGGGTGGACTTTTCGGAGGAGAAGGACGAAAAGGGCTTTTGCGTGGTGGACCTGGACACACAGGCGCCGCAGGGCCAGCGCTTAACGAGCTTTGAATTCCAGAAGGTGAACGCGCGAAGGTTCGTGACGGTGGAGGTTACGATTGCCCCGGGCGAACCCGACCCTACGGCGGCGGTCATCCGCGCCATCGGCCGCCATGACGTGGAGGACGCGGTGGTAAGGGTACGGATACGACTGCCGGCGGAGGCGGAGGCGGGATTGAGGGAAGGCGAAATCAGGCAGGCGCTGCAGTCGGCCCATTTTATCGCGGCCATCAGCCACGATGTCGAGGGTGCGCGGCGCACCAGGCTGGCCAGCGGTGAGTCGGAAGGGCTGCAACCCCTGCAGGCGCTGCGCATTTACGTGGAGGGAAGGGATACTACTCCAGAGAGGGCAGAGAAGATTCTGCAATACGGCGAGGAAATTATAAGCGAGATAGAGCTCGGAGTGGCCGACCCCGCCGACCAGGTTTAGTAACTATCTCAAAAGGCAGGATAAGCATCGCAGCTAACGGTGAGGTCATACTGGGTAATTTCTCACCCCCATCCTAACCTTCCCCCGTTAAGGGGGAAGGGACTCTTGAGATAGTTTCTTAGTGGGCGAATAAACACGGGTCCTTCAGCCAGGCGCCTGGGTGAGCAATTCCGGGTCGCGTTTCAACAGCTTGACACCCGTTTTGGCTGCCCGTAAACTGCCCCTTGCAATCCACCCGCAGCGGGGGGTTAGCGGCCGGTTGTACCGGCAGACTCTTTTCCAGGCACGGTGGGCCGCTGGGATCCTGTGTTGACCGAGACGGCCAAAGTTGAATGTCGCGTTTGAGGACAGCCGAAAAAGCTGCGCCGTTGTGGGGCGCGGCTTTATTTTTGTCCACCGGCGATGACCGGCTTAACCCTGGATTTGGACGATAGCAGAGAATGAACACAACCCTGACTGCGGTATCGGGAATTGAGGTTGGCCACTATACGGACGTGGCCAACGGAACTGGATGCACGGTCATCCTGGCCCGAGAGGGAGCGTCCGGGGGCGTGGACGTGCGGGGCGGGTCGCCAGGCACGCGGGAGACCGACTTGCTGCAACCGATGCACCGGGTGGACCGGGTCCACGGGGTGGTACTGAGCGGGGGCAGCGCCTACGGGCTGGATGCCGCGTCGGGGGTAATGCGATACCTGGAAGAGCAGGGCATTGGCGTGCGGGTGGGAGCGGCCCTGGTGCCCATAGTTGCTTCCGCGATTCTGTTCGACCTGAATATGATCACCAACAAGGTGAGACCGGGCCCGGAGGAGGGGTACGCCGCCGCCCTGTCCGCCAGCGCCAGCGCGGCGCCGGAAGGCACGACGGGGGCGGGCACGGGCGCGACGGTGGGAAAACTCCTGGGGCCGGAGCGGGCGGTAAAGGGGGGCATTGGCAGCGCGGCGACAACCCTGCCGGATGGGACCACCGTGGCGGCGCTGATCGCGGTCAACGCGGTGGGCGATGTGGTGGACCACCGGACCGGTCGGGCGCTGGCGGCTCCCAGGCGGACCTCGGGGGCCGGCTTTGTATCATCGGTCCAGGCATTGCTGACGGGAGCGTCGCCAGGAGAAGCGGAGCTACCGCCGACAATGGGGAACACGACCATCGGGGTGGTGGCGACCGACGCCACGTTGACCAAGGAAGAGGCAAACTGGGTGGCGCGGATGAGCCACGACGGCCTGGCGTTGACCATCCGGCCGTGCCACACGCCGAGGGACGGGGACTCCATGTTCGTAATGGCCAGCAATCGTCGCCAGCCGCCGGGAGACTTGACCAGCATTGGCGCGGCAGCAGTGGAAATGACGGCCCAGGCTGTTTTGCGGGCGGTTACGACCGCCACCGGGCTGGGGGGCATACCCTCGGTCAGCGAGCTTGAACGTGAAGGCTGAAGGCGCGGGCCGCAGAATCGGCTTTATAGGCGCCGGAGCGGTGGGCTCCGGGCTCGCCCTGGCGCTGCACCGGCTGGGTTACGAAGTGAGGGCGGTCGCCAGCCGCACCGCGGAGTCGGCACGGGTACTGGCTGAAGGGATTGAGGGATGCCAGGCCATGGATTCGGCGCAGGCAGCGGCGGACGCGGCGGACCTGGTTTTCATCACGACACCCGATTCGGCCATTGCCCCGGTGGCGGCGGCGGTACGCTGGAGAGAGGGCCAGGAGGTAGTCCACTGCTGCGGAGCGTCGGGCAGGGACATCCTGCGGGCGGCGTCGGAGCAGAGGGCAAGCACGGGAGCTTTCCACCCCTTCCAGACCTTTGCAGGGATTGCGGGACCCGAAGAGGCGGTGGAGCGACTGAAAGGCGTGACCTTCGCGCTGTCCGCAGCTGGCTCCCTGGCCCAGTTCCTGGCGGGCGTGGCGAGGGACCTGCGGGGAACAGCGGTTACGGTTACGGACGGGGACCGCCCACTCTATCACGCAGCGGCGATTCTCAGCTGCGGGTACGTGGTGACGTTGCTGCAGACGGCGCTGGAGGTCCTGCAGGCGGCGGGGTTCACGGAAGAACAGGCCAGCCAGGCGGTCGCTTCCCTTTCCGCCGCAACGCTGGAGAATGTGGACCGGCTGGGCGTTGAGTCGAGCGTCACGGGGCCGCTGGTACGCGGGGACGTGACAACGGTAATGCAGCACATGGACGCGCTCGCCGGCAGCAGACCCGCGGCCGCCGGACTTTACGCGCATCTCACCCTGCTCTCCATTCCCCTGGCGTGCCGGCTGGGACTGGGAGCCGAGGGGGCAAAGAGCGTACTGGGAAAACTGGAAGGGCTGAGTTCCTTTCAATTTCGGGAAGACAACCAGGGAACGAGGTAACAGGCATGGCGAAAGTCACCGTCAGTCAGTTGGCCGAGATGAAGGAACGGGGCGAAAAGATCCCCATGATCACGGCCTACGACTACACAACGGGCATCCTGGCGGACGCCGCGGAGATTCCGGTGGTACTGGTGGGGGACAGCCTGGGGATGGTGGTAATGGGGCATGAGTCCACCATACCGGTAACCCTGGACGACATCATCCGGCACACCAGGATGGTTGTCCGGGGGAACAAGACGTCGCTGATCGTGGCCGACCTGCCGTTCATGACCTACCAGGTGGAACCGGCCGAGGCCCTGCGGAATGCCGCGCGACTGCTGCAGGAGGGAGGAGCCCACTCGCTGAAGCTGGAGGGCGGCGAGAACGTGGCTGCCACCGTCCGGCGAATTGTGGACTGCGACATTCCGGTAATGGGTCACATCGGGGTTACGCCGCAGTCGGTGAACGCCTTTGGCGGGTACCGGGTCCGCGGGAGGAACGTGGAGCAGGCGCGGCAAATCCTGCGGGACGCGCTGGCCCTGGAAAAGGCGGGGGCTTACGCGGTGGTGCTGGAACTGGTCCCATCGCCGCTGGCGCAGCTGATAACCGACCGGTTGAGCATTCCTACCATCGGGATTGGGGCCGGGGCGGGATGTGACGGACAGGTACAGGTGCTCCACGACATGCTGGGGCTTTTCACGGACTTTGTGCCGCGCCATGCCAGGCAGTACGCCAACCTGGGGCCGATAATAAGGGAGGCCTTCGTGCAGTACTCCAGCGAGGTGAGGGAGGGAAGCTTTCCCACGGCCCGGGAAAGCTTCACAATGGACGAAAGCATCCTGGCAGAACTCCGGGACATCTGAAGCAAAGGCCGGAGGCTGAACTAAAGCCGGAGCGGGATACGCGATTGGCATTGGCCCACACTCAGGCGCAAGCCCGCGCCCAGATGGGCCAGGAACGAGCCAAGGCCATCAAGGCCGTCAACACGTGATGACGACTGTCACGAGGAAGGCGGTAACGTCCCCCAAATCCCTGCTAATGCAGGACTCATCCCGGTTTCAAGTCAAGAAAAGAACTGCGCCGCGCTGGGGAGCGCGGCGCAGTTGTTTAGGTCTTTTTCCTTCTCGACAGGAGTGAAGCCTGCGCCTGGCAGGACTTTACCCCCGCTCTGACCCTCTCCGGTTGAGGGAAAAGGAATCCCGAGGAGGATGGCGATCATGACCTGGGACGACGGCTCTCCAACTGGTCGATGATGGCCTGGATTTCGTCGAGGCCTGACTGGGTGGTTGCGGGGTCCTGAATGGTAACCCGATAGCCGGACAGGTCGGCGACGCCGGTGGGGTCAAGCTGCATGGCAGCCGCGATGTTGCCATCGCTGTTCACCAGGGGAAGGTTCTGCTTGATCAGGGCAATCCGCATCTGGGAGGAAAGCATACCCGGGCCATGGGGCTGGGTGGTGTAAAACTGACTGGATTCGACGGTGCCAGATTCCTTGTCGAAATGGATAACGGTCGATGGCGCGTCCGGGTAATAGACCGTCAGCTGGGCATTGTTGATCAAGTCGGACTGGCTGTAGTTCTCGACCACAATGGACCGGCTGATGGCCATTCCAGTGGGGTCGTAGAGGGCAAAGAACAGCACGATGTTCTGGGTGCTGGTGTCCACCTGGAAAGTATAGAAAGTGCGGACGATGCCGCCACCGACGATCTGGAGATCCACAAAGCCTTCCGCCAGGATTTCACCGTAGAGGACTTCGGGAGGCTGGAAAGCCTGGGGGCCCATCTGGGGCGCTTCGTCCGGACCGGGCGCGGGCGGCGGCGGAGGAGTCAGTTGAATGGGCGCAGGAGGCGGTACCACGGGCTGCACCGGCGCGGGGGCCGGGGCAGGTTCGACGGGGGCGGGGCTGACGGGGTTGCTGCCCAAGAGCAGGTACAGAACCACCCCGGCAACAATCAGAACGGCGAGCAGGACCAGAATCAACACTATGGGGGAACCGGAGCCACCACGATACTCCGGCATTCTCGAGACTCTCAATTTTGCCTCCAAAAAAACGGTACATAGCCGGCCCCGAAGTGTGGTCGGGGCCGGTAATCAATTCAACAGACTACAGATTGGGGAGAGCGTCAGACAGCTTGGAGATGTCTTCCCAGCGCCGGCCTCGGCCTTCCCGCCGGTCGCGGGAGGTGTTCATCATGTTGGCGGCCTCGCGATAGAACCACTCGATGCGGTCCATCGCCTTGCCCTCGCCGATGTTGGCCACAATGGCGGTGACGCTGATGGTGTCGGAGGTGCGGCCGGGGTAGGTTCCCTTGCGGCGACCGGCCCCGGGGACCAGTTCCGCGAAGGTATTGTCCATCATTTCGACGATTTCTTCGGTGGCTTCAACGGCGGGGCCGCTGAAGAGGCCCAACACGTGCTGGGCGTCGTAGAGGACCTTGCCTTCCTCGATGTACTCGCAGTCCAGGGACAGCTCGGCCAGAGCCTGGGTGACCACAGTCTGGGCGCGCTCGATCTGGGCCTTGGACACGGAGAAGTGCTGCTGCTGGCGTTCGCTGCCGCGCAGGCGGCCAAAGAGGCCGCCGCTGCTGGTGCGAGCCTTGCGAGTTACGGGAAGAGCCGCGTGGCTGACGCCGATGACAGTGGGGCCCTTGAGGATACGGATCACGTCGTTGGCGTCCAGAACCTCGCCGATGAAGCGGCGGTCGGTCTCTTCACCGACGCAGAGAATGTCCATAAAGGAGTCGGCGATTTTCCGATTGATGGTGGCGAAGTTGACACCCATGGCGTCCTGCTTGCGAGCGAACTTCTGGTTGTCCACCAGGAAAACGGCGTCGGCCTTGGAGTTTTCCAGGACCTTCTTCAGACAGGTAGCGGTGTTAATGACGCTGTCCGGTTCGTCGTACTGGTTCTCGAAGGGAAGGACCAGCATGGCGTACACGGGCTTTTTGAACTCTTCCTTCAGCAGGTCAACGATAACGCCGACTGAGCCGGAACCGGTACCGCCGGCGGTGGTAGCGATAACCATGATGGCGTCAGCGGAGTAAACATCCCCGTGGTCGCGAATGGTGGAGACGATCTTCCGAGAGTCGCGACGGGCCTGCTCGGCGCCGTCGGCGTTGACCTTGCCGGCGCCGCGGCCCCGGAACTCGTCGGTAGTACCCATCAAAATAGTGTGGTCATCCGTTTGCGGAATGTGCTCAAGACCGTAGAGGTCTCCCGCACCCAAATTCACTGCGAAAACGCCCTTGGCGATTGGGTCCGCTTCGGTGCCGGTGAAAATTCGCACCCTCCTGTTCGTCCACACCCACTGCCCCAGGGCGACGAATTCATCAGCGATATTTGAACCGCCTTGACCCGTCCCAACGACAACTAGCTTCATATCAAACTCCTACTCCTCAAAGAGACAGTTATACAAGCTGTGCGGCCATTGAATCGCCATCTGGGCAACCAACCCCGCCTGCACTCATCCCTACCTTGATGCCCAATTACCCGACATAATATCTCTTATATTAACATACGCGATTGTAACACGGACTACAGATTGCGTCCAATTATGCGCCTAATAGAGAAATCGAGCTTATAGATTTGGAATTGCTTTTACATAATATTACCTTACCTTCCGATGGAATTGTTAGTGTTTCCGAACCAATTGCCGGCATTTTAGGGCCCCAGCCAGGTTCAGCAAGACCGGTTGTCAACCGGCTGGAGCCGCGCGGTCAGGAAGGTTCATCTCCGCCCCTGCCGGCGATGCCTGGAAACCCGCCGGGGCCTGGAGCGGACTGCGCCTGCCAACCGGCGTCGCCTGAAGGCATTAAACCTTATGCGGCGGCCATCGGCCGTGCGGGAGGGCGTCCGGAAGGGGGCGTTCCGATGTTGCCGACGTATTGAATGGCCGCGTTGTTATGGAGGAAGGCGGATGGGCACCACGCCAAGGCCACGGCGTGCGGCCCCGGTGTGGCGCCGGGATGACATTTGCGCATGGTTCCGGAGCGGGTTGGGACCGCCGGAGTAAAGAGGAGTTTATGTGGGCGACCAGTTCGTTGACACTACCTTGACTATGGCATATATTTGGCTAAACTTTTGCCGCAGCAAGCGGAGCTTTTCACCGTTGGCTGTCGCCGAATTTTCTGCGTGACGTTAAGGGGCCAGCGCCACCTTGCCAGCCTGTGGCGGGCGCGGGACAGTTCGGGGTACCGGCAGAATGCACGGGGCGGGCACAGGCCCTGGCCAGGCAAGGACAGGGTACTCTCATCGAGGTAAAGGTATGCAACGGTTTATCCTGATCAGGTGCTTATACGCGCTCCTGGTGCTGTTCATTGTCAGCATTATAGTTTTCGCCCTGGCCCGCATCAGTGGCAATCCCGTGGACGTGTTCCTGCCATTCGATGCCGGCCCAGCTCAGGAGAGGGCGCTAGAGCGTTCCCTGGGCCTGGACCAGCCCCTGCCAATTCAATACCTGAAGTTTGTCGGGAACGCTTTGCGGGGCGACTTTGGTCAGTCCATCAACTGGGCGGACAAGACGGCAATCGGGCTTGTTATCGAGCGCTTCCCCGCAACGTTCCAGTTGGCCGCCATTGCCATGGGCATCAGCATCCTGATAGCAGTACCAATCGGGGTCCTTTCGGCGGTGAAGAAGGACTCCATCTTCGACTACATAGGTAAACTGATTGCCCTGGCGGGCCAGTCGCTGCCGCCCTTCTGGCTGGGCATTGTCTTGATTTTCATTTTCGCCGTCCAGCTGGATCTGTTCCCCACACAAGGCCGGGGAGGGGGCAAGAACCTGATACTACCCGCCATTACCCTGGGCTGGTTCCAGGTCGCGGCAATGATGCGCCTGGTGCGCTCGGCCATGCTGGAAGTGCTGGATTCGGAATACATTAAACTGGCCCGCATAAAGGGTCTTCTGGAATGGAAGGTAGTGTGGAAACACGCCCTCAAGAACGCCTCCATTCCGCCCCTTACCTTCTTCGGCATCGTGGCGGGACAGTTGATGACCGGGGCGGTTATCACAGAGAGCGTCTTCACCTGGCCGGGCACCGGCCTGCTGGCCATTCAGGCCATCAACGCAAGGGACTATCCCGTAGTACAGGCTGTGGTAATCACCTTTGCGGGCATCTATATCCTTGCCAACCTTATAGTGGACATCCTTTACGCTTACCTGGACCCCAGGATCCGCTATTAAGCAGCCAGCAATGCCAGGTGGCAAATGTCCCTCTTACCTGAGGTAGGAGACGGGGACACGGTTCTCCCAATTGACCAGGAGTGGACAGCAATGCAAGTAACTGCGCCAGCACAGAAACCGGCTTGGTACTCGCCCAGCAACATTGGGTACTACCTACAGGAGGCCCGGCGCTTCCCTCTCATCCCCTTGGCGGTGATAGTGGTAGTCTTGGTCATTCCTGCCTTTTTTGCTGCCTACGTGGCGCCCCACCATCCAACAAGGGGCCAATTTGCTGAGCGGCTGACCCCGCCAGCCTGGCAGGAAGGGGGTTCCGCCAAGTATCTCCTGGGCACTGACAAGCAGGGCCGGGACATTTTGAGTCGTATCATCCACGGCGCCAAGTACGTCCTGGCGGTTTCGCTGACGGTCATTGCCATCAGCGGCGTGATCGGAGTGGGGCTGGGACTGATAGCGGGTTACTACGGCGGCCGTTCCGACATGCTGATCATGCGGGGGGTGGACATCGCCCTTTCCATACCGGCAATTCTGTTAGCCCTGGCCATTGTGGCGGCCAGGGGACCCAGCTTTGGAGTGGTGATTTTCGTCATCTGCGTTATCCTGTGGTCGCGTTACGCCAGGCAGGTGAGGGGCGAAGTGCTGGCCATCAAGAACCAGGACTTCATCGGTCGGGCGAAGGTGGCGGGGTCATCGGACTTCCGCATCATCGTGCGGCACGTGTTCCCCAACGTAGTGAACTCCATTATCGTGCTGGCAACCCTGCAGGTAGGATTCGTGATTCTGCTGGAAGCGAGCTTGAGCTTCCTGGGCGCGGGGATTCCCAGGCCCACTCCCGCCTGGGGGCTGATGGTGGCCAACGGACGGGAATTGGTGGTAACGGCGTGGTGGGTCTCATTCTTCCCAGGCGTGGCAATCTCGCTGGTGGTGCTGTCACTCAACCTGATGGGCGACTGGCTGCGGGACAGGCTTGACCCCAAGCAGCGCAATTTGTAAACGACCGACAAGAAGCCGGATCGGGCCCCGGGGTTTGAATCCCCGGGGCCCTTTTTTGTGACTGGCGGCGGCCAGGGATTGGGGATTGGCAGGGATGTGCCCGTGGTCGGGTAGCCTGGGAGTTTGGCCTGGTTGATTCGGGGATCAGCGCAGTTCGTCGGACCAGAGCTGGTAGGCGGCGGCGAAAACGGCGGGCCAAATTGCGATGCACAGAAGGACCAGTCCCCAGCTGACCTCAACGCTGCTCCTGAAGTAGGTGCGGGAGTCGGCCTGAGGGATGTAGCCGGGGTAGGCCCAGTTGACGGTGGCGATAACCGCCGACAGCAGCAGCAGGCACAGGACGCTGGAGAGCAGGAAGCCGCTGGACTTGGGTGGCCAGATCAAACGCCACAGAATCAGCAGGGCGGACAAGGAAACCATAACCAGTATGACGGTTCCGTCACCGAAGATTGGTACCATGCCCGGGGCTTCGGGGCCCATAACCCAGAAGACGCCTTCTCCGGCGGCGGCGTTGTCGTAGCCGGCTTCGTAGGTCGGAACCCGGGCCCAGGGCCCCAGGGCGCCTACTATGGCCAGGGCAGTGCAGACGCAGCAGACGAGCATGGCCACAGGCAGGGCGGCCAGGCGGGGTGCGGAGGCTTCCATTGGTGCGCTCAAGTTTCTTCCTTCTATCTCTGACTTGTATGTATTTCGGGCCGGGGCGGTAGTGACCGGAGCGAAACTCCGGGCCTCACCCTCATGCCGGGTTTCTCCCGACGGGGAATGAGGCGCCTGGTTGGTCAATCAGCTGAGGGAGCCACCCCGAGCCTGGCCCCTACCCCGTCGAGGGGGAAGGTCCTGTTGGCTGGCCCTCGCCCGTCGTGGGGAAAGGTATTCTTGGGCGGAACCCCGCATCTTTACACGTTAGACGGTATTGCGGGTCAGCGCAAGGCGGGCATTACTTCTTCCACGAAGAGGCCGACGGACCGCATAACCTGCTCGTGGGAGAGGTCGCCCCAGGCGAAGATGGAGTTGAAGTAGTTAATGCTGCTCTCCTCAACTGTCCGGCCCACCTGCTCGCGGACGGTGGCGGGAGAGCCCACCAGCATGACTTCCTTCTCAACCCAGTCGTCAAAATTGATGGCGGCGGGAAGGGGTACGTCGTGCTTGTCCCACAGGAAGTTGATGTTGTAGAACCAGGTGTCGAAGGCGGCGCGGCACTCCTTCAGGGCCTCAGCGTCGGTGGGAGCGATGTAAACGTGGCGGGTGAGGCCAAGCTTGGGCTCCGGAACGTGGGCGTTGAGGCGGTCGCCGTCGGACTTGTGGTCCTGCCACACCTGGCGGTAAAGGTCGAAGTGCTCCTTCACGTCGGGGGCCGCGTCGAAGACGGTGCTGGTGTTGAAGCCGTGCTGGGCAATCCAGGGCACGGTGTCCCGGTTGTTGGTGGCGTACCAGAGGGGCGGGTAGGGCCGCTGCTGCGGTTCGGACCATACCTGGATGTCCTCGTACTGGTAGTGCTTGCCGACGTAGTTGAGGGTCTGCTGGGACATGCCCATGATAAGAACGTCGAGGGCTTCCTGGAACATTTCACGGCCCTCGTCAAAGTCCACGTCGTAGTGGGCGGCCTCCATGGGAACAATGCCGCGGCCAACACCGAGGTCCAGGCGGCCGTTGCTCAAGTTGTCCAGCATGCAGACTTCGTGCAACAGGCGGAGGGGGCTGTAGAAGGGCAGCAGGTAAACGAGGGGGCCCAGGCGAATGTTGGAAGTGCGCTGGGCAGCAGCGGCCAGGAACACCCCGGGCGAGGGGGCGAGGCTCAGGGGGGTGACGTGGTGCTCGGCCAGGTGATAGCAATAGAAACCGTTCCTGTCCGCGTACTCCAGCAGCTTCAGGCGTTCCTCGTAGATTTTGTTGTGGGGCTGCCGTTCCCATTCAATCCAGTCGAACAGGCCAAATTCCAGGGCATGGCCGTTGCCGGACCGCGTCTGTTGCGTGCTCATAGTTTAGACTCCCTTGCCGGTCAAATTGGTATGAATCAATAGGGGATTATAAAGAAAGGCAGGCCGCTTTGAAAGCGGCCTGCCCAATTTGAACCAGAGGTTCAGGTTAACCGGGCGCTAGCCCTTGTAGGCAGCCCTGACAGCGTGCATGTGACCGTTACGGGGCACGGTGCTGCCGGGGTACACCCAGCTTTCCACGACCGCGGGGTCGCCCACCACGGTGTGGGGGAACCAGAACAGGGGCATGGTCATGTAGTTATCAAAGGCCCAGTTGCCCCACTCGCGAGCAATGCGATCACGCTCGTTGAAGTCGGTGGCGTTGCGCCAGTCAGTCGCTACACGGTTGACCCAATTATCCTGGTAATGGCTGCTGGAACCAAAGGTGCTGGTGAAACCGGTAAGGTTACCGTACTCCAGCGGGAAGTAGATGATGATGTTGGGCCAGACCCGGTTCTGCATCTCGCGGCCCCGGTAGCGTTCCCGAACCTGGGAGGCGCTCAGGTCCTCGATATCCACTTCGATGCCCACCTGGGCCCAGTAGGTGGCAATGGCTTCCATCGCCTGGGGCAGTTCGGCCTCACCGGGGGAGACGTAGGACTGCACCGTCACCTTGACCGGGTTGTCGGGACCGTAGCCGGCCTCGGACAGCAGCTGCACGGCCTCGTCCGGATTGTACTTGTACTCGGTCTCGTAGCGGTCAGGCCAGGTATCGTCCCAACCGTAGTGGCTGGGGTGGAAGTAGCCGACATACATCAGCTCGCCGATGCCCTTGTAAAGCACGTCCAGGAGTTCTTCCCGGTTGATGGCCTTGTTCATGGCGCGGCGGACCTTCCAGCCGTTGTTCTGGAACTGGGGTGAATTGCGGTCCTGAACCGGTTCCTGGCCGGCCCAGGGAGTCTCGGCCCAGGGTACGCTGGGGTCATAAGCCGCAACGTCCTTGGGGTCGTCGCTCAGGTACATCCCACCGAAGAAGACGAAGAAGTTGTTGGAAGTGAACTGGGACCGGAACAACCTCATGCCGTTTTCAGCGGCGTCCTTCTGCAGGTCCAAGGGCAGGTCGGCCAGGTGGGCTTCGCCGGCCAAGAGGGCGGCGTAGCGGCTGGCGTCCTCAGGCGTCCAGTAGAGCCGGATTTCCTGGAAATCGGGATCATCGGGCAGAACGCCTTCCGGAAGGTCTACGTTATGGGTCCAGTGAGTGCCGGGAGTCTTCTCCATGATAAATGCCAAGGCAGGCTCGCGGCCCATGTATTGGTAGGAGCCTGTGCCCTGCAGGCCTTCGTCGTCAAGGAGAGCTTCCCTCGCCTCCAGGGTTGTCGTGCAAGAGGCGGGGGCGGTCTCGCCGCAGAAGTACACCTCATCACTGCCGCCGACCGAATTCCAGAAGTCCTTGCTCCAGGGTCCCATTTCGGAGGAGGCATTGCTCATCACGAATTCGGCGTCAAAAGTGGTCGTCGGGTTGCCGTCCCTGCCGTGGAAGGTGACGGTAAAGGTGTAGTCGTCGATCTTGGTGAAGTACTTGTCGGGACCGGCCAAGGGAGTGCCGTCATCGTTCCGGTCGCCTACGAAGTAACGCCAGGTACCCAGCCGGGTATCGGGCCTGGTCAGAACCTGGGCGGTGTGCAGGAAGTCGTCGGCAGTAAGTTCGCCCCAGCCATTGTGGAACTGGACGCCCTCGCGAAGCCAGAACGTCCACTCGGACAGGTCGTCGTTGGCTTCCCACTTATGGGCCAGTTCCGGCACGTATTCGCTGGTGGTGGGGTGGATGCCGATGGCGTAGTCCAGCGTGGGGTCATACTGCACGTAGGCCTGGCGGCTGCCCTTCCAGGGGCGGTTGGTCTCGTTGTTGGCGGAAGTGATAGCAAACTCGAGACGGGTTACCTGCTTGGCCGCAACATCAGGCTCCTCGGACATGGCCGGCGCTGCCGTCGGAGCAGGCTCCTGCTGCTGGGTCATGGTATCGGTGCCCTGGGTGGTTCCGCCCGCGCCGCCTTCCATGCCGGTGCTGGGCTGACGCTGGGCCGCCGGTGGGGGACCTGCCGGCTGAGTCATCTGTTCCTGGGCTGATTGCTGGGCCGCGGTGCTGGGGGCATCCCCGGTCTCGGCGGGGCTTTCTTCGGCCGCGCCACAGGCGATCATCAGGGCCAGCAGCATGCTCAGCGAGCAATAGAGCCATAGCTTGGGTTTGGTTAACCAGTGATAAGCCATTATTCCTCCATTCCCTCCTTTAAGTCTCAGGTTGGATAGAACTGTGTGATGATAGACAAACCGGCTCCGGCTACTCTATTTCCGCCAAATAGAGATTGGGCCAGCCCAAGTCTGACAATTTGTCGAACTATATGACACCGCGGTTGAGAATGTCAATAATTTGTTAAGTTCATTATTTCGAGGTTTGAAGGTGGTCGGGAACCTGCTAAGCAATTGGGGGCGCTCGGGTGAGGGGTGGGTTGAGAAACGGTGGGAGGTGACCCCCATCCTGACCCTTCCCCGTCGAGGAGGAAGGGTCGGGATGGGCAAGGTTCAGGCGAGGGGGCCGAAGTCGGGCGGCATTACCCTGCGGCGAGAGGCCGCCTCGTAGGACGATGCGATGTTGAGAAGAATGTCTTCCTTGCCCGGTTCGGTGCGGAACACCAGGGAGAAGGGCAGCCCGGGCGCGTCCAGGGCGGTGGGTTCGCCGGAAGGAGCGGATACGTAGCTCATCCTGTCGTCGGAGAGGCGGAAGACGGGGTCGTAGGCGGTGTCCACATAGCCGGCGGGAATCAGGACCTCGGTGAGGCCGGCGTTGGGGCCGTTGGTGGATTCCTGGCGGATGTTGTTGCCGCCGCTGCTCTGGTTGGCGCCGCCGATGAGGGCCGGGGGATAGGGGGTGTGGAGCCTGACCAGGGCGTCGAGCTTGTTTTCCAGGATCACCATCATATCCACGCGCCGGAGGAATTCCCGCAGCATGATGCGCTCGTCAACGCCCTGCCGGCCGCCGAGAGGATTGCGGAGGTCGGTAACCTCTTCCCAGTTGCTGAAGGCGGCGCGCTGGTCGTCGCCCCAGTACTTGGAGCGGGCGTTGAGGGTGGGCCAGTCCACCAGGGTCTCCGAGTAACCCAGGGCGCGCCAGTCGGCGGCGCGGCGGGTGAGGTACTGCTTGATGTGGTATCGGAAGGACATGGCCAGGATCTGGTCCTGGATGGTGGCCAGGTCGAGGTTTGAAGGGGGTTCGATGAGCCCGTCTGCCAGCTCCACAAAGTAGTCCACGGGCTGCATTTCGCCGGAGCCGAAGAAGACGCCTGGGGCGAATTCGGTGGGGACGATGACGTCGGCAAACTCCTTGAATACGGGCTGCCCGTCGGAGCCCAGGCGATAGAGGATATCGGGCATAAAGACGGGGAGCAGGGCGGCGATGGCCCGGCGGAAGTCCACCTTCATGGGCTCGATTTCGGGGTCGGCGGGGAAGTTTCGGTCGCCGGATTCGAGCAGGGTAGCGCCCAGGTGGTCGCGGAGCACGTCCTTGATTTCCTGGTTGACCGCGTCAACGATGGGCTTTTCGGTCAGGGAGCCGGCCGGGTAGGCCATGGACTCGCGGATGACGCCGAGACGCACGCCCCGCAGGGAACCGGCCTCGCCGGGGGCGCGGGCATGGACGGCATAGGAGGGCAGGACGGAGGAACGGGGCACGGTGGTAAAGGGGTCGCGGGGGTCGTAGTAGCCTTCCTCCGGGTCCTTCAGGGCATCCAGAACCCGGGCGCAGTCCTGGATGGCGCGGCAGTGGATGCCGCTGCGGTCGCAGTAAATGTCAGCGCCGATGGCCCCGCCGTCAAAGCCCAGCATGGCCTTGTGGGGAAGGATGAGGGCCACCGAATTGTGGTTGGCCGGCCCGCGGGTGGAGGCCCGGGTCTCCTCGCCCAGGCTGGCCATGACCATGTTAGTGCTTACCGAAAGGGCGGACCCGGAGCTGGAACCCAGGGACGCGGATCGGGAAGTGTCGTAGGGATTGGAAGGATTGCCGCCCCAGCTGCTGCGCTGGTAACCCAGCACCGAGGGGAGGATCTTGTCGGGGGTGTGGCGTCCGCCCGGGTCGCCGGCGCGGCCGTTGTACTCGGTATTGACGGCCTTGGCGAAGATTATGGCACCCTTGTTGCGAAGCTGTTCCACCAGGACGTGGTCGCGGGCGGGGAAGTCGATGTCGTAGGCCGCATCGCCGCCACCGGTGGAGCGCATGTCCTTCGTATCAAAGGGGTCCTTGAAGGAAAAGGTGACGCCGTACATGGGCATGGCTTCCAGGTCGGGGTTGGCGCCGTACTGGGCGTCCAGTTCGGCTGCGCGCTCCAGGGCGTCGGGGAATTGGCGGAAGTGTTCGCAGACGGGAGGGGCGCCGGGGGGGAGCGGCCCCTGGGAAGGGTGGCGGTCGAAGTCCCCCTTGCAGGTGACGGACCGCTCGCCGCGGATGTTGACGGTGGCCAGGGCGTTGACCTGTCCGGCTTTTTTCCTGGCGACGATCATGCCGTATTGCTGCTGGACCGAAGGGTCTGAGGCGGTGGGCTCCATGCGGCCGAACTCCAGGGGCTTGCCCTGGTACTGGTCCAGGTCGGGGAAGATTTCGGATGCCTGGACGGTCTCGGTGGGGAACCGAATGGGGTCGCCGCCCCGGACCGTGCCGGTGGCGTCGGGAATGGGAGCCCCGTCCTCGGTTACGAGCACGCTGGGGACTCCGTTGTAGGCCCGTACCCGGTCAATGTAACGCTGAACAATTTCCACACACGTCGTCTGGCCGGATTGAATTGCCGAATGCAGGTCGGCGATAGTTGCTTCTTCCAGCCGGAAGGGGTTTGAGCTCATGGCTTCACCTTTACTCTCGGTTCAGATTGCCTGGCGGTCTCTACCATTTAGTCGCTACCATTAAGAGGAGGGCGGCCGCAGGGGCAGCCCCCATACACACATTGAGAAATAGCTGCGCCTTTCCGGCCAGCCGGGCTGGCCGGTTGGCGAAGAGACGCAATCAATTGCAATTCTCCTATCCGATTACCACCTGCTCGTCGAGGAGGATGCCGCCCTCGAGGTATGCGATGGTAATGGGGTCGCGCTGGAGGGCGGCCTGGACGGTCTCGATGGGCATTGACCGGGGAGTGCCGGGAACAACCACGCGACGGACGGCGCTGCGGTGAACGATCCGGCCCTCGGCCGCGCTGGTCTGGGACAGGTCGCGGCCGCCGGACATATTCAGGCCCACTTCCACCTGGATGTCCCGGGTGTCCTGCGCATCTTCGAGGGGCAGGAGGCTGGTCAAGGTGGTGGCAGTGGAAGCGGCCCAGCCGGCGTGGGCGGAGGGGAAGGGCGGGGGAATCAGGCCCGGAGAGCTGTGACCGGCCAGCACCGTCCACCGGCTGTGGTGGGTCAGGTTTCGGGTGCTTATGTAAACCTTGGCCTCGCCTTCGTGTTCCATGACCCCGTCCGGGTTGTATTCCCTGGTGTCCAGCAGGTAGCTGCCGTGGACGGTACCCGGCTGGATTACAGGCAGGGTCCCTTCCAAGTCCGGCAGGTTGCCGCGGGACGCCGGGATGGCGGTTGTCTCGCCGGAGCGCCACTGGACTTCGTCCTCAATCTGCATGGAGCCCTTGGTAAGGGCCTGGGCCACGGGGCAGTAACGAGAGGCCCGCTGCAGCCGGACGCGCTGGCCTTCGGTCAGGTCGCCCTTCAGGGTGACCAGTTCGCGCACTCCAAAGCCAATGGAGCCGGCGCGCTCCAGGGGTTCCAGTTCGAAGTCAACCTCAATGTCTTCCAGGGGAATGCCGCCGCGGTAGGCCACGCCTACCACCGTAACCACCGTTCAAGCAGCCCAGGCGGCCACCGACAGGTACTGGGCCGGCGGGCCGGCCAGGTCGGTTTTCAGGTTGGGGATGCCAGTGACGAAGGGCCAGGGACCGCGGGTGTGGTCGCCCGCTCCAATGAGGGTCAGGACGGTGTCGGCGCCCACCGGCCTCGATACTATGTTCCTGGGGGTTTCCAGGTTGACGGGAGGTGCATTCGGCTGAGTCATAACGCGCTCCTTGGCGCCGCAGGCATTCTTTCCGACACTCCAGGGACCAGGAAATGCCTCGGTGGTTCGAATTACCCGCACTATAAGCAAGAGCGCGGTAGGGGTCAACCTGAAGAAAGTGAGGACGGCTGGGTGTGAGCGCCCCAATTGCCAGTCCAGCAGGTACTTGTTCAACTACGGTGAAATTGTCCCATCGGAGGCGAAGGAATCGAGGAAATAGCGAGAGAAGCAAAGCGCGGCGTATAATGGAGATGATAAAAGTTGGGACCGGAAGAGATAAATGGCCATGGCAACCGTACCGATTACCATCCAAGTGGACGCCGAAGCAGCCAAGGTTTACACGGAAGCCTCCGCCCAGGACCGCCAGCGAATTGAAATGTTGTTGAGCTTGCAATTGCAGGATTTCATCGCAAATCCACCCCGACCGCTTGGGGAGGTTATCGAGGAAATCAGCGCTCGCGTTGCGGACCGTGGGCTGACGGAGGAAATCCTGGAATCGATTTTGCGGGATGAGGAATAAATTACGCGTTGTTGTGGACACCAATGTACTGGTTAGTGCAGCGCTGTTTTCGTCGTCTCTCCCCGGGCAAGCCCTGAGTCATGCCATCAACCACGGATGTTTGCTTATGTCGGCAAACACTGCTTCCGAACTGAGAACCGTTCTGTTTCGTCCCCGGCTTAGCCGCTATCTGCATTCGGAAGAAGCAACCGAATTCCTGGCTTCCGTTCTCAGGTATGCGGAACCGGTTGAGATTACAGTTTCCATAGCAATTTGCCGAGACCCCAAGGACGACAAGTTCCTTGAGTTGGCGGTCAGCGGCCAGGCTTCCCATATCGTAAGCGGCGACCAGGATATTCTGGCACTCCATCCATTCCGCGGAATTCCAGTGATGTCACCCCGCAACTTCTCGGAGATTGTGA
The DNA here is from genome assembly GCA_028875055.1 of Chloroflexota bacterium. GTDB lineage: Bacteria > Chloroflexota > Dehalococcoidia > Lucifugimonadales > UBA3495 > Bin22. The sequence goes on from JAPPGG010000027.1 coordinate 41,741, forward strand.
CATAAGCTCGTTCCACCGGACCCTTTCGCTTCAGAAAAAATCCGGGCATTGGGCATCCTTCTTTAGGAACGCCTTGTGCAATATCGCGACTGGAAGCGGGACGGCCCGCCGGACATTCACCGGCGGGCCGCTTACATTCGAATCAGTTGATTGCTGTCCTGGCCTTACGGGTCAACGTCAAAGGGCCCCGGAAGCTCCAACTCGTCGCCGATCTGGCGGATGGCGGGAAGGACCTCCTGGTCCATAAGTTCCAGGCAGCGCATGGTGTCCTTGTGCGTGATGGAACCGTCGTTGGTCCAGACCGCGAGGATGCCGGGGCGCACCATCTCCAGCACCTCACGAACCTTGCGGATGACGGTGTCGGGGCTGCCGATGACCATGCGGTTGTCGTCAATCATGGCCTGGTACGTCTCGTCGTCCACGGGGCCGGTGCGGAAGGGGTCGTTGGCGCGGGTGGCGCGCACCTGGGCCTCCCGCTCGTCGTCGGCCCAGATATCGCGAGTGGCGCGGTTGTAGCCGGGCGGGAAGGAATACTCTCGGGGCATGGGGACGCGGCCGACGCCCACCAGGGCTTCCAGGAAACCCCGGCCAGCTACCCTGGCCTTTTCATCGGTGTCCTGGACGTGGATGGGCAGCATGTAACCGAAGTTCTGCGGGCCGGCCTCGTAACCGTACATGCGGGCGGCGTCGCGGTAAATGTCCTGCATGTACCCGAAGGTGTAGGGGACGATGCCCAGGTAGAAGTAAGGGTAGTGATGCTCGGCGCACCAGGCGGCGGTTTCGGCGCTGCCTGTTCCGGGAATCCAGATGGGCGGATGGGGCTTTTGCAGCGGCACCTGGAAGGGATTCACGTGGCGGAAGTGGTAATGCTTGCCTTCCCACCGGAAGGGGCCGGGCGTGGTCCAGGTCTTCACCACCAGGTCGTGGGCTTCCTCGAACCGTTCGCGGTTGTAAACGGGATTGGTGTTGGTGGCCCAGCTTTCGGTGCCGCCGCCGCGAACGAAGCCGGAAACCAGGCGGCCGCGGGAGATGCAGTCGATTTCGGCGAGTTCTTCGGCCAGGCGCAGGGGGTTGTCGTGAATGGGCAGGGGATTGCCCATCAGGACAATTTTGGGCTTCTTTGTGATGCGGGCCAGGATGGCGGCTTCCAGGTTCATTGCCGCGCCCAGGCTGGTGGGGGTGCTGTGATGCTCGTTGAGCATCATTCCGTCGAAGCCAATTTCCTCGCAGTACTGCCACTCGTCCAGGTAGTAGTTGTACTGGTCGGCGGCCACCGCGGGGTCGAAGTGGGAGTTGGAGAAGGTTACGCGGTGCGCGCCGCCGGGACTGTTCTTCACGTCATCTTCGGTGTAGTTGAAATAGGCGCGCTCGGTAAACCTCATCACAAACATGGGACGCCTCCTAGTTTCTGGGGAGTTCAGATTCTGATGTAAGTTACTCCATACCCTTTCGTTCGTCAAACCACCGCCGTGGGTGGCCTCAGGATGCATGGCTCCATTGATAGCAGCAGTGAAAGCGGGAAGGACCGGGGGACCGGGGCAAAATAGTAAGGCAAGGGCACCGAATACGGGCCTTCGTCCGTATGAAATGGCTGGGGGTGTTTCCTTTTACGTCGCCGGGCTGCGCTACAGGACGCGTTATTCGGGCGCGGTTTCCTCTATAATTCCCGCAACTGCTCAACCTTGTGCGAGGCTGGTGGACTATGGAAGTTACGCCCTTTGAGATAAGCATCCCCGAATCGACACTGGAGGACCTGCGGGAACGACTGGAGCGGACGCGGTGGCCCGACGAAATGCCCGGTTCGGGCTGGACGTACGGTTCCAACCTGGCATACGTGAAGGAGTTGACGGAGTACTGGCGGCATGAGTTTGACTGGCGAAAGCAGGAGGCTTGCCTCAATACCTTTGACCACTATCGCACCACGGTGGAGGGGCTGGGGATTCACTTCATCCACGCGAAGGGAAGGGGGCCCAACCCGCTGCCGCTGGTCCTGACGCACGGTTGGCCCAGCACCTTCTTCGAAATGGTGAAGGTGATACCGAGGCTGACTGACCCGGCCTCCTTTGGGGGAGATGCGTCGGACTCCTTTGACGTGGTCGTCCCGTCGATGCCGGGGTACGGGTTCTCCGACGCCGCGCAGGAACCGGGGATGAGTCCGGCCAGGGTTGCCGACCTGTGGGCCAGGCTAATGACGGAGAACCTGGGGTACGACCGGTTCGTGGCCCAGGGAGGGGACTGGGGAGCGGGGGTGACGGCCCGCCTGGGGTATGCGTACCCGGAGCGGGTGGCGGGAATCCACGTCACCGCGGTATCGGGGGCGGCAATGACTCCGGACCTGGGAGAGGGGTCGCGTCCCCTGTCGGAGGGGGAAAGGGCGCTGATCGAGGAGCGGGCGCAGTGGCGGGAGGCCGAGGGCGGTTACTCCCACATCCAGGGGACCAAGCCGCAGACCCTTTCCTACGGGCTGAACGATTCCCCCACGGGGCTGGCGGCATGGATTGTGGAGAAGTTCCGGACTTGGAGCGACTGCGGGGGAGACGTTGAGTCGCGGTTCAGCAAGGACGAACTGCTGACCAACATTACGCTCTACTGGGCCACCAATACCATAGGCTCCTCGGTGCGGATCTACTACGAATCCCAGCACAATTCCTGGACCTTTGGGCCGGGCGAGCGGATTACCGCTCCGACCGCGGTGGCCCTGTTCCCGGTGGACCTGAGTCATCCGCCAAGGGAGTGGGCGGAGCGCTCCTACAACGTGCAGAGGTGGACGGAGATGCCCAGGGGAGGGCACTTTGCCGCCTTGGAGGAGCCGGACCTGCTGGTGGAAGATATGCGGGAGTTTTTCCGGACGGTTCGGTAGGCAACTGCGGTTCAGCCAGCCCGTACACCTGAAAAACAGGCGACATCGGAAAACGGGGGCGGCCCGCAACCTGGTGGCCGCCCCCTTTCTGCCGGCGCGGGGGCGTTGTGGGACTGGTGGTCCAACTGCATTGAAATGATGAGTCCTAAATGTTTGGCGTCATTCCGGCTCAAGGCCTGAATCCAGAAAGACTGCAAGAAGTCAACTACACGGCACAGGTGCGGTCCTGGATTCCGGCCTGCGCCGTAATGACGACTATTCCCCAACCCATCACTTCGATAGCTATAGCTTACAAGTGGTCCAAGTGCATTGAATTGATGGATGGCACTTGTCTATCGCCATACCTGCGGGAACCTGATCTTTCAAGTAGCAGCGAGGTTCCCGCCTGCGCGGCAACGACAGTTTAGCGGGGGAAGGACGGTTTAGCCCCAAACCCAGTAATGCAATCCGGTTGAACTACTAGCCGGGGATGAACTGCACCAGGCCGACTACGATGCCCTGAGGGTCTCTCAGGTAGGCGAAGCGAACATTGCCCTCCTGCATGACAGGCACCAGGACTTCCGCACCCAGTCCGACGGCCTCGCCAAAACTGGCATCGACATCCTCCACGCAGAAGTAGGCGGACCAGTGGGGAGGCACGTCGCCCCAGTCCGGTTGAATCTGGATCATCCCTGCCACCCCGGTTTCACCCAGCGTGAAGAAGTGGTAGTCGCCCTCGTCCTGCTCCATAGGGGCGCTGTTGAGGGACCAGCCAAAGACGCTTTGGTAAAAGCTGGCAGCGCTTTCCATGTCGGTGGTGTTGAGCTCATTCCAGCCCAGGGACCCCGGCTCGGAAATGAGACCGGCGCCGACGTGGCTTTTGGGCTGCCAGATGCCGAAGGTGGCGCCGGCGGGGTCTGCCACCACGGACATGCGGCCGGCATCGAAGACGTCAAAGGGGCCGTTGATTACGCTGCCCCCGGCCCCGGTGACACGGGCGGTGGCGGATTCCACGTCGTCGGTGGCGATATAGCAGACCCAGTGGGGCTGGAAGCCCTCGGCAATCATTTGATCGTGGATCTGGAAGAGGCCGCAGACGAAGTCGCCGCCCTTCTGCATCATGGAATAGACCATGTTTTCGCCCATGGGGTTGTCGGTCCAGGTCCAGCCCAGCAACTGGGAGTAGAAGCTCCTGGAGGCGTCCGCGTCGGGGGTGGCCAGTTCAACCCAGCAAAAGGAGCCGGGAGTGTGGCTGCTGACTTGGGGCATGGGGGTTCACGTCTCCTGAAGATCCGGACGGCGGGACATCAGCCAAACCGTCCAGTAATGTAGGCCTCGGTCCTTTCGTCCTTGGGGTTGGTAAAGATCTGGCGGGTCTGGTCAAACTCGATGAGTTCGCTGATCTTGTCCTCCCGGGGGTTCAGGAAGGCGGTGTAGTCGGAAACCCGGGCCGCCTGCTGCATATTGTGGGTAACAATGACAATGGAATACTCGTTGGACAGTTCCCGCATCAGCTCCTCAATGGCTTGGGTGGAGATGGGGTCAAGGGCGGAGCAGGGTTCGTCCATCAGGATTACGCGGGGCTGGACGGCAAGGGCCCTGGCGATGCAGAGGCGCTGCTGCTGACCGCCGGACAGGGACAGGGCGCTGTCCTTCAGCCGGTCCTTTACCTCATCCCAGAGGGCGGCGCGGCGGATGGACTGCTCGACCAGCGCAGCCAGGTCGCCCCGGAAGCCATTCACCCTGGGTCCGAAGGCCACGTTGTCGAAGATGGACTTGGGGAAGGGGTTGGGCCGCTGGAAGACCATGCCTATCTGGTAGCGAATTTCGGTGGGGTCAACGCTGTCGTCGTACAGGTCCTCCCCGGCGAAGAGAACCGAACCGGACATATGAAAGCTGGGAATCAGGTCATTCATCCGGTTGAAGCAGCGCAGAAGGGTGCTTTTTCCTGAGCCGGAAGGACCGATAATGGCGGTTATCCTGTTGGGTTCCACGCCCATGTTCACCTGGTCAATTACGCAGACGGGCCCGTAACAGACGTTCAGTTCCCTGGTCTCTATGATGGGACAGTTTTCGGCCATGGCCTAGCCCTCCATGCGCCGCTGGAACCGGTTGCGGAGCAGAACGGCCAGGGCGTTCATGGACAGCAGCACGACCAGCAGTACGATGATTCCGGCGGCGGCGGCTTCGTGGAAGCCCTCCTGAGGCCGGGAAACCCAGTTGAAAATCTGAATGGGGAGCACGGTGAACCTGCTCAGCGGCCCGTCGGGGGTGAAGGGAACGAAGGTCAGCGCCCCCATGACGATGAGGGGAGCCGTCTCACCAATGGCCCGGCTGACGGCGAGGATTACGCCGGTAAGGATGCCGGGGAAAGCCTGGGGCAGGACCAGCCGCCAGATAGTCTGCCAGCGGGTGGCGCCCAGGGCATATCCACCCTCGCGAATGGAAGACGGCACGGCGCGGAGGGCTTCCTCGGAGGCAATGATGACGATGGGCAATACCAGCAGGGCCAGAGTGAAGCCGCCGGCCAGGACGCTCTTGCCGAGGGCCAAGAACCGGACAAAAATCTCCAGGCCGAGGATGCCGTAAACGATGGAGGGCACACCGGCCAGGTTGGCGATGTTGATCTGGATGACCCGGGCGAACCAGTTGCGAGAGGCGTATTCTTCGAGATAGATGGCAGCCGCGACGCCAAAGCTGAAGGCCAGGGTTCCGGCCACGGCAATTACGTAGATGCTGCCAAAGAGGGCGGCGCGAATGCCGGCAGCCTCCGGATGGCGGGAGGGAAAGCTGGTAAGGAAGGACCAGTTAACCCTTTGCCAGCCCTCCATGAAAATGTTCAGCAGCAGGGCCGCCAGCATTCCCAGGCCGACGAGAATGGAGAGGAGGCAGAGGACATGGAAAATCTGCCCCTCCAGGCGACGCCGGCGCATGCGGCGGTCGAACCGGCCTGGAATTCTGTCGGCCACTACTCGTACACCTCCCGGAAGCGGCGGACTATGAACTGGCTGAGCAGGTTCATGGACAGGGTGATTACGAAGAGGCTCAGGCCAACCGCGAAGATGGTCTTGAATTCCAGGGTGCCGGTGGGGGTGTCGCCCAGGCTGACCTGGACGATGTAGGCGGTCATGGTCTCGATGGGTACGAAGGGATTGAAGGTAAAGGTGGGGTTCTGGCCGGCGGCGATGGTCACGATCATGGTCTCGCCGATGGCGCGGGACGTGGCCAGGATAAAGGCCGCCACAATGCCCGAGAGGGCCGCCGGTATTACCACGCGGGTGGACACCTCGAGCCTGGTGGCCCCCAGGGCATAGGCGCCCTCCCGCAGCGACCGCGGGACCGACCGCATGGCATCCTCGCTGAGGCTGGAGACCATGGGAAGAATCATTATTCCCATGACGATGGAGGCGCTCAGGCCGTTGAACACGGATATGTCGTCGGAGATGGACCGCAGAATGGGAGTGACGAAGAGCAGGGCGAAGTAGCCGTAAACCACGGTGGGGATGCCCGCCAGAATTTCCAGGACGGGCTTGACGATCTGGCGCGCGGTATCCGGGGCGTACTCGCTGAGGTAGATGGCGCTCATCAATCCCAGGGGGAGAGCAACGAACATCGCGCCCATGGATGTGAGAATGGTCCCAGTTACCAGGGGAAGGATGCCGAAGTTCTTGGAGGCGAACAGCGGAGTCCACTTGGTGTTGGTAAGGAACTCCACTATGGAGACTTCCTGGAAGAAGAGGGCGGCCTCGAAGATGAGGACGGAAACGATGCCGACAGTGGTGAAAATGGAGACTATGCTGCAGAAGAACAGGACCGCCTTGATGATCCGTTCCGGCAGGTATCGCTTCCAACGACGGGTCCGGCCGACCCAGGGGATGGGGCCGGACACGAGTTCCTCGTAGGCGGTATCGGGACTGGTCACGTTGTCGCGTCCACCGGGCGCACAGCCGGGGAAATCCCCGTGTAGTGGTCAGGAAAGGAAATCAGGGGAATACCTCTTTTTCCGGGTTCGATCAGGGCTCAGATTCAGGCCAACAAATAGATTAAGTTACCGATATGGCATAAACAATGGCTATTCTGAAAGCAATTGTTTAACGATTTGTTTAACGATTGTTAAAGCGGTTTTCCACGGGCGGGCCGTAGGGGCTGGGAGATGGCGGCTTAACTGAATGTCCCTCTGAGCGAAGCCGAAGAGTCCAGGGGCTGACGTCAAATTGAAGGTAGAAGTATCCCAGCGCACCAATTCGTCGTTCTCGCGAAGGCGGGAACCTCGCCGGCTGTAGTCAAGCTTCCTGCTCTCACAGAAATGACGGGGCAACTTGACCAGAGCTATCGCATGAAAGATTCGCCCTACAGCCGGCTAATATCCACGAGGCAAAGCAATGTCGCCCTGAGCTTGCCGAAGGGGCCTGAAATCCTCATCCTCAGCACAGTTTCGAGTTGAGAAGGTGGTTCCAGGGATAGATTTTAGATGCTTCGGCTTCGCTCAGCATGACATTCAATTGAAGCGCGATTGCCCTGTCCAGTCGGAATACCCTTTACTCCCACCCTCTCCCTCCCCCACCGAGGAGCGGGTCCCTATGCCTGGCGGGCAGTTGAAATTCGTTGTTGAGCGTAACGGCAATGCTATAATTTGCCGCATTCACCATCCAGGAGTTGAACGTGGGCGGCAGTTTAATCTTGAGCGTCGTGGACCAGTCTCCGGTCAGGGCCGGGGGCACGGCCGGGGATGCCTTGCGGGAGACCATCCAGCTGGCGGTGGCGGCGGAAAAACTGGGCTACTACCGCTACTGGCTGGCCGAACACCACAACATCCGCAATTTCGCCGGCACCAGTCCCGAGGTACTGGTGGGACAGGTGGCGGCCCACACCAATACGATCCGGGTGGGGAGCGGCGGCGTTATGCTGTCCCACTACAGCGCGCTCAAGGTGGCGGAGAACTTCCGGATGCTGGACTCCCTGTACCCGGGGCGGATTGACCTGGGTGTGGGCCGAGCGCCGGGAAGCGACCACCTGACGGCGGCGGCCCTGTCCTATCCGGGCAGCCCCAAGGACGTCCAGCATTATCCCAGGCAGGTGGTGGACCTGGTGGGATACCTGAACGGAGGACTGGAGCCCGAGCATCCCTTTGCGCAGGTTCAGGCCGGTCCGGACCGGCCGCAGACGGCTCCCGAGGTGTGGCTGCTGGGGTCGCGGTACGAGAGCGCCTACATGGCGGCGAAGCTGGGGATGCCCTTCGCCTACGCCCACTTTTTCGGCCTTGGGGTGGACGAGGGCCCGTCCATTGTGGAGGGGTACCGCAAACAGTTTGAGCCCTCCAGGTTCCTGGACGAACCCAAGATCAATATTGGGGTGCAGGTACTCTGCGCTGAGACGGAGGAGGCGGCGCTGAGAATAGCGGCCAGCCGCAACCTGGGGCGCCTGTACTCGGTGACCAACCGTGCCAAGGGGATTCCGACGGTGGAGGAGGCCGAGAGCTACAACTACCAGATGAACGAGCTGGCCTTCATCCGCCAGTACAGCCAGGTGTGCGCCGACGGGGACCCGCAGCAGGTGAAGGAGAAGCTGGAAAAGATCGCGAAGCTGTACCAGACGCCGGACCTGAGCGTGGTTACCATCTGCCACGACTTTGCGGACCGGGTGCGGTCCTACGAACTGGTGGCGGAGGCTTTCGGGCTGGGCGAGGGTTGCGCCGGCAGGTAGGGGTGACCGGCGTGCCTGCCTGGCGGGATTCCGGCCGTGTTGCGAAAAGGGACGGAACTCCTGAGCATGGCCCGGGACTGTAGGTGGTTACACGGCTGATGGCGAGGGTTGGCATTCTTCACTGCATTCATGAAGGGCAGTGGCGCGAGTCCTGGTCACTGGGCAGCCGGGGTACCGCCTGAACCGTTTGGACCAGCCTCATCGAACTTATGGCCAGGAAAAGGGCAGCTCCTCTCGGGCGAGGACCGAGAACTGCGGACCGAGGACCAAGAGTCCTTACTTGGTTCCCGCAAACGCGGCATTCATTCCGGTTTCAGGTCAGCCCTCAAAGGTCTCGATCACCCGCTGGTATGACTGCCTGGCATCATCCACGGTGAAGGGGGCAACCACCGGGAGGGCCAGGCCCAGGCCGCGCCGCCTCTCAATTTCGGCGCGACACTCCTCGGCGCTGCCAACCACGGCCACCTGGTCCTGCATTTCCACGCTGATGCATCCGGAAGCTTCCCGCAGATCTCCTCGGTCGATAGCGTCGGCGGCGGCGGCCATTTCCGGTCCAAAGCCCATTTCGCGGAAGAAGTTGCAGTAGAAGGGATTGCTGGCGTAACGGGCGATCTGCTCCTGGAGGCTGGCGCGGGCGTCGCGCAGGTTGTCCGACACTGCCACCCGGACGTAGCCAGCGATGTCTATCTCAGCAGGGTCGCGGCCGGCTTTTTCGGCGCCACGACGCAGGTGGTGGACGGCCTGCTCCAGGTAGCTGGAGGTGGTCCAGTTGAGGAGGACGCCGTCAGCCAGTTCGCCGGTCAGTTCCAGCATCCGGGGGCCGAGGGCCGCCACATAGATGGGCACCCGCTGCAGGGGAGCGGCGGCGCCGAGGGTGGCGTTCCCCACGTTGAACTGCCGGCCCGCGAGGGAGACGCTTTCACCGTCCAGGAGCCGGCGGGCCAGGACCAGGGTTTCCCGCATGTGGGTAAGCGGGCGGCGGAAGGGGATGCCATGGACATTTTCCACCGAAGGCCGGTGGCCCACGCCCAGGCCCAGTACGAACCGACCCTGGGAAAGGGTGGCGAGCCCGGCGGCGGACATGGCGGTCAGCATGGGGGTGCGGTAATAGATGGGCAGGATGCCGGTGGCCAGTCTTATGGTCTGGGTCTGGGGAGCCAGAAAAGCTAGCTGGGTCAGGGAATCGCGACCGGAGCCCTCGGGGACCCAGACCATCTCGTAGCCCCGGCTTTCGGCCAGGCGGGCCAGCGCCAGGGAATCGGCAGGAGGCAACTGGGGGTCGTTTTCCAGGCGGACGGCGATGCGGGGCATATGGTTCTCCTTCGAGGGGAATGGGGTTGGAGGAATTGGGACCGCCAACAATTATCTCAGAGGTGGTAAGGCGCTGGCGAGGAGGACCTCCTGGCAACCAGGGCAATCGCGTTTTAATTGAATGTCATGCTGAGCGAAGCCGAAGCATCTAAGATCTATCCCTGGAACCACCTTCACTACCCGCAGCCGGGCTGAGGATGAGGACTTCAGGCCCTTCGGCAAGCTCAGGGCGACATGACTTCTGCCCACCGAATTGTGCCTCCTGTAGCCTGATTCTATAGTGCAATTGCCCTGTCCTGGCAACCGGTTTGCCCAACTCTGGCAGTCCTACCAGGTTGCTATGGTGGGCGCCCAGTCCGGATTGTCATTCCGGTCTCGAGCGTCGGTCGGGGCGGGTTGCCTCTGGTCAACCGCCAGCCGGACAAGGGGTCCAGGACGCCAGCCAAAGCCGGAACGACGGGTAACTCCCCGCCGATCCCTCATGGCAGGGGCGCCGCCTGACGGTTCTGGAGGAGTGGGCTGAAGCGATATCGCACCTCGAGATTCGCGGGACGGTCTAAAACGCGCGCCCGCGACGCCGGCCCGGGCCCTTGACGGGAAGCCTTCCGTGAACCGATACGTTACACCCCCATTTGACGGGCCAGGTCAGTGAAGTCGGTGGCCACTATGTCGAAAGACGGGTCCGGAGTGGGATCAGGGGTGCGGTCGGGGCCGTGTTCCATGGGGCGTGGGACGAAACCGGACTTCAGGCCCACCTTCTGGGCGGAGAGCAGGTCGCCCTGGTGGGCGGCGGTCATCATCACCTGTTCCGGGCGCAGGCCCAGCAGTTCCACGGTGGTCAGGTAGCTCTCGGGGTCGGGCTTGTAATGGTGGGCCACCTCGGCCCCCAGGATGGCGTCCCAGGGGAGACCGCCGTTCTTGGCCATGTTGGTCATCAGGGCAATGTTGCCGTTGGACATGGTAGCGATGATGTAGCGCTGCTTCAGGCGGTAAAGGCCCGGCACGGAGTCCGCCCAGGGACGCAGGTTGTGCCAGAAGAAGTTTACTTCCCGCTTTTCGTCCTCGGACAAGCCTTCTATTCCATACTCGGTCAGCACTTCTTCCAGGGACATTCGGTGGAGAGCGTCCAGGTTGGTCCAGGGGAGTTCGCCGGTGCGCACCTTGTTCATAAAGGGCTGGTACTTGCCACGCCAAGCGTCGGCGAAAGCGTCCCAGTCCCGCTCGATGCCCCGGGCGCTGCCGAAAGCGGCGCACTGGGCGATGATGCTGCCGCGCCAGTCCACTACCGTGCCGAATACGTCAAAAATCAGGGCCCTGACATCAGGTGGAGCCATGCTTCCTCCGGTATTTGCTTATTTCCGCGCCGCCAGGACTAGTATCAGTCCAGGCCCAGCGGCAATCCTTTGTCCTTAACTATCTGCAGGCAGGCGGGGCAGCACTTGTCGTCGCTCAGCTCATCCTGGACGGCCCACAGGTTTTCGCTCTCCAGCCCGCACAGGAAGACGGGGACAGTTTCCTCGATGCCGACGTCAACGATGTAGTGAATGTTGCCGGTCCTGGTCTCAACAGGCCACCACCACAGGGGCATTCCACTGGCCATCTCGTGATACCGGGCCTTGTCGTCGTCCAGCCAGCCTTCGCCGGGCATTTCGACCATCCAGGTCCGGTCCCGGGGGCCGCCTTCCCTGGTGGCCTTGAGGCGGCCTTCACGGATGTAGCGGCGAATTTCGGCCTGGGAGAGATTAAGCCGATAAGATGCTTCCTGAATTGTTACACGCTCCATTCTTGTCCCTCGTCAGCTTACATGGGCTGCCTGGACTGGCACCAGGTCCGGGTAACAGGATACCGCAAAACATGGCAATGCTGTAGGTCTTCCGGGGAGGCAGCAAAAGTTTAGAGTTGGTGTGTTACAAGGCTGGAAAACCCGTCGTTCCCGCGCAGGCGGGAACCTGGAACCGGTGCAAACCGTGGGTTGGGTAGGGGCGCATGGCCATGCGCCCCTACGAAGTCGGAGGTATGACGGGTGTATGGGCAGGCAATTCCCTCAACTCAGAACTGTTACGGGAAGCAAGGCTGAGGGCTCCGCCTGGGTTACCGAGCTTGAAGGCCGGTCAGAAGTCTTCGGTGACTCCGGCGGACGGGGGAGCGTCAACGCTGACCCGCTCGGGGCAGTCCCTGGCGCCGATGGGACAGAAACGGCATTCACTGTAGCTGGGTACCTTCCTGGGCGCCTGCAGCGTGCTCAGGGTGCGAATCAGGCTGCCGAGGGCGCTCACGAACTGCTGGTCCACCGCCGCACCGGGAATGTCCACCGGACCGTCGGGGTAAACCAACTGGCCACTGACGGCGGCGCCGTGGAACCTGCTCTTGAGGGCGCGGGGCAGAGCGTACAGGTAGGTCATTACCTGGGCGGTGTGGGAAGCGCTGGGCTGTCCCACCTTGGCGTCCACCACTATCACCTCGTTGTCCCGGGCGACAACGAGGTCGGGCCGGCCGGCGAGGGTAGCCACATTCCCCCTGAGGGTGAAAGAGTTCTGGGAATCCAGGGAGACCTGGTAACCCTGCCTTTCATAATAGCGGCGGGTCTGCTCCAGGAGTTCGCCGTGGCGGATAAGCCACTGGACCTGGTCGAAGTCGGAGGGTACCTTTTCCCAGGAAGACCCCTCGAACTGGGCCCGAAACCAGGCCCCCCACTGGCAGGAGACTTCGCCCACCAGGAGCTTGCTGATCCAGGACACCCAGATGTAAGGTCCACCGACCCGGGCCAGGGCCATGCCGTCACCTCGCCTGCTGCATTCGAATAAATGTTCTGCAGACCAGTCTATAAAGGGAAGGGCGGGTAAGGCAATGGGCAAGTGTCAGCAGAAGCTGCAGGAGATCTGGCGCAACCTGGTTTGGCTGGGTATGATTTGCCAGTATGCCGCATATGCCAGGCCGACAGCGGAATTTCCGCAAAATAGAGCCGGGGTTTACCGGACGGACCTCGGCGGCGGAGAAGAGCAGCTGCCGATTTGAGCGGTCCAGGGAGACCGGGAGCGGCGCACAGACAAGGGGCCAGTCAACCTGAAAAGCAAGCAAGGCCGTGGAGGGAACCGCAATGACTCAGCCGATCAAGATTTCCATGCGGGTTCCGGGCACATCGCCAATGCCCGAAATTCTGGACATGATCCGCCGGATTGAGGCGGCAGGATTTGACGGAGCCGGCATCCTGGACAGCCAGATGATTTGCCGGGACACCTTCGTAACCCTGGGGCTGGCGGCGGGGGCTACCAGCAGGCTGCAGCTTTTCCCCGCAGTCACAAATCCCTTCGGACGCATTCCTTCGGTGATGGCGGGGGCGGCCCAGACGGTGGCGGAACTGGCCCCGGGGCGCACGCGGGTTATAGTGGGAACGGGTTACACCTCGGCAAGCACCATAGGTCGGCGGCCGGCCACACTGCGCCAAATGCGCCGGTGCATTACCGAGGTCAAGGCGCTGCTGGCCGGAGAAACCGTGGACTACGGCGTTATGAGCAATCGCCTGGACTTTACCGACGGGCCTCGAGTGCCGGTGCTGATGGCGGCATCCGGCCCCCGCTCGCTGGAGCTGGCGGGAGAGGTCGCGGACGGCGTGCTGGCGCTGGTGGGCTATACGCCCGGGATTGTGGAGAAGGCCCTGGGCCACATGGAAACGGGGGCAAAACGCGGCGGGCGCAGCCTGGACGACCTGGACATTATGTTCGCGGTCAGGACCTGCGTGGCGGACTCAGACGAGGAGGCCCGCCGGCTGGCCAGGCCGGTTTCGGTCCACTGGGGCCTGATGTGGGGCGGACCCAACTGGCTGCCCTCGTCGGGGTTTGAAATACCGTCTTACCAGATTCCCCAGGCGGTGTACGACGTCTATCCGGACCTGGGGCATGCGCCGAACTGGGAGGAGGCCATCGAGCTCACCCGGTTTGTCAGTGACGACGTCAATGGACAACTGTGCGACGCCATGGGCCTGATCGGGACGCCGGAGCACTGCACGGAACGCATCCGGGAAATGGCGCGGCACGGGGTTAACCAGCTTTACCTGATGCCCTGCCTGACCTTCGCGCCGCCGGAAGCCGAAGTGGCGGCCTTTGGAGACCAGATTCTGCCCGCCCTGGCGGCGAGGTAGGGCAATGCCGCCTTGTGACTGTTGAAGGGCCCGTGGGCGTTATGACCATTCCCGGTCGGCGGGCCGGTACAACCGTGAGGGGCAGTGATCGGGACGCTTCCGTTTTACTCAGCGGGCCACTTGCCCAAAATACTACGGGGGCGCCGGGGCGAGGGGATTGAGTGCAGCGATACGCGCGTAACTGTTCAGAGTTGGAGGGTGCTGATTAGGTGAAAACCCGTCGTTCCCGCGCAGGCGGGAACCTGGAACCTGTGCAAGTCGAGGGTTGGGCAGGGGCGCACGGCCGTGCGCCCCTACGGTGTCGGCCGTAGAGGCAGGGTATTCCCCTAATTTCTGAACTGCTACCAGCAGTCCGCTGGGAGCGGGTGGAACATTAGCGCAATACTGGAAAACGAGCGAGATATACCGCCATGCCCAAGACGATCTACCTGGCCAATCATTATGGTTTTTCCGCGCAGCAGCGGGAGTTGCTGCTCCCGCCCCTGGTTGCCGCCCTGGAGGGGTTGGGGCTGGAGGTATGGGAGCCCTTTGCCAGGAACAACCAGGTGGACTTCTCGGAGGCCGGATGGGCTTACCAGGTGGGGCAGGCCGACTTCCGGGACGTGGTGGAATCGGACGCCACCTTCGCGGTGGTTAACGGCGTGCCGCCCGACGAGGGGGTGATGGTGGAACTGGGCATGGCAATAGCCCTGGGCAAGCCCACCTTTCTGTTCCGCGACGACTTCAGGCGGGCCACCGACAGCGAGGAGTATCCGCTGAACCTGATGCTGTTTACCGGCATGCCCGAGCAACACTGGAGGGACTATTACTACACCTCTGTGGCTGAGATAGCGGACGGGGACAAGGCCCTGGCACGCTGGGCGGGAGCGCCCTGAGCCAAATGGGGGATGCACCTTCGGCATTGACCGTAATTCCCGTTCAGGCCGGCACGAAGAGTTCCTGACCTCTATGGATACCAATTCTGACGTGTTACCCCCAACGTAACTGTTCAGACCTGGTATGTTACAAGGCTGCAAAACCCGTCGTTCCCGCGCAGGCGGGAACCTCGAACCTGTGCAAGTCGTGGGTTGGGTAGGGACGTATGGCCCTGGGCCCCTGCGAAGTCGGGGGTATGACGGGTGTATGAGCAGGCAATTCCCTCAACTCCGAACTTTCACCCCCGCGCCAGGGCAATCGCATGAGTGAGTAAATCGTCATTCTGAGCTTGCCGAAGAATCTAAACTCCTCCCCACCAACTGGCTTTCGGAACCGTAGCGAGGCCGTGGGGAAGGATTTTAGGCCCTCCGGCAAGCTCAGGGCGACATTGCTTTGCCTTGTGGATATTAGCGGGCTGTAGGGCGAATCTTTCATGCGATAGCCCTGACCCCCGCGCGCCTGTCCTTGCCTGTACCCCTGCCAATGCTCTATCATCGCCCAGGCAAGCTTTCTCAAAATCGTTTCCGGTCATATCCCGCCCGTGGGGGTTAGAGCGCCGTGCAGCCAGCACAATTCATTGAGAGTCTGAAGGAAATAGTCGGGGAGGAGTACGTGATTTTCCACCCCGAAGACCTGCTGGTGTACGAGTACGACGGCTCCGTTGACCGGTCAATGCCCCGGGCGGTAGTCCTGCCCGCCAACGAGGACGAAGTGAGCCGCACCCTGGCCCTGGCCTATCGCGAGGGGGTCCCCGTGGCCGGGCGCGGGTCAGGTACAGGCCTCAGCGGCGGGGCCCTGGCAGCGCCGGGAGGCATCCAGATTTCCTTCACCCGCATGAACCGCATCCTTCAGGTGGACACCGAGAACCGCACTGCCACCATCGAGCCGGGCGTCATCAACCTTGACCTTGACACCCACGTGCGCAAGTTCGGAATGAGGTACGCCCCCGACCCCTCAAGCCAGAAGGCGTGCAGCCTGGGCGGCAACATCGCCGAAAACGCCGGCGGCCCCCACTGCCTGGCTTACGGCACCACCACCAACCATGTCCTGGGCATGCGGGTGGCGCTGGAGGACGGCGCCATGGTCAACCTGGGATCAGGGGCCCGAGAAATTCCCGGGTACGACCTGCGGGGCGTATTCGTAGGGTCCGAGGGCACCTTTGGCATCGCCACCCGGATCACCGTGCGGCTGCTCCCCCTACCTGAGACGGTCAAGACTTTCCTGGGCGTCTTCCCCGACATCGACTCCGCCTGCAGCGCCGTCTCCGCCGTAATCGGCCACGGCATAGTGCCCGCCGCCCTCGAAATGATCGACGCCCTCAGCATCCGCGCCGTACAGAACGTGACCGATGCCGGCTACCCTGAGGACGCGGGGGCAGTCCTGCTCATCGAACTGGAAGGTTTGTGGGAAGAGGTGGACGAAGTCAGCCGGGAGGTGGAGTCCGCCCTGTGGGAAACGGGGGCCAGCGACGTCAGGGTGGCCGAAGAGGACAGCGAGCGGGAACGCCTGTGGCTGGGCCGCAAGACCGCCTTCGGGGCCTTCGGCACCATCGCCCCCAACTACTACCTGGTGGACGGCGTGGTGCCCCGGACCCGCCTGACGCAGGTCCTGCGCAAGGTCTCCGAGGTGTCCGAAAAATATGGAATTATCATCGCCAACGTCTTCCACGCCGGCGATGGAAACCTTCATCCCTGCATGCTCTTTGACGAGCGTGAGCCGGGGGTAAAGGAACGGGCCATGGCCGGGGCAGCCGAGTTGATGGAGTACTGCGTGGAAATGGGGGGCAGCCTCAGCGGTGAACACGGCATCGGACTCGAAAAGAAGCAGTTCATGCCCCTGGTCTATACCGAGCGCGACATGGACACCATGAAGCTGGTACGCGACGCCTTCGCGCCGGCCAATCGCCTCAACCCCGGCAAGATTTTCCCCGATGGGGAGTCATACGAGCCTGCCCTGCAGCGCACTCCCACGCAGGTGGATCCGGGTATGTATGTCTAGCCTTCCCCTCACCCGCTTCGGGATATGACCTCGTCCCCTGCCTTTGCCCGGAACTTGTCGTCCAGGGTCGGCCCCAACGCTGTCCTGGCAGCGGAAGGCGCATCCGTGGACAGGGTGGCTGCCCGGGCCGTGGTGCGCCCCGCAGACCGCCAGCAGCTTTCCGAAGTAATCCGGTGGGCAACCGCCGACGGAGTGAGGCTTTACCCGCGCGGCGGCGGCGTCCTGTCCTCCCTGGGCAACCTGCCGGCCCAGGTTGACGTGATTCTGGACCTGTCCGGCCTCAACCGGATAATGGACTACCAGCCTGCCGACCTGACCGTCACCACCGAAGCGGGTATAACCCTGGCGGCCCTGCGGCGGGAACTGGTCCAGGGCGACAAGTATGTGCCGCTGGAGGCTCCCCGGCCCGACCGCGCTACAGTTGGCGGGATTCTGGCTACCGGATTCAGTGGCCCATTGCGTTTTTCCTACGGCCTGCCCAGGGACTGGACCATCGGCATCAGCGTTGCGGGTTCCGACGGCAGCGAGGCCAGGGCCGGTGGGCGCGTGGTCAAGAACGTTACGGGCTACGACCTGAACAAGCTGTACACCGGTTCCCTGGGCACCCTGGGCGTGATTGTGGAGGCCTCCTTCAAGCTGGCGCCCATCCAGGGCACGTGGGCAGCGCTGGCGGCCCCCTTCCCATCAATATCCGGAGCGGTGGCCGCCGCCGGGGCCCTCATCTCCCAGGTCTATGCGCCCCAGGGCCTGCAGGTAGTCAGCCGCAATATAGCGGCAAGGCTGGGGCTGGATGTTCCAGGCGACTCGGGCGCCGTGGCCCTGGCCTTCATTTCAGGTCGCCCCCGGGCGGCGTCGCGTCGCCTGGAAGAGTCCGCCCGCCAGCTGGAAGCCGGCGGCTCTCCAGGCGGAGAAACCCTGGATGAGTCGGCGGCTACAGACCTGCTGGCCAGGCTGACGGACCTTCCCTGGCGAGAGGAGGACTTGCCTTTCCTTGCCCTGAAAGTCACACTCCCTCCCAGCAACGTGGGCTCCCTGGTGGCCGCCATGGAGCTCCCGGCGGGCGCGGGACTCATCGCCGACCCCGGATTTGGCACAGTGCACCTGCTCTGGTGGCCACCAGCGGAAGTCGGAGAACCGGAGACCGACGCCACGCTGGACCTGATTGACTCGGCCCGCCGGAACGCCCGAAATCTCGGCGGCGCCGTGGCCGTCGAGGTCTGCCCTCCCCGGATAAAGGCGGGCGCCGACGTCTGGGAAGGTAGCGTCGGCGAGGCTGAGCTGGAAATCATGCGCCGCATCAAGCGGAACTTCGACCCTGCGGGCATCTTCAACCCCGGACGCTTTGTCGGCCGGTTGTAGCAGATAACGAACTCCCAAGGAGGCCCCGTGGCACAGCCTGAAACCCCGGCCCGCTCAACTACCCCGCATCCCGATGCCCTTCAGCCCGTTGGCGAGCCCCTGAACAGTGAGGCCGGTTTCTCCGGCGTGGACGTTCCGTCGGAAGCCGACCTCTACCGGTGTGTCCATTGCGGGCTGTGCCTCAGTTCCTGTCCCACCTACACCACGCTGAAGGTGGAAACCGAGTCGCCCCGAGGCCGAATTGCGTTGATGCGGGCGGTCCACGAAGGCCGCGCAGGCATCAGCGACAGGATCGTCTCTCACTGGGAAATGTGCCTCCAGTGCCGGGCCTGCGAGGCCGTCTGTCCTTCCGGAGTTCCCTACGGTCGCATCATGGAATACACCCGAGCCCAGACCCTCGCTCGGGACAAGCGGGGCGCCGCCCTGAAGCGGGTCGATCGTTTCTTCCTCCGCGGGGCTCTCCCGCACCCCCGGCGGCTGCGCTTGGGGTTCCAGCTCCTCCGAATTTACCAGCGCACCGGATTGCGCAGAATAGTCCGGGCATCCCGGCTCCTCAGACTCCTGCCTGGGACCCTCCGCCACATGGAGGCCCAGCTTCCAGCGTTGAGGGAACCCTTCTTCAACGCCGGCCCCCGGGTGTATCCGGCACAGCCCCGCCAGGCCTCGGGTGAAGCCGCGCCAGGGACCACCCGGACCGTTGCCCTCCTCTCCGGCTGCGTTATGCCCCTGATGCAGGGCGATACCATGCGCGCCGCCGTTCGGGTCCTCACCCGCAACGGCTGCAACGTTGACGTTCCCTCCGGACAGGTCTGCTGCGGGGCCCTGAACCTCCACGCCGGGGACCTGGAGACCGCCCGCCGGCTGGCCCGTCGCAACATCGACGCCTTTCTGGCCACCGGCGCCGGCAATGAGGGATACAGGATCATCACCGCCTCCGCCGGCTGCGGTTCCAACATGAAGGAATACGGTGAACTGCTGAAAAACGATCCTCAGTACGCCGAACCCGCCCGCCGCTTCGCCCGGATGACCATGGATATTACCGAGTTCCTGGCAAGCCTGCCCCTGGAACCCCCCGGGGGGCGAGTCGGCCGGCGCGTCACCTACCAGGACCCCTGCCACCTGGCCCACGCCCAGCGCATCACCGGGCAACCCCGCGAGGTCCTGAAAGCCATACCTGGCCTGGAACTGGTGGAAATGGAAGCCTCTTCCATGTGTTGTGGCGGCGCCGGATTCTATTCCATGGTCCAACCCGACCTGTCCGCCCAGATACTGACAACCAAGCTGGGGAATATCCAGGCCACCGGCGCGGAACAGGTGGTAACCGCCAACCCGGGGTGCATGATGCAGATAGAAGAGGGTCTGCGTTCCTCGGACGGCCCGGCCCGCGCCCGGAGGGTATCTCACGTAGTGGACATTCTTGACGAAGCCTACCGGGCCGAAAAGGCCCCGCCCGGCTGATTCCCTGCCCAGGGGACGGGCCAGGCTCCTCCCAGTTACCCTCGCCTGGCACTCCTGGAGGCCACAATGAACATATAGTCGCCTCCCTGGTTCGCGTAACGCTGGGCGACTTCCTTTATTCTCCCCGACGCGATGTCCCGCGCCAGCCGCAGCGTACCCGCTTCCAGTTCCGCAGGCTCTGCCAGCGTGGAAAAGGTTGAAATCCCCCGGCGGATGTCGGCCGACAGGTAAAGTTCGGGCCGGAGCTTTCCCGCATAGAGGAACAGGTCCTCCAGGTCCTCACGGACGTCGTAAAGCTCCTGCCGGTCCACCGAAAGGCCCGCCGCCGCCAGCGCCTCCAATATGGTCGACTGCGAAGGCATCTGTACCGTGGAACGTTGCATGGCTATGGGGAAATACTCATTGAGCCAGTAGCCGGCCATCTGCTCAGCCGTCGAAGTGAACATTACCAGCTTGCCCCCACGCAGCAATCGCCGGATTTCCGAATACACCGGTTCGAGCCTGGGCAGATGGTGCAGGGCCATGGTGCAGATTGCCCCGTCGAAGCTCCCATCCCTGAAGGGCAGGGCTGCCGCGTCCCCCAACAGAAACCCCACTTGGCCGCCCTTGGCTTGCGCCCTTCTTAACATTCCCGACGAAACATCCACCCCATACCAGTCACCACCCCCCTCCGCCAGCGCGTGTGTGTAATTCCCGGTGCCGCAGGCAATGTCCAGGTACCTGCCGCCGGGCTGCAACGCCAGGTTATGGAACAGGCGCTCCGTCAGATGCGGGTCGGCCCGGCGGGTGGAGTCGTAATGCACGCCAATGTTGTCATAAAGGGGCGCAGAGCGGGCGCTGGACATAAAGGAAGCCTCCCCCTTTACCTGTTAACTGGGCTGGGTAATCATAAATACTAGCTTATTTGCTAGCGATAGTAAATAATTTACACTTTGTAATCTCCAGGGAATTGCCCGGCGCGGCGAGGTGAATCAGTAAGAGGGAGAACGCCGGGGACTCGGCTGGCGCTGCAACATCCTCTCCGCCAGGACCGGCCTCCACCGACTCCATCCCGCCAGTTGCTGACTTGACCAGGGAATTGGAGGTTGCAATACTGCTTCCTGGCACACCCCCGAAGGGCGCTGAAAGGTGGAGGCAGCGGCTGGCGTGGCAGGGTAAGAATTTTGTCCATTGCGGACGGGACGGTCTGGAGGGAGAGATGGCAGAGAAAACAGGACTGGGCATAATCGGAGCGAACATCCACCGGGGCTGGGCTCCCCGGGCTCACCTGCCGGCCGTGGTGGCAAGCCCGGAGTTTGAACTGACGGGTGTGTGCACCACGCGCATGGAAAGCGCGGAGGAGTCGAAAGAGGCCTTTGGCGCCAGGTACGCCTTTGACGATTACCGAAAGATGCTGGAACACCCCGAGATCGATGCGGTGGTGGTGTGCCTCCGGGTGCCGAACCACTTCGAGCCTACCATGGCGGCGCTGGAGGCCGGCAAGCACGTCTATACCGAGTGGCCCCTGGGACGCACCACCGCCGAAGCCGAGGAAATGGCGGCCCTGGCCGAGACCAGGGGAGTGAGAAACATGGTGGGGCTCCAGGCCAGGGGCAACCCCGCCATGCTCTACCTGAAAGACCTGGTGGCAGAGGGGTACGTTGGGGACGTCCTGTCCTGCCACGTCAGCCGCATATCCGACGGCGGACTCCGGCGCACTTCGGACCGTACCTGGCAGCGGGAGAGGGACCTGGGGGCCAACACCCTGACCATCACCAACGGCCACACCATAGATGCCCTGCGTTTCGTGGTGGGCGACTTTAGCCACGTTTCAGCAGTGGTCAGCACCCAGGTAAACCAGTGGTACGAGACCGATACCGAGCGGTACGTGGAAGTGACCGCGCCGGACAACATCCTGGTAAGCGGCAGGCTGGCGACAGGCGGAGTCGCGTCGTCCCACGTGGCGAACAATCCCTGGGCGGGCAGCGGCTACCGGATGGAAATATACGGCAGCGAGGGCACGCTGGCAGCTTCCTCGGATGAGTCACCCAACCACATTGGGGTCAAGGTGGAAGGGGCCAGGCAAGGCAACCGGCTGGAAGAGCTGCCGGTCCCCACCAGCTACACCTACGTGCTGGAAGGCATGCCGATGGGAGCGCCGTACAATGTGGGCCAGATGTACTATAAGTTTGGAGAGGGTATCCGCCAGGGCAGCGGCTGCCAGCCCGACTTTGCCGAGGCCGTGCGGCTGCACCATTTTATCGACCGCATCCAGGAGGCGTCGGACACGGGCAGGGAGGTGGCTGTTTAGGCTGCGTCCTGCCCTGTCTGCAATGACGGCCGGCTATCCACCAGGGCTGTAGGGATGGGTACCAGCAGCGTAGAGCCCTCGGGCGAGAAACGGGGTCCATAAGTTCCCAGCAGGTTCCTGCCGGCGCGGGAACGACGGTTAACCCCCAACCCATCAATACCAGCCTGCTGACCTGCGGAAACGACTGACCGCTGGCGGAGGGCCGGCCCTGGCGCCCGTGGCTATCGTGCGGGACCTTCAGCGGAGTGTCCCCAGCAGGCCCGGGACGAACCGGACTGTATTTCGTCGATACCGTTCATGCAGCATGCCGGGGTGGCGCGGACCTGCGGCCTGGTAGATGGCGGGCAGGTCCGGTGGCGGTCCCTACCACTCAAAGCCCAGGTTGGCATAGCGCACGAAGACGGTGCCGAAGGGCTCGGCCAGGGGCCCGTTGATAGCCAGAACGGCTATGGTGTGCTGGTCGCCCGGCGTTACGGACTGGGAAACCAGTACCCGCTGCGGTGTGTTGAAGCCCTGGACGGTGCCCCGGTCCCGGTTGCACTGCCCGTCAATCCAGATCTCCCCATAGTCGTCCACACAGGTCTCAAACTGCACCCGCATTCCGGTGGTGGGGTTGCCGTCCACGGTCTCCGGAATGGTGATTCTGGTCCGGTACCAGCAGAAGGTGAATCCGCCGGAATTGCGCTGGGGAAGGTCCGTAATTTCCTCCCAGCCGGAGTCATCATAGTCGGCCAGGCGGGCGGGACTCGGGTCTCCGCGCTCGAAAATCAGGCCTCCGTTCTCCTCGCCGGGCACGTAGCCGACCGCATATCTCCAGGTCGCGCCTGTGGCGTTCCGTCCTGACTCCTCTCCCAGACTTACAGTGATTCGGGGCATCTCGATCTATCCTCCCGTATTGATTGCGAATGGGCACGACCAAGCTCAAATGAATGGGCTTGCCCGGTTGATTGTTGTTGGCGGCCTGATAGCTGGCTCGGCTTGAGAGACTCTCGTCCGGTTTGACCGTGTCGCTGATATTGTCCGGCCGTTTATGAATGTTGGGCAAGAAACTCCAGGACCAGCCCGTTCCAAACGTGGGGACGCTCCCAGAAGCCCGCGTGCCCGGCGTCGGGCAGGGAAACAAACCGGCTGGCAGGAATATGGTCCGACAGCAAACGCATAAGGGCGGGCGGGGAAAGCAGGTCGGCCTCGCCAGACAATACCATCACCGGGACCTGTATGCCAGCCAGCCTCCGGTAGGTGATGGGGTCCCTGAGGGGCTGGGTCGGGATGGGGCCGTAGGGCCGGCTGGACCGGTCGATTTCCAGCCAGCGGGCCGCGCCTTCCGGATTCTTTCCCCGGTATGAGGGGCCCAGTTCCCGAAGTTCCACCGGCAGATCCTGAATCCGGGATGGGCGCAGACCGTGCTGGAGGGCCAGGTAGTCCGCTTCCTGGACGCCGCCGATGGTGTTGGCCGCGACCAGGCTGATCACCCGTTCCGGGTGGCTTAGCGTGTAATCCAGGGCGGGAATGGCCCCGGCGGCGGTCCCTGCCAGGTGAACCAGGTCCAGGCCCAGGGCGTCCAGGAGGGCGTGGAGGTCATCGCCGGCGAACCCGGGCTGAGGGCCGGAATCGGTGGGGCGGGAGCGCCCCCAGGTCCTGCGATCGTAGGCTATGCAACGGTACCCGGCTGCGGTGAAAGCGGGCAGCTGGTGAATCCAGCATTCCGTGGTGCCGGAGGCGGCGTGAAGAAGAACAACCGGTGTTCCCGGGCCGCCGGTATCCTCGTACCACAGGTCAACGCCGGGGAGGGAGAGACGGGGCATGAAACAGCTCCTTCAGGTTGTGGGGACCGCTGCCGCCCGGCAAAAAGCTGAGGAGCGGCGGGCGGCGGACGTAGTCAAGCCGGTTTCCCTGGCCGGCAATGCTACCGCCAGTGGGGCGGAAGGCTGGCTTCCGGGACTCCCAGTTCCCGGGACAGCCAGAGTTCGCTGTAGGCGCCATCGCGGTAGCCCGAATTTTCCGACTCGTGAACGTCGGTACTGCCGCGGATGGACCGGGTGACGGGTTCCATGGCCGCTGGTCCCAGGGGACTGGAGCCTGCCTCGGCCATCAGCAGGGTTCGGGCCCCCACCATAGGGGCGAAGTGGCTCGCGTCGTAGTAGGCGAGAGTTTGCGAAACCTGATCGCGCTGCTCGGGGCGCTGGCGCAGGTAGTCGTTGAGTTCTTCCAGGGGGTAAGCCTGGGTTGCTGCGGCCCGCTCCAGGGCCTGGAAGAAGATAACCGGGGTGTAAACCAGGTGGGTGACGCGGGGGCACAGGGCAGCGGTGACGAGGGCCATGTCGGTACCGATGGCGGCTACGCGCTGGGGGTTAACCTCGGGCCTGGACACCAGGAACTCCAGGCCGCGGCAGCAGTCGGCGACAATTCCCCGGTATATGTAGCCGGAGGGGTCGTCAATGCCGTCGGTGAGCTGACCGGGGAAACCGGCGGAGTAGGGCCGGTCGGAGCGGCGCTGGCCTCGGGCGCAAATGGCAAAGGTGACGTACCGCTGGCGCTGTCCGTTGGAAGTGCCCTGGGGAACCAGGTCGGCAACGCTGCCGTAGCGGGGAAGGAAATAGCGGGCAGGGAAAGGCCCCTCTCCGGTGGGGATGCTGAGGTACCCGAAAATACGGTATGGGCCGATGGAGGTCAGCTGCACCCCGTAGGCGGTGGCAAAGTCGGTGGAGCGCAGGGGAATTTCCTCGACCTCCGGAGCGGCCGGCAGTCTCGCCAGCTGGGACAGGGTATCCTGCCAATAGGCGTCGAAGTCCAGGGGTTTGGTGTCGGATGGAGTGCTCATGGCGGCCTGTCCCTCAGGGTTCCAGATGCTGAGCCAGGAAGGCTTCGATGATGCCGGTGTGGACGGCGTTGTTGGCATCGTGGCCGTAGCCGTCATAGTCGTGAAGCTGCTTGTCCTCGCTGCCAATGGCGCGGAAGAGGGCATACCCGGTTTCGGGAGGGCAGGTGCTGTCCTGCAGCCCGATATTGACGATTATGGGGCAGGTGACACGGGGCGCCAGGCTGATGCCGTCGAAGTAGGCTACCGTGTCGGTGACCTGCTGGCGGCTGTCGGGGTGCAGGCGCAGGTAGTCGGCAATTTCCTGGTAGGGATAGCCGTCGGTGAGGTCAATAGCATCCATGAAGCCGCAGAGGAAGGGAGCGCCGGATGTGGCCACCTTGATTTCAGGTCGGAGGGCGGCAACAACCACGGAAAGACCGCCACCCTGGCTGTGACCGGTGACACCCAGGCGGTCTGCATCCACCTCGTCCCGGGAGAGCAGAAAATCCACGCCCCGGCAGGAGTCCATGTAGAACCCGCGATAGGTGTAGGTGTTGCGGTCCACAATGCCGTGAGTCAGCAAGCCTGGGTAGCCGGGGTTGAACTGGCCGTTGCTGCGCAGCTTGCCCCGGGGCGCCACGCTGAAGGCGGCATAACCCCGGGCTGCCCAGTTCTTGGGTATCAGCGGCTCCATCGAGTAGCCCGGAACGACCAGCAGGCCCGGAAGCTGACCCGCATGGTTGGCGGGGCGGGCGTACCAGCCGGCGATGCGCACATGGTCCAGGCTGGTGTAGTGGACCTGGTAAACGTCCACCTGCGGCGAGGACCGGAGCGGGTCGTGGGACACATCGATCTGCAGGGGTATGCGGGCAGTCTGGGCCAGGACGTCTTCCCAGAAGGCGTCAATGTCGGCGGGGCGTTTGACTGAGGAAACAAACTCGGCGGGGTTGGACAGGATGGTCATGGCACCCCCGGGCAGGCCGTTTTGGTGGGGCCAAGTCTATGGCAGATTTGGGGGGAACGTCAACAGGGTTTATCGGGGCCGCTGGCCGAGGCCCAGGCATCCTGGCCGCGGGTACGGAGGTGCCAGGTCTCGTTGGCAGACAAAACCTCGGACTTATCGGGGCCCAGTTCAATGCGGACCATCGCGCCCGGTTCCAGCCGAATGCGTCGGAAGCCTCGCAGGGGCACTTCCAGGACGCGGGTCACAACCGTCAGAATGGCAAACAGGTGGCTCACCACGACCACGGTCCGGTCACCGTATTTCCCTGCCAGGGCCTGCGCCGCATCCCACGTCCTTTCCTGCAGCTCCAGCATCGTTTCGCCCCCGGGGTGCCTGGCGGTCGCGGGGTCCCGCTCCCATTCGAAGTAGTGGACCGGGAACTGCTGACGCAATTCCGCGCTTGTCAGTCCCACCATTAACCCCACATCAATCTCGCTGAAGTCGTTTAACTCGGAAAAGGGAACGCCAATGGCCCGGGAAACAATTTCGGCCGCCTCCCTGGCTCGATGTGCCGGACTGGTGTAAATGTGGGCGACGGGTTCGGCCTTCAGCGCGGCGGCGATGTCGTCGGCCTGGGCCCTGCCCGTAGCGTTCAGCGAGGGGCCGCCGAATCTGCCCATCAGTATTCCCTGGCGGTTGGCATCGGTCTCGCCGTGCCTGACAAGTATCAGTTCCATCTGCTTGCCCTGTCTGGCGCCGGAAGCCGGCGCCCTTCAAGAGGTCGGCATCTGTGATCGCCGGCGCCCGGGAGCGGTCAACCTACCGTCAACCGGGCACGCCCAGGATGGCTACCTGGACCGCTCCCAGGAGGTACACCACCGCGATCAGCGCCAGCCCCGTTACAATCACGGGCTGGGAGAAACGGTGGCGCCCCCAAATGAGCAGCCCGCCAAACAGTATCAGGCCCACCGCGATGCCGCCGGCTACG
Organism: Chloroflexota bacterium; assembly: GCA_028875055.1. Classification (GTDB taxonomy): domain Bacteria; phylum Chloroflexota; class Dehalococcoidia; order Lucifugimonadales; family UBA3495; genus Bin22. The sequence goes on from JAPPGG010000027.1 coordinate 68,483, forward strand.
AAGTGCGCCGGTTCCGCAGTATTGAGGATGACACCACTGCGAAGGAAAAAGTCGGAATAGGCCAGGATGGTTATGTTGAATACACAGCTTCCGTAAATGCTCGCCACGGCCAGGTCTGCCGCTCCCAGCCGCGCCGCGCCGATGGTTGCCGACACTTCCGGCATGCTGGTGACGATGGACACTGCCAGGATGCCCACAATTCCCGAAGAAACGCCGGAGGCTTCCGCAATCCAGGCCGCGCTTTGAGCCAGAAAAATGCCCGATACGACCACTCCAAGGGAAACTATGCCGAACAGGCTCCAGGCGCGCGCCAGGGAAATTCCCACATCGTCCTCATCCTCTTCCTGCGACACCGCAGGATGCCGGTAAACAATGCGCATGCCGATCACATAGACCACCAGCAGGAAAATGGAGGAGAAGCCTATTTGCCATAGGTTGGCCTCGGTGAAAGACCCGGGCGCCACCCTGTGCCAGGCGGCCAGCGCTACCGCCAGGCCGGTCAGAATGGCGGCCAGCACGATGAGGTAACCCTGCTCCGGCGCCACCTGCCGCAGAAAGCGCTTCCCCCCAAAGAGCAGCGCCACCACGGCCAGGACCAGGATGTTCACAATGTTCGATCCCAGGACGTCGCCCAATGCCAGTTCCGGTTCGCCAATTCGGACGGCGGTGAAATTGTGGGACAGTTCGGGCAGGGAGGTGGCCAGCGCCACCAGGATGCTGCCCACGAAGAGCCTTCCCCATCCGGTGAGGGTCGCCAGGGCGTCGCCGTACTTGGCCAGCTGCACTCCCAGGAAGACTACGGCGACTGCACTGGCCAGAAATACGGGTACTGAGATTATGAAGTCGGCCTCGTGGGGAACGAAAGGCATAGTTCTCCTAGGGTTGGCAGTTAAGCGTCAGAAGTCGGGGGTTGGAGGCGCCAGGCGCGCCGGATGTTCCGTTTCCAACTTCTAACTGGCTATGGCATCGACTATGAGGTCGCCCATCTCGGAGGTGCTGACCCGGTGAGCGCCCGCCACCGCGATGTCCGGGGTGCGATGGCCGGCTTCCAGGGCCTGGTCCACTGCCCTCTCCACGCTGGCGGCTTCTTCGGTCAGGCCCAGGGAGTAGCGGAGCATCATGGCCACGCTGAGGGTGGATGCGACGGGGTTAGCAATACCCTGACCGGCGATGTCGGGGGCGGTGCCGTGAATGGGTTCATAGAAGCCGGGAATCTTCCGTCCCTCGACGGGGACGTCGGCCAGGCTGGCCGAGGGCAACAGACCCATGGAGGCGGACAGCACCGCCGCCTCGTCGGTGAGGATGTCGCCGAAGGTATTCTCGGCCACGATTACGTCGAACCGAGCGGGACGCTGGACCAACTGCATGGCGCAGGCGTCCACCAGGACGTGTTCCAGTTCCACGTCGGGATACTCCTCGCCCAGGCGGGTGGCAATCTGGCGCCACAGGCGGGAGCACTCCAGCACGTTGGCCTTATCAATGGAGGCCAGCTTTTTGCGGCGGCCCCTGGCCAGCTCAAAACCTACGCGCAGCACCCGCTCGATTTCGCCTTCGCTGTAGCGCATGGTATCTACGCCGGTCCAGCCCTGGGGGGTTTCGTGGCGGCCCTTGGGTTCAGCATAGTAGAGGCCGCCGGTCAGTTCACGGACCACCACCATGTCCACGCCCTCCAGCACTTCGGGCTTGAGGACGCTGGACTCGACCAGGTTGGGATAGACCTTTACCGGCCGGATATTGGCGAAGACGCCCAGGTGGGCGCGCAGCTGGAGCAGGCCATCTTCCGGACGAACCGGAGCGGAAGGGTCGTCCCACTTGGGTCCGCCCACGGCGCCGAAGAGGACGGCATCGGCGGAACCGGCCAAATCCCGAACTTCCTGGGTCAAGGGCGTACCGTGCTTGTCAATGGATATGCCGCCCACGTCGCCATAGTCCAGGTTGAAGGTATGGCCAAAGGCACGGCCCACGGCTTCCAGGGACTTTACGCCTTCGGCGGTAACCTCGGGGCCGATTCCGTCGCCGCTGAGCACTGCAATATTGAATTCCACCCGAGTCCTCCCGCGTTCTATAGAAGATAGTTGGCAAAAAGAGCGGCCTGGCGCATGCACCGTCGGCGCCAGGCCGAAGGATAGTATAGCGTGAAAGGGGCCGGGGTATCAAAGGGGCTACGCCCAGGAAGACAATCCATAGAACCCAGTGGGATTCGAGGCCGCTGGACAACCCGCCGCTGGCAGTGCCAATATGTACCATCATGATCAGACAGAGGATCAATGTCATGGCTGATAATCAGGAGCTATTGGGACGAATAACCGCCCGCCCCGACGTTTTTGGGGGAAAGCCTGTCATCAGAGATATGCGGATTTCCGTAGAGTTGATTTTGAGTTTGATGAGCCAGGGCGCCAGCCAGGAGGAGCTATTGCGGGATTATCCCGAGTTGGAGCCGGAAGATATCCGGGCCTGCATTGCATATGCACACACGGTTATCTCCGGTGACACACTGGCGCCAATTTCCGTTACGGGTTCATGAGATTCATTGTGGACCGATGCGCCGGTCGACGACTCGCTGAGTGGCTCAGTGAGAATGGGCATGATGTAATTGACACAAGAGACATTGCCCCTGACCCTGGGGATAGGGCTCTATTAGAGCTGGCAGCAGCGGAGGGCAGGATATTGATCACTGTGGACAAGGATTTCGGAGAATTGATACATAGGGGCGAACTTGCCCATGCTGGCCTAGTACGGCTGCCAGATGTCCGCATGTCACAAAGAATAGCCATAGTTGATGAAGTAATATCACTTCATGGGTGGGCCCTGGAAGAGGGGCGGATAATTACCATCAGGGGTGGACGAACCCGCATATCCGGTCCCCAAGGGTGATCACCCGAAAGTTTGCAGTAAGAATGTGTCGGACGATAAAGATCTCGCCCCTCTTCCGTTGGGAGAGGGGCGAGAACCTTCCAGTCCTGGGCTTGCCTGTTATCCGAAACTAATCCAAAGCCGGGATGCAGGTCAAATTTGCGGAAACTCGCAAGGAAGTCGCAGTCAAGCCGGTTTTCACCGGTTTTCGGAGTTTTTCACATAGGCTCCGTGTCTTGTCCCTGACCATACTGAATTTCTGCCTACGCAGAAGTGACGGTCGATGCCGGTTGCATTTCTCACTCCGGCTTTAGATCAGACCCCCTCCCCCACTACGGGGTTGCTCAGCACCCCTATACCTGGAATCTCTATTTTCACCACGTCGCCGGGGTGCAGCTGTTCGACGGAGCCTGGGGCTCCGGTAAGGATGATGTCGCCGGGGCGCAGGGTTACGAACTGGCTGATGCCGCTGACGGTGTAGTAGCAGTCGTAAATCATGCCGGAGGTACTGCCGCGGTCGTGCTCCTGTCCGTTGAGACGGGTGATGATTTCCAGATTGTGGGGGTCCACATCCGTCTCGATCCAGGGGCCAACGGGGCCGAAAGTGTCGCACATCTTGCGCCGCCAGTTGGACAGGTCGCTGGCCCAGGAACCCTCGCCGCTGACGTCGTTCGCGATGGAATAGCCCAGGATAAAGTTAGGGGCTTCCTCCACGGACACCCGGCGGCAGGGTTTGCCAATGACTATGAGCAGTTCTCCCTCGTAGTGGACGTAGTCGGACTCCGCTGGCAGGATGATGTTCTCCCCGGGGCCGATGATGCAGTTGGCTCCCTTCTGCCAGGGGCGGAAAGAGGAAGAGTCCCGCTGGATTCGCTCGGCGTCCAGGGCCTCCTCCTGGTGGGCGATGTGGGCGGCATAGTTGAGGCCCACGGCCCAGTAGGCGGTGGGAACGGTGGGCGGAAGCAGTTTCACCTGGCTGAGGGGATAGGCGGCGTCGGTGACGGTGTGCTCGCCGAAAATGCTGCCCTGGATTACTCGGACCTGGTCTCCCTCAACGAGTCCGTAACTCTCCCAGGCGCCAACGCTGAATCTGGCCAGTTTCATACTCTTACCTCGCTCTTGGTGGAGTCAAACATGGAGGGGCGGGAGTTGCAGGATTCCCCCAATGTCCGGGGGGAACCCGGCGGGGGGAAAGCGCCTTAATGGGTCCGCTTAATGTGCCCTTCCTGCGCATGAATGTCGGTTGGGGGTCAGCTGGGGATATGGACTATTGCCTCGACTTCCACCAGGAACTCCGGGCGGACCAGGGCGGCTACCACCACGGTTGAACTGGCCGGTGGGCTCTCGGGGAAGGTCTCGGAGCGGACGGCGCTGAAGGCGGGATAGTCGTCCAGGTCCACCAGGAAGGTGGTTATCTTGACGACGTCCTGCATGGTAGCCCCGGCGGCTTCGACGATAGTGCGGATGCGGGCCATCACCTGGCGAGTCTGGGCGCCGCAGTCGTCTCCGCCTACAAGCTGGCCGTCGGCCCCCTGGGCAATCTGGCCGGAGACGAAGAGGAACTCGCCCACTCGCACGCCGGGTGAGAAGGTCGGGCTGGCGGCCAGTCCGTCGGGAACTATGGGTACTCGATCTGCCATGAGGATACCTCCGGATGAGTTGTTTTCGGTCCTGGATTCGGGTCCAGGGCAATCGCGCCTTACCTGACTGTCACTCTGAGCCCTTCGGCCTGGCTCAGGCCGAGATTACTACTGTTCAAAGTATCAGTCTCCATTAAAGGAGCGAATGTCCTGGGTTCGGGTCGGGGTTTGACGCGGGGTTATGATACCATTCCCTTCTTCCCCATGTTGTATCTGTAAATGCGAGCGGACAGCGCGGTGAGCAAAGAGGGTGGGACGGTATGAGATTTGGCATTAACCTGGGCGGAGGAAACCTGCCCCATGAGTCGAGGGCTGAGGCCCTGGAGGGTCGGCTGGAGAAATCGAGGCTGGCCGCGAAGTACGGCTACCACTCCCTGTGGACCGGGGCCGCTTACCTGAATAACGACTTTCACGCCACACTGCTGCTGGCAAGAGTGGCTGCCGAGGCGCCGGACCTGGAATTGGGGTTTGTGGGCCTGTTGCCCCTGTACCATCCGGTGGAGGCGGCGGAACAGCTTTCCACCCTGGACGTTATCTGCGGCGGCAAGCTGGCGCTGGCTCCGGCCCTGGGGTGGCGGGACTTTCAGTTTGAGGGCTTCGGCATACCCAAGTCTGAACGCCTGTCCCGTTTTCGGGAAGTGCTGGAGGCCATGAAGGTCCTGTGGGGCGAGGGTCGGGTTACCTACCAGGGGCAGCACTTCCAGATGACAGATGTTCCGCCGGTGGGGGCGCCCCTGCAGCGGCCCCATCCACGAATCTACATCGCCGCCAACCAGGACCGGGGTGTCCGGCGGGCCGCACGGCTGTCCGACGGGTGGCTGGTCAGTTCCCGTTCAACCCTGCCCACCATAGCAAGGCAAGCGGACATTTACCGCGCGGCGGCAGAAGAGGCGGGCAAGACGCCCTACATCTCGGCCTGGCGTGAGATGTTCATTGCCGAGACCCGGGAGGAGGCTGTCCGCATCGCCCGGCCCCACGTGGAGTGGCTGTACCAGGACCGGGCGGCCTCCGGGCACAGCCAGGAACTGCCCGAGGCTGACCGCATAGACGTGGGTTTCGAGCAAGTCCTGGAGGGCCGGTTCATCATCGGCAGCCCAGACGAATGCGCTGCGGAGATAGAAAAATACCGGGAACTGGGCATTGAGGAACTGGTACTGCGGTGCCAGTGGCCGGGCATGCCCAACCAGGACTCACTTAAGGCGGTCGAACTCTTCGGGAAAGAGGTGCTGCCCCGATTCGCCTGATATCCGCCAGAAATTGGTCATGAAATAGTCTATGACGGTCCCCGCCGGGGGCCGGACGTTATTCGCCCGCCAGGGCCGCCACCACTTCGGCCGCGCTGGCGATGGCAGCCTGCCTGGGAAAAATCCTCTGCATCAGGAAGTCGTGGACTTCCGGATCGGGGTCGGCACAGCCATCTTCTACCACCACCAGCCGGTAATCGGCGTCGGCGCCGAAGCGAACGGTGGAGAGAATAACCCCGCTGGTGGCGTGTCCCATCAGGACGAGGGTATCGATGTTGTGGGCTCCCAGGATCATGGCCAAGTCGGTGCCGTAGAAGGCGTTAACGCGGCGCTTGACGATAACCGGTTCGCCTTCCCGGGGCAGGACCGACGGGTGGATCAGGGAGACGGGATCGGCCGGCGGAGTTTGCCCGGAGGCCTTGCGCTGGCTGAAGGTCCGGTTGCGGTCGGAGATTTCAGGGAAGCCGGGACGAAAATTTACCACAATGTAAGCTACCAGGGTTCCGGCGCTGCGAGCCGCCGCCAGAACTTCCTGGGCGCGCTGGAAGGTCTGTCTCTCCTGCACCATGGGATTTGAGCCCATCCCCTCCGTATGAAAGTCGGCGGCCAGTACCACGGTCCTGTTCTTGTCCAGCGTCAAATCGGCCACGGCTTACCTCCCTGCTGAATAATCGTTCAGTCTTTTGCCGGTGCAGTCCTGGGGTGAGTTTAGAAACGGCGTATCGCGGTGTCAATCTGAAAACTGAGCAGAAGGGTGTGGCCACCCGGGGAGGCCTGACCGGGTGGAAGAAGCATCTGCCAGGGGCCAGGCCTTTGACCGGAGTGACCGGCGCGCCGATTGTCTTCCGATACAACTTGCCCTCTCAGGGGCCCAAGTGTACCCTCACTCTGAGCTCGAGACTTCAAGAGGACTATATTGCGCCAGATCGCGTTGAAATCGAGGCTTGTCGCCCTGCTGTGGCAGAGGAACTCGCCAGCAGACGCCCCTGGCTCCAGCCACGGAAACCACGTGGAGTGGAGGCGGCGATGGTTTCTTCCTTCCGACTTCTGGTCGCGGATTGAACTCTGTTCCCAGGACAGCTTCGACTGCAGGAAATATCTTACCGAGTACCTTTCGGTCCGAGAGAGGCGCAGGGTTGCGACGATAAGGGTTGGCGACGCGCAGAACTACCGGAGAGACCCGGATTACCGCCCGGAGGATTTCAGGAACCAGCGGGTAACCCTCCTGGAAAACGAGGAGAGAGTCAGCTGTGCCCGTTGCAAGGGGCAGGGGAGAATCGATTGCAGTCCGGAGATGCCCTGTCCCAATTGCAAGGGCAGGCGGACCCGCAAGGACTACTGTTTTTCCTGCGGAGGGAGCGGCCGCTCGGGCGCAGAAGGCAAAGAGGCTTGCTGGACCTGCGGCGGAAGGGGCATTCGGTCTGAGGGGTGCGCCGCCTGCGCCGATGTCTATTCGGGCAGCACTGGAAGGGTTCGGTGTGGCAGGTGCGGCGGTACAGGATGGGTGCTATGCCGACGGTGTGCCGGGGCGGGAGCTACAGTGAGGGCCACCCTGGTTTTGCGGGAGTACCGCCTTTTCACGGAAGTCCACTTCCGGATGGGCGGGCTGGAACCGGACAAGTTCCGGTATGGGCTTGCCCCAAAGCATTTCAGGAATATGCCGGGTAATCTGGTGAAGCGGGAGACGCTGGCCCCCGCAACGGCCACGGCGGCTGTTCGACGGGTCAGCGAGTTCAGCTACGGAGTCGAAGTGAAGACCTTCCGGTACAAGGGTGCGGAATTCCACCTGAACCGGATCGTTTCCAATGACGGCGCCAGGCGGGTTTCCAGCAACTTGCCGTGGTCAGGCCCCAGGCTGGCCTTCGCGGGAGTCTTGAGCGCAACCGCGATAGCCGCGCTTGCCGCCTTTCTGCTGGCTGCCTAACGCCATTGGCGTTCTGCCAAGCCGAATTTCCGCTGCGGCTTACGGCCAGGCGCCCGCCCGCAATCCCGGCCATTGACCCGCATTTTGAGCCCCGGCGGGGCCCTCTATTGCGGTGATTTCAACACTCCCCACCAGGGAGCCGGTCCCTACCCTCGGAGCGGCGCGCTTACCTGGTGCAGGTATTGCAGTATTTCCCGGTGTGAGCGCACTATTCCAGTTTCGTAGTAGGGAATGGCGTGTAACTGGCAGAAGGGCATTACGATCTTTTGCGCTTCCTTCAACCGATTTCTGGGCATGTTCGGGAACAGATGGTGCTCGATCTGATAGTTCAGGCCGCCGTAGAGGTAGTCATTCAGCCGGCTTGACCTCACGTTCCGGGAGGTCAGTACCTGTTTCCTCAGATAGTCCAGCGGTGATTTCCCGTCCAGAACCAGCATTCCCTTGTGGTTGGGGGCGAAGGTGGAGCCGATGTACAGGCCCATCAGCAACTGATTCACGACTATGAACAGCAGCCCCTGCCAAAGGGGCAATGCCAGCAAGACCAGGCCGACATAGATGGCCAGGTGAGCTGCCATCAGCAAAGGTTCGGCAATCGGGAACCTGAGCCTGTTTCCGAACACGTAATGCACGCCGGAAACCTTGAGCACAAACCCCTCAAAGCAGACCAGCGGGTAAAAGAGGAGCGCCTGGCGCCTGGCAATCTGCCGGAACACCCCTTTCATGCTCAAAGCCTGGTCTTCTGAAAAGGCAATAAAGGGCAGGTTTATGTCGGGGTCCATATCCAGGTCGTTGGGATTGCTGTGGTGCTCGTTGTGCTTTTCGACCCACCAGGTGCGGTTGATGCCCACGAGGAAGCTGACGAACAGGCCCAGCAGGTCGTTGTTGCGGCTCGAGCGAAAGACCTGCTTGTGGCCGAGATCGTGACCAAGGAAGCACAGCTGGACCATTATGAATGCCAGGAATCCCGCGTTCAGCAACTGGACCCAGAGGCTGTCCACAAGGGTCAGGATGCCAACGCTCAATGCCAACAGCCCCAGGTTAACAGCCAGCTTAATGGCGTAGTGTCCAGGGTTTTTTTCCAGGAGCCCTGCATCTCTTACAAGATTCCTCAATTGGAGGTATTCGTCGGATTCACCCCCCTGCGACGTGGCGGAGTTTGGAGAGCCTGCGGGACTGGTTGCCGGACTGTGGGTAAATGTCATTCGTGGGCACCTTTCGCCTTTTTCTCATAACATAGATAATGGCCGCCTGCCTCGGCGGCCATCCGGTGGGGCGTTCTGAAACGGGGACTCAACCTAAAGAGCTGTACACTGGCAATTACGCGGCGCCGGCCAGCGGCAACGTGATGTGCCGCAACGCCAGTGGGACAACGGAAGCAGAGGCAACCCGTGGGAGAAGTTCATGGGCGAGAATCTTATCACGAATCTGGCAGGAAGTGTAGCCGCAAGTTCCTGAAGGGTGTCCGTCAAGATTTTGGTAGAGCAACTGGATAGGGGCAGATATCGAAAGCTAAGGTAGGGGCGCAGGGCCCTGCGCCCCTACAGCGACGGCCTGCAACGGGGCCCCACCAGGCATTCCCCAAAAATTTGACGGACACCCGTTCCTGAAGCAAGGCAATCGCATTCCAGGGAATCTCATGCTGGGCGCTGATCGATGCCTCCGAACCGGCGGCGCCCAGCCATGAGTCCAGGTTCCTCGGCCGGCCCCAAGTCAGTTCTGAAATGATTCCGGAAGGGCCGCAGTGGAGCCGACAAGCAGTCAGGGATCCCGCCACAGGGTTGAGTACTATTGGGCCGGCCCAGCTGGACAGAGCTGTTGTTTCGGTTGCCTGCATTCCCGACCCGGTGTAATCTCTCCGCACCTGGCAGACAATTAAACGACGCGGGAGGTACAGAGCCATGCCCTCCATCTACGCAGATACCGTTATCCGCAACGCCAATATCATCACCATCGACCCCGGCAGGCCCCGGGCCGAGGCTTTGGCCATGCTTCACGGAAAGTTCGCCGCAGTGGGAAGCGCCGACGACGTCTCCGACTGGGTGGGGCCCGATACCAGGGTGCTGGATATGGATGGCAAGACGGTCCTGCCCGGGTTTATCGATGCCCACATACATGTGCTGAACAGCGGAATCCGCCACGTCATGGCCGCAGACTGCGCCCAGCCCACCATCGCCGCCATACAGGAGGAATTGCGGAAGCGGGTGGCCGTCACTCCGGCCGGCCAGTGGGTGCAGGGCTTCAAGTTCGACGACACCAAGACAGCCGAAAACCGCTTTCTTTACCGGGCCGACCTGGACGCAGTCAGCAGCGAGCACCCAATCCTGGTGGCGCACCGGGCCGGCCACGTCTATTACCTGAACAGCCTGGGGCTGGAGCTGGCCGGGTTTCACAGCGAGACCCCGGACCCATCGGGCGGCAGGCTGGGACGGAACCCGGATACGGGCGAACTGGACGGGGTGGTTTACGAGCGGGCCATTGAACCGGTGAGGTTCGGCCTTATTCCGGTCGAGACTCCGGAAATTCGGAGGGAGGGGCTGCGGACCATCTGTCGCATGCTGAACGAAGCGGGGTTGACCAGCGTCCACGACGCCCGGGTTACCGCCGAGGAATTCACCACCTACCAGGAAGGCTACAAGGAAGGCGACCTGTCCCTGCGGGTCTATTGCCTCCTTTACTACCCCCACTTTCCCGCCCTGCGGGACGCTGGGGTGGTGGCTGGCCTGGGGGACGACCGGCTGCGCATTGGCGGCATCAAGATGGTGGCCGACGGAGCCATTGCCACCCGCACCGCCTACCTCTCGTCCCCCTACGAGGGAAGCTGCTGCGACTATGGCATCCTGGCCATGGAGGAGGACGAGATAAACGAGCGGGTAATGGAGATGCACAAGGCCGGGTTCCAGGTGTGCATTCACGCCAACGGGGACAGCACCATTGAAATGGTGGTATCGGCATACGAGCGAGCCCAGAAGGCGCATCCCCGTCCCGACCCCCGGCACCGGATCGAGCACTGTACCCTGGTGAACCCGGACCTGCTTTCACGGATGAAAGCCCTGGGCGCGGTGGCGACTCCCTTCTGCACTTATGTTTATTACCATGGGGAGAAAATGCCCTTCTACGGAGAGGAAAGGCTGCGGTGGATGTTCGCCCAGCGCTCCTTCCTGGACTATGGCATAGTCTCCACCGGGGCTACCGACTATCCTCCTGGTCCCTTTGAGCCGCTGATGGGAATCCAGAGTTGCGTCACTCGAACAGACAGCGAGGGACGAGTATGGGGCGAGAACCAGAAGGTAACGGTGGAGGAGGCGCTGCGCATCTACACCTTGCACGGGGCGTACGCGGGCTTTGAGGAGCACATCAAGGGCTCCATTGAAACGGGGAAACTGGCTGACCTGGTGGTGCTGGGTGATGACCCCACGGCAGTGGATCCGCTGACGATAATAGACATTCCGGTGATGCAGACCATTGTGGGAGGGGAGACGGTGTACGGGGGTTAGGGCTCCAGAAGCGGGAAAAAGAAAGCGCCTAAGCAAGGTCAGCTAGAGCAGTTTGCTCAGGGTTACGGACAAGCTGATGATTATGGCGCTTTGAGCGACCATAGCGCCGATCATCCATTTGACCATATCGTACTTGGCTCTTTCGATCTTTGCCTCGGTGGACAGTTGGAAAGCTTCAATATCAGACTTGGTGGACAGCCGTAGGGCTTCAATATCAGACCTGGTGGACAGCCGCAGGGCTTCAATATCAGACCTGGTGGACAGCCGCAGGGCTTCGATATCAGACTGAGTAGATATCCGCAAAATCTCAACATCTGACTTCAAAGAGTTGACCTCGGCCAAGACTGCGGCAATGTCAGACTTGGTAGCCAGATTGCTGTTCAGCAAGTTTATCTGCTCGCTGGCCAAAGCCTCGGCCTGTGTTTCGGTAAAGCCGCTGGCTACGAGGTTCTGGACGAAGCGGTGGGTGTCGAAAGGGATTGCTTCCTGAGCCATATGCTCATTGTATTGGGGAAAAAAGCAGAGTTCAATTCCCTAGTTTCTCGATGTAAATGGACCGGCCGACATAGCTTCTGAACCTGGCCGCCGGTCTGATTACGGATTCCACCCAGTTGGGCAGGGTCATCTCGGTGTTCAGGGCGGATTAACCGTTGTTGTGGGCCTATTCGTGGCCAAGCCTGCTTCGGATGGTATTATAGGTTGCAGTTCAGTCTGGCCAGCGACGGGGAGGTTGCCATGTCGCCGATAAGGGTTGCGATTCACGGAGCAACGGGCAGGATGGGTACGGAAACTGTCGGCGCCGTCTGCCGCGAGGACGATCTGAGCCTGGTGGGAGCCACCTGCAACCGGGATCGGGGCAGCGCGCTGGCTTTGCCAACCGGCGGCGAGATCCCACTTTCCACCAGCCTGAACGAAATCCTGGGCGAAACGAAGCCTGACGTGGTGGTGGACTTCACCAACGCTGCCGTCTGCCGCGAATCGGCAGCCGTTGCCGCCGCCCACTCCTGCAACATAGTCGTGGGGGTCAGCGGCCTGGTTCAAGAAGACCTGCAACGCCTGGATGCCCTGGCCAGCGACAGCAACATAGGTATCATTGTCGCTCCCAACTTTGCCCTGGGCGCGGTGGTGCTGAAGAAGCTGGTGGAGCAAGCGGCCCCCTATTTTGACTACGTGGACATTGTGGAGGCGCACCACGAAGCCAAGATCGACGCGCCCTCGGGCTTTGCCTACGCCCTGGCACAGGCCATCGGCAACGAAAAGCAGTTCACCCGCAACTACCCGGAAAAGGAAACCCTGGAAGGCACCCGGGGAGGGGAATACAACGGCGTGTCCATTCACAGCATCCGAATGCCTGGCCGCAGCGCGCACCACGAGGTTATTTTTGGGGCTGCCGGACAGACCGTCTCCATCCGCCACGACACCCTTACCCGGGACTGTTACATGCCCGGGGTAATCCGGTGCATCCGTGAAGTTGTTATCAAACCGGGCCTTGTGGTAGGCTTGGAAAACGTACTGGGATTGTAGCTGGACCCGAAACTTTCCCAGCGTTGAGAAGACAGGGCTGCCGGCAAGAATGGCGCTGGCGGCTCTGAACTTTATCTGCCAGAGAAGGGCAACAGCCATGATTCCTGACCTGAGCCACCTCACCATTGCCGTTGTTGGCGCCACCGGAGCGGTGGGCGCCGAATTCCTGAAGATTGTTGAGCAGCGTCATCCTCAACTGCACAATCTGAAGTTGCTGGCTTCCAGCCGAACGGCTGGAACAAAGCTGACAGTCAACGGCCAGGAATTTACGGTGGAGGAAACTACCGCGGACTCCTTTCAGGGGGTGGACATTGCCTTCATCTCGGCCAGCACGGAGGCCAGCCGTCACTGGGCGCCCATGGCCGTGGCTGCGGGAGCGGTAGTCATTGACGACAGTTCCGCCTTCCGGATGCAGGAGGACGTGCCCCTGGTTGTGCCGGAGGTCAACGGAGCAGACGTTACCTGGCACCAGGGCATCATCGCCATTCCCAACTGCTCCACCACGCCCCTGGTGATGGTGGCGCACCCCATACATCGCGTAAGCCCAATCAGGCGCATTATTGCCGACACCTACCAGTCGGTTTCCGGCGCAGGGGGCGCTGCCGTCCAGGAGCTGAAGGAGCAGACGACGGCCTTGCTGAAGGGCCAGCCCGTAACGCCCCGCCACCAGCCCAAACAGATTGGCTTCAACGTCATCCCCCAGATCGACAGCTTCCTGGACAACGGCTACACCCGGGAAGAGCAGAAGATGATTGACGAGAGCCGCAAGATAATGCACGCCCCGGACATACGGGTGTCGGCCACCTGCGTCCGTGTGCCGGTGATGGTCTCGCACAGCGCGGGAGTGCACCTGGAGCTTGAGCGGGCCATGGGCATCAACGAAATACGTGCCCTGCTGATGGACATGCCCGGGGTAACCGTCCTGGACGACACCGGAACGGGTGATTACCCCATGCCCTGGGACGTGGCCGGAGAGGATGACGTGTTCGTGGGCCGTATCAGGAAAGACGCTTCCGACCTGAACGGAATAGCGCTGTGGGTCGTTTCGGACAACCTGCGGAAGGGGGCAGCGCTCAACTCCATCCAGATAGCAGAAGAACTGGTGGACCGGGAGTGTTTGAAGCCTGGATCTACTCCAAAGCCCAGGTTCAGTTTTGGATAGCCGGAAAGCCTGGAATCAGCGGAGTATCGAAAGGTTATGGAGTGCTTTCGAGCGAATGCAGATGAACTGTTGTCCGATTGTCCAGGCAAATCCGAGGCGGTGATTGATCAGACCGTGGTTCAACGGGCGATGAGGCAGGGACACTGATTAATTGGCTGCACGGAAAATATGGAGACCGACAGGTGGTGTTTGAGCAGGTTGCGCCATTTACCCGGGTTTCCACTTTCCGTATCGTGATGTCCAGTGATGATCACAGGAGCGAAGATGATGCGGGACAGGATGGAGTTTAGGTAAAACCCCCGTCTTGCTCCAGCGGATCCCTCTTTAACGAATCAGATCTCTGCACTAGCATCCTCCGCAAGTGTAAGTGTTCCTGTTTTGCCAGATAGAGGGGTGGGTCATTCGGCGGTCCCAGGTTACGCTTGCGGATATCTGATGTTGGAAGAAGTTGAAAGGGCTTTTGTCCCTGTCCTGGTTGACTTGGCAACATATGGGGCCGTTTTCGGGAAATACTTCCTTGTCGAAGATTTCCCCGCCCATGATGTTAAGGTCAACAGCTTTGATTAAACCCGCGCCATCTCGGGGCGAGACCTAATAGACTGCTGTCATTTAGCCCTGGATGGACCCATCCTGACGTTGGTGATAAGCAAGGTAGGTCAGTCTCATTCCCTGCCCAAATACCGCTATAGAGGTTGCCGATGACTTCTCAACGCGCCGATGGCCAGTATTCCATTGAGTTGCCCCTGTCCTGTCCACTGCTGATTGACGGTGAAGAGGGGGCGGCCACCGGCGGCGGTGAATTCCAGAGGGAGAACCCGGCCAATACCCGGGAGGTGGCTACCGTAGCCGCCCGGGGGACCCTGGAAGACGCCAGAGCAGGAATCGCAGCGGCCCGCCGCGCCTTCGACAGCAACGCGGGCAACTGGCTGAACAATTACAAACTGCGGGAACAGGTCCTCTTCCGCACTGCCCAGCTAATGCGGGAAAACTCCGATCGCCTGGCCCAGGTGGTGAGCCTGGAAGTGGGTATGCCTATGCGCCAGGCCGTGCCCCACATTGCCGCCGCTGCCGACATCTTTGAGTTCTACGCCGGACTGGCCGGCAAGATTTACGGCGAGTCATTTACCCTGCCCAACGGGTCGCTCATTAACCTGGTCAAGGAACCGGTGGGAGTGGTGGGACTGATTACCCCCTGGAATTTCCCCCTGACCCAGACGGCCCGGAAGGTGGCCCCGGCGCTGGCTGCCGGCTGCACCATCGTGCTGAAACCGGCCAGTTACACTCCCGCCGCGGCTTACGAGCTGGTCAGGCTGATGCACGAGACGGATATTCCTGCCGGTGTGCTGAACCTGGTTCCCGGGCCCGGCACAGTGGTTGGTTCGGAACTGGTTACCAGCCGCGACATTGACAAGCTGTCCTTTACTGGCGAGACAGGTACCGGAAAGATGATAGCCGCCCAGGCCGCCACTGAGGTCAAGCGCATCAGCCTGGAACTGGGGGGCAAGGCGCCCTACCTGATATTTGACGACGCCGACGTGGAAGCCGCGTCGCAGGCTGCGGTGTTTGGAATGTTCCGCAATGCAGGTCAGGCATGCGGGGCCACCACTCGACTGCTGCTGGAGGATGGGATTCATGATCAAGTGCTGGAGCGCATAACCCAGTTGACCAGGGCAATTGAGGTGGGCAACCCGGCGGCAAATTCAACGGACATGGGGCCGGTAATTTCAGCCAGCCAGGAGCAGGTTGTCCAGGAATACATAAAGTTCGGGATGGACGCAGGCTTCGAACTGGTGACGGGCGGCAACAAGCTGCAGGGCGACGGTTACAACGATGGCTATTATGTTGAGCCTACTATCTTCGACGGGGTGGACAACTCGTCCCGCCTGGGCCAGGAGGAAATCTTTGGTCCGGTGGTGGCCGTAACCACCTTCAGAGACGAAGCGGAGGCGGTGGAACTGGCGAACGCCGTGGACTTTGGCCTGGTGGCCGGAGTTTGGAGCGCCGACTATCCACGGGCCATGAGGGTGGCGCGAGGCATACGGGCCGGCACCGTCTGGATCTGGGACAACTACGCGCAGCCCGTGGAGGGCATATGGGGCGGCTACAAGCAGAGCGGCATGGGCAGAGAACTGGGCTACCACGGGCTGGAAGACTTCCTGGAGGTGAAGCAGATCTTCACCGACGGAACCGGCCTGACCAGCAAGCCCCCCTATGGGCAGGTGATTAAGGGGTAGTCGGGCCCGACCCTTAGCATCGTAATACGAGGAATTGAGACTACCGGGGCGTAAACCTATAATTTTCATATCCGGCCCAGGGCAGGATGCAAGCATGACCAGCAAGCTGAATTACGAAGCTGCCAACAGGAAGGGCAAAGGGCAATTCCCCTCCTTCCCGCCCAGGGACGATATGCAAAACCCTCTGCACATCTACGTGCCAGGATACCTGACAACCCTAAGCCGCCACTTCGGTTCTCCGGACACCACCCTGGTTTTGAGCGAAGTCCCGGTAGGTTTCCGGGCCAGCCAGCGGCGGGGCATACTAATACCGGACCTGATAGTGGCCTTCGACGTAGATGTTAATCAGGTTGTTGAGCAGTGGGGTTTCTCCATTGAAGAGCAGGGAGGACCACCCGACTTCGTACTGGAAGTAGCCTCTCCACATACACACCGCAACGACACGGGACCAAAGAGGGACGGCTACCAGGCCTATGGAGTCCGCGAATACTGGCGGTACGACAGCTCCGGAGGTCAGTATTATCCCCAGGCGCTGGCGGGAGACAGGCTTGTGGACGGCGTCTATCAACCCATTGCCATTGAATCGGACGGCTCTTCCTATTGGGGTCATAGTGAAGTTCTGGGGCTGACGATATGCTGGGAAGAAGGCAAGCTGCGGTGGTGGGACTCCGCAGGGCAACGCTACCTGGCAACCCATGCCGAGGAGGCTGATGCCCGTGAGGCCGAGCGTGAACTCCTGATGGCTGAACGTCAGGCGCGCTCGGCGGCCGAGGAGAGGGTCCGGCAGTTGGAAGAACAGGTGGCCCGTCTGGAGCAGACGGACCGTAACCGATAGAACCCTGATTTCCTCCCCCTAGCCCCCAATACCCTGGTACCACTCTGCAATAGCCTGACCTATCTCGTTCGGGGAGTCTTCCTGGATGAAGTGAACACCTGGGACGGTCACTTCCTGCTGGTTGGGCCAGGACCGGCAGAACTCCCTCTGCGCGCCGGTCAATATTGCCCCGGGTTCGGCGTTGATAAACAGCTTGGTAATGCCTGACTGGGCCAGCCAGTCCGCGTATTCCCGGACTATCGCAACCACGTCGGGTGGCTCGCCGTCAATGGGTATGTCCCGAGGCCAGGAGAGGGTGGGCCGGCGAGACTCGCCTGCTTCCAGGTAGGGACGGCGATATACCTGCAACGCCTCGTCGCTGATGCCTCTCAACGTACTTCCCGGCAGCGTTCGCTCCACAAAGACGTTATTGGTCAGGACCATATCCTCTCCCGCCCGTGAGCGATAACCCTGGAACATCCGCCGGGCCCGGTCAGGCCATTCATCCCAAGTAAGGGGGCGGACCAGGGCTTCCATGTAGGCCAGGCCCTTGATTCGCTCCTG
The DNA here is from genome assembly GCA_028875055.1 of Chloroflexota bacterium. Taxonomy (GTDB): domain Bacteria; phylum Chloroflexota; class Dehalococcoidia; order Lucifugimonadales; family UBA3495; genus Bin22. Next base: position 85,936 of record JAPPGG010000027.1, read on the forward strand.
GTTACGAAAGGCCCAGTGGAATCCCAGGGCGGATCCCCAATCATGAACTACGAGCGTGACAGGGCCTTCGGGAACTACGGCGTCAAACCAGGCATCCAGGTGACGGCGGTGATCAACAAACCGGTAAGAGCCATCCGTAGCCTTTCCGGAGTCGCCCATACCCATCAGGTCGGGAGCCAGACAGCGCGCCAGCGGCTCCAGATGGGGTAATATGTTCCGCCACAGGTATGCGCAGGTCGGATTGCCGTGGAGGAATACAACGGCATCCATCCCCGATTCTGTCCCCGTGTCCACGTAGGAGAGATCGACACCGGCGCACTCAACACGATGCCGTGGATAGGGGTCAAGGGCGTATATATCACGGTCAGGCATGGCGACATCTCCTCGAATATGTCTGCGGCGCCACTATGGTACAGGGAGCAGGAAGGCGCCTGGTACTGCCAGGATTACTCTATCATCTGCATATGGGGCGGTAGTCAAGGTTGGTCGTCAGTCGGCGCAGCCTGGAGTATCGAGTATACTGGAAGCCGGTGAGAGCAGCTCGCCGACGCCAGTCCTGGAATGCGTGAGTTCGAGAGCTGAGACTGGTTCAGGTCCAGAAGTCAGCAACAGGACCGCCGTTCAATAGACATCCGATATTGGCACCGGTTCCTGAACCACAACTGTCTCCAGGAGTTTTGCCTATGTCCCCAGCAGCTAACGGCCAGATTACAGTGTTGAATCCCACCGCTCCGCCCCGGGAGCTGCGGACGGAGATGGCCTTGCGCCCGGAGGACCTGCGAGGGAAGAGCGTGGGATTCCTATGGAACAGCAAGCCCAACGGCGATGTGCTGTTCGGGCGGGTGGAACAGCTGTTGCGGGAGAAGTACGAGATCCCGGAGGCGCTGTACCGGCGCAAGCCCACCGCCTCCATTCCCGCCGAGCCGCAGGTCATAGAGGAACTGGCGGCCCGGGTTCAGGTGGCCGTGGTCGGACTGGGCGATTGAGGGTCCTGCACCTCGTGGAGTATCCACGACGCAGTGGAACTAGAGCGGAGGGGTGTTGCCACCGTTACAGTATGCAGCCATCTGTTTCAACGGCTGGGAGACGTGGAGCGGCGGTCGCTGGGAATGCCGGAACTGCCCATGGCCATAGCGCCCCATCCCATTGGGGGAGTGGCGCCCGAGACCGCTTCCGCCAAGGCGGATGACCTGTTCGACAACATTGTGGCGGCCTTGACCAGGTCCCAGACCGTCTCCTAACGGTTTCCATCTTCCTGCTATTCCATTCGATTAGGGAGGCATCCCTTGGCGCGACTGGAAGCCCAGCGCATTGAGTTGCCTGATGACTACGATGCCATCCAGAACCTCTACCTGGAACGGGGCTGGAGTGACGGTCTGCCCATAACGCCGCCGACGCCCGAGCGGGTGGAAGCTATGCTGGAGTCGGTTTCCCTGAAGCCTGGTCACGTAGTGGCCCAGCTTCCCCCCAACTGGGGCGACGCCACCGTGGAGCGGCTGGCCATCAACGCAGTCATGGCCGGCTGCCTGCCTGAATACCTGCCTGTCATCGTCGCCGGCGTGTCCGCCATGGGTGACCCGGCGTTCAATCTCTATGCCATCCAGGCCACCACTCACTCCTGTGCGCCGCTGTTCGTGGTCAATGGTCCCATCCGGGAGAAGCTGGGCATGAACAGTTCCTCGGGGGCTTATGGGCCGGGCTGGCGGGCCAACGCTACGATTGGGCGGGCGGTGCGGCTGGCCCTGCTGAACATCGGCGGCGGCTACCCGGGGGTGGGAGATATGTCCACCCAGGGCGCGCCTTCCAAGTACACCTATTGCGTGGCCGAGAACGAGGAGGCCAACCCCTGGGAGGCCCTGCACGTGGAGCGGGGATTCGACGCTGACCAGAGCACGGTGACGGTCGTGGGCGGCGAACCACCCCACAACATCAACGACCACACGGGCAGCACGGCCGAGGAGATTTTGACCATAATCGCCGGGGCGATGGCGGTAACCGGGGCCAACAACGCCTACACCGGCGGCGAAACCCTGCTGGCCCTGGGGCCCGAGCACGCGGCCACCATAGCGGCGGACGGGTTCACAAAGGACGACATACGAGACTGGCTGAACCGCCACGCCCGCATCCCCCTGGAACGGTACACCGAGGCGACCATGCTGGAGCGTTTCGGCCAGATTCCAGACGGCCCGGTCCCCATGGTAGGCAACCGGGAGGACCTGGCGATCATCGTGCTGGGCGGCCCCGGGAAGCACTCGTCGTGGGTGCCCACCTTTGGCGGGGCGACCAGGTCAGTGACGCGGGAGATAGGGTAGGGGCGGTGGCAGGCTGCGGCCATCAGGGCCGTCCTAACCGTGGTCAATGGGGAGAAGCTCCTTAGCTTCTCCCTTTTTGCTGGGATGGAATGATTGATGATTCTCAAGCGCCACAGTGAGCATTCCAAAAAACTGTTTTCGGGCTTATTTGATCTCATTTGACCTCATTTTGTATGTGACTATTCTCCCTGCCAGCCCTGAAAATGAGGTTGATTGAGGATTTTGCCGTAGCTGCATTGTCACTAATTTTGCAAGAATCAGGCAAAGGCAGCGAGGTGCCCGAATAAATTTCCGGGTTTCAATTGTCCTGTATTTATGATGAACAAGGGTCAGGCAGGTTGGGAAGGGGGGAGGGTCAGTTTGCCTGGGGAGGAAGGCTCAGGGTGGGGTGGAGCAGATGACAGTTGAATCTTTATTTGTACTGCTTGCCGCACTAGTATGGGCTTGTATCAAGCCGCGACCCAGGATTCTTGACCCTTGTAACATGTCCTAGTTTCTCGGATACCGCCCTGGAATTACTGAGGATGAGATTGAATTCACCCGTTTGGGCTGCTCGAAAGTCCACCAGATTAGCGGGGTACGACTATTCTCAACCTGGTGTTTACTTCGTAACCGTTGTTACGGAGAACCGGGAGTGTCGCTTCGGCAGGATTGAGTCTGACTTGATTATTCTTAGCGAAGCCGGACTTATGGTTAAGTCCATATGGGAGAATCTCCCGCTCCGCTTCAGCAATATCAGTATGGATACTTTCGTGGTGATGCCCAATCATATCCATGGCCTAATTGCAGCGTATGTACCCGTAGCGGCGCCCCTTGTGGGCCACGACCGGAGAAAGCGACCCAGGTGAAGAAGCTGCTGACCATGAGGGTACCAGGGCAACCACTATAGCTGCCCCTACGCTGGGGGAGATCGTGGGGGCTTACAAGTCTTTAACTACTGTTGAGTACATCCGCGCAGTGCGAGAAAAGGGATGGGAACCCATCAGCCGAAGGTTGTGGCAAAGAAACTACCACGAGCACATAGTCAGGAACGAAACAGACCTCCAACGGGTCAGGCAGTACATTCTTGATAACCCCGCCAAGTGGTCCCTTGACTCCGAGAACCCTTCACTCCAAGGGTAGGGACGTCCCTACTGGTCCCCCTGATCCGGCAGGATGGGTAACAGATAGCCTGACACAACACCTGACCCAATAGCGCATGTCGTAAAGGCAACTTTTGTGGGAGACCTCATGCGGCCGGTTCAAACGGTAAAGGGCAGGGCGCCCACAAGGGGCGCCCCTACGAAGTTTGGGACCTTGCATCGGTAATGGGGAGACATTTACCCCAGGTCATCCAGACATTCCCTTACCGGCTTGGCCAGGCAGGTGAAGATGGGGGTGTCGCGCTCGGTGTAGGGGCGGGCTTCGGAGTTGCGGAGGTCCATCACCAGGTCAAGAAAGGTGCCGGGGTGGTCGGTTTCGAAGCCCAGGACGAATTCCTGGTCGTCGAGGCCGAAGGAGTAGGACGTGCTGATCTTGACGTCGGGGTACTTGTGGCCGATGACGAAGTGCTCGCTCATCATCCGCTGCCGCTCTTCCTGGGACTGCTGGTACCAGTCGTGGGTCTTGACGAAGGGATAGACGAACAGGTACTTGCGGCCCACGATGCGCATGGTGGCGGTAGTCCCCTCCTGTCCCTCATGGCGGTGGTCGTCCACGTAGGGGGAGCGGCGGGTCATGGCCAGGTAGGAATGGGGGGTGCGCAGGTAGCCGGCCAGTTCAGTGCGGTTCAACTGGGCCATCAGATCATCAATGGCTTCCAGGGAGCGGCTCACCTTCCACAGCATGAAATCCACGTCACCGCGGGTGCCGACCAGACTGTAACTGCTCATGTCTATGCGGTCGGTGAACTCGCCCAGGGTGGCGGCAAATTCCGCCTTGCTGCGCTCCCTGGCCTCCGGCGGCAACTGCCGCCACTCGGGGGCCACCTTGTAGAAGGAATACTTTACGAAGTCCCTGGCCTCTTCCTGGGTCATCTGCACCCTCGCTTGTCTCGCCTGATAGATTCTGCCCATTGATGATAGCAACCCGAACCTGTTGATTCAAACACGGATGGACAGGATCGACAGGATTCAGTTTGGGTCTTTGAAACGACTATTGTGAATGCTGTTTATCCATCTTTGATTTTATGGGGGAGGTGTTACAATTTCCCCTATCCCCCCATAGGGGGCGCTACCGAAAATCTGCCGAAGTGAGGTTATTGCTATGGTGGAACTAGGTTCGGGCGATTATATCTACGAAGTTGCCGAGGGCTGGGGTCAACTGCCCGACGGCTGGTCTTTCAAGGAAGTGGCGGCGGTGGGCGTGGACGCCAACGACAACGTCTATGCCTTTAACCGGGGCGAGCACCCGATGATTGTCTTCGACAAGGAGGGGAACTTCCTGGAATCCTGGGGCGAGGGCGTTTACCCGCGGGCTCATGGCATCACCATGGCTCCCGACGATACCATGTTCCTGAGTGACGACGGGGACCATACCATCCGCAAGTGCAAGCTGGACGGCACGGTGCTGTTCACGCTGGGGATAAGCGGGCAGCCGGCGCCCTTCATGAGCGGCGACCCGTTCAACCGCTGCACCCACGTGGCCATTGACCCGCGCAACGGCGACTTTTACGTCTCGGACGGGTATGGGAACGCCCGGGTGCACAAATACTCTCCCGACGGTACCCACCTCTTTTCCTGGGGCGCGTCGGGGACCGATCCCGGGTGCTTCAACATTGCCCACAACGTCTGCACCGACAAGGATGGCTGGGTTTTCGTGGCGGACCGCGAGAACCACCGGGTGCAGGTGTTCGACTCCGACGGCAAGTTTGAGACCCAGTGGGTGAACATGGCCCGCCCCTGCGGACTCTACATTGACCAGGACGCCGAGCGCACCTACATCGGCGAGCTGGGCGTTCCCATCGGCCCCAACTTTGAGGCCACCGACCTGGGGCCACGGGTTTCCATTTACGACACCAGGGGCAACGTGCTGGCAAGGCTGGGCCATGAAACCGAAGGCTGGACGCCAGGCCGGTTTATCGCGCCCCACGGAATCTGCATAGACTCCCGGGGGGACATTTACGTGGGCGAGGTGTCCTGGACCCACACTCGCAGTTACTCCGATCCCCCGGACAACCCGCGGACCCTGCAGAAACTGGTCAAGAAGTAGCCCAATGGCCCAGGACGTCATTGCAATCATCTGCGACTGCGACGGGACGCTGTGTCCGGATACGTCGGACAGACTGGTAAGAGAGCTGGGCATTGACTCCCGGGAATTCTGGAAGAACCGGGTGAACGCCCTGGTCGAGGACGGGTGGGACCCGCCACTGGCTTACCTGCAGCGGTTGCTGGTGGAAGCGGATGAGTCTGACGCTGGGCCCCTGACCCTGGAGAAGCTGAATTCCGTGGGCGCCGGGGTAGAATTCTACCCCGGCGCCCTGGACTTCGTTCCCCGCCTGAGGTCGCTGCTGGCGGCCAACCCCGATTACGTAGAGGCCAACGTCACCATTGAGTGGTTCATAGTCAGCAGCGGGATTGAAGCGGTCCTGACGGCCACGCCCCTGGCCGGGGCCGCCAACGAAATTTTCGGCTGCGCCTATGATTATGACGGGGAAGGAAGGGCGGTAGCGGTGAAGCGGGCGGTCACATTCACGGAAAAGACCAAGTTTATCTACTCCATAAACAAGGGGATTTCGGGGGCTGAACTTCGCCGCAACCCGTATCGGGTCAACGATGCCATGGACGGGGCAGACCGCCGGGTGCCCTTCAGGAATATGATCTATGTGGGAGACGGGCCCAGCGACATTCCCTGCTTCTCGATGATACGCTACCTGGGCGGAAAGGCTGTCGGCGTGACCCCGCCTGACGACTCGGACTTCCGCCGTCCCTATGAGCTGGCGGAAGGACAGCGTCTGACGGTGGGCCCGTACACAGCCAATTACGAAGAGGGGTCTGACCTGTACCGGATGATGTCGAGGCTGGTGACCGGCATTGCCGATTCCATACTGGAGGAAAGGGAGCACAGCCTGAGGCGCGGGCCCAGCCATTAGTGAGGGGGATCGGCCCCACGAGAGGAAACGTTCTATGGAAATACGATTGGGCAGCCTGGTAAGAGACGCGAGGGAAGCCGCAGGAACGGTCATTGTCATCGACGTGTTCCGCGCCTTTACGACGGCTGCCATTGCTTTTGATAACGGGGCTACCGATATTACGCTGGTGGCAGAAGCGGCCGATGCCCTGGCCCTGCACCGCAGCGGCGTGGGCGACGTGCTGATGGGGGAAATGGACGGGAAGCGGCCGGAGGGGTTTGACTACGGAAACTCGCCCTTTGAGATATCGGGGGTGGACCTGACGGGCAAATCGCTGGTGCAGTCCACTCGCGCGGGCACGGTGGGCGTGGCGACGGCCTTTGACGCCCCGGGAACGGAGTCCATTTACCTGGGGTCTTTTGCAGTGGCGGACGCTACGGTCAGGGCGGTGCTGCGGGACGCGCCGGAGCTGGTTACAATCCTGGCCATGGGCGATCAGGGCGCGGTGCGGGCGGACGAGGACGAGCAGTGCGGAATTTACCTGCGCAACCTGCTGGAGGGACGTCGGCCGGATCCTGAGGCGGTGCGCAGCCTGATTATGACCGGCGGGGCCACCCAGAAGTTTTTTGACGTAAGCCAGCCGCAGTACCATCCCGGGGACGTGGAACTGGCCCTGCAGTTCAGCAAGTACGATTTTGCGATGAAAGTCAGCCGGGAGGATGGGCGGCCCGTGGCGCGGGTACACCGGCCCTGGCTGAGCTAAAACTGCCGGTATCCGGTATGGCGACGCGCTGGATGGCGGCCGGCAGAGAACTGCGGGCCCCTGTTCCCCCCGCTGGCGGTGGCGCTGCCGCGACGCTCCACCTGCCAACCCAGGGCCACTCGCTTGACCGGTAGAGGTTCGCAGTCGAGGGTGGCGGGCAAGTCAAGCGCGTGTGGGTCCAGGTGGCGGGCTGACTGGCGGCGACAGGGGCGGCCCTGCGCCGGAGAGGAAGCTCAGGATAAGTCGATGCCCACGGGGCAGTGGTCGGATCCCATCACGTCGGGCAGTATGAAGGCGCCGGTCAGGTTGGAGGCGAAATCGGTGTCGGTGAAAAAGTAGTCGATGCGCCAGCCCACGTTCCTTTCTCTCGCCCGGGTCATCTGGTCCCACCAGCTGTAGTTGTGGGGTTCCTGGTTGAACTGTCGAAAGGTGTCAACGTAGCCGCGCTCGAGGAAGGTGTCCATCCAGGCCCGTTCCTCCGGCAGGAAGCCGGAGATCTTCTCGTTCTCTTTGGGGCGGGCCAGGTCGATTTCCTTGTGGGCGGTATTGACGTCGCCGCACACGACTACGCTGCGGCCCTCCCGTCGCAGCCTGTCCACGTACTCCAGGAAGGCGTCGTAGAAGTCCATCTTGTAGCGCAGACGTTCCGCCGACCGCTTGCCGTTGGGGAAATAAATTCCCAGGAACACGAAATCATCGAAATCGGCGACCACGGTGCGCCCCTCGCTGTCGAAACGCTCAACGCCCAGGCCGAAGCTGACGCCGCGGGGTTCGTGTCCCTCGCGGGTGTAGAGGCCCACACCGCTGTAACCCTTGCGCTCGGGAGTAGTGAACCAGCTGGAATAACCCTCCACCTGCTTCAGGGCGTCGGGCAACTGGGACTCGTGGGCTTTGGTTTCCTGGAGGCACAGCACATCGGGCTGCGCTTCCTCAAACCACTCGAGAAATCCCTTCTTGTGTGCTGCCCGAATGCCGTTAACGTTCCAGGAAATCAGCCGCATGTTCACTGCCCTCAGCCACGCCCTCCGGGGAGGAAGCGGAAAATTTATCGTTAGCGCCCGATTTTACCACAGGCGGCGCCCCCAGTTTGAAGCCCACCAGGAAAAGCGGGGTCCCGTTCAAGCGACTTCAGACTCAGGAAACCGTCTCCAAGCTGTCGGGTTGCAGACCAGGGGGGCTCCCCGGCGCCCTCATAGCCCCTGCGCTGGACCGATGCCCGGGCCGGATGCAGGTCCGGCATTGAAAGTCATCCCGGCGCGGCCGGACACCAGCATGGTCTGGAAAAAGCCGGTACCATCAAGACAACGCCCCGGATACCGACGGAAGCCGGTCCGCCGGCGCGGGCTGCGCTTCCATCGTCGCAGTACAATTGAAATACTAAACAAGTGACGCCGGATTTTGCCGGAGGTGCTGCTTGCTATCACTGACTCCGGAGCAGGTACAACGACTGGCGGCTGCCCCCGTGGGACGCCTGTCCACCGCGGGCAAGTCCGGCGCTCCCCACGTTATTCCCGTGTGCTTTGCGCTGGACGAGGAAGTGGACGGGGTGGCCATCTACATTGCGTTAGACCAGAAACCCAAGCGGGCGGCCCTGACCCGGCTGCGACGCGTACGCAACATCCTGGAAAACCCGCAGGTCGCCCTGGTGGTGGACCACTATGATCCGGACTGGACAAAGCTGTGGTACATCCTGCTGACCGGCGCGGCCGACCTTCTGGAGGACGGGGCGGGGGAAGCCGAGGAACGCAGGAAAGCCGTCCGGCTGCTTCGGCAAAAGTACCCCCAATATCTGGAAATGGACATAGACGACAACCCGGTCATCAGGATAACTCCCCATCGGGCCACGGCGTGGTCTTACACACCGGAAAAAGGGTGACCGGGGCGGTCTTTCTTCGCTCTATGTGCTAAATTAACGCCCATGACGTACACATGGAGCCTGGCTGAAGTGGGCGACTCCGCTCCGGCTTCCTCACGGGAAGTAACGGACGTTGAAATTGCCGAATATTGCCGGACGGCCCGATACGAGAACCTGGTTTACACCAACCAGCCGGCGGCGCAGGAGACCGGGCTGCCCGGAATAATTGCGCCCCCGGCCATGATCCTGGCCATCGCCCGGCCCCAACTGGCTGACCTGGCAGCCGGGCGAGGCTGCCAACTGCCCGCCGCCCTGTCCCACAACCCCACCGCCCTGGCGATACGCTACCAGGGCGTCTTTGTAAGGCCCGGGGATATCATAGCCGCCCAGACCCGACTGGCCAGCAAGGAGGAACGGGAAGGCAATTTCTACCTGACCTTTACGGTGGAGGTCCATAACCAGGATGGGCAGCTGGTAGCGGAGTATGACGCTGAATACTTGTGGGATGGGTAAGGCGAGGGCGGATGGCGCATAGCCAGCGGGTGTCGGCGCCAGGCTGGCGCAGCAGGTCCTTTTACATATTAGGCTGGCCGAAGTCGGTGCCAATCAACGTAAACTGATTAACACGCCCCGGTAACCAGGAATTTCAGGTCAGCCGTAAGGCAAATCCAATTTCAGGAGGCAAGAGACCATGGATGGCATTACCGCAATCGCAAACGTATTGAAACTGGAAGGGGTGGACTTTGTCGGCTGCATGCCCTCCAGTCCCCTTATCGAAGCGGCGGCCGTCGCCGGTATCCGGCCTATTGTTGTTCGGCAGGAACGCACCGGCGTTCACATGGCCGACGGCTTTTCCCGGATCAACAATGGCAAGCGGACCGGCATCTTCCTGATGCAGGCCGGCCCCGGCGCGGAAAACGCCTTTGGCGGGGTGGCCCAGGCCTACGCCGATTCGGTGCCCATTCTCCTGCTGCCGGCCGGGGCGGCTCGCCATCGTCAGGGGATTGACCCGGTATTCAGTCCTACCCGCAGCTACGAGAGCATTACCAAGTGGGCCGCACAGATTAACTATGCAGACCGGGTGCCCGAACTGATGCGCCAGGCCTTTACGAGGCTGCGGTCGGGAAAGCCGGGCCCGGTATTGCTGGAAATTCCCGGTGACCTCATCTCCGAGGACATCAGCGAGGAGCAGTTCGACTACCAGCCGCCGGAAGGCATGCGCACCGCCGGCGACCCGGAGGCTGTGGGCCGGGCTGCCCGGGCCCTGCTTTCCGCCCAGCGACCGGTAATCACTGCCGGACAGGGCGTCTTGTATGCGGAAGCTACTGACCAACTGGTGGAACTGGCGGAGTACCTGCAGATTCCAGTGATGACCACGCTGGAAGGCAAGAGCGCATTCCCCGAGAACCACCCCCTGTCGCTGGGCATTGGCGGCTCCAGCCAGACGGGCCAGGTACACCGCTTCCTCACCGGATCGGATACCGTGTTCGCGGTGGGCGCCAGTATGATCAAGAGCAACTTCACCGCACCCCTGCCGCCGGGCAAGACTCTAATCCATACCACCAACGCCGATGTGGACATCAACAAGGACTACAAGGCGGACTACCCGGTGGTGGGCGACGCCAGGCTGGTGCTGAGCCAGGTCCTGGAGGAAATCAAGCGACAGACCGGTGGTCAGGCCCGTCCGGCGAACCTCGAACTGACGAATGAGATTGCGGCGTCCCGCCAGGAATGGCTGGACCAGTGGCTGCCACGCCTCACGTCGGATGAAGTCCCGTTGAATCCCTATCGAGTCATCTGGGAAATCATGCATACGGTGGACCTGGACAATACCATCGTCACCCACGAATCGGGCAGCCCACGGGAACAGGTGTCTCCCTTCTGGGAAGCCCGCTCTCCCCGCAGTTTCATCGGCTGGGGAAAGTCCACTCAACTGGGATACAGCCTGGGCCTGGCCATGGGGGCCAAGATGGCGGCTCCGGATAAGATGGTGATTAATTTCATGGGCGATACGGCCTTCGGGATGGTGGGCCTGGACGTGGAGACGGCGGTGCGGGAAGGGATCGCAATAACGACCGTGGTTTTGAACAACAACACGATGGCCATTTACCCCGACAGCCGGATGCCCACCGCCGTATCCCGCTACCACACCAAGGAGACGGGCGGGAATTACGCCGACATGTCGCGGGCAATGGGAGCGTGGGCCGAGCGGGTGACCGACCCCGACCAGATTGGCCCCGCCATGCGCCGAGCCCAGGAACGCAACGAGGCCGGCGAATTTGCCCTGCTGGAGTACATAACCAAGGAGGAGGGAGCGTATTCCAAGTACCAGTTCGTTTAGGGCGTTGAACCATCAGATGCGCGAGGGGCTATGGGGCTTCCCTACATTTCGACCTTCAATGTCAACATGCCCGGCATTCCAACCTGCGCCGAACGGATAGGACGGCTGCGGTCATTCCTGCAAACCGAGCTGTCCCGGGACGGGGGCGCCGCCGTCGCCTCGTCGGATATAGAGATAGAATCGGACTGCGCCGGGGAATTTGGCTACGCGCTTATTGCCTGCGGGCGTCCTCACCCTCGCAGCCCGCAGCAACTGTTGCAACTGGAGGTGCGGATCTTCGACGATGGGTCCGGTTCGGCAGGCGTCAACGTCCGAAGCCGATTCATTACCCCCGACGGCGAAGACCCGCCGGAACTTAGAGCCGGGCCGCCCCGTTTTCTGACGGCCCTGGCCGACGAGTTTGACTGTTCCGTTGAAGCCGCGGGTTGGAGCGCCCAACCCCAGGTGATTTCCGAGGATTCGGTGGAAGCCTTTGTGGCGGAGGAGCTGCTGGGCGGAGAGCGGAAGCTGCCCCTGCTGGTCATCAGCGAGGACGGGGAGGGAGGTGTATTGCTGGACCCGGAGCGGGCGCGGCGGGAGTTGATGGGACTGGCCCGGGTAGTCAGGCTGGCCCACAACGCCGAAGGCCGGTATCGCGAACTGGTCCACCATACCCTGGCCTGTTACGGTGGGGCCGCCCGCTGGATCTGGCCAGGGGCCACCTCAGGCAGCAATGGACCCGGCCCCCGCCGTCCATACTACGGCCAGGAAATCATGCCTGAGGCGGATACGGCCAACGCCTTCTATTACGGCTTGCAGCAGAAGGCGCTGGAGTACCAGGACCGGTTCGTACCGCCCCACGAGTTTGACTCCCGCTTCAGCAAGTGCCGGACAGAGGTACTGCTGGCGCGAAACCGGCAAATGGAGTCTCGTGAAGGTGGGCAGGCCGCGCCCGATAGTAATGAAGCGACCAGGCAGCGCCGAGTGGAGCAGGCCCGGGCCAGCCTGCTGGCCACGGAGAAGTCCAGGAACGAACGGCTGAGCAGCGAACTCGCGGCAGCCCAGCAACGCATTGACGAGCTGGAGGCGGAGCTGGGAGCTGAGCCTTTGGATACTCCACCCGACAACAGCAGCGGCTCAACCCGCGAAGTTGCGCGGCTTCAGAAGGCGCTGGAGAGCAGGAATGCGACCATCGAGGGACTGCGGGAAGAAGTGGCCAACCTGCGCCGGCTGGCGCGACAGGGTCAGGAGGGCCAGAGCCTGCCTTTGCCCGAGAGCCTGGCAGCGCAGTTGACCATTTGCAATCACGCATTGAACCTTTATCGAAATCCCATGAGGGACTTCATTGTCAAGCAGCTACGCCGAAAACAACCCCATGACCTGGCCACCTGCCTGGAGGCTTGCGTCAAGGATTTCAACATCCATTCCAGGTATGACCCGAATGACCCGGGGTCATATTTCGACATCGGTGATTTTGAAAACCTGGTGCAGTCCTATTACGACTGTTTTTCGGTGGACACTCCCGACCCCAGAAAACTCCGCGACATACGGCATTTCCGCAACCGGGTCGTCCATCCTCCCTTCGGCGGACTGAATGCCGGGGTGGTCCTGGACGGCCTGCGCAACATAGCCGAGGTCTTGAGTTCCATAGGCGAAAGGCAGGCGGCCTCGCGAGTATCCGGGTTGGAGCCGCTGATTGAAGTGGAGTAGTTGCGGTCCCGGAGTCTGCGGCGGCAGGCCGGGGCAGGCAGTCCCCCGCCGACGTCTCCGGAAATCCGGAATCGGGTCCGGCCCACTGACATCCGGGCATTGCGGTGGCGGCGCATTCATTGCCACAATACTGGGGCGCGACCGGCGCATGAGAGCAGGCAATGACGATAACCGCTTTACCGAATTCCGAGCCCGGCCCTCTACCAAACCTTGATGAAGGGGCAGGCACGCGGGGAACCGGCACAGGCCGTTCTACCGTTCACGACATGCCCCAGGGGGAACGTCCCCGGGAGAGGTTGCGGGATTACGGCGCTCGTTATCTGAGCAATGCGGAGCTGATTGCCATTCTGCTGCGCACTGGCATGCAGGGCGAGAACGTGCTGACCATGTCCACCAGGCTGCTCAGCCGTTTCGGCGGGCTGGATGGGCTGGGACGGGCCAACTTTGCGGAGCTTTGCGCCGAGCGGGGCCTGAGCGAAGCCAAGACCTGCCAGCTGATGGCGGCCCTGGAACTAGGACGACGCTTCATTTCCCTGGCTCCCGAAGACCGGGCCGTTATCAACTCGCCGCAGGACGTGGCCAATCTGCTGCAGGCTGAAATGGCTACCCTGGAACAGGAACACCTGAGGGTGCTGCTGCTGAACACCAGGAACCAGGTGCTGCGTACCGTGGAAGTGTATGTGGGCAACGTGAACAGTTCCATTGTCCGTCCTTCCGAGGTGTTCCGGCCGGCGGTGAGGGACAACGCGCCTTCCATCATTGTGGCGCACAACCACCCCTCAGGCGACCCAACACCCAGTCCCGAGGACGTGGCGATCACCCGCGACCTGGTTTCCGCCGGCAAGCTGCTGGGCATAGACCTGCTGGACCACCTGGTTATCGGCGGCGGCGGTCGCTACGTAAGCCTTAACGAGCGGAAGCTGGGGTTTGAATAGGGGCTGCTGCCTCGAAAATCCCCGGAGGACTTGACGAAATGTCCCTGGACCTGGGCGCAACAATCAATCAGCTGGAACTGGTATCCCGATCCCTGGGCCAGGATCATGGCGCCCGCCAGCGGCGCCTGGCGGAGCTGCGGGAGGCGGCCGCCGGAGTACCGGCGCGGGAAGCCCGGCAGCGGACACAGGAGCCGGGGCTCCCGTTCCTGGCCGCCCAGGTGGTGGACGTCCTACTGGACAACATTGCTCCCCCAGCCGCCCCTTCCGACTGGACGGCGCTCTCGGTGGACGGCTCTCACATAGACGTGGACCGGCATCTTCCCGTGCCCTGCTACCTGATCAACCTGGGAGGATGTGCAATTACCTACGGCTCCGGGGCCGGGGCGAGTTTCTTCAGCCGGCCCCGCCTGGCGTCGCGACCGGAGGAGTTGTACCTGCGGCATCCCGAGGAACCCAACGCGGAAGAGGCGGTAACCGGAAACCTGCTGGGAATGTATCGCACGGTGCGAGAGTTGTGGGAGCTTCTGGAGGAAACGCGCCGCTGCCCGCCGGACCAGCCTATCCTGGCCCTGGTGGACGGTACCCTGGTGATGTGGGGCCTGGCCGGACGAGCCTATCCCGAGTTTGTGCGCAGGCACATCATTGAAGATGGGTTACTGCAGGCGCTCCGGGGGTTCCAGGAACTGGCGCGGGAAAGGAAAGTGGCGCTGGCGGCCTATGTATCGCTGCCCAGGACTACGGAGGTGGTGAACGCCATCCGGCGCTGCCTGTGCAGCCACAGCCTGGAGAGTTGCCAGAAGTCTTGCAGCAACCGGCGAGCCGACCTTGAGCCCTGCAGCCGGGCCAATGACTTCCTGGACAGGGACGTCTTCGGCGAGGAGCTGCTGCCCTATCACCGGTCCCCCCTATACCGGACCCTTTCCTCGGTGCCCCGGGATTTTTACGGGCCCGACCAGCAGGTCTATTTCTACTACCTGCACACCGGGGAGGAGATCGCCCGCATTGAGGTGCCCCAGTGGGTGGCGATGGACGAGACTCTCCTGGCCCAGAGTCACAGCCTCATTGTCGAGCAGTGCCGGCGGGGCCAGGGCTACCCGGTGGTGATAACCGAGTCCCACGAACAGGCGGTGATAACCGGCAGGGACCGCCAGTTGTTCCGGGAAATGGTGGCCGCAACCCTGGAGCGCCAGGGCCTGCCCAACTACACCTCGCAAAAGGAACGCTCCAAGCAGCGTCCGTGGGTTTAATGCTACAGCCGCAAATTAAGAGAAGGCAGATTGTGGATAGGCGGTGAGTGGTGATGTGAGGCGGTGGCAGTTGGGAGTGATGCAGAGCCTGAACCCGCGCAGGTAGGGGTGAGGGCGGACTAACTGGCGTCGGGGGGCTGCGGAATCCGGTCGGGTGCGGCGCAGCGCTGGGACGGCTGGTACCGGCACATCATCCCCGCGTCGGGCCACTGGGCGGGCCCTGGACATGCTGGCCCACGCCTTCCTGGCAGCAGTCAGGTTACAGGCTCTGGAACCGGGGAAAGGGGGCTGCAACGGCCCCCATGAGGAACTGATTCCCGTGACGATTCCAGAGGAGCGGGGGGGGGGGGGGGGGGGGGGGGGGGGGGGGGGGGGGGGGGGCGGGCGGGGG